>JANMHS010000054.1:0-75219 GCA_031375385.1 Synechococcales cyanobacterium OTE_70_metabat_200 | reverse complement strand
TATCCGGTCAACTTCGCCCCCCTAACCCCCCAATTCTGGGGGGAACCGGAGAAGAATGAGAATTTTAGAGGGATCAGTTTAGAAAGGTTGTAGACTGCAAGCTTATCCTGTCGGTTTCTTAACCCGAACTGACGTTAGTTAACATCTAGGAATCCCAATGGAGTAGGGGCAGGTTTGAAACCTGCCCCTACTCCATTGGGATTTCTGGGGTTCGGAAATTTCAAGAGACCGGCGAATCTTAGACATTATTAAATCCTTGTTTCTTTCGAGAAATCCTAAGGATTCATAAATTTTCAAGAGTAGAATGTGATTTTCGTTACACTATTGCACAATTGAGTAATTCCACTGTTCTATCTCCAAACTGTTCTCTTCTATAATGGCGGAGAATGATGCTTAGCACTTAATGGTGGCTGAATAAATCGAACCGACTACCATACTTAACTCAACCTAAGTTTTATCATTCTGCCACCGGGTTTTGTGGGCTAGCATTCCATGCCCCTTAATTCTCTTACCTCGACCCCCTCTAGTATGTCAGTTCTTATTCCATTGACTGAGGTTCCACCCTCATTTTCTACCGTCAAACCAGAGCTTAAGCCTTGGCAATACGATCCAATTGCCTATGGAAAAAGAGACTTGCGAATTGATTTTTTGCGAGGAGTGGCCATTGTTTCTATGGTTGTCAATCATTTGGAATGTCGTTCCTTTTTTAACAATATCACACAGGGCCATATTTATGCCAGTTCGGCAGAGGGCTTTGTATTTCTTTCCGGATTTGTGCTGGGTTTTGTTACTTTGCAACGCATTGATAAAACTGGCTTAAAACCGGCTATGAAAAAACTATTAGAGAGGGCTTGGGTACTGTATGTTACTGGCTTTGTCTTGATGGCAGGGTTGGGTTTGCTCAGTATTGTTGCACCAAGTGCCACTCGGCCAAGTTTTGAGGCAGCTCCCGGTGCTTGGTGGCAAATCTTAATAGCCGCAGGTACCTTTCATCTGGCCCCGCCAGTGATCGATATATTGCAGCTATATGTCATGTGTTTGTTGGCTTCTCCTGGAATATTTTGGTTGCTCCGTCACGGACTATGGAGTCCACTATTGACAATTTCTTGGACAATGTGGCTAATTCAGCAAATACATCCCTATTCCTTCAGTTTTCAGCCGTTGAACCGGGAACATCCCTATTTTGTATTTGCCACTTGGCAGATTCTCTATGTTCATGGCATGGTGGCTGGATACCATAAGGCTCAAATAGCTAAAGTTTGGAATAAATTACCTAAATTGCCTATTTACATCAGTATGACCGTCATAATGATTACAGCTTTAGTTATTGCACACTTGGATCTGCAATTGGGCACCTGGCCAGTGGGAGTCAGCGATCGAGCACTCTGGTTGCGTTTGACCGAGCGCAGTACTAATGGGCCTGTTAGGTTAGTGACTTTACTTGCTCTATTTTCATTGATGTTTATGGCAGTGGATTGGTTTTGGAAGCCCCTAGAAAAAAAACTAGGTAAGTTCCTGATTCCCCTCGGGCAAAATTCTCTATATGTCTACATCCTGCATGTGCCATTGACATTATTGTGGTTTGCAATTCCTGGCTTAACTACTGCCAATATCTTCCTGGCCAGCTTAGCCCAGATGATTGTCATTGCCCTGTGTTGGGCAATGGTCAAAAAAGAAATGTTATTCAAGGTGATTCCTAGGTAATCATTCTCATCGAAGTACCAACAATCATATCGCAGTGAAAACTCCGAACTGATTGAATTTCGTAGGTTTCTTCACTAGGGAAATCAATGGAAGTCAACAAAACGAAACAATTCCACCCATTCAACCTAAAATATTATTATGAAAGCAATGATTCTGGCGGCAGGTAAAGGTACCCGTGTACAACCGATCACCTACACTATACCCAAGCCATTGATCCCTATTCTCCATAAGCCTGTAATGGAGTTTCTGGTAGACTTGCTACGAGATCATGGTTTCAATGAAATTATGGTCAATGTTAGCCATCTTGCCCAAGAAATCGAGAGCTACTTTCATGATGGCCAACGCTTTGGAGTAGAAATTGGTTACTCCTTTGAGGGATCGATCGGCAACCAAGGCGAACTTGTCGGCAAGGCCATGGGTTCTGCTGGCGGCATGAAGCGAATTCAAGATTTTGCCCCTTTCTTTGATGACACATTTGTGGTGCTTTGTGGTGATGCTTTGATCGATCTAGATCTGACCGAAGCCATCAGGTTACACCGTGCAAAAGGCTCGCTGGCAACAGTAATTACGAAGTCTGTTTCCCGGTCAGAAGTTTCTAGTTATGGTGTAGTAGTTACCAATGACGACGGCAGAATTCAGGCATTCCAAGAAAAGCCCAGCATCGAAGCAGCTCTCAGCAATGAAATCAACACCGGTATTTATATTTTCGAACCAGAGATCTTCAATTACATTCCCTCCGGCGTAGAATATGACATTGGTGGCCAACTCTTTCCGAAGCTGGTAGAAATAGGCGCGCCCTTCTATGGTATTTCCATGGATTTCCAATGGGTAGATATTGGGAAGGTGCCGGACTATTGGCAAGCAGTACGTAGCGTACTGCTGGGAGATGTTAATAACGTACCTATTCCTGGACGTCAAGTCAAGCCTGGAATTTATACTGGCATCAACGTGTCTGTCAATTGGGACAAGGTACATATTGAAGGGCCAGTCTACATTGGATCCATGACCAAAATTGAAGATGGTGCTACAATTATTGGCCCAACGGCGATCGGGCGCAACTGCCACATTTGCCAAGACAGCCGTATTGATAATAGCGTAATTTTTGAGTATTCCCGAATTGGCCAAGGTGTTTGCCTGACTGATCGATTGGTTTTTGGACGTTATTGCGTGGACAAAATTGGCAATACCATCGATCTGCAAGCAGCAGATTTAGATTGGCTGATCGCAGATTCTCGCCAGCCGATTGCTGAAACCACCATGACATCCTCGTTGGACACGAAGGAGCTGGTGCAAATGTTCAGCTTCACCGATGAGCGAAAAATCGGGTCAGAGGATAGTCGGGAGACATTAGAGAAAAGTATTTTGGCTAGAATGAACTGATCTGGATTCCAGAGATTTTCTTTGTCTACCCACAAGGTTTCCCATAGGGGTAAACAGCTTCCCATAAATCGGCAATCATCACAGGAGCTAATAGTAAATGGATATTTCAGCAGAAATGTACCCAGAGCTAGTTGATACTATCAATAGCCACGGTCACACCACATTCTTTGAGTCAGTGATTTCAGCCAAGCTTGATGGCAACAATGATATCATCTGTTGCACCATGTGGGAAAATAGACAGTACACAGTAGTTATTGAAGACGAAAGCGATTCGGTGAAAATCGTTGGCCTGGGTTGTACCTAGCAGTCAATCATTGCTCAATATATTCTGTTTTATAGCTCAGCAGCATCTAGCTGAGAATTATATGACTTCCACTCGGAAACCTCTTCTTCAAATCCTCAATTATGGAAACCACTCCTAAACCATTCAAAATTCATTGGAAAGTAACAATCTGCCTAGCGATCGGCATGACTGGATTTGGTGTGCATCAAGCACTAGCTTGGCGAGAAGCTAATACTTTGCCAGTGCCGGTGCACAGTTCGTTACCCCTAACTCCAGAGGATCGCCAACTTGCCCAGAAGGCTTGGAAATACTTTGAAGTTAATCGGTTGAAAACAGGATTGGTATCATCAGGAGCTAAATTCCCGGCCACTACGATGTGGGATGTTGGCAGTCAGTTAGCGGGAATGACTGCAGCTCGTGAATTAGATTTAATTTCAGTGACGGATTTCGATCTCTGGATGGCCCAAGCTCTGGATTCCTTAGCGAAATTACCTTTGTACAAAGGTGAATTGCCGAACAAAGCCTATAATGCCGAAACTCTCCAACCCGTCAGCTATGGCAAGTTAGATAAATATGAGGAAATAGGTTTCTCGGCGATCGATCTAGGCCGGTTAGCTCTGTGGCTGGATATCGTGGGCCACCGCTATCCCCAACATGCCAAGGCTACCAAGAATGTGACTGCTCGCTGGAAACTGACCCGTCTGGAAAGTGAGGGGAGTTTGATGGGTGCCCATATCCAAAAAGGCAAAGAGGCTTGGGAACAAGAAGGAAGGCTGGGCTACGAGCAGTATGCGGCCTACGGTCTCAAGAAATTAGGCATTGTGGCTAAAAAAGCCCTAGACCCCCGCGCTAACCAGCAACAAGTAGATGTGATGGGACTAAAAATTCCTGCCGATACTCGTACTACTTATCATAACTACGTCACCAGCGAGCCTTATGTTTTAGATGGTTTGGAGACGGGCTTTAAGGCTCTGCCTGCCGAATATGCTGGACGCATTTTGCAAGCCCAAACTCGCCGCTCTCAATCGACTGGACAATTCACAGCTTGGTCCGAAGATAACCTCGATCGAGAACCATGGTTTGTCTATAATAGTATCCATGTGGATGGTAAGAATTGGAAAACCATCAATCCATCCGGTAAGGATAGCGATAAATTTCGGGTGAGCAGCACCAAAACTGCTGTATCCTGGCACATGCTGTTCCGGAATTCTTTCACTGAGCGCAACTATAAGGGGTTGCGTTGGCTAGCTGACCCCGAGCAAGGAGTATTTGGTGGTGTGTATGAAGAAAACCAAACAACTAATCGATCTCTTAGCTTGAATACTAACGGTCAAATTTTACAAGCCTTGCTCTATGCCCATATTGGCTCGGTTCCCTTGGAAGATTGGGCACATGGTAAAAAAAACTAAAAAGCTGATTTGGTATGGCCTGAGCTTGCTGGGAATTAGCTGCTATGCTGTTTGGACTGATGATGATTGTATTAGTGGATATCAAACACCAAAAAACTCCGTAGGTCAATTGGTAGTACCACAGGATCACATCCTGCAAGATGTGGCTGCCAATTCTGGAAAAACAATACCCCAGTCCTTAGGGATTTATACAGTATTATCACTGAGTTAATCTGCCATACTCGGGGGAAGACTAAAGATATCTTAACGATCTAGCTCGATCTAGCCATGCACTCTGATTTCAAAGCACTACCATTAGGCCGCTCTATTCTGGTTACTATAGGTGGGGTGTTCACCGCAGCCATCACTATCGTGGGGCTAGAATACCTCTCGCTCCATCTGCATCGCACGGATACTTCCTTGGTGAAAGTCACTCCCCGCAATGAATCAGTGATTGCGTCTCTCGATGCTAAATCGCTGGCAGCTGTGGGAAACCCGTTGCCCCCATCTGCCATGGTGCCACAGCTATCTACTCGATCAGCACAGGCTAGCCCCCTCACGCCCGCAGAACTAGCGATGGCCAAGCGGGCATGGCAATATTTTGAGCACAATTGGCAAACCGGCACCGGTTTAGTCAATAGTGCCAACGACTTTCCCTCTGTCACCATCTGGGATCAGGCAGCGGCAATGGCAGCTTTAGTTAGTGCTAAGGAATTAGAGCTAGTTCCAGACTCGGAATTTCAGGCCAAAATGAGTCAGATGCTTGCCACCTTGGCGAAACTACCGCTGTATAGAGGGGAATTGCCCAACAAAGTTTACAATAGCCAAACTCTGCTGCCCGTTGGCTATGGCACAATTACCACCCGCAAAGAAATTGGCTGGTCGGCGATCGACTTGGGTCGCATGGCTATTTGGCTGAAGATTGTTGGCAGCAAGTATCCTCAACTCAAGACCCAAACGGAAACTGTCTGGAAAAGCTGGAACGTGACCAGGCTAGTGAAAGATGGAGAGATGTTCGGTACCGCCGTAGTCGATGGCAAAGAACAGTACAACCAAGAGGGTCGCCTTGGATACGAAAGCTATGCTGCATATGGTCTTAAGCTTTGGGGTCTTTCTGCACACAAGGCCCTCGATACCAAAGCCAACACTGCTTTTGTTGGAATCTACGGTCAGGGAGTGCCCTATGATCGACGAGATGCCAAGAATTCTGGTGCGAATAACTATGTTTTGAGTGAACCCTATATTCTGGATGGGATTGAGACTGGATTTCAGGCATTGCCCCCAGCCTATGCCGATCGAGTGTTAGCAGCTCAAGAAGCTAGATATAAAGAAACTAATCAACTCACGGCTGTAACTGAAGACAACCTCGATCGTGCGCCTTATTTTGTTTACAATTCTCTATTTGTTAATGGTAAAGCATGGGTGAATATTACGGACAAAGGCGATGACTACAATAAGCTGCGTTTCCTAAGTACAAAAGCAGCAATCGGTTGGCATGTACTATACAACACACCTTACACTAACAAACTATCCAATTTTGTCGTGGAGAAGCTACAAGCCGAAGGTGGTTGGTACAACGGATTTTATGAGGTTTTACGACAGCCTAATAAAGCTCAGACAGCTAACAATAATGGTGTGATTTTGCAAAGTTTGCTCTACAAAAAAGTTGGCCAGCCCCTTACTATTTGGGCTGGTGTAGCGCCTGCGGCTATTCCCTCTAACTCTTCATCTCCTAAGTAACGTGATTAACTCAGGTTCTGCGCGATCTATCAATAGCCAACCCCGATGGGTGAAATGGACGGCACTCTTTCTAGTAGGAGTCAGTTTTCAGTTCGTGCTGCGTTTTTTTCAACCAGCTCCAGTATTGGCCCAGAATCTAGGGAGCCAGGGTAACACTTGCTCGCTAATTAGTAATCCTTTAACTCCCGAAGAAGAAAGCTACGCCCGCACTGCCTGGCAATATTTCTCCGCAAATTATCAGCCAGCAACCGGATTCGCTAATGCTACTGGAGGATATCCATCGGGAACACTCTGGGACTTGGGTAATTATATAATGGCCATGAACTCTGCTAGGTGGCTAAATATGATCACCCAGCAGGAATTTGATGATAAATTCAACAAATTCTTAGGTACATTGGGCCAATTGAAGCTGTTCGACGGTGCTTTGCCAAACAAGGTTTACAATACCAAAACAGCCGAAATGGTTGATTATGGAAATAATCCAAACCCTAGAGGAATTGGCTGGTCGGCATTAGACATTGGTCGAATGTTGGCCGTGTTACACGTGGTCCGCACCTGTCATCCCCAATACACAGATTGGATGAAGGGAATTATTGCTAAATGGCAACTGACTAAATCGCTCAAAGACGATCAGCTATACGGAGCAACTGTCAGACCCGACAAGAGCACTATGCTGGTACAAGAAGGGCGGCTGGGCTATGAAGAGTACGCCGTCAGGGGCTACGAATCATGGGGCTTCAAAGCGGACAAGGCCCTATCTTTTAAACCATTTAAGTTTGTAGACATCTACGGACTGCAGATTCCGGTGGATACCCGCGACTTTAAAGATACGAATGCTAATAACTATGTGGTCAGCGAGTCCTATATTCTAGATGGCTTGGAATTTGGACTACAAGGGGAACTCGGTGAATATGCAGAAAGAGTGTTGGAAGCCCAAAAACGCCGTTATCAGGACACCAAACAACTAACAGCTGTCTCCGAAGACAATCTAGACAAACCCCCATACTTTATTTACAACACAGTTTTCTCCAATGGCGTTCCCTGGGCTGCTATCACCGATGAAAACAAGCCCATTCCTGAATTTCGCAGTATTAGTACCAAGGCTGCTTTCGGCTGGCGATATCTCTATCCTGACAATGAATACACCCATAAGATATTCGATGCAGTTAAAACCCTGAAAGACCCCAAAAACAATGGTTTCTATGCCGGACTTTATGAGGCTACTCAGCAACCCAATAAGTCCTTGACCGGCAATACTAATGGCCTGATCCTAGAAATTCTTTATTACAAAGCACGGGGCAATCGGCCACTGGTGAGAGGTTCTGCCCCAGTCGTCAGCAAGCCAGGTCCCCAACCCACGGCAGTTGCATCCAATCCTCCGGCACCTCAACAGCCTCCAGCACCTTCTGGTGGAGCAGTGATTGCTACACCGATCGCTCCGATCGGTCGCCTCAACCCCACCACCTGTCCTGTCCCGGATAAGCGCCTGAACGTGGCTGAAAAACGCTATGCCAAGGTAGCCTGGAAATACTTTGAAGTATATATGGAAGCCAGCGGGTTGCCAAATGATCGCAGCTTTATCAAAGGATCAAGCCTCTGGGGCCTAGGCGATTATTTAGCCGCATTGCAAGCAGCACACCGCTTAGATGTGGTCAATGATGAGGAATTCGATCGACGAGTCCGTAATGCTTTGGGCATGTTGCCAAAAATCGCTCTATTTACTGGAGAACTTCCCAATCGTGTCTACCACAGTCAAACCATGCAACTGGTGGATTCTAATAATAAACCAACACCAGAGGGCACTGGCTGGTCTTCGCTGGACGTGGGAAGGCTATTGGCTACCTTATATAACCTGAAAACTTGCTATCCTCAGTACACTAACTCGATCGAGAAAATCATTCTGGAATGGTCTTATCTACGGGTAGTACGAGATAGTGCTCTCCATAGCGCCTTTGTTTCTAAGGATCAAAATGGGCGAATGCTCACTAGAGTTGCCCGTGAAACTAAGTTGGGCTATGAGGAATATGCGGCCAGAGGGTTTCAGTTATGGGGATTCGATGTAGATAAATCAGCAGTAGGCGGTCAGTATCAGGTAGCGAATTTAGAAGGCTACAAAGTGCCGGTGCAAAGGGCCCTTGCTAATCAGCAAAATGCCTCTAATCGCTATACCGTTAGCAATCCATTCTTACTCTATGGATTGGAATTCGGCCTCGATCCCCAAATGCGTGCTTTACTTGTGCCGCTTTTAAATGCTCAGGCCAAGCGATCTAAAGATACTAATAGCCTCGTTACTGCTACAACTAACGCCATCGAAGGCTATCCCCACATCCTGCATAGTTCAGCCATTGGCCAGAATCGGGCGTGGGAGACGATGGGAGAAGATGGCAAAACCTATCCCCAAGAAAGGTTGGTGAGCACGGCAGCAGCCATTGCCTCCTATGCTCTCTTTCCAGAAGACCCCTATGCCACCGAACTCTGGCGCTCTACTCTGGATTTATATAATCCCTATGCTGGCTACTATGAGGGATTTTATGAAAAGAGCGGTAAGACTGTTAATACCTATACTAGCAGTACTAATAGCATGATCCTGCAAGCCTTACTATTTAAATCTACCGATCGAAAAGCTTTGATTCGACCCAATGCTAATCTGGATTCTCCTTGGTGGCAAGCAGTTAAATCTGGCGGTGGTCAGGGCATTCCCAGCAAAGCTACCCAAACTGCTGAATATGTAGCCGAGCTGGGCGGCAGCTATTGGAAATCTACTGCTCCCGCAGTTGCTACGGCGATCGAAGTCAGTTTAGCACTGCCGCCGCCACCACCGCCTCCCATCGTTTTGCCCACGGGGCCAGACCCTGAGCCTCCTCCGGAGATCAAGCCCGCTCCGGTAGCTCAAGCTCCGCCCCCGCTTCGCCCCCTATCGCCAGAAGATATGGCCGCTGCTCAAATAGCATGGAAATTTCTGGACAGTCATATCGTCAAAAAGACTGGGTTAGTAGATTCTAGTGATAATTTTCAATGGACTACTTGGTGGGATCAGGGCAGCGCGATTTTGGGCCTTCATGCAGCCAAGCAACTCAAACTAATGCCCGATGCGCAGTTCAATCAATGGATGCCAACTTTGCTCACAACGTTGGAAACCATGCCTCTACCAAAGACTAAATTACCCAATAAAGCTTATAGTACTGCCACTGCTCAAATGCGTACATTGGCAGATAAACCAGATCCTCATGGAACCAGTGGGTGGTCTGGTTTAGATGTTAGCCGCCTACTGCTTTCTTTACATGTACTTCGTCAAAATTACCCAGAATATACCGATCGCATTAATCGCTTGGTATCTCGTTGGGATCTCAAAAAGCTAGTGAAGGATGGCCTAGTTCATGGAGGAATTCCTGATAAGAAAGGAGAATTGAATTACTATCAAGAAGGGCGACTAGGCTATGAACAATATGCAGCTAGAAGCCTACAAACTTGGAATCTACAAGCACCCAATGCTCTCTCTAATCCCCCCATTCAGAACGTGGTGGTGGATGGTATATCACTGGAAGTAGACCGCCGAAATTTTAAAAATTCGGGGGCCAGCAATCATCTGACTAGTGATCCTTATCTGCTCTGGGGATTGGAGCTGGGTTGGCCGCCCCCAGAAGCAGCTCAAGCTAAAAAACTACTGGCAGTTCAAGCACAACGTTTCCAGAAGACAAACATAATTACTGCAGTCAACGAAGATGCTATCAATCGTCCTCCCTATTTTCTCTATTATAGCGTTCATGCGGATGGTAAAAACTGGGGGGCTATTAACGATCAACGCAAGTCTTATCCCCAATACAAATTTGCCAGCACCAAGGCTGCTTTTGGCTGGAGCTTTCTTTTGCCGGAAGATCCCTATGCCAAACTGCTGCGATCGACTTTTCAAAATATAAATAATCCGAAAAAGGGCTATTTTGCAGGTATATACGAAAATCCCAGGCTGGGGAAAAACAAGGTTCTTACGACCAATACCAATGCAGTCATTTTAGAAGGATTATTGTATCGATCTCGGGGTGGTCGACCGATCGCCCTGGGTAAATAATCAATCATAAATCACTAAATATCTACCAGAGACCAAATTATGAATCTACTATCATTGCTCCCAAAAGTCGAATCCAAGCCTACTGCCACTAAGCTGCGGCCCAAAGTGGCAACTCTGGGGCAAAACTCCAGATCCGAGCTGCGGCGACGCACCTTGCTCTTTCGCTATTTAGCAGAAATTAATTTGATTTTGGGGGCTTGGTATCTACAATGGCGCATTGGCCATTCGGTGAACCTGGCCGCTCCCCTCTTATCTATTCCGCTGTTGCTAGCCGAAATTTATAGCTATATTGGCGGAGCCATTTTCACCATTGGTTTGTGGCGGCCACTCAAACGCGAAATCAAGTCTTTGCCCGATCTCAATCCGGCTTTGCCTACAGCGGCATGGCCGACAGTAGACATATTCGTCACCTGCTATAACGAGCCAACAGAAATGGTCGAAGCAACTGCCAGAGCTGCTTTAGCGATGGACTATCCGGAGACTAAACTGCGCGTTTATGTACTGGATGATGGCAACTCGCTGGAAATGCGATCGATGGTTCAGAGGCTATCTTTAGAAGAATTACAATCGGAGAAACTGCAAAAAGTTGCTCTCCAGATCAAGGCCGAGCGCTCCGAACTAAGGGAAAAACTTCGGCAGATTCGAGAGTTAATTCATGACAGCAAGCTAGCCGAATCTTATGCCAATGGCTTACCCAAGCAGAATGATCCTAATTCTGCTGCTCACTTTTTACAGGTATTTCGACAGGTAATGACAATTACCTATAACAAATCCGAGAATCTACAGGAAAGACTAGAGAGAGAACAGGCTGCATTAATAGTAGCAATTAAGCAAAAAGAACTAGAATTTACCGAACTTACCCGCTGTCGCTATCTTGCCCGACCCAAACCTCCTGGCAAACCCCACTATGCCAAAGCCGGAAATATTAACCATGCCATCTTTGCTGGAGAAACGAAGGGAGAATTTATCCTAACTCTAGATGCAGATCATATTCCCAAGCCTCAATTTTTACAGCGAGTACTACCATACTTCTTCACCTACAATCTCTGGACTGGCCATTATGATAGTAACCGAGTTGCCTTGGTACAGACTCCTCAAGATTTTTATAATATTCCGCCTGGTGACCCCTTCGGGCATAGTGCCCACCTTTTCTATGGTCCTATTCAACAGGGCAAAGATGGTCTCAATTCAGCCTTCTACACTGGCACCAATGCACTACTGCGCCGAGAATCATTGGTAAATGTAGGATTGCAGTACTTTGCCCAAGCTGTATCCCTAGACCAACAAAGGCTGGATGAATTCAGTCTGATCGGTGGCATGTCTAGCAGCAGCATTACCGAAGATATGAACACGGCAATGCGCTTGCATGGAGCCGGATGGAAGTCTGTTTATCACCATGAACTTTTGGCAGAAGGATTGGCTCCAGACGATCTGAGTTCTACACTGCAACAGCGGTTGCGCTGGGCCCAGGGAACTATTCAGGTACTGTTGCAAGAAAATCCTTGGACTAAGCCAGGGCTGAATTTTTGGCAAAGGCTTCAGTATTTTCAGACTATGTATAGCTACTTTTCTGGCTTCGCCACCTTGGTGCTGATTATCTGCCCAATTATCTTCATGTTTACAGGTATTACTCCTGTCAGCACCTATGGCCCAGACTTTATTTTGCATTTTGTCCCAGCCTTTATCGTGAATCGGCTCACCTTTATGGTGGCAGCATGGGGCGTGCCAGCCAGAGAGCTATGGCGATCGGAGCAATTTGCGATCGCGCTTTTCCCACTGTTTATTCAGTCAGTCTGGAGCGTATTCACCAAGAGTTCTATTAAGTTCAAGGTGACACCCAAACAAAGACAGTCTGGTATTCATTTACACCTGGTTATGCCCCAGCTCATTATCTTTGGTACAACTATTTTGGGAATAACTTGGTGTGCGATCAATGGACTAATGGGTACAATAAAAGAGCCATGGACTTATGCAATCAATTGTGCTTGGGCTGTTTATAATATGTCACTACTTTGGGCGGTAATCCATGCTGCCATTTGGAAACCAAAGGCAGAGACTTCATCAACACATCCACCAGCCTAACCCTGGGCTAATCAAACGGTCGCTACAAATTCACCAATGACTCCGTAAAAATTATGTTTGGATTAATAAACAAAGGTATCGAAGACATGGTTTGCGAGCAATTTGGCGAAGGTACTTGGGAGGAGATCAAGGACACAGCTAATATCGATATTGTATCCTTTATTAGCATGGACTCTTATCCTGATGAGGTGACCCACAAACTAATAACAGCTACCAGTGAAATACTCAATATTTCGGAGGCGGCTGTACTAGAGGCATTTGGATATCACTGGGTATCATTTGTTGCCGCTGAAGGCTATGATGAATTGATGAACATCACTGGTGATAATCTGGCAGAGTTTCTGCAGAATCTGGATAATTTACATGGTCGAGTTGGCTTGTGCTTTCCCAATCTACACCTGGTTTTCAATGTGCTGACGTACAGACGGAATTCATAAGCTTGAATTATTATTCAGAACGTCTCAGCTTCACTCCGATGGTGATTGGAATTATCAAGGGACTGGGCAAGAGATTCGACACAGAAATTGATGTTTATCAGAGCGCAAGTAAAAATAGTAGCCAAAGTCATGACAGTCTAACGATCGTCAACAAGTCCAAATGCCCATTTCAGCGATTTTTGAAAATTGGCGTGAAAATTGGCGACTTCACGAACTAATTTCTCGGCATTGAGTTCGACCAATTAATAGTAACAAGAGGCTAGAATAGTGCAACAATTCTCAGAAAACATAACACTCGCTGAATACGTGGCAAGTCCAGAGCTGTCACCACTCCCCGATATCTTTGCCGACATATTTCCATTCCATATTGTCTTGAACCGAGACTTGCAAGTCTTGCACGTGGGTCCAATGCTTAGACGGCTGTATCCTCACATCAAAGAACGTCATTACTTCGATCAGCATTTTCGCATCAATCGCCCGAATATGGAAATAGATTTTGATCGCATTCGTGCTCACCATCAATCTCTATTTTTAATTGAATGCTTGAACAATGGCATGCTGTTGAGAGGACAGGTAATTTATGTTGACTGTGAAGATGTTGTGCTCTTTTTAGGTTCTCCTTGGATCACTGATAGCGAGGAGTTGGAGAAATTCCAGCTCAAGCTCTCAGACTTCGCTATTCACGACACTATTGGTGATTTTCTATTTGTTTTGCAAGCTCAAAAAGCTTCAACCAATGATATCAAGAAAATGGCTGATAAGTTAGAAAAGCAAAAAGTAGAAATCAAGAAAGCTCTCAAGCAGGAGCAAGAGTTGAGCAGCCTCAAGACTCGTTTCATCACTACTGCTTCTCATGAATTCAGAACTCCACTGAGCATCATATCTTCTTCTACAGGCTTATTGGAAGAATATGATGCAAAGCTAGACCCAACTAAAAGAGCGAAGCATTGGCATCGAATCCAATCGGCAGTCAAGCATATGACTACTTTGTTGGAGGATGTGTTGCTGATTTATCAAACTGACGCGGGCAAAGTAGAATGTAATCGATCAAAGATCGAGCTGGTCGCCTTTTGTCACGAAATAATTGAACAAATTGAATCCAGTAATGATGCTGAAGGTCGGTTCAAGTTCAATGTTTACCATGGCGACCTCTTTAGTGGCGATCTCAGTGGGGAAGCTCCTAACATCGTTGTGGATGACAATACGATGATGGTCAATGTTGATAGTAAATTAATTCGTCAAATCCTCACCAATTTGCTTTCTAATGCGATCAAATACTCATTCCCGAATAGTGAGGTGCGCTTCGATTTAAGTATCGAACAATTCTATCTTACCTTCTCTGTATCAGACCAAGGGATTGGGATCTCTGCTGAAGACCAAGAAAGGTTATTCGAGTCTTTCCATCGTGGTACGAATGTCAGCACTATTCCTGGCACTGGTCTGGGGCTGTCGATCGTGAAGCGCTGTGTGGAAATTCACCATGGAACCATCGAGATCGAAAGTGAAGTCAATGTCGGTACTACCTTCACAGTAAATATACCTATTAATCGAATCGCTCCTTAGCAATTCTAGTAACTTACCATCACCAAAGCCATGAGCAAAATTTTAATCATCGAAGACGAATATGCTGTCCGGGAAAATCTTCAGGAAATTCTGGAAATGGAAGATTTTGAAGTATTTACTGCTGAAAATGGTGAAATCGGTGTACAGATGGCAATTGAGCATCAGCCTGATCTAATTATTTGCGATGTGATGATGCCGGGACTCGATGGCTATGGAGTCATCTCCGCATTGCGTACTAACCCCTCAACATCTAATACAACATTCTTGTTTCTATCGGCCAATTCTACGCCCGAAGACAAACAGAAAGGTCTAAAATTAGGTGCAACGGACTATCTCACCAAGCCATTTACTCCCAAGGAAATTCGATCAGCAATTGCCACCCAACTACCTGACTAATCACCTTAGATTGCCTCTGTCGTCAATTGAGTTTCGGCTCTATTCCCGAGAACTCACTAGATAAAAATCTTGAAATCTTCCCGATTCTCTCTAACTAATAGCGAAAAATAACTTAGCCCCAGTAATTTAGGGCTTTCCTGCATAGTACACATCTTGCGAAAGTAGTCTCTTAGCATGAGGTCTTTACGATGAGCAATACTTTCAAAGCTAGTTCTTCAGTAATGACTTTTGTTTGGTTCCTGTTTTGAGCTAGCTGATTTATGCAGCAACGCCTCAGATTTCCATGAAATTTATCGAACATACTAAACATGGCTACCATTCTAATTATCGAAGACGAGAAAGCGATTCAGTCTAATATTCAAGAGATTTTAGAGCTGGAAGACTTTGAAGTACTTACTGCTGACAACGGCAAGGCCGGAGTAGCAATAGCTCTGAGTTTCTTGCCAGATCTGATTGTCTGTGATATATCAATGCCCGAAATGACTGGTTATGAGGTGCTGTCAGCACTTCGTGAGCATCCTGACACGATCCAGACACCATTCATTTTCCTCTCAGCCATGGCTACCAAAACTGACTTGCGCAAAGGCATGTCTTTGGGTGCTGATGACTATCTAACGAAACCTTTTACCACTGTAGAGTTGCGCGAAGCAATTGAATCCAGGCTGGAAAAGCAAGCCAAAATGAAAGAACGTTATGCTCAGGCCCTAGCTGAAGCCCAAAATATCCAGAGTGGTGGTGTCACAACAATTTCAACTCAGTCCGATCGCAATAATGCTGTTGGTGTGATCAAGCCCACTGGTGTTTTGGATATTACCAACTGTGGCCTGTTACGTGCAGAGATTGTGGAAAGTGTCAATGCTGGCTGCCGGAATATTTTGGTGGACTGTCAAAATCTCACCTTCATGGATAGTTCAGCATTAGCTACACTAGTACTAGCTTCACAAAAGGTGCGAGAAGCAAACGGCAAGCTATCTATTTGCTCGATCGATAATCAAATAAAAATGCTGTTCACCCTAAGCAGCATGGACGATATCTTTGAAATCTATGCCGACTCTGAAGAGTTCTATGCCAACTAGCCCATCATCTTGCAGTGTTAGAAGCATGCATGGTTAGAATTTCAAGCCAGCACAACAGTGGCTAGCCAGATCTTATCCTGCGCGATCAAAACCGCCCTCGAATCAACTCGGAGGCGGGTTTGACATGTGCTTCTAGCCTGTGCTATTTCGCTTTAAGTGGCTATCCCATTGTCAAAAGATCGTTGCTCTTAATCACCATACTGTCCGAACCATTGACAAATCAACCTTGGAAAAGACAGATTAAATCTTCAGGCTGCACTTGCCCCCGCTGCTCTCCTCCCAAAACACCAACTCCCAACCATACTGCTCGGCAGCTTCAATAGAAGAATTCCAGTCCTTAGTTGACAGGGCATGAAATCTGCTATAAGTTTTTATACTTAGCACTACAAGAAATACAAGAAATACAAGCATGAATTCTCAGTCGATCAGTCTACTTCTCTGTCTAAGTTTAGGTGCCACGCTGGTTGCCTGCACAGGAACTACCACTACACCATCAGCCACCGTTAGTCCTAGTTTGATCGTCAGTCCCGCCGCTAGTGTGGCCACCGTGCCACCAGCGGCCACCGGCGAGAATAGATCTTCTACAGGCGGTAATTCTGGCAGTAGGTCCTCCGGCACTAAGAAGCAGAAAAGTGCTGGCAAGGAGCAACCCAAAAAGGCCAGCCCTACACCCACCACTAGTCCATCGGCCAAGGATGACAAAAAATCTGCTGAGCCTAGCGCATCGGCCAAGCCTAAGGCTAGTGAATCGGCTAAGCCCAGTGCATCGGCCAAGCCCAAGAATGAAGATCAGGGCAAACCAGATAGTGCTCCTAGCGAATCGGTGCAGCCTAAAAATGAGGGTCAAGGCAAGCCCGATGCCGCTCCTGCCGAATCGGCTCAACCAAAGGGCGACAATAAAGCTCCAGCAGGTGAAGCAGCTCCTAAAACCGATGGGGGGAGCGAAAAAGGCTCCAATTAATACCTTGGAGGCCAATTATAGCCATGTGGTTATACTTTGGGGCTAAAAGTGGCTGAGGGTGTTCGCTGGATAATCGCAAGTCCAGTAAACACCCTCCTCCAAAATTCATGTTAGATTTGATTTCAGTCCCAGTCCAGACCATCCATTAATTCGGTGAAAAGCGTGAAGCCAGAAGTTGTCAGTGTCTCGCCCGACCCTACCCAACAGCAGCCAGAACCGGCAGAGACAGCAACGGCCCCACCTAAGGGCAGCTACGTCAAACATGCCATGCGCAATATGGTTCGCAAAAGAGGCAAATCACTTCAGCACTTTTTTCTCAGTACCTTCGGCATGTTGGCTTTATTGGTGGGTCTCGCCTACATTACTCGCTAAGCAACCATGATCGAGCTGACCGTCCAAAACTTACATGCCAGCCAGCCGATTACGGAACAACAGTGGGAGCAATATTTCGCTACCTGGATCGAACAGCCCGGTCTCAGTCTACCCAGCGCCCCAGGCTACGAGATCGCCCTGCGCTTGACCGATGATCAAGAAATCCAGCAGCTCAACAGTCAGTATCGCCAGCAGGATCGGGCGACTGATGTGCTAGCTTTCGCCTCAATCGATGAAAGCATTCCCTATCCCGCCGGTGAGGCGGTCTATCTGGGTGATATTATCATCTCAGTAGATACGGCCCAGCGACAGGCGATCGAGCAGAACCATTCCCTATCCATCGAGTTATTGTGGCTAGCCAGCCATGGTTTTCTCCATCTTTTGGGCTGGGATCACCCGGACGATCTCACTTTGGCCGAAATGCTCGCCTGTCAGGGAAGATTGTTGGGAACAATTGGAGTAGCAACTGCGACAATCTAGGCAATATCGGCTATAAGTACCAATTCTCAGTTTTACAAATCGTATTTTTTACAGAGGGGAAAAGGAGCTATGGAGTCTAAACTGGACGAGTCGGCGATAGAGTTCAGCGATGGGCTGAGCGCCATAGACTCTGCCGCACCACCGGATATCGATTCTACATCCCCACCCAGTATGGCTACTAAAGCAACGAGTCTTTCCGGTAAAAGATCCGAACTCAAGCGTGAGTTGGCTCTACAGGTAGCTAGCAATCTTTTTGCCAGCTTCCGCTACGCTTCCCAGGGCGTTTCCTATACCTTTTTAACCCAAAGAAACTTCCGCATCCACTGCATTTTAGGTACCACTGCCGTTTGTTTGGGTGCTTACTTGAAGCTGCCCCCGATCGAGATGGCGATCATTTCTTTGGTCTGTAGTTTGGTGCTGACACTGGAGCTGTTGAATACAGCGATCGAGTCGGTGGTGGATCTGACCGTCGAAAAAACCTACCACGAGCTAGCCAAGATTGCCAAAGACTGTGCTGCTGGAGCGGTGCTCATCTCAGCGATGACCTCCTTAATGGTGGCCTCTTGGCTGCTCTTACCGCGCCTGCTGACACTCCTCATGACTCATCGCTAATCCTGCGATCCGACCATTGCTAATTGGCTGTAAGCTTAGATGAATATCAATGTTCATTTGCGGCCACTATGATTCTTGTAATCGACAATTACGATAGTTTTACCTACAATCTCGTTCAGTACCTAGGGGAGCTAGGCGAACAGTTGCCGGTAGCCCAAGAGATCCAAGTAGTGCGCAATGATCAAATCACCATTAACGAAATTCGCCAGCTGCGGCCCGCTGCCATTCTGATCTCCCCAGGCCCCGGTCGTCCTGACCAGGCAGGGATTTCCATGAGCATCATCCGCGAACTGGGTCAGGAGCTGCCGATTCTGGGAGTCTGCCTCGGTCATCAAAGTATCGGCGAAGTATTCGGCGGTCAGGTAGTGCGGGCAGCGGAGCTGATGCATGGCAAAACTTCCGAGATCTACCATGCCAACACCGGAGTCTTTCGTGACCTGCCTAGTCCTTTGACGGCGACCCGTTATCATAGCTTGATTGTCGATCGGCCCAGTTGCCCGGACTCCCTAGAAATCACTGCTTGGATCGCCGACCAGACCATTATGGGTCTGCGGCACCGGTTATACCCCTGGGTGGAGGGTGTGCAGTTTCACCCCGAAAGTATTCTGACCACCAGGGGCAAGGATATTTTGCGCAATTTTCTCACGGCCCTGCCCGACCATCAGCATGCCATCGCGCAGCTGGCAGCCTAGGGGGTTCTGGCATGGCATTTTCTGCTCTCATTCGGATGCTCAGTCAGTCTCAGCTCACCCACGAAATTTCCACGAAGCTCGATCGGGATCGCCAGCTCCACCTCAGTGGTGCGGCCCGTCTGCCGAGGGGAATTGTGGCCTCGGCACTGGCCCAGCTGCAACAACGCCATCTATGGGTGGTGACAGCCACGATCGAAGAAGCCAGCCGCTGGGCGGCCCAGTTGGAAGCTATGAACTGGGGACAGGTTTACTTCTATCCCGTCGCTGAGAGCAGCGGCGCGCCAGAATCGGAAATGGTTTGGGGTCAGATGCAGACCTTGACTGCTTTGTTGACTACGGATAAACCACTGGCGATCGTGTCTACAACCCTGGCCCTCACTGCTCATTTACCGGCGGTGGAACGGTTTCAGGCATCCTGCTGCGAGTTGACCTTGCAGATGGAAATGGATCTGACCGACTTTGGCGATCAACTGGCTACGTTGGGTTACGAACGAGTAGCTTTGGTCGAAAGCGAAGGCCAATGGAGTCGGCGGGGCGATATTATCGATCTGTTTCCAGTGGCGGCGGAGCTGCCGGTGCGCTTGGAGTGGTTTGGCGACGAACTGGAAAAAATGCGGGAATTCGATCCGGCCACCCAGCGCTCTTTAGATGGGATCGATCGGCTATTGCTAACCCCGACTAACTGGGAGATTTTCGGGCTGGAGCAGCTCCAGTATGGATTGGTGGACTATTTGCCGCCAGCGACGCTGTTGGCAGTGGATGATTTCGATCGCTGTGCCGCTCACCACCAGCACGGGCCCTTGGCGGAGTCGATTGGGACTATTAATGCTCGGCTGCCGTATCTCAAGCTCAGCGAAATCGCCGTGGAGGGCGAGGGGCTGAATTTGGCCAGTCGGCCCCTACCTGTTTTGCCCCACCAGTTTGCCAAGCTAGGAGCCACTCTCCGCCAACACCAGCCCACCTATTCCACTTGGGTGCTCTCGGCCCAGCCTTCCCGCTCGGCGGCGTTGCTCCAAGAACACGACTGTCCCACCCAGTTCGTGCCCAACCCCAGGGACTTTGGCTCGATCGACAAGCTCCAGATCCAACGCACTTCCGTGGCCCTGAAATATTCTGGGATGGCCGAGCTAGAGGGTTTTATTTTGCCGACCTTCCGAGTGTTGGTGTTGACCGATCGGGAGTTCTTCGGTCAGCATTCGCTAGTCAGCTTTAACTATGTGCGCAAGCGCCGTCAGGCCACTT
The DNA here is from genome assembly GCA_031375385.1 of Synechococcales cyanobacterium OTE_70_metabat_200. Taxonomy (GTDB): domain Bacteria; phylum Cyanobacteriota; class Cyanobacteriia; order Cyanobacteriales; family Chamaesiphonaceae; genus JAAFHZ01. The sequence continues at coordinate 54,745 of JANMHS010000054.1, read as the reverse complement.
CCAAAAAGGTGGATCCCAACAAGCTCCAACCGGGTGACTTTGTGGTGCATCGCCACTATGGCCTGGGCCGGTTTATGGGCCTGGAGAATATCTCGATCGACGATGACAGCCGAGATTATTTGACCATCCAGTATGCCGACGGTCTGTTGCGGGTGGCTGCGGATCAGCTCGGGGTACTCTCTCGCTTCCGCCACACGGAGTCCACCGCGCCGGAGCTGAATAAGATGTCTGGCCAAGCCTGGGCCAAGACCAAAGCCAAGGTCCAGAAATCCATTAAAAAACTGGCTTTCGATCTGCTGAAGCTCTATGCGGAGCGGGCGGAGACCCAGGGCTTCACGTTCCCAGCCGATTCGCCTTGGCAACAGGAACTAGAGGATTCTTTCCGCTTCCAGCCCACCCCCGATCAGGTGACGGCGATCCGCGATGTGAAACGGGATATGGAAAGCGATCGACCGATGGATCGGTTAATCTGCGGCGATGTGGGCTTTGGGAAAACCGAGGTGGCCATTAGGGCTATTTTCAAGGCGGTCACCACGGCCCAGAAGCAAGTGATTTTCCTGGCTCCCACCACTATTTTAACTCAGCAGCACTATCACACTTTGCTAGAACGCTTTGCCCCCTACCCGATTCAGATTGGGTTGTTGAATCGCTTTCGCACTCCGGAGGAGCGCAAAAATATCTTGCAGCGACTGGCCAGCGGTGAATTAGATGTAGTAGTCGGTACGCATCAAGTCCTCAGCAAGGAGGTGAATCCGCTCAATCTGGGACTACTGGTCGTCGATGAGGAGCAACGCTTTGGAGTGAATCAAAAAGAAAAAATCAAAACCATGAAGAGCCATGTAGATGTGCTGACTCTTTCGGCCACACCCATTCCGCGCACTTTATATATGTCTTTGTCCGGTGTGCGAGAAATGAGTTTAATTACTACGCCACCACCTTCCCGGCGGGCGATTCAGACTCATTTATCACCCTATAATCAAGAGGTGATTGGGGCGGCAATTCGCCAAGAATTGGAGCGCGGTGGCCAGGTATTTTATGTGGTACCCAAGGTGGAAGGAATCGAAGAAACAGCGATTAAAATTCGGGAATTAGTGCCGAGTTGTCGCACCGCCGTGGCCCATGGTCAGATGGATGAAGCCCAGCTGGAGGCCACGATGTTGGCCTTTAATTCCGGTGAGGCCGATTTATTGCTGTGTACGACGATCGTCGAATCAGGATTGGATATTCCCCGGGTAAATACGATTCTGATTGAAGATGCCCATCGTTTTGGGTTGTCGCAGCTTTATCAACTGCGCGGTCGGGTAGGGCGCGCTGGCATTCAGGCCCATGCTTGGTTGCTCTATCCTAGGGCCGATAGCTTGAGTGATAAAGCCCGGCAACGGCTGCGGGCGATCCAGGAATTTGCCCAGTTAGGCTCCGGCTATCAATTGGCAACGCGGGATATGGAGATTCGCGGGGTGGGCAATTTGCTGGGGGCGGAGCAATCTGGCCAAATGGAGACGGTGGGTTTTGATTTATATATGGATATGCTGCAAACGGCGATTCAAGAAATTCGTGGTCAGGAAATTCCCCAGGTGGACGATACCCAAATCGATCTGCATGTGACGGCGCTGATTCCAGCGGATTATATTCCGGATTTGGATCAAAAGATGAGTGCCTATCGATCGGTCGCCGCCGCCCAGGATCGATCGGAGTTGGCGATGATTGCGGCGGAATGGGTCGATCGCTATGGCGAAATTCCGAAGTCGGCGCAGCAATTGTTGTTGATCATCGAACTCAAACAAATCGCCAAACAGCTTGGCTTTAGCCGGATCAAGCCCGATGGCAAGCAGCATGTGGTGCTGGAAACACCGATGGCCGAGCCGGCTTGGAATTTGTTGGCAGAAAATCTGACCGAGAGTGTGCGATCGCGCTTTGTCTATAGTACGGGCAAGGTGACAGCGCGGGGTCTGGGGGTGTTTCGGGCCAATGAGCAGGTGCAAACTTTGATTGATACTCTGAGCAAAATGCAGTCTACTTTGTTGGTGAAGAGCTAGGGATCAAGGCGCTGCTCTATGAACATTTTCATAGCCAGCTGGAACGAGTGGTCTGGTCTAATTCTACCGATTCAGGGGGAAATATCTACAAATGTAACCTTATCTACTTTGGTGATGCAGAAAAGTCTGGAACAATTGCTGGAAGGGAACTACAAGCGGGAAGGATAAACCCATGTTAGCAGGGACTTTGGAAGATTCTTAGCCATTGCTGGTGTGCGACGAGCAAGCCTCAACTATATTGTATTCACTGAATGCCCAGACTTTTTGAGCAGAAACCCGACTTTTAGTTTTGTGGCTATGCGCCTAAGAGTCGGGTTTCTGACCGATGAAAGCTGTTGGGGTCTGCGATCGGTCATCGAGTTCGGTGATTTCTTTGAACAGAAACTCAACTTTTAGCTTGCCAAGCTATCTGGGCTTAAGGATCACTACGATCGCCACTAAACCTAGATGGCATCATCACCATAGAGTCTACGGTGGAGGATGCGCTTCATTTCCTCGAAGTCTTGCTCCGTCTGAGGATATGGGTACGTCGTGCCACTGCGCTGAACACGCTTAATCAACTCAGTGAAAACAGCATCCTCTTCACGATGAACCAAAGCATAGGCTCTGAGCTGTTTGCTAGTCATCGCACTAAAATCTGGCTTATTCATCTGCAAACCTCCATTTACCATTGGGATCAACAATTACTTGAATTCCTTCCGTCACACCAGCCAAAACATAAACTGTCTGAGTTTCTGGATCGTACCGAAACAAATGAATCGGCTGAAATCCACTAGACAGCATTTGACATAGCCGCAGACAAGCCTGCGCTTGCTCATCGGTAGGCATCGATACCCCCTCATTATAACCAACCAGAACATTCTACGCCAACTCCACCCCACTGCCAAACCATGTCCACCAAAGACACGATCGACAACCACGTTGGCGTTTCTCTAAAGGAGAGGCTCCGCCAACGTGAAACGTCTCGTTCATGCAATGTTCTGCCGGAAAGAGCAGCCTCTGCTCAGCAGCATCGCCAACTCGCCAACCAGATCCACGCCAACCTCGGATCCTCCACCGCTGCACAGCGATCGCCGACAAACTAGAGATCAGACTAAAAAGCGGATCTTGCATAACCTTAAACACGGCAACTGACTCAGTAACAACAGTAGAACTCATTTATCACTAATTAAGTTGACGACATGCTGAATAAGAGTTGTCTGGACGAGGGTTCTCGATTATACAGTTGATGTATTTACCATTCTTATGAAGAATGTAACTAAAGGTTGACTCATCGGTTGCCCCATTGGTGTATGGTGCAATGACCACTCTATGGCTGCTATGGCTAATTATTTTCCAGCCTGAGTCTAGTAACTCACCTAGACTTTTATCTATAACTCTCCAAGGCGTTTTACTCGTAGGTGTTCCAGCTATTGCTATGTTGCCCGTCATAATCCATATGCTGGAAACTATACAGGCAAAGAAAACAGTGTTCTTTTTCATCATAAAATCCAAACTCCTCTAGAATTTCCCATTACCCTTAGTTGTACTTTCATTATTGCCACTGGGTTGCCCACTTCCTGGTACATAGTAAGCAGCACCAGTGTTGATTCCAAAGTTCTGAGATATCTGGGAGACATTACTCAGCGCATTGAGACCAGAGCCTGATGCGATGCCGAAGGCCAGCACAGGAGCTAATAGTCCCAGCACTATGGCTACTACAGTCATATCGATGTTATCTGGGCCTGCGTACACAAAGGCGATCGCCGACAAACCAGAGATCAGACTAAAGCAAATCTTGCAAAAGCCCAGAGACAGGAAAGAAGTACCCCAAGCTAACATGGGCTTAGTACCCACCGGGAACATCGACAGGGCCACAAAAATTGGCCCAATTAGAGCAGTGACTAACAGCATGACCTCGATCACATACAAAAATGCCTTCCGAAAGCTCAAGATCATGGTATTGAGCTCTTGCATCGAAGCTTTACTTGTGTAAGTAGAGCTAGCAAAGACGTTAAGAGACTTTGATGCAGCCGCTGGGGCATTTGCAGTAGGAGCAGCAGAAGCTTCTGGGGAAGCAGTCGCCGCTGGTGAAGCGGAAGCAGCAGGGGCAGCAGAGGGGGGCGTTACTGGAAATTGTCCAATATTGATTTGGGGCTCCGGCATTGATGCTGGTGAAGTATTGTCGATACCAAAAATTTGACCAACCTGCTGCGGTGAGGTCATCTGAGCATAGGAATTCGCTGTTTGCTGCAAATCTACCAGCCAGATTTTCAGTTGGGCTTTGAAAGCCTCATTACCGAAACTCTGCGTATTCGATTGGACATTTTGCACCAAAGTGTCCGCTATCACTTTGCGGCTTTGCACACAAGCATTGAAGTCATTGAGGTTGTATTTAGCATCGCAGCTCTCGAAGATAGTCACCAGCGAATTCTTGGCCGCCTGATTGATCGCCAGTGCTTCGATCGCCTGCCGCATATCCACATCAAAACCCACTTTCAGGGACGATCACATTGGCAACATTGCTGATCGCCGACTGGGACTGAGCTGAAAAAACGAAATTTAGGGAAAGCATATCAAGTCTGGATTGGCATGAGCCTGCATAATGTCGCTGAGCTGGTCAGATCTTATTTCTTGGATGTCTGGGGATTCTTCAATTGTTCGATCGCCTGTTCATTGCACCAATCCATATCTTGACCAGGATGCTTCACCCGTAACTGGTGGATTAACCATTCCGCTTGGGAGCGATCGCCCCGACAGAGTTCCACTAGCTCATCAGATACCCAAAATTTGCTGACAGCTTTTGGTGCATGAGTAGCTTGGGCAGGACTGGCAACTTCGTTATACTCATCTTCATCGGCTTGATCGGCTCCATAGGAATTCCCGAAATCGCCTCGCGCATATTCTTCCATCTGCAATTCATAAAGTGCGTTGGTGCCGATTACCCCAAGGTAGAAACAATATATTAATAGCAGGCCAACAAATATCCCACTAAACTGACCGGAGGCAACTTGAAGTATTTTACTCAAGGCAAAATATCCCAGCATGAACTTAGCTGCCAGGCGATTGCCCCGATTGATGCCATAGGTCAATCCGAATATCAAAACCACATCGATTAGCGCAAAAATACCAAGTCCAGTTTTCTCAGCGATTTTTGGACTTCCCATCGCCGCCAGCGTGAAAAACAAAGTCATTCCACCAGAAAATAGCCCTGCATGGTAGGCATTTTTAATGTTTTTACGAGCCTTTATTAGCTTTTCTTGGTGCTCCCGAGCTTGGGGCGATTCGGTAGGGGCAGTTTTGGTCTGCATCGGATTAATAAGGTAGTGTTGCATCTGACTATCGTTAGTATCGACAAAAGGATCTCGGAAATTAACATTTTGCGAGAGAACCCATAAAACAGTTAACAAACATTAATCTTTGAAGTTTGCAGAAATAGCTTTGGAGATTTGAGCCGCAGTCCAAGAAAACAAAAAGCAGGCTACAATGAGAGGCGGAATTTAGATCGCCTAGAAAAAAACCTCAGGTGAGGAGGAGTGGCCTTGGACGAACTACGTACCGTACTAGAGTTAGCGACAGATGATGAGCTACAACAGCTCACCAGGATTCTTTTTTGCCGGAAATTCAATCCCCTAGATTACGTCAACACCCCTGAACCTTTGGATATTCAGAGCCAGGAGCGCGTGGAGTGGATTGAATCGATCGAGCAACGTTTCCGCTACCTAGCCGCCGATGGCCTGACAGTCCTGCAAGGTCGGACGCAACAAGTTTCCTACCGCCAAACAATCATTCAGGTCTGTCGGTACCTGAAGATGCCCTACTCCAAACAACTCAGCACCGAAGACCTAGAAGCAGAGCTATTCATCCACCTGATGGGCAAGGCTTACCAACAACTGCCCAGCGCCGAACAAACGGCCATTACCACCCGCATCCAAAAATCCCTCAGCCAGACCAAGCTCGATCGGCCCCTCCCCCTAAATATTCAGCACGATTCCCTGAAGCTCATCTTCACCGGTAGTAGCGCCCTAGTGCTGAGTTCCGTGGTGCAGCCGATCGTCCTGCAACAGATTGCCCGCCAATTTGCCATTCATCTAGCTACCTACCAAGTCACCCAACAGGTGATCGTCAAAGGCGGCATGGCCGTGGCTGGACAGATTCAGACCTATGTGGCCATGCATTTAGCGCGGCGGGGCATGGTCACCGCCGCCGCCACCCAAGGAGCAGTGCGCGGCATCTTTGCCTTCCTCGGCCCCGCCATGTGGGGCTGGTTCTTTGCGGATCTGGGCTGGCGGGCTATTTCCACCAACTACGGTCGGATCATTCCCACGATCATGGCCTTAGCCCAAATTCGGCTGACTAGAGGCACCTATCTAGACGTGGAAACCTATTGGGAAATGGCCTAGTGGCGCTCTATTTAGTTGGCACCCCGATCGGGAACCTAGAAGACATCACCATGCGGGCTTTACGGATCTTGCAGGAAGCCGACCTAATCGCTGCCGAAGACACGCGCCACACCGGCAAACTCCTGCACCATTTCCAGATCACCACACCCCAAATCAGCTATCACCAGCACAACGAACAACAAAAGATTCCTCAGCTCCTAGAGAAGCTCCAGGCCGGACAGTCGATCGCCCTGGTGACCGATGCTGGAATGCCAGGAATTTCCGATCCGGGCTATCTATTAGTAGCTGCCTGCGTGGCAGAAGGGATTAGAGTAGAGCCAATTCCCGGCCCAACGGCGGTCATTACCGGACTCAGTGCCTCCGGCCTGCCCAGCGATCGCTTTGTTTTTGAAGGATTCCTGCCAGTCAAAGGAGCCGAGCGCCAGCAACGCTTGCAAGGAATCGCCAGCGAACAACGCACGATCGTTTTCTACGAATCTCCACACCGCTTGCGGAAAACCCTCACCGATCTGGCCCAAGCTTTAGAGCCAGAGAGAGCGATCGTGCTGGGCCGCGAACTGACCAAGCTGCACGAAGAATTCTGGCGGGGTACGGTGGCAGGAGCGATCGATCACTACCAACAAAAAGAGCCCCAAGGAGAGTACACGGTGATCTTGGCCGGGGCTACGATCACGCCCATCCAACATTCCGATGAATCCCTGAAAACTGAGCTGGCTGAGATGTTTGCCCAAGGTATCTCCCGCTCTGAGGCCAGCAAACAACTGGCCGCCTTGACCTCGATCGGCAAGCGACACATCTACCAACTGGCCCTGGAAATCGAGCTGTAGAATTTCGACGGAAACAGCATAGTATAATTTTCACCAGCTACTTTGGTAGCATTCCCACAGTGAGCCGCCCTGCGGTACACCACAATTCTGTGGCCCTAAAGCTTGCCCTATGCAAATTAGTTTGACCTGGGAAGACCCCAGCAGCGGGGAACGCCGCGCACCAGTACTGAATACCCCGATCGCCATGGGGCGAGAGTTCTCGCAACTGCCGATCGAAATCGGTGGTCGCCGAGTTTCCCGCATCCAACTCGATGACGGCCAAATTTCTCGCTACCATGCCCTGATCGACGAAGAAAACGGCCAAATCGTTATTACAGACCAAAATAGTAGCAACGGACTCCAGGTCAACGGCGCATCTCAGCTGCGCCAGCCCCTCTTGCCCGGCGATCGACTCCAGATCGGCAGCTATACTATCAACCTGAGCCAGTTTGGCCCGCCCAGCAGCAGCTCCAAGATTCTTTTCAACCCCATTACTAATATTCCCGATCCGCACCTGACTGGGCCAGCCCAAGCGGTGACCCAGAACGGCTTTCTGCCGATGGTCTTTCAGCAGAGCCGCCTGTCAGTCGCAGATCTGCACGCCACCGGTTTGACCGTAGAAACTGTTGACTATGCGGCGATTGGTGGGGGCTTTGGCAGCTTTGCCTGGGTGGATCTGCTGCGGATTGCCGGGGTGCGATCGGAGCAGATCGCGATCCTCAGTCCGGAAAAATCCGTTTACGGTCGTTACCACCAGCTGTGCCTGAATGCCCATGTGTCCGGTCGAGAGCGCCTTCGATCAAGCAGCGATGCCTGCCCCGATAATATTTGGGGCTTTCCCAGCTATGGTACGAGGGAAGCTCTGCAAAAGCTGGCCAGGGGAAAGTTATGGCAGTGCGGCCAAACTTTCTGGCAACTGCTAGCAGAACCCATGCTAGAGAATTCCTATGGGCCAACGGACGAGCAGGTGTTGCGATCGGTTGATCGGGAAGCGGCCCGGATTGGCTGGCAGAGTATGCTCCGCTATGCCTTGGTGCAGTCCATCCGCCAGACCGACGATGGCCGCTATGCCATTCTATTTAACCAGGGCGATCGCTTTGCCATTGTCTTAGCTTCTTACGTACATTTGGCTACCGGCTATCCAGCGGTGGCTTTTTTGCCGGATTTGCAAGAATACCGCCAAACTACCAAAGATTTTACGCTGGTGGTCAATGCTTACGAACACCACGACAATATTTATGACCAACTAGCCAGTAAAGGTGGCACGGTGCTATTGCGGGGGTCGGGCATCATTGCCTGCCGGATTTTGCAACGGATTTACCAAGTCCGCCGATCCAATCGGGAGCAAGAGATCGAGGTCATTCATCTCTGGCCCGCAACCAAAAACCAAGGGCAGCAGTACGGATTGACCCAGCGAGCCATCCAGCACAACTACGAACTTCAGGCCTTAGAATGGCCCAAAGCTTGCTGGGGTGGCTCTTACAAAATGTTGCTAGAAGCCACTACCCCAGAGCAGCAGGCCCAATTGCTAGCGGATTGGGAAGGAGCGACCATTCCCCAGCGGCGCGACTGGCTGAAGGTGCTGTCCGGTGGCTTGGGTAAGGGTTGGTATCGGATGGCTACTGGGGCAGTGCAGTCCGTCACTCCCAACTTAAATGGTCGAGGACTCACCATCTATCTCAAGAACGCCGCTGCGCCTTTGATGGCGGACTATGCGATCGACGCCACCGGTCTGGCCGGTACTGCCATGGATAACAATTTACTAGCCGATCTGGTGCAGCAATACCAATTGCCCTTGAATAGCCGCAGCCAACTGACCGTCACGCCGGAGTTTTCGATCGCCCCCCTGGCCAACGATCGAGGCCGAGTCTATGGAGCAGGAATCATTACGGCTGGCAGCAGCTATGGGCCGGTAGATAGTTTTCTAGGTTTGCAATATGCCGCCCTAGCCTCCGTCTGCGACTTGACCGATGAGCAGGCACCGGGCTTGAAAAAGTTAACTGGTTGGCGATCGGCCAACCAATGGCTGCGTTGGCTGCTGAACCGATCGCCGGGTTGACCGCTCTCCGTCGATACGGGAGTACCCATCCTGCGGGATCAAGAAGTCGTTACAATCAACAAAAACAACTATTTCCCAAATTTATGAACAGTTCTGAATTCGGCCAATATTTAGAGAAAACCGGCGACTATCAAAAACCTTGGATGCTAGTACAGTTACGGCTAGCCAAGCTGGCGGAGCAAAAAGACGATATGTTACCCCAAGAATACATCGCTCGCTTGGAAGATATCCACCAAGACCTCATGCGGCTAGGCCATTGGTGGGAAGGCCAAGAAGACCAGGTGTTCTAACATCAGAAGATCCGCCGCTGCCCTGGGCACAATGAATGTATGAAAGCCAAAGTCATCAGCACTCCTATCGATCTTCAGGATCCAGCCTACTATCTCAGTCGTGAGCTGAGCTGGCTGGAGTTTAATGCCCGCGTTTTGCATGAAGCGATCGACGCCCGGACACCGCTCCTAGAGCGGCTGAAGTTCATGGCGATCTTCAGTGTCAATCTAGATGAATTTTTCATGGTGCGCGTAGCCACCATCAAGCAGCAGATTGCCGCCCAGGTCATCAAAACCACCGTCGATGGCCGCACCCCCAGTCAACAGTTAGAGGCGATCGGCCAGCGGCTGCGCCCCCTGTTGGAACGTCAATATCGCCACTTCGAGCGGTCACTGCGCCCGCTATTGGCGAAGGAAGGCATTCACATCCTCAACTACTTTGAGCTGAACCAAGAGCAGCGCAAGTACTTGCAGCAATATTTTGAAGAACGCATCTTTCCGGTGCTCACGCCCTTGGCCGTGGATCCCGGCCATCCTTTTCCCTATATTTCCAATCTCAGCCTGAGCTTGGCCGTGGTCATCCAGCATCCGGAAACCGGCGAAGAATTGTTTGCACGGGTCAAGGTGCCCCAGGTCTTACCGCGCTTTATTGCGATTCCGATCGAGATTGCTGGCGAAGAAAACGTGCGGTGGACGGCGATTCCGATCGAGCAGCTGATCGCCCACAATCTCGATGCCCTGTTTCCAGGCATGGATATCCGAGAATGCTATCTCTTCCGGGTGACCCGCAATGCGGATATTGCCGTGGCCGAAGAAGATGCGGATGACCTGTTACTGGCGATCGAGCAGGAATTGCGCAAGCGCCGTCTGGGTGGTTCGGTGGTGCGCATCGAAGTCCAGAATTCTACGCCACCCCAGATTATCGAGATGCTCAAGGATGAGCTGGATCTGGAAGATAGCGATGTGTATGCGATCGATGGTCTGCTGGGACTCAGCGATCTGTTTGCGATCTTTTCTCTACCCCTGCCGGAAATGAAGGATCCCCACTGGACTCCGGCCTTACCCGCCCGCCTGCGCTGCTTGGATGCGGATGAAGATAAGCGCGATTTCTTTAGCGTGATTGCCGAGCGCGATCTCTTAGTCCATCACCCCTATCAATCTTTTACGGCCACGGTGGAGCGCTTTATTCATACAGCAGCCCTAGATCCCGATGTGCTGGCGATTAAAATGACTCTCTATCGCACTACCGGCGATTCTAATCTGTTGAAATCTCTGATGATTGCTGCGGAAAAAGGCAAGCAAGTAGCGGTGCTGGTGGAACTCAAGGCTCGCTTCGATGAACAGAACAACATCACCTGGGCCAGACAACTGGAGCAGGCCGGTGTGCATGTGGTCTATGGGCTGGTGGGACTGAAGACCCACACGAAGGTGGTGTTAGTGGTGCGCCGGGAAGGAAATACCATGCGTCGCTACATGCATATCGGTACAGGCAATTACAATGCCAAGACCTCCCGCCTCTATACGGATCTCGGCTTATTTACGGCCCGACCCGATATTGGGGCCGATCTCACCGATCTGTTTAATTACCTGACGGGCTATTCGCGCCAGACGGCCTATCGCAAGCTGCTGATCTCGCCAGTCAATGCGCGGGAGCAGTTTAGTAAACTGATTGCCCAAGAAATTACCAATGCTCAAGCAGGTCGTACCGGTCGAATTGTAGCCAAAATGAATTCGTTGGTAGATCCCAGCACGATCGCCAGTCTCTACCAAGCTTCCCAAGCGGGCGTGAAGATCGATTTAATCGTGCGGGGGATGTGCTGCCTGCGCCCCGGCATTCCAGGCTTGAGCGACAATATCCGTGTGATCAGTATCATTGGCCGCTTTCTGGAGCATTCTCGCATCTACTATTTCTTTAACGGGGGCAACGAGCGGGTGCTGATTGGCAGTGCGGACTGGATGACCCGCAATTTGGATCGGCGAGTGGAAGCCTTGGTACCGATCGAAGATCCAGAGATCGCTCGGGACCTCCACGAGATCCTGGGCATTATGTTGGCAGACAATCGTCAGGCTTGGGAGCTACAGAGCGATGGTAGCTATGTTCAGCGCCAGATTCCACCGGGCGGAGAGGTACTGAGTACCCATCAAATTCTCATGGCGATGCACGAGTAGAGACGTTTAGCGAAAAATTTGCCATAATGTTTACATCTCTTCAATTTTTGTCACCAAAAAAATGTTGCAAGAATTTCAGTCCTTTCGCCAAAACCCCTTGCGCTGGCTCAAGCGTCGTTATCTGCGTTGGTTTGCCTTGACCTACTGGAGCTATTTCTGGCTAGTCCGCAGTGGCCCGGAGCGCCAAGTTGCTCAGCTCCAAATTTATCGGGTCACGGCGGGGTTCGATCGAGCCGCTTGGCTGCTAGCCATGGAAGACTTCATTAAGCCCGAATACTGGGGCATGTACTAGCATTAGTTCCAGCGGAGCCAGACCATTCCATAGTAGTGGTTGTCAATATGGCTGACTACTTTTTTGGGTTGACTCCAGAAATCTTCGTTAGCATAGCCTACCGGAGACATCGTACCGTGGTCAATATGGTACCGGGAGACAAGGAGAGGCATGTCCGAAATCATTCAATCTAGCTCCAGACAAATAGAAATCCTGGATGTTTTCCTCCGGCACGGTTGGGATTACATGCGTCAGCTATTGACCTTTGGGCGGGCCGGACAGCCGGAAGTACCGCCGCCAGATATTCTGCGCAACATTCTGACCGATTTAGGGCCAGTCTACGTCAAGCTGGGGCAACTACTCAGCACTCGGCCCGATCTGCTACCGCCGGAATACATTGAGGCCTTGAGTTCTCTACAATCTAATGTCCCGGTGGTTTCACCAGCAGAAATTGCCAGATTCATTCACGACCAACTGCCCCAGCCACCGGAGGTGATCTTTGACAAGATTGACTACCAAGCGATCGCGGCGGGCTCGATCGCCCAAACCCACCGAGCGATCCTCAAAAACGGCCAATTGGTAGCACTCAAGGTGCAACGACCGGGTATCGATGCCATTGTGGCTCGGGATATTGCGCTGCTCAAGCGGATCGCCGAGCTGATCTCGGGCACGGATTTTGGCAAGCAATACGATATTGTGGCCCTGGCCGAAGAGTTTAGTAATGCGCTCAGTGCCGAATTAGATTTCACCCAAGAAGCCAGTTTCACCGAACTGCTACGCCAGAATCTTGCCAAAAGTAGCTGGTTCGATCCCAAGCGCATTGTTGTCCCAAAGATATACCGCGATCTCACTACTTCGAAGATTTTGGTGATGGAATGGCTGGATGGTGCGCCAGTACTGACGGCCCAGATTTCAGGAAAAGATTACAATGGCGATAGTGAAGCCGAACGCAAGTCCTTGGCCACTTTGGTATTTCGGGCTTTCTTCCAACAATACCTGGTAGATGGCTTTTTCCATGCGGATCCTCATCCGGGCAACTTGTTTTACTTAGTGGATGGTCGGCTGGCTATTCTGGATTGTGGGATGACCGGTCGGCTCGATCCACGCACCCAGTCTGTGCTGATTGAAATGGTGCTAGCAATTATCAGTCTGGATGCGCAACGCTGTAGCCAGCTCACCCTGCAACTGGCCGATGCCACCGCAACAGTGGATCTCTTTCAACTGGAACGAGACTATGAGCGACTGCTGCGCAAGTATGGGGATCTGAGTTTGAGCAGCCTGAATACCAGTCAGGCGTTCTTTGAAATTTTGCAGGCTGCGCGCAAAAATAATCTGCGGTGGCCACCGAATATCGGCTTGTTTGCCAAGTCTTTGGCTAATCTGGAAGGTGCGGGGCGGCAGTTTTACCCGGCGGTGAATGTGGTAACGGAAATCAAACCTTTGATGACCGATATGTTTCAGCGACAGTTAGTGGGCGAAAATCCGCTGCAATCAGTTTTGCGAACTGCTTTGGAGCTGAAAACCCTATCGCTGGAATCGCCTCGACAATTAAGCTTTCTGCTGAATCGTTTGAGTATGGAGACTTTGCGCTTCAATATCACTATTCAAGATCTGGATGGGTTGCGACTGAGCTTGGATGATGGGGCTAATCGCCGTTCTTTGAGTACGCTGGTGGGGGCTTTGGTGATCGGGGCAGCGATTGTTGCCACGGCGGCTCCAACGCCCCAAATGCAGTTACTCAGTAATGTGCTCTTTGGTGTGGCTAGTTTCCTCGGTCTGTGGTTGGTCTGGAAGATTTTGCGATCTCCCGTATCGGGTAAGTTAAAATAGGCTACCCCCCATTGCTATACTGAAGGGGATTAGCCCATAGAGATTACTGCCGTTCAGAGGGAAGTCGATGTCAATTAGACCGCTATCACATGATGCCAAGGCTAAGCGGCAGAGTCCTTTGGAGCTGTTGCTGTTTCCTGATGACATGAAAGATTGGGAGCGTTTGCGGAAAGCACCCCAAGCCGATCTTTTCTTGGAGATTAGTACCCAGATTGTGGGCAAAAGCAATCAAGAGATTCATAGTTGTTTTGATAAACATAGTGATCAGCTAAATCTGGAGTTTGCTAATTGGCTAAGTGATTGGGGCAAGGCTAGGTTAGCCGATGGCCAGAGATACTTGAGAATCGAGGAACTTCTTAATGCCCTCAATGCTATTTGGGACTTTCCTCGGGGAAATCGAGCCAGCAATCTAGAGATTTCTTTGATTACCAATCAACTACAACTATTTTTCATTGATCGTAAAGATGCTCCGAGATCTTGGGCCAGTATCCAAAACAATCTTGCCAATGCTTACAATAATCGGATTCGAGGAGATCGCGTTGAAAATCTCGAATTGGCGGTCACTTGCTGTCAATCTGCGTTGGAAATATGCCCCAAGCAAGATTTCCCCATTCAATGGGCAACAACCCAAAATAATCTTGCCAGTGTTTATAGGAATAGGATTAAAGGAGACCGCTCTGAAAATCTTGAATTAGCGATCACTTTCTGTGAAAATGCTCTAGAAATCAGAACCAAGCAAGAGTTCCCTATCGACTGGGCAACGACTCAAAATAATTGCGCTATTACTTACAGGCAAAGAATTAAAGGAGATCGCGCTGAAAATCTCGAATTAGCAATCAAATACTTTGAAAATGCTTTAGAGATAAGAACCAAAAAAGATTTTCCCATTCAGTGGGCAATAACCCAAAATAATCTAGCATTTGTTTACAGGCAAAGGATTAAGGGAGATCGCGCTGAAAATCTCGAATTAGCGATCAAATACTGTGAAAATGCTCTAGAGATAAGAACCAAGCAAGGTTTACCTATCGCTTGGGCCACGACCCAAAATAATCTTGCTATTGCTTACAATGATCGGATTAAAGGAGATCCCACTGAGAATCTCGAATTGGCGATCAAGTGTTGTAAAAATGCTCTAGAGATAAGAACCAAGCAAGATTTTCCTACCGATTGGGCCACGACCCAAAATAATCTTGCTGCTGCTTACTATAAAAGAATTAAAGGAGATTGCTCTGAGAATCTTGAATTGGCGATTGTTTGCTATCAATTTGCTTTGGAAGTAAGAACCAAGCAAGATCTTCCTATTGCTTGGGCTATGACCCAAAATAATCTTGCCGCTGCTTACTATAAAAGAATTAAAGGAGATCGCTCTGAGAATCTTGAATTGGCGATCGAGTGCTATGAAAATGCTTTGCCAATTATTGCCAGCTCTGGTTTTCCACAACAACTAGAAGCTCTTAAAAACAATTTAGCTGATGCCTATCTTCAGCGCATGAGCATTTCCAGCTCAGAAAATAATAGTAATGAGAGAACCAATAACACCCTAAAACAACTGACCCAAACCTGCCTAGACCAAGGCGACTGGTACAAAGCTGCCCTCAGTCTCTCACTCTGGTCAAAAGCCCTCCTGAGCCAAAAAGCAACAACCCAAGCCGCCCAACCCTTGCTACAAGCCATTAGCCTAGACCTACAACACAACCCTCAACTCATTGATACCGATCTGCAAGAACTCGCCAACCTCCTCACCAAACTAGACTGGCCACCCGCAACCCTGCCCACCCAATGGCAAACCGCCACCAACAGCTTCCTCACCCCCTCACTTCAAGCTCAAATCTGCCTCACCACCGGCATCATTAGCATCCAACAAAAATATTGGTACAAAGGACTCGACTGGCTCAAAGCCTGTTGGGAAATGCACCAACAGCTCGACGACCTGCCCGGACTCGCCGAAGTTAGCTACCAACTGGCGATCGGTCATCACATTGCCAGTAACCTTAGCTATGCTGGAATTTATTATCGCGATGCCCAGCGACTTTTTCAGCATCTTAATAACATCCGCAAAGTCGCATTTTGCCATCATGGCCTAGGTAAATTACTATTGCAACTGGGTAAAACCGAGCTAGCGATCGCTGAATTCGATCAAGCATTAACTATCTATAACACCATCCCAGAGCAACCCCAAGTCTCATCCCGCATCGGCGATATTCATTACTACAAAAGAATCATCACCAAAATGCAAGACCCCTCCCTCACCCAGCAAGCACTGTGAGCCATCAACCATGTCTAACATCGATCAAATCTTCGACGAAATAAACAATAATTACGAGCGCTGGGGTATTGCCCAGAACCCTTTTACCGAAAGTCTCCCGGCGGATGCTGATGGCAAATCTTTGACAGCTCTTCGCAAAGTCTTTACCGGTCGCGATCAAGAAACCAAAAGCGTCCTCAACATTTTAAAAGGCGACAGCCGCAGACGAATTTTACTCTATGGCGACATTGGCATCGGAAAATCAGCCCTGATGCTCTCGATTTTAGAAGTTTTGAAGCGACGGGTTCCCAACATTCTCACCGGTTACATCAGCTTACCGATGAACACCGATTTGGGTACAGCAGCACTGATTGCCCTAGCGCGGGAAATGCCCAATGACGAATGGGCACAAGAGGCCCTGAACCTCATGGGTCTGAAACCTGCCCGGCAACCAGCGAAGACCAGCAAAACCATCAAAGGCGGTGTGCCCATAGTAGGTGGTGAATACAAATCGGAAACCATCCCCAGTCAAAAACCCCAAATCCCCGACCTCAGCTTTGAAGACCTGTTGGATAAAGCCCTCGAAACCTACGATCGGGTAATCATTGCGATCGACGACCTCGACAAACAAGATCCCTCCCGGATCAAAGACTTATTACTCAACGCCCAAGGACTCCTCAAAGGCCGAGCATCCTTTCTCCTCACTGGCCATCCTTCTGGACTCACCGAAGAAATCTTACTCAGCCAAAGAGGAATATTCGACCTCAGCCAAGAACTCCGCAGCCTAGACTTCGACACCACCAAACTTATGCTGCTCAACTATCTCAACAGCGTCCGCCCGGCAGATCGCCAAATCCAAGATATTAATGCCCCCAACGCCTTCCATCCTCTCACCCCCGCCGCTGCCGATCTCCTCTGCACCCAATCTACCGGAGTCCCCCGCGTTCTCAACCGCTTCGGTACCTATATCCTCGACGAAGCCGCCCAACAAAACGCCAGCAGCATTAATGAAAAATTAGCCCAAGATGGGATCGATCGAGCCAAACAAGAATTTCGCAACCAAGCCCACCTCAGCCCCCGCGAAGTGATCTTACTGGATACCATCAGCAGTCAAGGACTCATCTCCGATGCCAACCTTTCCTTTGAAGAACTGCAACGTCTTCAAGCCCGCAGCTTCGCCGAACTTTTGCCTGTTTTAGAGGAATTAGAAAGACGTGATTTAATCCAGAAAATTCCTAATGATGGTGCGACCACCTACAGGATCTCACCCTTATTACCCAGTGCCCCCGATAGTGAACTACCGCCAGCCTAGTCTTCTCAAACCAAAGTAGAACTAACCAGGCCATTTCCAATTCACGATTTCCGGTTGGTCGATGCCATGTTGGCGAGCATAGCGCAGGCATTCTAGCTGCATATCTTTGAACTGCTCTTTGGTATGTGCCCCGGCTACCTGGAGCTGGGGTAACCGATCGATCGCATCCATGGCCAGACTGTATCGATCGATCTGATTATTGATGGCTAGTTCCAAGGGTGTATTGATATTGCCCTTTTCCTTATAGCCTCGGACATGTAGATTGTGATGGTTAGTGCGGCGGTAGGCCAGGCGATGAATCAGCCATGGATAGCCATGAAAATTGAAGATAATGGGTTTATCGAGGGTGAATAAAGAATCAAAATCTCGATCGCTCAAACCGTGGGGATGTTCGGAGGCGGGCTGGAGCTTAAAAAGATCGACCACATTAATAAACCGCAGCTTTAGATCTGGGAAGTGCTCCTGCAACAGTGCGGTGGCTGCTAGAGATTCCAAGGTAGTCACATCTCCGGCACAGGCCATCACCAGATCTGGCTCCGCCCCTCGATCGTTACTGGCCCAGCCCCAAATACCGAGGCCCTTAGCACAGTGGAGTATTGCTGCATCGCGGTCTAGATACTGCAAATGCACCTGTTTATCAGACACGATTGCATTGACATAGTTGCTACTGCGCAGGCAGTGGTCGGCCACAGATAATAGGGTATTGACATCCGGCGGCAGGTAAATGCGGGTGACGCCAGGGCCCTTGTTCACCAATACATCCAGAAAGCCCGGATCTTGATGGGTAAAACCATTGTGCTCCTGTCGCCAGACCGTAGAAGTGATCAGTAGGTTTAAAGAGGAAATTGAAGCGCGCCAGGGAATTCGATCGCAGGTTTCCAACCATTTGCAGTGCTGGTTGATCATCGAATCAATCACATGCACAAAGGCTTCGTAAGTAGAGAAAAAGCCATGGCGACCGCTCAGTAGATAGCCCTCCAGCCAACCTTCCAGAGTATGCTCGCTGAGCATTTCCATCACTCGCCCATCGGTGGCCAGTTGGCCGTCGTCCTGGTCTTCGGGCAGGAATTCGGCAATCCAGAATTTTTTGCTGACCTCGTAAACCGCTGAGAGCTTATTAGAAGTGTTTTCATCGGGGCTGAACACTCGAAAGTTATTCATATTGCTCTGCATAATATCCCGCAGAAATGCTCCCAGTGGTTGAGTATTCGCTACGGAAATCTGACCGGGCTTCAGCACTTCAATGCTATATTGCCGGAAGTCTGGCATCTCCAGCGCCTGCCGCAAGATGCCACCATTGGCATGGGGATTGGCGCTCATGCGCCGGATACCGGTGGGAGCCAGATCGCGCAGTTCTGGGATCAATCGGCCTTGTTCATCGAATAATTCTTCCGGTTGATAGCTGCGCATCCAGGATTCCAAGATTTGGAGATGGGCCGGGTTATTGCGAATTTCGGATAGGGGCACCTGATGGGCGCGCCAAAACCCTTCCATCTTGTGTCCATCCACTTCCTTTGGTCCCGTCCAGCCCTTGGGCGATCGCAGTACAATCATCGGCCAGCGCGGGCGTTCTACTATACCAGTCCGGCGAGCCTCTTGCTGAATATCTCGAATTTTCTGGAGGCAATGCTCCAAGGTCGCAGCCATAGCTTGATGCATAGAAGAATGTTCATCTCCTTCCACAAAGTAGGGAGTATAGCCATAGCCATGAAAGAGCTGTGCTAGTTCTTCATGACTGATTCGCGACAGGATTGTTGGATTATTGATCTTGTAGCCATTTAGGTGCAAGATCGGCAGCACGGCTCCATCCCGCAGGGGATTGATAAATTTATTGGAATGCCAAGCAGTAGCTAGTGGCCCGGTCTCCGCTTCCCCATCGCCCACCATCACCACAGAGATCAGCTCTGGATTGTCAAAAACAGTGCCATAGGCGTGAGAGAGGCTGTAGCCCAGTTCGCCACCTTCGTGAATCGAACCGGGTAATTCCGGCGTGCAGTGGCTACCGATGCCACCGGGAAAGGAGAATTGTTGAAAGAATTTTTGGAGTCCTGCTTCATCTTGGCTGATATCGGTGTAGACCTCCGAATAGGTGCCTTCTAGATACACTGGCCCGAGGATGCCGGGAGCGCCATGGCCGGGCCCAGCCAAAAAAATCGCGTTCAGATCGTATTTTTGGATCAGGCGGTTCAGGTGAATATAGGTAAAAGCCATGCCGGGACTGGATCCCCAATGGCCTAATAGACGATTTTTAATATGTTCGGGCTGCAGCGGCACTTTGAGCAGGGGATTATCTTGGAGGTAGATCATCCCGATCGCCAGGTAGTTGCAGGCCCGCCAATAAGCATCTATTTTCCGCAGTTCTGGGGCGCTGAGGGGTAGATCCGTAACGGTGGATCGAGCTGGCCCAAAGGCGCTGATGGATTGGCTAGTGGCGATGTTATGGGGGGAAGTATTGACCAACATAAGCTTCTTAGGGGACAGTTTTTTGGGTTATTTCTGATGAATCTCTTGGGTGAACTATAGGAAATGAATTTGAGGAAATTGTGAGTGCTGAATCCGGCCGGGGTCTAGCCTGTAAAAAAAGTAGCGAGATTCTGCGCCAAGATCAAGGCTCCACAAAGCGCCAACTGTTTTATGATAGAACGATGCAAAAACTCACAATTACCCGACCCGACGATTGGCACCTACATCTACGCGACGGTGCTGAACTGCAAGCGGTGCTACCCCATACGGTGCGTCAGTTTGCCCGTGCAATCGTCATGCCGAATTTGAAGCCCCCAGTCCGCTCAGTAGCCGATGCTGCGGCTTACCGCGATCGCATTATCGCGGTGATTCCCGCTGGTCAGCAGTTCGAGCCACTGATGACACTCTACCTCACGGATAATACTAGCCCCGCAGAGATTGTTGCAGCCCAAGCATCCTCGTTTATCAAAGCAGTGAAGTACTACCCGGCGGGAGCCACAACCAACTCAGATTGCGGTGTCACGGACATTCGCAAGTGCGATCGCGTCTTGGAGGCAATGCAGCAGGTAGACATGCCCCTATTACTACACGGCGAAGTAACCGATGGTGATATTGATATGTTCGATCGAGAGAAAGTATTCATCGAGAGACACCTGATCCCACTCAGATCGCGATTTCCTAAACTGCGCATAGTCCTTGAGCACATTACCACCTCAGACGCTGTGAAGTTTGTCCAATCTGCCAACAACGTTGCTGCCACGATTACGCCCCAGCACCTATTATTTAGCCGCAATGCCCTATTCCAAGGTGGTATTCGTCCCCATTTTTATTGCCTGCCCATTTTGAAACGGGAGGAGCATCGCTTGGCACTTTTGCAAGCAGCAACATCTGGTAGTCCCAAGTTTTTTCTGGGCACCGATAGTGCCCCGCATGCTCGCGATCGCAAAGAAAGTTCCTGTGGCTGCGCCGGTTGCTATTCGGCTCTACACGCCATGGAGTTATATGCAGAAGCTTTTGAGAGTGTTGATGCTCTGGATAAACTCGAAGCTTTCGCCAGCTTCTATGGCCCGGATTTTTATCAACTTCCGCGCAATACAGCACAAATTACCTTGACCAAAACGGCTTGGCGTATTCCCGCTGAATTGCCATTTCTTGAATCTAGTCTTGTGCCGTTACGGGCAGGTGAGGAGATCGCATGGCAAATGGATACTAGAGCAGCTAGCCCCAAGAGCTAGATCAGCCAATAAGTTTAGCGACGCGCAGAGCCGAAGTCACGGCCCCTTCATGCAAACCGTCTCCCAGGTAGGCACCGGCATGATAGGTATTGCCCTCTCCATTAGTCGCTATTACTTCGTCGCGGTAACGAAAGGATGCAGTGGTGTACAAGGGTGTGTGGTGGATTTGTTTGTGCACGATCGACCCCTGCGCAATCAACTCTTCCAACTGAAAAGATAAAAAGTACTTCTGGGGCGATGAAATACCGCACAGCTCATTCAAGCAGCTATTGT
Organism: Synechococcales cyanobacterium OTE_70_metabat_200; assembly: GCA_031375385.1. GTDB lineage: Bacteria > Cyanobacteriota > Cyanobacteriia > Cyanobacteriales > Chamaesiphonaceae > JAAFHZ01. The sequence goes on along the minus strand of JANMHS010000054.1, from coordinate 33,395 downwards.
AACCCCAGCGGGTATTGGTCTGAAAAAAATCGAATTCCGTAGGATGCCGAATTTCTTGTCGATCATACATAGAAGTATCATAATGCACTGTGGTGGTAGCATGATTAGCTCGCCAGGCGGAAAATCGCTTGGTTTCCGCAGGAGTAGGATCACCGAGCAAGGCCATAACTTGGTCTGGGGGAGTAGCAAACACAATTTTATCAAATTGCTGAGTCTCGCCACTGGCTAGATTGACCTGAATCCCTGAGGATTCCCTGGCAATGCTGACGATCGATGCATTGAGACAAATCTCTCCACGAAACCGTTCTAGGATTTTTTCGATGTAGGTATAAACTCCGCCCTCAATCCGAAACCAATTCACAGCCAAGTAATCACGCAAAGTTGGGATGGCCAATTCTGCCGGGAAATCATCAATGTTCTCCAGGGGGATCGAATAGCTGTACATCGTTAGCAACTTGAGCCAAAGACTAGCCGTACTATCATCTTGAAGATAATCAGCCAAGGATTGATCACAGAAATCTTCCGTATCTGCTAGCATCGTCTTCAGCCAAAGACCCGCAGAAAGCACATGGACAGCATCGAAGCGGAGATATTCGATCAGGCGTTGGATACCCGTAAAGTTTCGCTCGATCGCCACTTCCGATAAAAAGTGTTGACCCTGCTTGGGAAACAGTGCAGACCCAATTTGCACTGGTACCAAGTAAACATCCAACTCTCTCATGAGGGCAATAAAGTTATGAAAAACGCTGGGAAACTCCAGTACGCCACATTCCAAAATCTCCGCACAATCCTGTTGACTGGGTTGAACATTTTTGTTCAATGTCTGAATATGCCCACCTAAGGTGGACTGACGCTCATATACAGTGACATGATGCCCTTGCTTATCGAGTAAATAAGCAGAAACCAGGCCACTAGCACCACCACCAATAACTGCTATTTTCATGACTGATCTCTGGATTGATGAAGTGAATAGGATCAAGATAGTTATCAACTACTACCCAGCAACACGTCTCCGGATAATCGCTGATACAGCAATGCCCCAGTCCAAAAAGTGGGCGCAAAGCCGGGATAGCCGGAAGAGGCATTACAGAAATAGAATCGATCGAGGGATGTTTCGTGATTCAGTCGGCCCAGCCCCATATTGGCTGGGGTGAGACTAGAGCCATAGGAATTGCCTTGGGGGCACCAACAGAACCGCTCATTGGTGGTGGGGCTACCGGTGATATGGAAAACCATGTGCTGGCGGAAATTAGGGACATATTCCTTTTCCACCACATCCAGCATTGCATCTAGAATTTCCTGCTTTTTCTGTCGATAGGCTTTGGGATCGCTCTGCTGCATTTTCCGAAAGAAGTCATAATCAGCGACGGTCAGAAATTCGACGATTTGGCAATCCGGTGGACAATCATGACCGGCATTAGTCAACAGAGTGGGCGTAGTAATAGCGAAGCTGGGATTGGAATAATCATGCCGATCGTACATCTGGACGAAGGCTGTGTTCAGATCTTGCTGACTACTATGGAAAAGGTTCCACTCACCGAATCCATAATCGCGCAGATCGAGATCTCGCACAACGCAATAGGCCATGAAGTTGGAGGCGGAATAGTCATAGTCGAGCTTGCGCCGGAGACCCTTGGAAAATTTCTCCAGCCCGATCATTTTGGCTGCTCTTTGGGGATCGATGTTGCAAATCACCCTGTCGCCCAGAAAATCTTTGGTTTCATGGGTAATGAGGTCGATCGATCGCACCCCCGTGACAGTTTTACCCACCACCATAAAATTCTGGACTTCTTGGTTCAGCAGTACCTGGCCGCCATGAGATTCAACGATTTCAACAAGGGAATTAATGACATGCCCAAAATGCTGGGTGGGATAAAAGGCCCCAGCTTGATAACCTCGAAACAAGATCGTCCAAGCATAAAAAGAGAGCCGATCGGGTGGCAACAGGAAGTCCGGCCACTGGAGTGCCAAGAGAGTTTGGGCGGCCTGGGGCAGCCGGAATTTGTCGAATACTTCCTGCAACGTGCTATTTAGGTATTGCACAGCGCAAAATACGGCGCTGGCATGTTTAAGCAATTCCGTAGGTTTGAGTGGCGGCGCAAGCTGCTGTAGGCCGAGGCCAGTTTTTTCGACTTCAGCGATGAATCGGCGGAGTTGCTCTCGATGGTCGGGAAAGAGCTGAGACAACCTTTGCACTAATTCTGCGGAATCCGCAGGAATATCTAGGGCATAACCGGGCATCCGCATGTGATCGAAGCCATTGGGATCGTAGCGCTCAAAGGTGACTGCGGAGCCAAGACCTAGTTTTTGGAGCACTCGATCGACCGTCTGGCCAGGGCCACAGTCCCACACATAGTGGAATTGAGCATTAAAGGTGTATTTTTTGGCTAGAGTAAAGCTATGCCCAAAGCCACCAGGATGCTCATGGGCTTCCAGCACCAGCACGGTCTTACCAGATTTTGCCATCAGCGCACCAAAGACCAATGCCGATAGACCACTACCAACAATTAGGTAATCTGTATTCATGGGAATCTTGCTCTCTAGGTAAAGATTTGGTAGGGCTATGAATGGCTACTGTGGTGGATTATCTGGTGACATGATGATTGGGGATAGGCTTTGTTAGCGGTTCGATCGTAGGCTATTAATTTGAGGATATTGTGAGCAACGGAATTTCCGTTCGATGTTGGCAAAGTCTCTCAGCATAAAAATCGGGTCTCAATTGTTCAATGTAAATAGATCGCTATGAAAGTCTTAGTACTAAATGCTGGCTCCAGCAGCCAAAAAAGTTGTCTGTACGATCTACCCGATGACTTGTTACCGCCGGATCCCCCAGCACCTCTCTGGGCCGCACAGATCGATTGGAGTCTGCAAGCGGGGCAGACCCTACTGCAAGTCCAAACTGCCCATGGCCAAACGCTGGAGGAAATCTATCCATCAGTATCCACAGCAGCCGATACCCGCAAGGCGCTGCAAACGCTGTGGCATGGAACTACTCAATCGATCGCGCATCCCGCAGAAATTGACATAGTCGGCCATCGAGTAGTTCATGGGGGTTCCGGATACAGAGAGAGTACTTTGGTCACCACTGCCGTGCAGGCAGCGATCGAGCAATTAGCCATCTTTGCGCCCACCCATAACCCGGTCAACTTGGCGGGCATTCAGGAGATCGAACAAATCCTCGGCCCACAGCTCCCCCAAGTCGCCGTCTTCGATACAGCCTTTCATAGTCATTTACCCGCCGCTGCCTACACCTATCCCGGCCCCTATGAATGGCTAGAGCAAGGAATCCGACGTTACGGCTTTCATGGTATCAGTCATCAGTATTGCGCCCAGCGTGCCGCCCACTTGCTGGGCCGCGACCTGCGCTCTCTCAAAATCATTACCTGCCACCTCGGCAATGGTTGCTCGCTGGCCGCCATCCAAAATGGTCATAGCATCGATACCACAATGGGTTTTACGCCGTTGGAGGGATTGATGATGGGCCGTCGCTGTGGCTCGATCGATCCGGGGATTCTACTGCACCTATGGGGTCAAGGAAAGTACACGGTGAAACAGGTAGAGCACTTACTCAGCCACGAATCGGGTCTCCAAGGCATCTCCGGACTATCCAACGATCTCCGCCAGATTCTGGTGGCGATCGAGCAAGGCAACGAGCGCGCTCAGCTGGCCTTTGACATATTCATTCATCGGCTACGCACTAATATTGGAGCCATGGTAGCGAGCCTCGGTGGTGTGGATGCCCTGGTTTTTACGGCAGGCATCGGTGAAAACTCCGCCGCTGTGCGATCGGCCACTTGTCAAAATTTTGAGTTTTTGGGACTCTCCCTCGATCTGGCCAAAAACAATGCCAATCCCATGGATCAAGATATCGCGGCGCACAATTCCCAGGTGCGGGTTTTAGTGGTACATACGGAGGAGGACTGGGCGATCGCCCAAGAATGTCATCGGCTAGCCCAGACAATTAATTGATTAATTCGTTTAAAGTCGCTGCACGACCATGGCCACCAAGACGGCTAATCCTAGTCCGCGCCGCCAGTAATTGACCCCATCGAATAGCTCTAGCCAAGCCCAAGTAAACAGAGCACCAAAGGCTACGGTGTCCAGAGCTAGATGTACTTTGCCACTCGAAAAAACTGATTTGAGAACGGTTGTGGCAATCCAGACGATCAAAGGGAGGTTGGGCATTTGGGCAAGCACAATATTGCCCTCCGGATCCCGAAAGGTTTTGTCAAACAGGCTGTCTGCTGTTTTTCCAGGTTGCTCCATCTCATCCTCCGGATGCGTGGCTAACTATCACGTCGAAGCCTATAGTATACATTCGAAAATCCAGTAATCTGCCCGATGAGCCATAAGTACTGTTCACAATATCCTCAACTTTGAATCCTAGAGTAAACGGATAGCCGGACAGTGAATTGGGAACATCGGAAGTGCAAGCCAACTTTATTGCACTTGGCGAACCGGCTAAGCTCACCTTTAAGGTCAGCGATCAAGGACTGCTAGAACAAGTCAAGGTCGATCGAGGGGGAAATCCCGAAGGTGGAGAGTTTCACTATGTGGATTCCGGTGTGATCGTCGAAGAAAATAGCGGTTTCGATGGCTACAACATTCCGACTTGCATCCGCGCTGGTTGGTTCTTGGGTAGCGATAAATTTGCATCCCAAGGCGAATTCTTCCGCTGCATGATCGATCGGGCAATTTATCGGTAAATACCTAGCAGTGAAAGACTCCACTACCATAATGCTCAACCTTGCTCTTTGAGTTGGTGCAGGGTCTGCAAAAGTTCCTGTGAAGTAAATGGCTTCGCCAAGAAAGCCTGAACGTTTGCATCACCCATGTTTTTAATTGGTTCATTGCTCGCCAGACCACTCATGGCGACGATCAACACGTTACTATTGATGCGGCGGAGCGCCCGAATGGTGGAAACACTATCCAAAGATGGCATCATTAAATCCAGTAAAATAAACTGTATTTCTGGTTTCTGAGCATAGAGCGCGATCGCTTCTACTCCATCCATGGCCGTAATCACCCGATAGTTATAGGTTTCCAAAGATGCCTTAGTGATTTCGCGCACCGAGACTTCATCATCCACCACCAAGACTAGTTCTCGATTTCCGATCGGCAAAGCCCAATTGGGTGCAGCAACCGTATCCACACTGTTTTCCGCAGCTGGTAAATAAATCTTAAAACAAGTACCCTGACCAAGGTCGCTATAGACACTAATAAATCCGCCATGACTTTTGACAATTCCCACCGTGGTTGACAGCCCTAACCCAGTACCTTTCCCTGTTTCCTTAGTCGTAAAGAAAGGTTCAAAGATCCGCTCTAGCACCGCCGGTGGCATGCCAGTTCCCGTATCCGTAACAGTCACAACCACATAGGCACCAGCTTTAGCCTCAATGTTCATGCGAGCATAGTTTTCATCCACCACCAAATTTTCAGCAATAATCTGGAGCTTACCGCCGTCGGTCATTGCATCGCGGGCATTGATCAGCAAATTCATCAGCACTTGGTGCAACTGGGTGCCATCCGCTAAGATCAAATATAGTTCTGTAGGAGGAAGATTGATCGAAATATCAATCGACTTAGGAAAGGTTTGCCTAGCCACCCGCACCACCTCAGCCAGGAGGTGAGATATTTGGATGGAAGCTCTGGTGCCATCGGAGCCCCGCCCAAAGGACAAAATTTGTTGGATCAAATTAGTACCTCGTTTAGCGCTCTCCTCAAGTATCTTTAGCATTGACTGACTTCGATCGTCCAAGTTGGTGAGTTTTAAAGGCAAGAGCTGGGAAATAGCCAAAATCGGTGTCAAAATATTATTCATATCATGGGCAATGCCGCTGGCTAAAGTACCCAAGCTTTCCAGGCGTTGGGCGCGCAGGAACTGAGTTTCAAGACGAATTTTCTCGGTGATATCCGTATCCACACTCAAAATTTCCTTGGGGATGCCCGATTCATCGCGCACCAAAGTCCAACGACTTTGCACGATTACATCTCGTCCACTTTTATGGACTTTCCTCAGTTCTCCTTGCCATGCCCCTTGCATCAAAACACTATTAATGGCCGCATTTACAACAGACAAATCATCGCGATATAGCAAACCATGAATATCTTGGCCGATCGCCTCCGCTGCGCTCCAGCCGTAGATCCGCTCGGCTCCATCGCTCCAAAATCGCAGATGGTGTTCCAGATCTCGCACCAGAATGGCATCCGTAGCAATATTCAATAACATCGCCTGCTCTTGAATTTTCTGCTCAGCAGCTTTCCGATCACTAATATCGCGCCCCTCTGGAATCAGCATCACGACTTTGCCATTTTCATCAAAGATCGGACTGAGGGAAAAATCAACAATTATATAGCTGCCATCAGCTAAAAAATGCTTGGCTTCGAATCTGACCAGTTGGCCGGTGGCAGCCCGGGTGATCGCTTGCCGGAGCTGGACTTGCAAATCCGGCGAATGAGTCCACCAGGGGGTTTCCCAAAAGAGTTGACCGACTACTTCTGCGCTGGTAACGCCGATCGCATTTAAAGCCGTGCGATTACCCTCCAACAAAACTCCATTAGTATCGAGCAGTCCAACGAACTGAAAAGTACCATCAAAAATCGCTCGAAATTTCCTTTCGCTTTCCAGGAGGGCATTTTCCATGGACTTGCGATCGGTAATGTCTCTGGTAAAACAGCGCGTATGAGAAAATTCACCACTTTTCCGAGAGGTATTAGAATCGATCGAAACATCACATATCGATCCATCCTTACATCGAAGCTGAGCTTCATAGTTTTGGACCGGTTGGTCGCTCAAAAGTCGCTGCAAAATGTCTGCAATGAGGTCTCCATCCACATGAAATTCCGTAATGGAATGTCCGATGTACTCAGAGCTGGCATAGCCCAGCAAATCCAGCTCAGCCTGGTTGGCCCACAAAATAGTACCATTTCCATCTACCCAGTGTAGTCCGACTACAGCATTATCAACAAAATCCCGCAGATCTTGCTGACTATCGAGGAGGGCAGATTCGGTCCTTTGATGCTGCTGAATTTCTGATTGGAGTTGTAGATTTCGCTGATATAGTTCTGCCGATCGAGCAGCTACTTGCTGTTCCAACTGTTGGCGGGTCTGCTCTAGCTCCCAATTGGTTTGCTGCAGCGCGGCAGTTTGGGATAGTACTTGGCGCTGTAAAATGTCTACCAATCCCAATACTTCCAGGGGATCCAGCTTTTGCACCAAGCTGCTAGGAGTAACTATCCCGAGTATTTGATCGGAACTATTAGTCACCACCAGTCGGCGGATGCTCCTGGTTTCCATGGCTTGCTGGGCCTGCCAAAGAGAATCCTGCGGCTGTACACAAAAGACCGGCGCACTCATCACCACTTGAGCTGGAGTGTTGGCAAGATCGATGCCTAGGGACTGATACTGTACGATATCTCGCTCCGTAATCATTCCGATCGGGCGCTGCTGAACTGGCTCCGAGTCCCCTGTACCGAAAATTTCTTCGGCAATTACAATACAGCTGACTCGGCGATTGCTCATTTGCTGGGCAATACTCAGAACCATCGCGGTAGCTGGAGCATGGATTACTCCTACGATCATGACTTCTTCCACCGATCGGAGTTTGAGCAGATTCACCGGTTGCAAAACTTGTCGAACGATCTCGGGCGTTAATAGGCCCAGCAGCCGTCCATGATCATCGACGATCGGAAGATGGCGAATACGATGCTGGAAAAATAGTGAAAGAGCCGTCAGGGCAGTGTGGGAATTGGATTCAGCCAGCGTCACCAAGTCCTGAGTCATGACCTCAGAAACTAGAGTCTGCGACAAATCTCGTTGGTCTGCGGTCAGCTGAACAATGTCTCGTTCGGTCAGAATGCCTAGTAATTTATCGCGTTCTGTTATAATCACACAGCTATTGGGCTGGAACTGGGCCATTTCCAAAGACAGCGCCCCTTCCTCGCTCCGTACCGATCGACTCATTAAACCGATCGCCTCGGCCACCGATGTTGCGGAGTTGACGACTAGAGGCGATCGATTCACACTCTCCATCAGAGATGGTAGATTTCCTAGCTGCTCAAATAATGACATTCTGATCAAGTACTCATGATAGTTTCTTGGACTCTCGTCTAACCTTTTAGGTAGGACTCAAATCTTTAGTTTCGTACTTCCACCCACATCATAGACCTTGAACACTCATCCCTCCTTAATTCTAGAAAATCAAATCTGCACCAAGTCCCCAGCCACTAGTAGTTTAGGATACAAATTACAACTCGCTGTCTGGTATTTCCTGCTTGGTATCCAATACCAGCCGCATATTGTCAACCATCAGCTCCCGCAGGTCTCTAGATAAGGGTAGGCTACTCTGGGGGCCAAACCAGCGATCGAAGATTTGTACATAGGGCTGCTTGGTTCTAACAAAACCCTGCATGAACCTCAGCAAAGCGTAGTTAGCTGTGTCTAAAAAATTGGAATTGTTTTCTGGTACCATACAGGCAATCCCTTCCTTCGAGAATAGGGTACTCACAATGGAGAATTCTTGGCTGTTAGACTTTCTTTGCAACCAAGCATACAGCAAAATTCCATCATCAGCAAAGGCATCAATTTTAGATTCGCGCAGCAGCCGATGCCCCTCTGCTCGATCTTTTACCAGAATTATTTTGGCTTTGGGCTGCGTATGTCGCATGGATTGTTCGTTAGTGGTACCCGCTAAGGCCCCAATTTTCCGGCCGGCTAAAGAGAGCACAGTCCAAGATTGCTTCCCTTTTTTGGTCAAGAGCTGGGTACCAGTGGTGGCATAACTAACGGTGAAGTCCACATCTTGCTCCCTTTCCCAGGTAAAACTGGCGGCATCGCAAACAATATCAACGGCACCACTTCTCAACTTCGGAATCCGATCAACAGGATCTAGAGCTACTAATTCCAGCCTAATGGAACGATGTAATTCCTTTTCCACTTGTTTTTGGATCAGGGTCAACATATCAACAGAATAACCAGACAATTTCCCGGAGTTGTCTCGGTAGGCGAAGGGAAAAGCATCCTTGCTCGTGCCAGCAGTCAAAACGCCAGTTTTCGCTACTTTTTCCATCACCGAATGGGCGCTCGCTGGCAAAGTGGGGAACGGAGCAAACAATAGGCTGAAGGCTACTAGTAACTGCTTGGAAATCATAGCTATATACAGGGTAAAGGGGGGGGTAATACTAAATCGAATCTAGCATTCTTGCTTGGCAATTATCGACTTTGGAAATGAAGTAATCGGACATTTTTGGACTTGACAATTCCTATCTAGTAATTGAATTTCGATCCTGGCTTAATTAATATCCAAAAATTTTGAGGAACTTGTGAGCAACCAGAAAACTTGCTAATAATGATTAGGTTTGCGATCATTAACTGGCCAGAAGGCCCTAGAGATTTTTTCGTTTTTTCAGGTCTTAGAGAATTTCGCTAAGATTTGTAAATCCGGTGAGAGAAAAACAACATAATTTCTAGGCAGCTTGCACAATAAGAACTTGCATTCTACATTCCAGGAAAAGTCCATGAAAATTCTGGTCGTCGAGGATGATGAATTGACCGCCCAAGCTCTTGTCACAGTGCTTGCCGCGCAACATTATGCCGTAGAAATCGCCACCGATGGTCGATCGGGCCTAGATTTATTGGATAGTTTTGAGTATGATCTCCTGATCTTAGATGTGGGCCTGCCTGACCTTGATGGCATTGAGGTTTGTCGGCAAGTCCGCAAGACTCATGCAGATCTGGAGAAAGCACAACTGCCCATTTTATTGCTGACAGCCCATGACAGCCATCACGATCGGGCACTGGGACTAGATGCGGGAGCCGATGACTATGTGGTCAAACCCTTCGACGACGAAGAATTGGTAGCAAGGATTCGAGCTTTGCTGCGGCGATCGGGTGCGGGGGCAATACCAATGCTGGAGTGGGGAAATTTGCAGCTGAACCCCAGTGCTTGTGAAGTTACCTATGCTGGGATCCCCATTGCTTTTACACCCAAAGAATACGGTCTGTTGGAGCTGTTCCTGCGCAACAGTCGGCGAGTTTTTAGCTGTGCCAATATTTTGGAACATCTCTGGGCTTACGCGGATGTGCCTGGAGAAGAAGCCGTTAGGACTCACATTAAGGGCTTACGGCAAAAACTCAAGGCTGCCGGTGCACCAGCAAACTTAGTCGAAACCGTCTATGGGATTGGCTACCGGCTCAAACCGCTCGCCAGTGAGAACCTATCAGATCGGAACAGCGCCCCCGAACAAGAATTGAGATCGAAACTAAGCGCCATCTGGCATCGTTGCAAAGAGCGGGTCAGTGAGCAAATTGCCACGATCGAGCAAGTAGCCTGCCAACTAGATGGGGCAAATCAATATTTTGCCGCCCAACAAGCACATACTTTAGCTGGTTCATTGGGGACTTTTGGCTTTGCTAATGGCTCTCGTTTATCTAGGGAAATAGAAAAAATTTTGGCAGAAGACCCGATTAAACCAAAAGCCCTACATAAATTACAGGATTTGGCTGCCAACCTCCGCCGCTCGATCGGCTTACCAGTTACTAGCATTAGCCCAGAGCATTCCCCAGTGATATTGAAAGATGTGGAACCCGCCAAAATCCAGCCGTTGATTTTGGCGATTTCCAAAGACCTGCACTGGCTGAAAGCTATCGAGCAAGAATTACCTCTCTGGAACTATCATCTAGCTAGTGCCTCCACACCCAAGGCGATCGGTAAAATTTGCGAGAACGATCAACCAAAAATTGTGATTCTCGATCTAGAGTGTTTTGAATCTCTAGAAACGGCGATGGCGATGCTGTCTGGCCTTGATCTTTTGCACCCGCCCATTCCAGTCATTGTGATTGCTGGTCATGAAGAACTGCATGAAAAGCTAGCAGTTTCTCGCCATGGTGGGCGGCTGCTCCTCCAAAAATCCACTCCCGTGGCTAAAGTGCTAGAAGCGATTACCCAAGAGATCCGGAAAGCCTTACCGGTGCAAGCTAAAATTCTGGTTGTGGATGATGATGTCACCCTATTAGAGGGTTTAGTCACTTTGCTGAAACCTTGGGGATTGAACGTGCTAGCGTTGAGCGATCCCAACAAGTTTTGGCAGACCTTAGAATCTTTTGCTCCCGATGTGCTGATATTGGATGTGGAACTGCCCAATATCAGCGGTATAGAGCTATGTAAAGTAGTCCGAAACGATCCGCGTTGGCATAATTTACCGGTAGTGGTAATGACAGCTCATACGGAAAGGGCCACGATCGCTAAGGTTTTTGAAGCTGGGGCCGATGATTTTGTCAATAAGCCGATCGTCGCCGCCGAATTGGTAACCCGCATTCACAATCGGTTGGAGCGGGTAAGGTTGCTAAGACAATTCCTGGAAACCGATCCGTTGACGGGTACGGCCAATCGGCAGAAATCCACTCAGCAGCTAGAGGCTTTTTTACAATCCGCAGCATCATCTGCCCGACCTGTAGCGATCGCCGTTATTGAACTCGATCGCTTGCGTCAGATCAATATCGAATACGGTCATGCCACCGGCGATGCGGTACTCCGCCAAGTTGGATACCTATTAAGGCAGTCCTTTTCCCAAGAGGATGTGGTAGCCCGTTGGGGTGGTGGAGAATTTGTGATTGGCATGGATGGCATGACTCGGGATGATAGCATACAGCGCTTAGTAAAAGTCTCGGAATTATTGAGCCAGCAGGTTTTCAATACTATGGGTGAACAGGAACTGCAAGTAACTTTTTGCTCTGGTGTTGCTCAATATCCAGATGATGGGCACAGTTTGCAAGAGCTGTACCGGGCCGCAGATGATACGTTGACTCAGGCAAAAAGACTCAGAGAACAAACCAATTTCAATCATGCCATTAGCTCCATCCTACCAACCAAGACCTCTGTCTAGCCTCAGTCATTTAGAGTTTCGTAGCGACTTGTTCAACTTGTGTAGGGGTTATTTGAGATACAGGTTTAGAAGTATTCAGTTTCCAGACACCTAGTGAGATACCCAGGACAAAAGCCAATAAGCACAAGAGCTTGGGTAGCAGATCGGGGTCTGTGAAATGATGATCATGATCAAGCTTCATAGGAACCTCTAAACAGGAAAATAGTAATAAAAGCAGTCAATCTACCAACATCTTTAGACTAAATCGATAAAATGAGCAACTCATGAGGAGAACCACCACTCATCCTAAGAAAAACTTGTGGCTGTTGCGGAGGGTTTCGGTAGGGATGGTTGAAGATTGAGAGTTGAAATTGTCAGAACATTACAAGAAGCATGGTGCAATACATAGTTGCTCACGCTGCCCAGCAAAATCTTATTGACACTGTTGGGGCCCCGTTGCCCTATCAAGATCGCATCGGCTGGCCATGATTTGGCTAGTTCACAGATTCTAGTCCCTGGATCCCCAATGCTTTGGGTGATTTCAGTGGAAAGACCTTCCAGTTGCCCCATCTTCTTGAGCATCTGGAGTTTTTCTAGGCTCTCTGCTTCTCGCTGTTGCCATTGCTCGAAATAGTCATCCAAGACCGATGACAGAGATCCAAAAAAGGCTATAGGTGGGCAAAATATATCCGTAGGAATCAGCACATGTACTAGCATTAACTCGGACTGATGAGCCTTGGCTAGCACTAATGCTTCTTCAAAAATTGCTTGGGCCGACTCGGAAACATCTATGGCAACTAAAACTCGATCGAACATTTTCATTACCTCCAAATGAGTATTGTGGAGCCAATCATTACCCCTGCTGTTATTTACTAGGAATTAGCTGTAGCCATTTTCTCCGCGACAGAATCGATCGGAATCGGCACCCCCCGTTGAATTGTCAAAACATGGCAAGGAGCATGGTGCAATACGTAGCTACTAACACTACCCAAGAAAAACTCATTTAATCCACTTACTCCACGGCGACCGACCACGACCAGATCGGCAGTCCAGCTACTAGCCAAAGCACAGATCGACTTGCCAGGATCGCCCATATTTTGGGTGGATTCGCAAGGAACTCCAGCTGCGGTTACTTCTGCTACTAAGGCGCGCAACATGGCCATTCCATCTTGCTCTCGTTTCTGCCAGCGGTCTAGATAGATCTCCATGACCGATGCAGGGGTGCCGACGTATGGATTGCCGGGATATACATCGTCAGTTGGCACCAGCACATGCAACAGCATTAATGTTGACTGATGGGTTTTCGCTAATAGTATAGCCTGAGCCAAAACAGCTTGGCTCGATTCGGAATCATCAACAGCAACTAGGATTTTATTAAACATTTGCCAGACCTCATCATTAGCAAGTTAGTGTTATGAGTAAATTAATAGCCGAAGAATTTGAGGAACTTGTGAGCATTAAATTCATGGGGTGCAAACTGAGTCAGTTCAGATCTTGCACCTTTTGCAATAAACGCGATCCTCACAAGTTCTTCAAATTCAATCGGTACTCTTTAGCTAGACTCGATCTACGGAGTAAACCCACCATGGTTGTGAAAGAGCTTCCAGAACTCGCAGCTCTGCTTCCAAGACTTAAGGCTGTGCTGAGAGATATTCTCACTGATCGTTGCGCTACAACGGTCGCACCAGTGAATGGGCAAGTAGAAATACCTGAGGATTTTGCATACAATTTACTGATTTTAGATGTGGGTTGGTTAGATTTAGTAAATACTTGTCCCTCCGTCTATCAGCAGATACGATTCAGCCAAGCCGACACGACACGAACGGAGCTTTTGCATAACAGTAAGCCATCACCTTGTCAACGGCCCATGCTGTTGTTGACCAATCGGGATCGCTCCTTCGGGATAGATATGGAAGCCGACAGCTCGGTCATGAAGGTTTTCTGTGGAGAGGAGTTGGATGCATTGTTCCAAACCCTGCTCAGATCAAGCAGCTCTAATACTTCTCCGCTGCTGGAGTGGGGAGGGCTGCAACTCAATCCCAAAGATTACAGAGTCATGTATTATTCCACCCCGATCAATTTGACACCTAAAGAATACGAGATCCTAGAACTTTTGATGCACAAAGATCGGCAAGTTTATAGCTGTAGAAGTATCTTGGAGAATTTGTGGGATCGCCAGGAGGCTCCCAGCGAAGAAGCCGTCAGAACCCACATTAAGTGCTTACGGAGAAAACTCAAAGCCGCTGGAGTACCCTCAGATTTTGTGGAAACAGTATACGGATTTGGTTATCGACTGAAATCTTTGTCTTCACAGGATCTTCAAACTGTTTCTCTAATCTGAAACTTGAGCCAATAGAACTCTGAAAATGGCTTTTACTACCCCGAAAACTTATATCTTGCAGGAGAAATACTATGTCACTAATTCGTTGGCAACCAATGCATGAACTGGATATTCTGCGGCGACAAATGGATCAAATGTTTGAAGGTTTGACCGAACATGACTTTCCGATGGCCTCGGACAATGGAGACTCCAAGTGGATACCGGCGATCGAACTTCAGGAAACCGATACCCAAATCATCCTCAAAATATAGTTCCCCGGTATTGAAGCCAAAGATTTGGACGTTCAAGTGACCCCAGATGCTGTGATGCTAAAGGGCGAACATCACCAAGAATCAACAACCCAGGAAAACGGGTTACATCGCTCCGAATTTCGTTATGGACAGTTTGCCCGCACTGTGCAACTGCCAAAGCCAGTGCAGCACGAGCAGGTACAATCAACATTCAAAGATGGTATACTGACATTGACGATGCCTAAGGCAAAAGAAACACAACAAAAAGTCGTCAAAATTGATTTAATTAAACAGCGAATGATGAGTATTATCATCCATCGCTCCAGGTGCATTGAAAGCTGGTTGCTCAGATCCAAAGAGCTTCCAGCCTTCAGTATTTGGCCCCGCATTGATCGAAAACAAACCACAATTCTCCAGGATTACTATCATGCCATTTAAATCAAAGGAAATTTGGACTGATATCTTACAGCTGTTTAGAAAGGCTTGGTGGATCGAGATTTCAACCGACTTCCCGAATATTACTTACTATTTTGGTCCCTTCATTACTTCCGAAGCGGCAGAATCATCAGCTCCCGGATACATCGAAGACCTACAAGACGAGGCAGCCCAAGGCATTCGAGTGCAACTAAAGCGCTGCAGACCAACAAAATTGACAATCGAGCATGAAGAGAATTCAGAATACAATTCTCTGCTGACGACAGGCACATAGTTTCGGGACAGCAGCCGAATAATCTAGTTCCAGCGATTTTGGTGCTTAGAACCCCTGAGACAGCAAACGACAATCTGCTGGTACTAATGCTTGAGGATTTCGCTGGATTCCAACTGATACCAATAACTCATTCGGCACCCCTAGCTTGCAGTGCAGGCCAGCAGGGCTTAATTACCATTTGATGTAACCGCAGCCGAAAATCAAGGTCGAGGTAATTGTATTTCAGAGCTTCCCATTGTGCTGAATTCTCCTCGTGATCGCAGTACATGAGCAGCTCCAGCTCCGTTAAATCGCTGCCTTTACCCAACTCATCAGCTAAAAGTTTTCGTAAAACTCTTGCATCCTGTACTTTACCCAACACATCTTGGATATGTTTTAGATCTCCAATCCAGACTCTAAAGCCATCACCATAAAAAGGAGTGAAGAATTCTGCTTGATACCGAACCGTTTTACAGATTTTACGAAGAGCATGAGTCTGAAGATCGGCCTCTCCAGGATTGGCAGCCAGCGAAGCCCACCAAGCCGGATGAATCAGTAAAGCCGAGAGACCAGGACTCAGTAATTCGGGGAGGACTAACAATATTTGATGGTGAGCGATCGGTCTAAATTGAGGATCATCCAACCAAGCTTGGTATATACTCTTGAATTCATTATGGTCAGAGTGACTGAGGGTAGTTGCTGTTTTCGCAAATACCCGACTGCGCTGTTTTCTCAGAGTATCCAGCAACTTATTTAGTTTCATTTGCTCACAGGCATCGATCTGGGGATAATATTTCTCTGTGATCGCCGCGATTTGAACGTCCAGATCTCGTAGTTTCCCCAACGTCTTTGCCAAATCGGATATATACACCTTGACCACCTGGGGAATGTCAATGGCCTTTCCGAGGAGCTGTAGGGCAGCAAGTAACCGCCGACAACTCACCCGCATTTGATGAAGAAATTCTGGATCTCGATCGGCCAAAACTCTCTCTTCGTTCTTGACGATTCGCATGAATAGCTTCTGCATCAGATCGTAAGAAAATTCAGCCAATATTGGTGACTGTCCAGCAAAAGGTTCCAAAATCAGTGCCTTTGTTTTATTCATTTCAATTCCCACTAGTAGCTCGGAGACTCCCCACTTGGCCACTGTCTTGAATTATTTCTCCTAAAGAATCGATCGGCGATGATGCAGTCATGATGATGTAGCCCAGATCTTCCCGATATTGATAAAAAACATGCAGCATTGCTAATACTTGCCGCCGCAGGAGTACTTGAGTGCAGAGGTTCCAAAAAAATCGTAGCATTGCTTTCGTTCCCTCATCCTGAAGCATTTGCCAAGGATTCAACAATTTCATCGCTCCAATTTGATCCTGCTGCACAATGAGTCCAGCATCTTTGTAGGTAGCAATCCAATGCGCTTCGGAGAGAGGAGTAGAGTTGGCACGAATAGTTGCCGATAGAACTTCATGGATCTCGGCTTCCCGACTGCGCGCTATTAACTCGTGGCTAAGAAACTTTCCACCAGGTTTGAGACGATCTCTAATGTCCTCTAAAATTTTTGCTTTCCCACTAGCCGACTGCATCGTGAGAATAGCTTCTGCTAATACATAGTCAAATTTCTCGGTCAGGTGATCGAGTTGTAGAACGTTTCCTTCAATTATTTCAATTTGGTCACTCAGCCCTGCCGCAGCAATGTTAGCTTTAGCAAGAGTCACACTATCAGGATTGCGTTCGAGCCCCACCACTTTTACGTGGTACTGCCGAGCCATGGCGATCGCACTCTCCCCAAAACTAGAAGCCAACTCCAGAACTTTTTCTCCAGGTTGAAAGTTAGCCCATCCAAAAAGTTGTCTGGTCGCCGATCGGCCCCCGGGCCGCAACACCTTCTTGCCAGCAGCAGCCAAAATTTGGTAACTAGGTGCAGTCTCAAAATTAATATGTCCCATTGATCAATTCCATTGTTTTCAGCAACAGCCCCGAGCAACAAAATAAATCCGATGGGGATAAATGCTCGCGGTGACCTGAATTATTTATGCAATAAAACTTTGAGGAAGTTGTGAGCATGCCCAACCCTCCAAAATATTTTCAAGAATGCAAAACCATCATCCTCACAATTCCCTCAAGTTTTTGGCCTATAAAGGATTTAAAGATAAATTCTTTACAGGAGAGAGCGTATGCTGGAAATCGATGAAATGGGTACGACCGAAATACAAGCTCTCTTGAGCCAAGCTGAATACGGGCACCTAGGCTGCTCGCTGGAGGGACACCCCTATGTAGTACCAATGCGCTACTACTTTGAGAATCCCAACCTCTACGTATTTACCACCGAAGGCATGAAAACACACTATATGGATGAGAACCCAGAAGTATGCCTACAGGTAGAAGATCTACAGGATATGTCTCATTGGCGGAGTGTGGTGGTGATGGGTCGATCGGAGCGGATCGCAGATCAAGATGAATTGGAGCGACTGACCCAAGCGATTAAAATCCGTAACCCACAACTTTCTCCAGCAATAAATCACACCTGGACTGATGCTTGGGGGCGAGGGAATGTGGTGGCTATTTACCGAATTCATCCCAGTGAAATGACTGGCCGCACGACCGCAGGTCTGAGCAGCCAATCTATGAATGATGTATATAAAGCTGCCCTGGCAAAATAGGCTGGGCCTCAATTTTCTTCCTGTGCTAGAATTTGCTTGGCTGCCAACAACTGTTGCCGCTGTTCATCACTAGCTTGCGGATAAGTCAGACCCAACTTCTCAATCCGATCGCAGATGATATTGACTACGGCAAGCCGCGAAAACCATTTGCGATCGGCAGGAATGATGTACCAGGGTGCTACCTCAGTACTGGTATGATTGAACGCATCTTGATAGGCCGATTGATATTCATCCCAATGAGCGCGTTCTTTGATGTCCGCAGCACTGAACTTCCAGTGCTTTTCCGGAGATTCAATCCGCTCCAAAAAGCGCAGCTTTTGCTCAGCCTTGGAGACATTCAGGAAGAACTTGACGATCACTGTCCCATTATTAGTCAGATATTTTTCAAAATCATTAATTTCTTGAAATCGCTGCTGCCAGGTATCATCATGCTTTGTCTTGGGCAGGTTTTGAAGTACCAGTAACTCGGGATGAACGCGGGAGATCAGGACTTCCTCATAGTACGATCGATTAAAAATTCCAATTCGTCCTCGTTCTGGCAGACTTTTGTGAATGCGCCATAGATAATCGTGATCCAGCTCTTCCATGGAAGGAGCCTGGAAGCTAAAAACCTGGCAACCTTGGGGATTAATCCCAGACATCACATGCTTGATGGTACTATCTTTTCCCGCCGCATCCATGGCCTGAAAAATGATCAAGACTGAATAACGATTATGAGCATAGAGAATATTTTGATATTTGGCCAGCTGCACGATCCCCTCAGCCAATTTGACCTGAGCAGCCTCCTTGTCTAAGAATTTCCCCGTATCCGCTGGATCAAAATCCTGGAGTGCGATTTTCTTGCCTGGTGGCACCATCATTTTTTCGCAATCCATAGCATGTATCCTCTAGTTGTGAATAACCGATAAAAGAGCGGCATCATCTACACCCTCGATCGGAGCAAAGCCCTGGCGTTGGATGTTTTCGGTCACAACTCTGGGTTCTAGGAATTGCAGTAAATAATCCGGGCCACCAGCCTTAGAGCCGACTCCTGATAGCTTAAAGCCACCAAAAGGTTGGCGAGCCACGATCGCCCCAGTAATTCCGCGATTGATATAGAGATTACCCACCTCAAAATCTCGTTGAACTAATTCTATATGGGAAGGCGTGCGGGAATAGAGTCCGCCAGTCAAGGCATAATCCGTACTATTGGCAATTTCCAAGGCTTCAGCGAAGTTAGCAGCTTTAATAACGGCTAAGACGGGGCCAAAGATCTCACCTTGGGCTATTTTAGCCGTTGGTGATACTTCAGTAAAAATAGTCGGCCCAACGAAATAGCCACCTCCGGGTGCCGGTAGCTCCAGCACTACTTGGGCCTCGGATTTACCGATCGCAATATATTCCTGAATCTTAGCTTGAGCAGCGCCATCAATGACCGGGCCAATTTGGGTGCCGGGTAGCTCAGCTGGGCCGAGGTTCAGAGAGCGAGTCGCCGCGACCAATCTCTCCACAAAAGCATCATAGACTGGGGCTAGAACGATCACCCGCGAACAGGCCGAGCATTTTTGGCCGCTGTAGCCAAAAGTAGATTGCACGACTCCCACCACCGCTTGGTCGAGATCGGCACTTTCATCGATCACGATCGCATTCTTGCCACCCATTTCAGCGATCACCCGCTTCAGATGTTTCTGTCCCGGTCGGAGAATCGCCGCATTGGCATAGATCTGGCAACCGACAGCTTGGGAGCCAGTAAAGGCGATCGTATGGACATCGGGATGATTGACTAGGTAAGAACCAACGCTGGCACCATCGGCAGGCAATAACTGAAAGACTCCCGCCGGGATCCCAGCAGCCACCAAAATCTCGGCAATTTTAGCAGCGATCACCGAAGCAGTTTCCGCTGGCTTCAGGATCGTGCAATTCCCCGCCACCAGCGAGGCCGCCACCATCCCCAAGGGAATCGCAAAAGGAAAATTCCAGGGCGAAATCACTACACTGATGCCTTTGGCTTGATAGAAATAACGATTATTTTCGCCGGGGAGATCGTAGCTAACGCCCCGCTCAAGCTTGGCCATCTCCGCTGCATAGTAACGACAGAAATCGATCGCCTCGGAAACTTCACCATCCGCATCCCGCAGGGGCTTCCCAACTTCCAGCACAATCATAGCCACCAATTCAGCCCGCCGTTGAGCAATCAACTCAGCGGCCTTTTCTAATACTTGGATGCGTTGGCTAGCTGGCATCCGCCGCCAGGGCACCGATTGAGCTTTGGCAGCAGCCATGGCTTGCTGAGCTTGATCGATCGAAGCCATACCGATTTTACCAACCACCTCACTATAGTTCGAAGGATTCAAGGAATCGATCGATGTTTCGGTCTCCACATATGCACCGTTAATCAATGGTAAATACTTAGTGCCAAAGCTTTGTCTGACCTGAGCTAGGGCAACTTGAGCTGCCTGTCTGGCTGGAGCAGCAGCATAATCCGTATCCGCTGCATTGATAAAGGCTGTGGCAAAGCTGAATTCCTCATGGCGAGTGACCTTTGGTGCTGCAATCAATTCAGCGACTGGTCTTTCTTCTAGATTTTGGCGGAGGAAGGAACTGTTGGCAGTGTTTTCCAACAGCCGCCGAATCAGGTATGACATTCCTGGCAACAGATCGCCATAGGGACAGTAAATCCGCACCCGGTAACCCTGAGATACAATCGCCTGGGCTAGTTTATCGCCCATCCCATAGAGCATCTGGAATTCTACACAGCGCTTAGGTACGTTTAGGGCTTGGGCGAGAGCGATCGCATTGGCTTGGGAACGGACATTGTGCCCAGCGATCGCAGAATAAATATATTGATGATTCTCCAGCAGCAACTGGGTCAATTTTTCGAAATTCACATCGGTGGCGGCCTTATCGTTATAGACCGGCTGGGGCCAATGTTTTTGAGCCGCATGAATGGTTTCTCGATCCCAATAAGCACCTTTCACCAAGCGGATCGTAATGGGGCAGCCCCGTTCCTTAGCCCAGACAATCAGATCTTGGAGATCTGCTCCGCTATCCCGCAAATAAGCCTGGATCGTCATGCCAATATCACTACGCTGCCGGAACTCTGCTTCCATCAACAACTGCTTGAGAATCGATAAGGTCACAGCTTTGTATTCATACTGTTCCATATCGAAATGGACAGCCACCCCAACAGATTGCGCATGGCGGAGGAGCGTCCGCAATCGATCGCAAACCTTTTCCTGACTGCCTTGGGGGTCGAGAGGATCGAACTGGGAATAGAAAGCAGTGAGCTTGACGGAGACCTGGACAATGGGAATCCCTAGGCCCTCGGCTTCATCGATCGCTGGCACTGCTTTCCAAGTTTTGGCAGCGGTGGCTAGTTTGGTAATAATTTCCAGGTAACGATCAAGGTAGGATTGGGCCTCGGCTTCGGTGATCACCGCTTCCCCCAGCAGGTCGATCGTGAAGCCCATTTTGTCCTTACGTAGACCTTCCACAGTTTTAATGATTTGCTCGATCTTTTCTCCGGCAATGTACTTGCGGGCCAGAGTTTCGATCGCGGTAGCAACGGTAGTAGCCGCGAGCTGGCCGGGAACAGAGTCAGGATTAGTAAAGTTCAGCAAGCCTTTGAGGGCCGCTGGCAGTTCCACATTATCGGTGCTCAGGTATTCCTGGAGATGGCGAGCAATTTCGGCTTTGGTGGTGAGGGCCGGTAAGCAGTCGATAAACCGAAAGAGCTGCACCCGTAGGCCGGGGTTACCCATCGTCCAGGCCAACAGTTTGTCGTCCCAGCGCATTTTGTCGCGCAGTTGGCTCAGCAAGGAGCGATTTTCTCGGGTGGCCGCCAGCAATTCCGTAGCAATCCTCTGCACTTTTGCTTCATTACTTGAAGAAATCGCGGTGGTGTTGGCTGGTATCGACATACTGTTGCTCCTCTGGTTAGCGGCTAGCGAATACTGGGAATTCTAATTTAGGTTTCCCAGCATCGACTGTGTAATTGAAAACGCGATCGTCACCCAATTTGTGCGCTGCCGAGTCTCAATTCAGCTTGAATCTTTTGGTTGCCAACTGGGTACGCAAGCTTTGCACGATCACAGTATCTAAAGTCTTGTTCTTGGGAGGCTCCAGGCGACGCTGGTTGGCCACATAGGCATCTCGCTGCTTGGACAAGCTCTCGATTTTGCTCTGAATGATTTTGCGCTCCGCTTTCTTAGCTTTGATATACTGCCGTCTTTCGGCTAGGGTCATGGACCGCATTTCGGCAGGCAAATCTTTGACGGCCACGTCTTCCAACTTCACGATGTTGTCTTCGATCGCATCCACCAAATCCCAAGATGAATTTTTATAGTAAGGTGTAATCTTGGAATTAGTCCGCGCAGCTATGTTAGTAGAAGAGTTCTGGTCTTCTCTATTTTGGCGTTGCTGTCCGACTACCCCTTGCCGACCGTAGGGGATATAGGTGGCGTTCAGCTTCGTATTCCATTCCACAATTTGTTGATCATATGGAGAACTAATTACTGCTACCTGTTGATTCTGATTGATGCTGAAGTTGTTGCCTTTGGCTAACAGAGCACCCTCAGACCAGAGTTGTCGATCGGCATCTTCCGCATCACCACAAAAAATGGTATTGACGAAAACATCAGCTTTTAAGGCCAAGTTAATGGAATCTTTCCAGGCTACTGGCCCTTGGCTAAAGGGTTCGTTGCCAGCCACGAAAACCACCCGAAAATCTTCCTTGCTTTTGCTCCAATTTAACTCTTGCATAGCAGAACGCAGGGTCCAACCGACATATTCTGAGCCGCCATTGGTCTTAATACTAAAGAGCTTTTCGGACACAACATCCAGCTCGGTAGTAAATCCAGTTAACTTCTGCACATAGCCGGTCTCGGCGTTTAGAGTATCGTTGCCATAGTGATAGAGGGCCACTTGCAGCTCAGGTGTTTCGCCGTCTTTGGTCACCTTGGCCAAGGAGTTGACAATGCTCCAAATTTGCGTGCGCGTCTGGTCGATCAGACCATCCATACTATTGCTAGAATCCAGTAAGATAGCTAGCTGAATTTTAGCTTTAGCCGAAGCTTGGGAGGGAAAACAAACTACGCTCAGCACTAGAGCAGTAGCGAACAAAAGCCGGGTCAATTTTTGCATGTCACCTAATAAGTATTTTCTGTTACTAATTTAATCGAATGGGATAGGCAACTACAGCCCGTTGCCAAAAATGTAATGTTCGTTACATCCCGCGCTCGATATAGGCGATCGTTTGCTCCAGATACCAATCCTCGTCATAGCCCGGATATTCCTCCTTAAAACGCTCGATCAACCGTTCGGCCATGGGCCATTGACCACCGACTAACCGCAACAAATGTTGACGCAGATCCCGATGTCCACCGCTAGGCGGTGTTGTTTGCGGTTGTACCGATGAAGGGCGGAGCTTTTGTAGACCATTGAGTTTCTCCAGAGTCGATCGATAGTTCCGCAAGTCCTGCTGCTCTAAATATAGGTTTGCGGCCAGTTGATAATCGGCCTGGGCTGCTGCTAGCTCCTCCAATTTAGCTTGGAGTTCAGCACGTTCTACGTAAACTGCTGGATTTTGGGCATCAATGGCGATCGACTGATTTAGGTCTGCCAAGGCCTGGACGTAGCTGCCCATCGCACTATAAGCCTTGGCTCGAAAACAATAGATCTGCCAATCTCGATCGTCGATTTCCAGAGCCAGAGCAAAGTCTCCGATCGCCCCTTGGAAATCTCCCATCTCTTGGCGCATCCTGCCCCGATGACGATAGGCAGTATGGGTTTTGGGGTCTAGCTGAATTGCTCGGTTGAAATCGGCGATCGCCTGTTGGGTCTGGGATCTCATCATGTGAATCACCCCCCGACAGCAATAGGCTTGGGCATCTTGGGGATTGGCTTGCACTGCACTATCGGCGGCCTGAGCTGCACCCCACAGGTCGCCAGTCTCTGCTTTAGCGATCGCCATCCCATAGCCCACGGGCACTACCAATTCATACCGGGGTGCTAGCTCTTCGGCTTTGGCCAAGCAAACCTTACTATTCGCCAAGTCCCGATGCTTCAAATAGAGACTGGCAGCTAGCTTATAGGCCTGAATGGCATCTTGGCGCTGGGCTAGTTTTTGGCAGATGGTGCCCTTCAGTTGGTAGGCGGGGGCGTAGTCACGGCTAAAGCCGATGCTTTTGTTAATATCTTCTAGGGCACCACTGAAATTCTTGAGGATCAGCCGCACCAAGGAGCGGGCATAGTAGGCATCTTTTTGCTGGGGCTGAATCTCGATCGACTTAGTATAGTCGGCCACTGCTTTCAAATTATCACCGAGGTCGAAATAGGCCAGACCGCGCCGATAGTAGACCACATCAGAGTTGGGCACGGCAATTAAGGCCATCTCAAAGGCTTCGATCGCTCCAGCATAATCTCCAGCTTGGGTTTTGTCTAAGCCTTCCTGATAGTACTTTTCCATTATCGAGCTGCTTTAAAGAACTAGGATAAGGCGCTGGGACTCGGGATTTTTGGGGCTGCCAAAGGAGCCTGGACGACCAAAACCGAACAGGGGGCATGGTGTAAGGCATAGTTGCTAGTGCTACCCAAAAATAGCTCGCTGAGAGTCGATCGGCGGTTGCGGCCCATCAAAATCAGGTCTGCGGACCACTGTTGAGCAGCTTTACAGATGCTCTGACCGGGGTCTCCGGCGCTCTGGCTGCATTCTACCCTAACTCCTCTAGCACTGGCCACTCGTAGATGTCCCTGCAGTTGGGCCAGGCCATGTTCTTCGTAGGCTTGCCATTCTTGGGCATATTGCTTGAGGGTTTGTTCGTTCAAGATCGGGAAGAAGCCTTCAATCCCGAGGCCACCGGGCTGGATCCCCAAGTGGTTGGCGGCCATCGGTGACAATACATGGAACAGTAACAACTGGGCATCGAACTTCTGGGCCATATCCATGGCTTGTTCCAGGATGGTGCTAGCGAAGGCGGTGTCATCTAAGGCAACTAAAATCTTGGCAAACATACTACTAATGCTCCTTATGAGTCCCTAGTATTATTCTCTGCTGGTTGTTCGATTAATTTTGAGAAAGTTCATGAATCTTTTCTTTGGATTAACAGAAGATTCAACTACGCTGTTAGCAGTCCACCTATTCGGATCTAAACCATGGCTATCCCACCCAATTGGATGATCGAAGGCGGTCGATCAATCTGGACACAGATTTGGCGAGTAATGATGGCCCAGCTCGCCCCGTCCAGCGCTCGCGGCGACTACCAACGCCCGGTTAGTGAGTTTCGGCAGACCGTTAGCAACTCGGGCGACCCGATTTACGCACCCGCAGCCCAACGCTATCGACTATACGTAGGCTGGAGTTGTCCTTGGGCACATCGTACCCTGATTGTGCGGGCCTTGAAAGGTTTAGAGGAAGAGATCGACCTCCACCTGCTACTCAGCGATGTCAATCGGGGTGGTTGGGTATTATCGGAGCCGGAATATGGCTGTCAGTCTCTGCGAGAACTGTATCGGCTAGCTCGACCCGGTTATGGTGGCCGCTGTACGGTGCCGATGCTATGGGATAAGGAGACTCGATCGATCGTCAACAACGAAAGCAGCGAAATCATCGAAATCCTGAATTCTGGATTTAATGAATTTGCTCAGCAGCCAGCCCTCGATCTGGCTCCGGTGGCCTTAGCCAGCGAAATAGCTGAGTGGAACGAGCTCATCTACACCACGGTGAATAATGGGGTATATTGTTGCGGCTTTGCCCAAAGCCAAGCTGCCTACGATCGGGCCGCTGGGGAACTATTCGAGACGCTCGATCGCCTCAACGATCGCTTGGCCGATCGCCCCTATCTCTGTGGCGAACAAATCACGATGGCCGATGTGCGTCTTTTCCCCACACTGATTCGCTTCGACTTGGTCTACCACCATCTCTTCAAATGCAATCGGCGACGAATTCAAGATTATCAATATCTCCACACCTACGTCCAAAATATCTACCAGTTACCCGGTATCGCGGCCACTTGCAATTTCCCCACGATTTTACGGGAATATTATGGCAACCTATTCCCCCTGAATCCGGGGGGGATCATACCCCAATTGCCCGATCTGAGATATCTAAAGACATCTCAATAGCAGAAATCCACAACCGATTGTTGCGGAGCCTGGAAAAATCAGTGGTGATCCTCAGATACCCCATATTTTTTTCGCGGGTAGGGGCGCAAGCGATGAGTCCCTACCGATGGAATTCATTGATTTCAGCACACGCTTTGAAAAACTTGAACATCGATTAAAAGGATCAGTCATTGTTTTGATTCTCCCTAGGAATTTCCTGGTTGCACAGCCTTCTCCCATTCCACATTCTCATAAAGCTCAGCCATAGCTATTTCTGCCTCGATCGCCGCCAACGTAATTCGGGCATCTCGATCGTTATACTCCGTAAATAGCCATTGATGAGCACCCTGCTTCGTAAACTGCTCCACATAACACCGCGATTGATCAATGAGTAAATATTCCTGAAAAGTTGGAATCGTGCGATAAGCCGCAAACTTTTCGTCACGATCGTAGGCCTTCGTAGAATTAGAGAGCACCTCTGCAATCAAAATAGGATTAGTCACAGTGTCCTTCCGTCCCGACTTTAGCTCCACCGGACGAGGCACAATCATCACATCAGGATAAGTATAAAGATTACAATCAGGAATCCACAGCCGCTGATCTGCGACAAACACTTGGTAAGGCTTGCCACGCAATCCCAAACTCAAAACCACAATCAAAGCCCGAATTAATTCATTATGAGTGGGTGTTCCTCCAGTCATCGGTACAATTTCTCCATTACGAAATTCATTACGAGTTTCTGACTCGACTTCCAAGGCCAAATACTCTTCAGCGGTATAAATTTTAGCTTCAGTTACAGCAGCAACCATTTTCGACCTCCTCAGTTTATTTATAGGGTTAACAACCAAATTCTTATCTCTCCAAACATGCTTCGTTCACCTCGTATTATTTAGCAAGTCTTCACCGCTCCGTTGAATTATTTGGAGGACAGGGGTTCTAAGATGGATCAGAGTTAGCTCGATCGCCTGACCGGCCAACTCCGCCTTCAGATCCACCAACATTCCCAACGCCGTAGCATCGATCGACCCGATCGCCGTCCCATCCACCGTCAACATTTTCAAAGTCAAGGGAGCCTTAGCCACCAATTGCCGGACTCGATCGCCAAAGTGTTGAGCGTTGATAAAACAAAGCGGCCCATCGTAGCAATAAATCAGCCGAGCATCCTGCCACTCCACCGCCTCCGTCGGACGACCCAGCCGCCAGAGCAAATCTACAACGGACAACACCACCGCCAGCAATACCCCCGTCGTAATATTCAGCAACAGCACCCCACTAGCTGTCGCCAGAGCCAAAAGAAACTCACTGCGCCGCAGCCGATAGAGCTTCACGAATTCGGGAATTTCGATCAACCGACTAGCTGCAAAAATCACGATCGCCCCCAAAGCCGCCTTCGGAAATAGAGCCAACACCGGGCGCAAAAACAGCAAAACCGCCACGGTCATTACCACCGCCACCAAAGAAAAGAGCTGACTCTTGTTCCCCAAAGATTCCCCCAACGCCGTACGACTGCCGCTGCTACTAATGGGAAAGCCCTGCATCAGACCATTGCTGAGGTTACAGAGACTAAGGGCCAGGAGTTCTCGATCGGCCACAATCTGGTAACCATTGCGGCTGGCGAAAGCTCGCGCCGTCAGTACATTATCCGAATAGCCTACTAGGGCAATCCCCAGAGCAGCTGGCAGCAAAGCTTGCACCTCTGGCCAACTAGCGCGGGGCAGCGCTGGAAATGGCAACCCCGCCGGAATTTCGCCGACCACGGCCACCCCCAAGGTATCCAACTTCCAGACCACCACAGAGATCGTCCCTAACAGCACAGAAATCAACGGTGCGGGGAGCTTCGGTAACCAGCGCTGGGCCGCAAACAGAAAAATCAGAACGCTAGTCCCCAGGAGCAGCGTAGGTACATGCCAATGGCTGAGGGAGCGACCGATCGCTACCAACGCACTGGGCACCGTATCCGCCACAATTTTCAGCCCGGTGATATTGCCCAACTGCCCCACCATCATAATCAGCGACACCCCAGCTAGGTAACCGACCAGAATCGGCTGAGATAGCAGATTGGCAATAAATCCCAGGCGGGCCAGGTAACCGATCGAGCATATGCCCCCGACTAACAGCGCTAACATAGCTGCCAGACTGGCATAGTTGCCACCTTGGGCCGCCAAAGGACCGATCGCGGCGGCGGTCAACAGCGCACTGCCAGCTTCTGGCCCTACGGAGAGCTGGGGAGAAGATCCCATGACGGCGTAGACGATCAGCGGGGGCAGAATGGCCCACAGACCAGCAACTGGCGAGAGTCCGGCCAGTTCGCCATAGGCCATACACTGGGGTACTAAGTAGGCAGCGACCGTAATGCCAGCTAGCAAATCGCCGATTAGCCAGGCGCGATCGTAGTTCAAGAGGCGGCGGAGTCCCTCGGATTTGGCGGAGAAATCTTGGAGCAAGGTATCAGAAATGGTAAGCAATCTATATCATGGTAGTCGTAGATCGCCCTGACCCCATGCCTCTTCAAGCAGTTCTCTTCGACTTTAACGGCACCATCATTGACGATGAAGCCATCCATCATCAGTTGATCGATGAACTGCTGATCTCTGAAAACCTGCGACCTACGGGTAAATCACATCGCCGCCTCTGTTTAGGCAAGAACGATCGCACTGCCCTCCTAGACATCTTTCGGGAGCAAGATAGATCGGTGGATGAAAAACAAATGCAAAAGTTGCTCGATCGCAAAAGTGCCGCTTACCAGCAACGACTGGGTGAATTAGCAGAAATACCGATTTACGCAGATTTGGTAGATTTTTTAGATAACTTGCAGTTCGCCGGTCTCCAGCTAGGGGTGGTAACTGGTGCTACGCGGGCCGGAGTGGAGCTAGCGCTGACCAAGACTGGCTTGGCGCAGAGATTTAAGGCGATCGTGACGGCGGAGGATGTAACGCAGGGAAAACCGTCTCCAGCTGGTTATTTGTTGGCAGCGGAGCAGTTGGGAGTGCAGCCCCAGAATTGTTTGGCGATCGAAGATACTTTCCCCGGTCTGCTAGCGGCTAAGGCTGCTGGGATGCCAGTGATCGGCATCGCCCACACCTACCCTTTTCATATGATTCAGCGCCGAGCTAACTGGGCAGTGGACTGCTTCGCTGACTTGGAAATCCAGCGCATCCAAGAAACCTATCCCGGTTGATCAGGCCCATGGAAACCACCCAAAACCAAAGATTAAAAGAACTAGTTGCAGTTTTTTTCAAGTTAGGAGCCACAGCTTTTGGTGGGCCAGCAGCGCATCTGGCTGTCATTCAAAGGGAGGCTGTGGAAAAGCGCAACTGGTTGAGCCAAGAGCATTTGCTGCGCCTCTATGGTCTAACAAATATTTTGCCCGGGCCGAATTCTACGGAGCTGGTGGTGGCGATCGGCAGAGAGCGGGCCGGAAACTGGGGCGCGATCGCCGCCGGGATTAGCTTTATTTTGCCCGCTATGGCCATTGTTTGGGTCTTGGCTATCCTATATCAGCAATTCCAATTCATTCCTCTCCTGAAACAGATTTTCGCTGGGATGCAGCCAGTGATCGCTGCCATGGTGGCCCAAGCTCTCTGGAAATTATCTCGCACCAGCCTGAAGACTTGGCTGAATCGGGCGATCGGGCTAGCTACCATCCCCGCTTGCCTCCTCGGCGTCAACGAAATACTCTGGCTACTGCTGATGGGCGGTGGTCTAGCTATTTTTCGGAACTGGCGCAGCTCTCGGCTCGCTGGCATAGCCTTGCTCCCCAGTAAATACCCATGGGGAATCCAGCTTTCGCCAGAACTAACAGTGTTAGGGATTTTTCTAAAAATTGGGCTGTTGGCCTATGGAGGTGGCTATGTATTGATTGCTTTTCTGCAACAGGAATTAGTAGAGCGCCAGCATCTGCTCACCAGTCGTCAACTTTTGGATGCGGTGGCGATCGGCCAAATTACCCCTGGCCCGCTATTTACTACCGCCACCTTTGTGGGCTATTTACTCGCCGGACATGGTGGAGCGATCGCCGCCACCGTGGGGATCTTTTTACCAGGATTCGTGGCCATAGCGATCTTTCATCCGCAGCTAGAAAAGTGGCAGCGATCGCCTTGGATGCAAGACTTTTTGGTAGGTATCGAACCGGCGACCTGGGGATTGATGGCGGCAGTGAGCTGGAATTTGGTGGTTGCTTTGGCGGGCTGGCCCAGTTACGGAATTGCCTTGGTCAGTCTGCTGATACTGAGCCACAAGCCCGGTTGGTCTTTGGGTCTGTTGGCGATCGGGGGGGTGGCCGGGAGCCTGCTTCGTCTATAAACATAATCTCGATCGCCTTTGCCCGTATCGATCGCTGTCGGCTGGAGCTATGAACTTGAAGTATCCACCATCCATTTGAGGATTCCTAAAATGCGGTCTAGAGGATCAAGGGAATATTCAGTAACATCAAGCACCAACTCTTTGGCTGTCAACTTAAGAAACTGCCATTGGGTACCAGTGGTGACACTACCGTAGATCGTCGGCACTGCTTGACCATTGGCTGAGTTGAATTTTTGAGCAGCAACCATCTCAGCAGCACATTGACCCCACCCAGCATTTAGTTCACCTTTTTTAGCCTCAATGATAATGATAGCTGGGGCTTCGATAATCAATTCATTTGTTGATCGAGTCAGGAGAAAATCACAAACCCCGTTTAATCCCGCCTCGGGGTCAATCGTGAAATCCATGCCAGAAAAAAGACCTATTTGTCGATTAAGAAGTTCTCTGACCTCAAACAATAGTGGAGCAATAATTAGCTCCGAACGTACTTTTTCACTCCCAAGACCGGCGGCAAATGGTGCAGACTCATGCAGGAGATTTACTAACCAATCACGAGGAGCTAAGACAGGCAGATCGGTAAAAAAAACTCCCTTAGTAACGTGTAGACCAAACTGCCGTTGAACCTGAGCAAGGGTAAAGCTACTGTAAGGCATGGCAATAGGCCGTGGTAGATATAGGTCAAGTATACCACAGGCAAGGTTGCACAGATATATATCTGCACTGATCGCTCTATCTGTTGGTGATCGGTGAGCCTGCTTCGTCTCCGAGAAATTTCAAGGTTGCTTTCGGACTTCTAAAATCACTTGGATTAACGAAACCAAACACAATGCTCCCCCGCCAAAATTGCCAAAATTCTTCATGGCGCTAGTGGTAGGTCCTTCGGCCTTCATCGTGCCAAACTGGAAAATCAAGGCTAGTCCTAGCATTCCAGTGATCACATAGCTGAGATTGGGCTTAATGGGTTTTTGGTTTGGTTCTGGATTCATCAGGTCGATCGCTAAACTCTCCCAACTATATCAACTAGTTGCGGAGGAATCCAACAAAGCCATCAAGCCAGCTTCATCAATGACAGTCACCGATAGCTTTTCGGCCTTAGCTAACTTAGAACCAGCCTTTTCCCCAGCCAGCAGGTAATCGGTTTGGCTGCTGATACTATCGGTGACCTTGCCACCGGCTTGCTGGATCAGCTGCTTGGCTGCATCGCGCTTGAGTGTGGCCAGCGTGCCAGTGATCACAAAGACCTTGCCACTGAGTGGGCCAGCTTGGCTGATTGTCACGGTTCCACTGAGATTGAGACCGGCTTGGCCTAGGCGATCGACCAATTCCAAATTCTCCGGTGCACTAAACCACATGGTGACCGACGTGGCAATTTCGCCGCCAATCCCAAAAATCCCTTCGATTTGAGCGGCAGTGGCCGGCGCTAACGATTCGGCACTGGTAAACTTCTGGGTAATATTTTCGGCGTTAACGCTGCCCACATGGCGGATGCCCAGTCCGTATAATACTCGCGACCAGGGTTGGGCTTTGGATTTCTCGATCGCCTGTAAAGCTTTAACAGCAGACTTTTCGCCCATCCGTTCCAAGCCCGATAATTGGGCCAAAGTCAATTGATATAAATCCGCCACGGATTGCACTAAACCCGAATCTACCAGCTGTTCGATCAGCTTTTCGCCGACCCCACTGATATCTAGCGCATCGCGGCTAACCCAATGGACGATCGAACCCTTGACGATCGCCGCACAACGCTGATTAACGCAGCGTAATACTGCTTCCAAGCTGGATTTGAATACCGGCTGGGCACAGACCGGGCAATGGGTGGGCATGGTGAATTCCTGCGCATCGGTGGGCCGTAGTTCAGTCAACACCCGCACTACTTCAGGAATAATTTCTCCGGCTTTGCGCACAATTACCGTATCACCAATTTTCAGGTCGAGCTGGGCGATTCGATCGGCATTGTGTAAAGTCGCCCGCTGTACCGTCGTCCCGGCTAGCTGCACCGGCTCCAGATGAGCCAAGGGAGTGATCGCCCCGGTGCGACCCACATTGACACTGATAGCTAATAATTTGGTAGGAGCTTCTTCGGCGGGATACTTCATCGCCACGGCCCAGCGGGGGAATTTCTGGGTGAAGCCTAGTTCTTCTTGGATCTGCACATCATCGATTTTGACCACCACCCCATCGGTCATGTAGGGCAGTTGCAACCGATCGCTGGCAAATCGATCGTAGAACTCTTGGACTCCGGCTTGGTCGGGGCAGCGTTGACAGTTAGGGTTTACACGGAAGCCCATTTCCCGCAGGCGCGCTAAAGATTCCCACTGAGAGCTAATTTGTCTGGGGTCGGCAGCGGGCCAATGGAGAGTATAGGCAAAAAAGTCTAAGCGCCGTTTAGCCACGATTTTGGGATCGAGCTGGCGCAAGGTCCCGGCAGTGGCATTGCGGGGGTTGGCAAAGAGATATTCACCGCTGGCAGCTCGATCGATGTTAATGGCATCAAAAGTAGCTACGGGCATAAAGGCTTCACCGCGAATTTCCACAAATTCTGGTGGATTCTCGATCTGAAGACGTAGGGGAATGGCTTTGATGGTTTTGACGTTGGCGGTAATATCTTCACCCGTAACACCGTCGCCTCTGGTCACACCTCGGACTAGGACACCATTTTCGTAGGTGAGAGCCAGGGCGTTGCCATCGATCTTCAGTTCGCAGACGTAGGCCGTCTCGATTTCTTGGCCGTAGGCCCGTTGCCAACCACTTTGCCAGTTTTGGAATTCGGCGAAGTCAAAGGCGTTTTCGAGGCTGTAGAGAGCAATACGATGGGCGATTGGGGTGGCTTGGGCGGCTAATTTGTCACCGACCCGCTGGGTGGGGCTGTCGGGGGTAATCAGTTCTGGATGGGTTTGTTCTAAGTCTTGCAGTTCCCGGTAGAGTCGATCGTAGATGACATCTTCCATAATCGGTCGATCTAGAACGTAGTAGGCATAGCTGGCGGCTTGGAGCTGGTTGCGCAGTTGGCCTAGGCGATCGGTAAAGTCGGTGGTCATGGAAGTAATTATTGGGGGTGCGCTTGTACTAAATTAGTATACCAATGGTCTACTTTGACATCCTCCCCGGCGTAAACGCACGGGGATTCCTGACCTAAAGATTCAGACATAATTGTTGAATCTCTATCCAATGGGTTGACGCTTCATTGGCTGCTGCTTGCGAACAAGTCTGATGCTGGCCTCCACATCCGTTTA
>JANMHS010000043.1:0-15546 GCA_031375385.1 Synechococcales cyanobacterium OTE_70_metabat_200 | reverse complement strand
CCTTTCTAAACTGATCCCTCTAAAATTCTCATTCTTCTCCGGTTCCCCCCAGAATTGGGGGGTTAGGGGGGCGAAGTTGACCGGATACAAAGCTACAAGTAGGTTGCAGCTCCATAGCTTATCCCGAACTCACGTTATTTACCAATGCCGAATCGGTTGATCCGACATTCATGGTTCTGGTGAGTGCTTGTCTGGATCGCCACAGCGCCCAAGTGGCCCGTGGGTAAATCCAAAATCTCGATCTGCCAGTCTTCTCTGGTTTGGCGTAGTTGCCAAGGTGGTGATAGCTGCACAGGCACCGTGGAGAGCGATCGAGATAAACCGGTGCCGATCGCCTTCAAATAAGCTTCTTTAATCGTCCAGACCTGAAAAAAAGCCGTTTCTTGCTCTGCCGCTGGGAGCTCCTGCCACTCCTGCCATTCCAGTGGGGTAAAAAAACGTTTCACTAGTGCTGCCGCATCCAAATGTCGCCGTTGTTCCACATCGATGCCCAAGGGCACAGTGCCAAAAGCATAGGCCACCAAATCCCCACTATGGGAAAGGTTGAACTCCAAGCCCGCCACCTGAGGCTTACCCTGAAATCCAAGATCGATTTGCACTAACTCCGGTGCAAGGTGAAGATAGTGACCTAGTAATACCCGCAGTTGGCCTCGGGCGACAACATGCTGGCGGCGTGCTCGGGCGTGGGTGATCCGATCGCAACGCTGTTTTTCCGCATCCGAGAGCAATCCATAGAATACATTTACCAAATGGTCTGAGGCGACGAGACTCTCTAGCCAAACATCGGCGATTCCCATTCTGGGAGACTCCGTCAACGGTGAATCAGGGGAGTGCATGGACTTGCTGGGTTCAGGATCCCTGGGGGTATTCGTGGCTAACGAAGGGGAGCGGCAGAATTTCACCGCTGGTATCGGCAACTTGGACTTGGAGACCCACCCCGCCTGCTTTGGATTTCAGATACACTAAGCCGCGCACTGGTTGGATGCCCCTAGAGCAACTCGTGAGGATCCCGACTTTTTCACCGGCCAAGGTCAGCGCACTGCCGATCGGCACCTCTTGGCCCAGCTCGATGCCCCAGAGATATTGCTTCACGCCCTTATAGGTATTTAGTCTGGCAATGGTTTCCTGGCCGATGTAGCAGCCCTTGCTAAAAGAAATGGTTTGCCAGAGACCCACTTCCAGAGGATTGTAATCTACGGTTAGCTCCCGATCCACTGCTGGTCGCCCCTGCTGGATCCGGAGTTCTTCCCACAGCCGATCGCCCATGGGTACCGCAGTCTCGGTCAACTGTTGCCAGAGCAACTCGGCCCCCGCTGTTTCTACAAACCAAGTGTGTCCTGGTAGCCCTAAGCCGCAACCGGTGGCCACGCGCACGGCCCAGTTACCAATCTGTAATACTTGATGTCCGGATTGTAGCGCACCGCCCAATTTAGTCACCAACCCATCGCTCTCCGGGCCAATTGTGCTAAAGGTGACTAGGCGATCGGAGGCGGCTTGGAGGGTGACTCGATCGGCAGGAAAGATATAGCGATCCATCAGTTCCAGCATGGCTGCGCCTTGGCCGGGAGAGAACAGGAGCAGGACTTCGGATTCTAGGATGAGGGCCGTGGCTAGGTCGATCGTGCGGCCAGTGGAATTTACAAAGACCGTATCCAAGCAATCACCAGGTTTGCTGGCCAAGAAGTCCGCCGTGCTCTGGTTGTGTAAAAAGCGTAGGCGCTCCGCATCGCCCACCAAAATCCGGCTCCAGTGGGAACGATCGATCAAGGCTACGCCAGCCACCACCGCCTGGCGGGCAGCAGCATCGTTGCCAAAGGTGGCCGGGATGCCAGGGAATTGTGGATCGGCAGTTGCACCACTCGCTAAATGATAGACAGTCAGTTCGGTCATGCAGGTCACAAAGTCTTGAGATAGCTCAGAAGATCAGCCATTTCCTGAGCACTGGGCTGAAACTGAGGCATGGGTGGCGTGTTGCCGCTGGTCACCTGTTCGATCAAGGCAGTGGGCGATCGGCGCTTGGATACCGCATGGAGATTTGGGCCAACTCGACCCTGGGCCGAGAGGCCATGACAGCCACTGCAATTGGTCTGAAAAATAGCGTGGCCCAGGGTCGAGTCGCCGGTCAAGGCTAACACCTTCTGGCCATAAGGAGTGGCATGGGGGAGTAGCATCCACAAGGCCCAAGACAACACTAGCAGCAGTCCAAAGACCAATGCTTTGATGCCAAGTTGCTGCATCGACGATGTTTGCTGGAAAGATCTGGTTTCCAAGTCCGGTCTACCTAAAAATCTTTACAGAGAGGATTATACCCGAATCTCTATGAAGCTGCGCGCTTTGTGTGATTCGGAAATTCATTTTTCTCCAAAATTATACCGAGAAAGCTCAGAATCAGCACTAATATCTACATTTTTCTACTTCGGGCGATCGCCCCACCGGAAATTTGGGCCAGCTGGCTTGCACCCTCTCCAGGGAAGCGGTAATCTGGGGAGAAATATTGATGCTTTTTTATAACGGAGAATTTCCAGTGGTTGAACCATTATTGTCTGGGATCGTGCTCGGGCTAGTCACGATCACCTTGGCCGGTCTGTTTGTGGCCGCTTATCTACAGTACAAGCGTGGCGACCAAATCGGCTAAGCCACGCTGGCTGCCTCGGTGAGTCCCATGCTGGGAGACTCCGGGGCAGCTTTTTTGTGTCCATAGAAGGTGAGGGCTACGGAGCCATAGACTTTCTGCCGACAGACTTCCAGATTCATCGGCTCCAATTCCGCCGCCAAATCTCGATCGGCTCCATGCTCCAAGGCGATCTCACCACCGGGAGCCAACAGATCCTGCTGCTCGACCGCCGCCAACACTTGGGTATATAAGTCGCCTTGGTAAGGTGGATCGCAATAAATGAGCTGAAATTGCTGACCGGCTAAGGTCGGCAAGCTGCGCTGCACTGTGCTAGTAATCACCCGTAAATTCTCTTTGCCCGGTAGCTTTTGACAGTTTTGCTGAATGAACAAACTGACCGATCGGGATTCTTCAATCGCCACAGCGCAGGCGGCCCCCCGACAAAGAGCTTCGGCGGTCATTGCCCCACTCCCGGCACAGAGATCTAGCCAATGGCAGCCCCGCAGTTTCTTCTGCCAAATATTGAAAAGTGCTTGCCGCACCATCGAAGGCGTCGGGCGGGTGGCCAGGCCGGGCGGTACCTGAATCTCCCGATTGCCATGAATCCTGACGCTCACGCCGCCACCCGCCAGCGATGGGCCGCATCACTGGCCACTACCTGCAAAAAGTTAGACAAGATTTTCAGGCCCACCGTCGCCGATTTTTCCGGGTGAAACTGGGCGGCCATCAGATTGTCTTTGGCGATCGCCGCCACCACTTGCTGATGACCATGGGTAGTAGTAGCCGCAATTACCTGGGGATCGATCGGGTCGGCATAGAAGGAATGGACAAAATAGACCCAAGGATCTGGCTCTAATCCCTGCCAGAGCAGAGCAGCGGGCTGAGTCAAGGCCAACCGATTCCAGCCCATATGGGGAATGGTCAATCCCGGCTCCGATCGAAAGCGCCGCACGGTGCCGGGTACCACACCCAGACCTTCGGCTTGACCCTCAGCACTGCTTTCACACAATAACTGCAAGCCCAAACAGATGCCCAGAAAAGGCTGGCCACTGGCGACAATTTGGCGCAGTGGCTCAATCAAACCTCGTTGCTGGAGATGGCTCATGGCCGGGTCGAAGGAACCCACTCCCGGTAGAATCACCGCATCCGCTGCGGCCATGGCGATCGGCGAATCCGTTACCAATGGCTCCGCACCGGCATATTGCAAGCCCTTGCACACCGAGTGCAGGTTGCCCAAGCCGTAGTCTACTACTGCAACTTTTAACATAGGGGATCGAAGGAAAGCTCGCGAATCGGGACAGGTCCGCCAATGGTGAAGAAAATATGGATACTTCCAGGGTTTTCCAAACTATCTGTGGATAATATTGGGATCGTGACCCGATCTTACTACCAAGTTGCTTGCACAGTCGTAACAATTGCAGCCCAGTAAGTCTTTGGTCTCTAGTCGTCCAATGAAAAAATCATTGGGACTCAGGAAATACCTTGGTATTACCCGGTCTGCGCTGTGCGGCTTAGAGACCTGAGGCCAAGAATAGTTATAAATGCGATTATTTGAGACTTTTGTCCGATTCTGAATCCCCCTAGCTGCTCCTATGATGGACATGTCAGCAAAGCAAACTGTCTACATTGCTTCCTTCACTTCTCCCCAGTCCATCGATTATGTCTAGTATTTTTAACTCAGACGATACCAAACTCATCGAAAAATTTGTGCAGGGCAGCAACCAACTGCTCTCCAACGATCGAGTACGCCTAGAAACCAACGCGGGCGTTTCTCAAGTAGTTAGCCGCACTGGGGAAGTTTTGGCAATCATGTATTTGCAAAATCAGCCGCGGACGGCTTTGGTCAAGAGCAATTGTTCCTACGGCGAGCGACTGAACCGCCATCTGGTGAATAGAGACTTCGTGTTGATTGGCGAATCCAAGCGCTCGGGCTACCTGGAGTATCACCAATACATAACCCCCGCCGGTTATCAGGTTCACTACACAGAACCAGCGCTGCTCTGGAAAAAATGGTGGCCCACGGAGCGCTTCCAGAACAAACAACGCTTTAATATGAATATTCTGGTCAGGGTGAAAGACAACTGGTACCCAGTGCAAGATATTTCGATCCATGCTGGTACCTTCACGATCAAAACCCTCAGCGGTCAACTGGAGGCATCGGGCAACCAACATATTCTTTGGCTTTCCCAGCGGCCCGTGGAAAACAAGGCCAGTACTGATACTACCGATGCTTGGGAGCGAGAAGTCCCCGTCGATAAGCCACCAACTCCCGCACCGGTCGCCGACCCAGCGTTTTCCGTAGCTGCCGCGCCGCCCGCCCCACCTAACCTGCCACAGACCTTGCTGGATCTAGAAGCTCGTTTGTACAAACAGCAACGGGCCACCATTGCTGCCGAGCAACGGGCCATCCAAGCGGAACAGCAAGTGGCCCTATCGCAACAAAAAATTGCGGCACTCCAGAAGCAAATTCATAACCTGCGGCTGCAAGCCGACCCAGTCCGCTAGATTTCTTACAATAATAGCCCGTCTCTCCGATCGAGAGGCGGGCTTTGGGCTGTAATTCAGGGAGCGAATCCTCATCCGGCCTTTGCTCTAGCCCTCTTCGATCGGAGGCGGAAACTTTTCCAAGTTGATGTTAGGATTACTTGAGACTGAAAGAGAAAAGCGCGCAGGAAGTGAGTATAAATGGCAGAAATAAACAAGTCAATATCCTTTGATGGTCGGGATATTCGGCTTAAAGTGGGACTTTTAGCACCCCAGGCCGGTGGCAGCGTATTAATTGAATCCGGAGAAACCAGTGTACTGGTGACGGCCACTCGCTCCAAAGGCCGCGATGGCATCGATTTTCTCCCCCTGTTGGTAGATTACGAAGAAAGACTCTATGCCGCAGGCCGAATTCCTGGCGGCTTTTGGCGCAGAGAAGGCAAGCCTCCCGAAAAGGTCACCCTGACCTGTCGCTTGATCGATCGACCAATGCGACCCCTGTTTCCCCAATGGCTACGGGATGACATTCAGATCGTAGCTACTACCCTCTCCCTAGATGAGTTGGTGCCACCGGACGTGCTGGCAGTGACCGGTGCTTCGATCGCTACCCTACTGGCCCAGATTCCGTTCCAGGGTCCGATGGCAGCCGTGCGGGTCGGGTTGGTAGGAGATGACTTTATTATCAATCCCACCTATCGAGAAGTGGAAGTTGGTGATCTAGATTTGGTCGTGGCCGGTTCCCCCGACGGGGTGATCATGGTGGAAGCTGGTGCCAACCAGTTACCAGAGCAAGACATCATCGAAGCGATCGACTTTGGCTACGAAGCGGTACGGGATCTGATTGCGGCCCAGCGCGAGCTGATGGCCGAACTGGGCATCTCGATCGTCACCGAAGAACCACCGGTGCTAGATCCTACCTTGGCGAACTTCATCGCCAACCAGGCCACCCAGCCGGTGCAACTAATTGTGGCCCAGTGCGAGCCGGATAAAAAGATCCGCGATGCGGCTCTGGATGTGGTCAAGAAGGAAGTGATGGCGGCAATCGCCGAGTTACCGCCAGCAGATCCGGTCTCGATCGCCAGTGCTGCCAATGGCAAGGCGGTGGATGGTCTGTTCAAGTCCGTGACCAAGAAGCTGATGCGCCAGCAGATTATCGACAAAGGCATTCGGGTGGATGGGCGCAAGCTCGACCAAGTCCGGCCCGTATCCTGTCAGGTGGGCCTGCTGCCCAGCCGCGTCCATGGTTCAGGACTGTTCAATCGGGGTCTCACTCAGGTGCTTTCGATCTGTACCCTCGGGACGCCCGGTGATGCCCAGGATCTGGCAGACGACTTGCATCCAGAGGGGAGCAAGCGCTACATGCACCATTACAACTTCCCTCCTTACTCCGTCGGTGAAACGCGTCCAATGAGATCGCCCGGTCGGCGGGAAATTGGCCATGGTGCTTTGGCGGAGCGTGCGCTGTTGCCGGTGTTGCCACCGAAGGAAGAATTTCCTTACGTGCTGCGGATCGTGTCGGAAGTGCTATCTTCTAACGGTTCCACCTCCATGGGTTCGGTCTGCGGTTCTACCTTGTCCTTGATGGATGCGGGAGTACCGATCGCTAAGCCAGTTAGTGGAGCGGCCATGGGGCTGATTAAAGAAGGCGAGGAAGTGCGGATTCTGACCGATATCCAAGGTATCGAAGACTTCTTGGGTGATATGGACTTTAAGGTGGCCGGTACCGATAGTGGGATCACGGCTCTGCAAATGGACATGAAGATTACTGGTCTTTCGATGGAAACCATTGCCGATGCCATTCAACAGGCCCGGCCAGCCCGCCTGCACATTCTCGAGAAAATGCTGGCGGCGATCGACCAACCCCGCAAGGAAATGTCTCCCTATGCACCCAGACTACTGACCATCAGAATCGAGCCGGAATTCATCGGCCTGGTGATCGGGCCGGGGGGCAAAACCATCAAGGGCATTACGGAAGAAACCGGAGCCAAGGTGGATATCGAAGACGATGGTACGGTCACCGTCTCGGCCATGGATCAAGACAAGGCCAAGCGGGCCATCCAAATGGTCAAGGCCCTCACTCGCCGCTTGAACGAAGGAGATATCTATGTGGGCCGTGTGACGCGGATCATTCCGATCGGCGCTTTTGTGGAAATCCTCCCTGGCAAGGAAGGGATGATCCACATTTCCCAACTGGCCGACTACCGGGTGGGCAAGGTGGAAGACGAAGTGGGTGTGGGCGACGAAGTGGTCGTCAAGATCCGCGAGCTGGATAACAAAGGCCGGGTGAACCTGACTCGTTTGGGGATCCATCCCGATGAAGCTGCTGCCGCCCGGGAAGGCCGCAACGACTAAAAACCAGCCAAAATGATGAGCGCCCAGCGCACATTTCGGAGTGTATGCGATCGCATACACTCTTTTTTGTTTGAGCTAGCAATCAACTAGTCGATTCTGGGTAATTTAAGTAGAGAAGGTTTACCTAGGGGAACAGAAAACCCTCGGGCGCTCTCGCTCAAAGCGTTGTGTCATAATCGAAAGTACAGCCAAAATTTCGTCATCTATTTCGAATGCTGTATCAGTCTTTTGCCTCCGCTGTTTCTCGGTAGTCCTTACCTACCCTGTTGATAATTACCCTGCTAAATTATTGTTTCTGAGCTACGGCTAAACATCAGATGACCGAATCCAACCATGACTACGACCTCGATACTCTCGATGAGCTAAAGCTAGATCGTCGGCAGCCGATCGGCGATCCCCAAGAGCAGACCGAGAGCCTGTTCTCGACGGTGGACGACGAGACTATGGTGCGGCGTTTTGCGCGGGGCAAGAAGCGATCGGTCAGTAACCACAATCTGGCCATTAACTATACCCACAATTCTTTGCAGCTCTCTAAGCCCCACGGTGAGCTAATCGCACTGAACAAAATTTCGGACAAACTGCACTATATCCTACTCAAGCAGGATTCCAACTATTGGGAATTCATTCACAATATTGTAATTGAGCATAGTTTTGTACCAATCAATGACAATACCACCCAAGGAGGGTTCACTCGCTACCAAAAGTACCAAATCCCCCAAGGCTACCAGCTCCGCTATAGCAACGCCGGAGACCTACTGAGTCTTTGGGAACGACACAGTGGCAGAGAACAGAAGCAGAAGTTGGATCTGTTGTTCTTGAGCAAAACAAAATGGTATCGAGTCAAGACGGCCTTATTGCAAGGAGATAAGGTACTACTGACTTCCGTGGCCGGTCAGATCGAAATGCCGATCGGTACCCCAGTGCCCTGGATTTATCAGTTGACCGAAATATCTGAGGATGCTCCAGTGAAGCCGGCGGCGGTGGCAGCGGGTCCAGTCAAGCCAGTGAAAAATGGCGATAGCGAGCTGCTGGATAAATTGATTTCTAAGCTCGGTGTAGAAGAAGATGGCAAGCCCCCGATTTCTGGCACCATCAATGGTATCGATCCCGATGCGTTAGCCCTCTTCGAGCAGGTGTTCAACCCCAAATTTTTCCCGGATCTGCCGGAAGAATTGCAGCAGCAGGTCACGGAGCTGCAAATTTCGGCCATTAGGATTCTGGAACATTACATCGAGCATGGCGAGACGATCATCAAGACCGAGGTGATTAAGGACAGCAACGGTAAAAAGATCAGCGAAAAAACCATCACGATCGATCGGGGCTGCCCCCGGTGGGCGATCGAGGCTCTGCTGAAATCCCCACCAGCCGAGACCCCACTAGCCCAGTAGCTAGAGATCGGCACCAGATCGCAGTAAACTTAGATCTCAATGAATTCGCAAAGATTGATAGAGATTTACTGTGCGCAAAGTTATTATTGCTGGCAACTGGAAAATGTTTAAGACCCAAGCGGAAGCTGCGGAGTTCTTATCGGCATTTTTGCCCCTAA
The DNA here is from genome assembly GCA_031375385.1 of Synechococcales cyanobacterium OTE_70_metabat_200. Taxonomy (GTDB): domain Bacteria; phylum Cyanobacteriota; class Cyanobacteriia; order Cyanobacteriales; family Chamaesiphonaceae; genus JAAFHZ01. The sequence continues at coordinate 6,550 of JANMHS010000043.1, read as the reverse complement.
CGGAATCGACTCCCGAGAAGCGGGAGATCGTGCTGTGCGTTCCCTTCACCGATCTGCCGCTGTTGAGTAAGTCGCTCCATGGCAGTCCGGTCAGGCTCGGAGCCCAGAATGTCCATTGGGCAGCTGAGGGAGCCTATACAGGTGAAATTTCCAGCTCGATGCTGACGGAGTTTGGGGTGCGCTATGTGGTAGTCGGCCACAGTGAGCGCCGCCAGTATTTTGGTGAGACCGATGAAACCGTTAATAAAAGAATCTTGGCAGCTCAAAGTGCGGGGCTAATCCCAATCCTTTGTGTGGGTGAGACCAAGGAGCAGCGCGATGCCGGACAGGCAGAGAAAGTGATCGCGGCCCAACTGGCTACGGGCTTAGTGGGAGTCGATCAACAAAAACTGGTAATTGCCTATGAACCAATTTGGGCGATCGGTACTGGCGATACCTGTGCGGCCACCGAAGCCAACCGGATTATCGGTCTGATCCGTAGCCAGCTCCGTAACCAACACGTCACCATTCAGTATGGTGGCTCGGTCAAGCCAGACAATATCGATGAGATCATGGCTCAGTCAGAGATCGATGGAGCTTTGGTGGGCGGTGCCAGTCTCGATCCGAGCGGCTTTGCCCGCATTGCAAACTATTCGTAACTCTTGTTAAGAAAACTCCTCAATTCTGATTCTCTTGGCTGGCATGGCCATAATGGTAGGGACAAGAATTGCAGGAGTTTTTTCATGGCCTCAGATACTAAAGTCCAGCAATACATCGCTCACTGGTTTCAGCTAGGCAAGGGGATCCAAACTCACCAAGGAGAGGTGTTGAAGCCCAAGCGGGTCTTCTATGGCGATAAGTATACGCCCGAGTTTGAAGCTTGCTGGCAGCACATTATCCAAGACTCGGAATGCTATCTGGAAGGGACCGATCAGACCATTTCACAGCTGAGATCGGGTGGTTGGGCAATTTCGGAGTGCTCTCGTTGTGCGATGCCCATTCCGAAGGTGGTGGCTGGGATGTCCGAGCAGCATAGCTGTCCCTGTAACGATATTCCCAATTGGCCAAACGATGAGCTGCCCATGCCGCGCTCGCCGATCGAGGTGGGAGCCAAGACTCAGGAAGTTCGGCAGCGGCTGGCTAACGCTGCCGCCACCACTGCCAGCCTGCTAAGCTAAAACTGGCGGCGGGCAGTAAGACTACTGGTAACCAGAAGAGTGTCTGGGTCTGCCAGAAGGGTAGTTCGATGCGCCGGTTGGTGATTTCTTTGGGGCGCACGGCCAGGGTGCCGCGTTCGCTCAGCCAGCTCAGGGAGTTGAGGAGCAGGTCGCCATTTAAGGCTCGATCAAACAGTCCGTCTTGAATGAAGTTGGCGCTGCCAATGACGACGAGGCGGGATTTGTTAGCGGTGATGGCTACACCGAGGGTGAGCGGGCCGCGTTGATCGATGGAGCTGCTGAAGGGTTGGGTGGCTGGGCTATTGGTGGGGGCCGACCAACTGTCTTTGGTGGTGGTGAGAATGGGGATGGTTGCTTGTTCGGCGATCGGCTTCCAGCTGATCGGGCGGGCTACAGGAAAAAGAGAGAGGTTTTGCTCGAAGTTTTGGCCGATCGGGTGGTCGCCGTAGTCGGTGACGATGGCCCCGTTGCCGATGCGTTGGTCCGATTGGCTGCGGATCAGGCGGTCTGCGAGGGTGATGCCATATTTTTGGAGGAGGCTGTCGGCTCCTAGCTGGGCTTTGGGGTCGGCGAGGAGCAGGAGGCGACCGCCGTTGGCGAGGTATTTATCGATCGCCGTGACTTCGGTGGGCAGTAGGGGTTTTTGGGCACCGATCCAGGCCAGGACTTTGGTGGCTTTGGGGATGGGTTGTTGGGCTAGGATTAGGGGCTGAATGCGGTAGTTTTTGTTGCGGATTGCTCGCTGGGCTTCGCTCCAGCTTTGGGGGCTGGGTTCGCCGTGCCCTTGGAGCCAAGCGATTTGTTCCGGTCCACTGAGGGCCCGCTCGATGCCGGAGGTGATTTCAGTTTCTTTGAGTTCTTGGCGGGGGTTGAGGGATTGGATGAAGGTTTTGTTGTTGCCGGTTTCGATGTAGATTTCGCCGCCGGTTTGGACGTTGAAGCGTTGGGCGGCGGGGGACTGTGGATCGACGAATTCGTAGCTAAATTGGCTGCTGCGTAGTTTGTAGGCGGTGAGCAGTTCGTCGCTGTTGGGGGTTTTAGTGTTAGTGAAGACCCACACTTTTAGGGGTTGGTTGAGAGTTTTGAGAATTTGTTGGGTTTGGCTGGAGAGGGTGTAGAGCTGGTTTTCGGTGAGGTCGAGGTGGCTGCTATGGGTGGCAATGAAGCTGTTCAGGAGGATGGCGAGGCCGATCGCGCCGCCGATTTGCCAGAGCAGCCGCCGGTTGCCGGGCTCGAACCAGCCTTGTTTGGCGATGCTGGGGATGAAGCGTAGGCCAATCAGCAGGAGGCCGAGGAGGATCAGGCTGCCGGGGGTGGGCCACCATTGCTCTAGGAAAAAGCCCATGACTAGGCCCATGGAGATGAGGGCTGCGCCGAGGAAGTGGATTTGTCGCCAAATCATTCGACTCAGGTTAACAATGGTTTGGGTAATAAACATAAAAATCCTACGCTGCCTCATAGTTTAGTACTCAAACTACTCTCTCGGTCACCGATCGCTCCAAACGTCCTCTCTGGAAGGCATCATGCTATGTGGCCTATTTTATTTGCTGCTAATCGCTAAAGCCAATGCTAGACTGGAATTAGTCCAAATCCGACCAGCTTTATGCCCCCAGTCACCGAAACTGAGATGAAAGAACTTAGAGATTTAGTCCTTGGCCTGCGGGAGGAAATGCGCCTGGGCTTTGCTGAGTCTAAATTAGGCTTTGCTGAATCCAAGGCTAATTCTGATGCTAAATTCGCCGAGGCCAAGGCTGACAACGATGCTAAGTTCGCTGAGGCTAAAGCTCACACTAATGCTAAATTTGCTGAGGTTAATGTGGCGATCGCGAACCTCTCTGGAGATGTTCGAGTGTTGGAGGAGCGAACTAAGCTGGGATTCTGGGGCTTTATTTGGCGGGCATTAATTATCAGTACTTTTGCTCTGGCTATTAGTTTTACTACAAAATATTTTTTCTTCGGTAACTTCAAGATTTGACTACTTTAGATGCTCCGGTCATAATCGAGATATTCTATAGGGTTGCTTGATTAGTAGCATTTGACTCTTTCAAGGGTGTAGCTGACGCAGTTGTGTTAGCTTTTTCGATCGCCGTTGCGGCCATTTGCGATCGTTGTGATTCCGGTATCTTTTGAATTTCATACATGGTATTGAGTACCGCCGTAATATCTACTTTGCTGTACTTGGCAGTCTGTAATTCTTGGATCATTTTGCTAACATCAATTTGGCCATTGGCAGTGCCATCGGCGGAATACATTGCCAGAATCGACTTGTGTTGTGCGGTGGTGGCTGAATCAGAGTTTTTCTCAGTGCCTTTTTCTTGACTCTTGGAGTTGGCTGTTAGCGGAATTTGGGTAGCTTGTCCAGGTGCTCTAAGGTTCAGATCAATGTCATTCCTCGGCCCTTTGCCATTTTGGAGCTGGATCTGGGAGTCAGAGACACAGTTATAGAGGGCGGTGGTTGCCACAGCATTACTGTTGTTGGGATAGATGAAGTTGGTGGTGCTATTGTATTCAATACCAGCTGCTTCAACTCTGGCAAATTCGGTGTTCAGGCTTTGGAATGTTTCGGCAACATCTTGGGCGTCACCACTGATAGTACCGATGGTGAATGAATTTTCAAAATCGGGAGTTTTGTCTTTGTAAGTTCCCGTCTTGGTGACGATTTTTCCCCAAGGGGGATTCGTTTTTTCAGGGTAGGCAGAGAGATAAGTTTGTTTGCCATTGTTATCTGTGTAGAGATAGTAATAGTGAAGTACCCCCGAACCTTTAATAGCTTCTTTGGCTAGGAGCTGGATGGTGTTGCGCTTGGAGTTCTTTTGAATCTCTGCTGGTGTCCGAAAAGTTGTTGTATCCGTACTTTGTTTGTAGGTACTCATTGGTGTTAGCTTTTGTTTTTTCAGGGGTGGGATGAGGATAGCAAGTAAGAATGCTCGTTTCCATGGTATTCGCCCTAAGCATTTGCGAGCAAAGGTTTTGCTGGTTTTGCAAAATCTGGTGAGATTTACGGTTTGTCGAATATGATAGAGGAACTTCTTAGGCATCATGCACCTACTAGGCTGCTGTGTAGTTACAATGCAAGTGGGGCTTCGCAGATACTTATTTTTGTGATTTAGCCCCTAGTCTGTGAGTAATGTCATTTGGATTTTATGGCTCTCCTAGGGTATTTCACGAACATTAATGGCCTTCAGAGCGGTCAATGCTCTGTTCAGCCCTTCTTTATCGCCTTTATTGCGGGAGAGCAGAGCAGCGCGGCGAAGATCGGCAATTCCGCCCGATTGATCGCCCAGCTTAGTGTACTTGAGAACCCCGCGTAGAACCAGGGATTCTACTTCTTGAGGATACCTAGCTAGATGAATATTAAAGTCGATCAAAGCACCTTTGGGATCGTTTAAATGATCTCCCTTAAGAATTCCACGATAATAGTAATAGGAGGATCCTAATTTCTGGTCTGGGTCGAGAGAGATGACTTTATTGAAATCCAATAAAGCTCCCTGATAGTCATGAAGTTTTTCCAACCTCAGAAGGCCTCGATGGAAGTATGCTAGCCTATAATTAGAATTGAGTGAAATTGCTTTATTCAGATCGGCCAGAGCACTTTTGAAACCGCAAAAATAATTCATTTTCAAAAGCCCTCTATCATAGTAAGCCTGGGCAAGACTTCCATCTTTCGAGCCGTTGCGTTCCCAAATATTAATCGCTTGATCATAGTTATTCAAAGCATCCAAATTTTCGGATGACTCAGAATCTCTTTGACCAGCCTCATGATATTCTTTTGCCCTGGAATCACTATTGCTCCCCTTACTCTTGAGGTCACTGAACACAGGCTTGAGATTGTATCCTTGCGATTCCAACATGGCAATCAAGCCTTCATTGCCGCCAAGGTGAGCCGCTCCGAATGCGAACAAAGCTGGCTTTTCGACCATTACTTTCAGTATTCTAGGCAACCAAAGCTTATGCCGCCTAACATCATCAGGATCATTAGATATTTTCTTACCTCCTTTGGAAATATCTTGATAGAAATATTGCTCATCTTGCCTGATGAATTCCTGGAATCTCGGCTCAGCAAGAATCGAATCAGAATCAATGCTATTAGCCTCGCGCACAGATTCCAGTAGAACATCAACTTCGTTATTAGATACGGCTGCAGAGCTACTAAATATGTCTAGTCTTTCTTTTCGCGTTTCAAGACCCAATATCGGCAACCTTCTATCGGTAGCAGCTTTTGTGATAATATCCTCTTTCGAAGTGAGTGAATTCGGGCAAAATCTCTCATAGACTTTTCTTGCTGTTTCAAATGAAACTTTTACATAAAGACTAAATACATCTATGCCGCTCGACGACAAGGAGTCAAGTTCACGCTTCCCAAAATAATCTTCTACAAATTGATATTGTGATGTAGTTAGTTTTTCTCTGAGTCCAGCAACCTTGGTCTTTTTTTGAGTAGCTTTTGGAATGTTCTTGGATTGTTCTAATTCCTTTCTATCGAGTTCTAAATATACTTGTTCAACTTTCTCAAGTATTTGGCTTTGTTCAGGAGAAAGTGCCAGCCTTTTAGCACATCCAACATGTCTAGTACCTAATAAATATGAAGGTCGCTTGAGTCCATTACCGGAAATCTCCCAGAGAACCGTCTTAGCTGTAGGAGCTTTGGCCCAAGACATACTTGAATTAATGATAGAAATTGGAAACAATATAGTAATCAAAAACAACCTGGACAAGATACGTTGCATATACATAGAATTCGAGACATAACGAGACAAGAAGTCATTGAATGAGCTATCTACAAAGAGTAAAAATACGATAAACCTCAGTAGTGTTGTTACAAAATGAGTAGAGAGACAAGTATCAATAACTTATCTCTCTACAACGACATTTAACTAAACAGTAGATTTATGCAGCATACTCTTTATTTTTACTTGCTTCTGTTGTAGGTGTAGTTTGGGCAGAAGCAGTTAATGCCTTATTGACTGTCTTATCCAACTCAGATTCTGCAACACCCTGTTTTTGGTAATAATCCTTGAGAACCGATTTAATTTCCTCGCTTGTGTATCCGTTGGCTGGCAGCTCTGTGGTTAATTTAGACATACTTTTATTATCGATATTGCCATTAGCTGTACCATCGTTAGTATACATAGCCAAAATGGAATCATTTTGAGTGGTTGTGCTGCCACTGTTAGCATCGTTGCCAGTATTGTTTTGCGTAATCGTACCTCTATCTATGGTAAGGTCTCTAATATTCGATTTATTAAGTACTTTCTCATGGTTCGCGGAAAAAATTCAAGAGAATGTAGAATAGAAAAGTAGGGTGCCTCAAGGAGAAAGCCAATGGTACAACTGATTGGGAATGAACGAGTTGATGATGTACCACTCATACTGCATCAGATCGAAAAAATCAA
>JANMHS010000036.1:0-2251 GCA_031375385.1 Synechococcales cyanobacterium OTE_70_metabat_200 | reverse complement strand
GGCGACGGCGGGGTGAGGGCGCACTAATCGAACCGTATTGAGACACCATAGAGAAGATCTGATTATCTCAGTCCCAACCAGGTGAATAAGTCCTGCCCTGTGACAAATTCTAAAAGCAACAACAAGACGAATCCCATCATGGCGAAACGACCATTAACTTGCTCGGCATAGACATTCCAGCCGAAACTCGGCTCTAGAGAAGCAGGCTGGACGTTTGAAGCTGTCGGTGTTTTATTAGTCACGATTATCTCCGATATGCTTTGCCAGCGATATTTACTAGTAGCTTCTTCATAATTTAACTCGATCGTGCTGTCAAAGTCTCGATCAGTCAGAGGTAATCACCCACTCCAGCCTCAACGGTAGCTCTTAAATAATCTAACGTGAGTCCTAATTTATCCGCCCACTCATCGATATAGCTGTAATCTAAACTTTCTTGCTGAGTCTTCATGATACTCAAGACATCACGCCATTGTTTTTCTGATTGGCTACTCTTACCCCAGAGTAGTTTATTGATGATTACATCTTCTGGGGAAGCAAAATAGACATCTTTCCCTGCACTAATCGGGATAGTTTTGCGTCGAGATAGTTGAGTTCGAGCATATTCTGTAGAACTAGCAATCATCAAATCTACACGAGAAATAGTCTCTATTTGAGTCGCTTGAAAACTAAACATTCGCTGGGCAATAACATCATCTAATCCCGACACGTAAAAGCCTACTGTCTCCAGCATAGCAGCGATTTGAGGAAGATCGGTTAAATTGATCGCGAGTACCACATCTAAATCCTGAGTGGTGCGAGTTTCTCCATACGCTACTGCTGCGACTCCTCGCGTCACGTAATAATTAATATCATTAGCGATAAATAAATCGTGTAATTCAGCCGCCAATTGGATCGAGTCCTGAATCCAAGTCATCTCTGTACCTGTGGGGATATATTCCAAGGGACAATATTCTTGGAGCCATGCTTGAGCCAATCTTTGCCCTAATTCTGATCTAGAAAGCTGCGGAAATCTCTGGCGATGAGCATTGAGGGATAGTTGCCTTGCACTCCGCATTAGCGAAGCTGCTTGCATTAGCCGCCATGTGGGACTCCACCGCCGCAACAACTCAAATTGTAAGAGATCGGACTCGATCGAGCAATCTGTTGATTGAGTTCGATATCCAACTGGAGCTATGGGAAGAATGATTGGCGGCATGGGATAGCAATTGATTTGATAGCTTTATTTTACTGCTATCCCCAGCAGGTGATGAAACTACACTAAAGCCAGTGTTGGAGCTTCAGTTAACTTAATTTCACCAATTAAATTAGCACCAGATGACTCAAGTGCGGAAACATCTTCCAGCTCTAACTTAATCCGCCCATCTAGCTTTGATGATAGTGACTGCCATTGAATCGGGTCTAATTTACCTGTAATCACGATTTCTAGATGTTCGGTGATATCGATATCAGCACTCATCATCAGGTTCATCGCGACACTGGAGATTAGCATATTCGCAGCTTCTAAATCTTCAACATTACTGGTATCAATTAGTAATGTTGGTCGGTTAAAGTCCGAACTCTGAGCTAGATTATGACAAACATTCGCGATCTCTTCGCCCAATTCTTCCTCATCCTGTGACCAATCAGGGAAAATAATTAAATTATCTTCACCTAATTGAAGATGAGTTAAAGTTTGTTCGATTAAGACAGACTTAACAATATTACCCATTTTAGTCCAAGAGAATTGTTTTACCTGTTCCAATCCAGCGGCAATTAAAGCTGATCTGACTTGAGGTTTCTGGACTTCACACAAAGCATCCGCCATGCCATCGATGTCATCATCAAATACATAGATAGCAGCCTCGCCAGCAACTTCTGGAATTGAAGCATTAGGACAAGTGATCACTGGACAACCGGAAGCAAATGCTTCAACTATTGGCAATCCAAATCCTTCATATTTAGATGGATAAACAAGTGCAGTTGCCCCAGAATATGCAAGACTTAATTCAAAGTCATCCATTCGTAAGTAGTGTACATTACTGCCAAACGTATATTGTCGGTATTCTTCACTCATAACGTGACCACCAGTGACAATAATATCAAATCCTGATTTCGTTGGCAGTTGAGCAAATGCTTTTAGGAATAACTCAGTATTCTTGTAGCCGCCAGGAGAACCAATTACAAAATAAGGTTTGGTTATACCATATTTGGCACGAAACTCAGCTAGATTGGTAGCACTTGCTGGTTTAAATACAGATTGAACACCACAATG
>JANMHS010000107.1:0-51922 GCA_031375385.1 Synechococcales cyanobacterium OTE_70_metabat_200 | reverse complement strand
CGGTCATAAAGTTCCATAATTAGACCAGGCTGATCCATAGACGTTTCAGCCATTGTCCAACATTCCGGCCTTTGAGGCATAGGAATGTTTTTTCTATTCTAGTATTTATCTTCTAGCTGAGAACTTCGCACTGTCCAGTTCTGAACTTACCGCCTCTATCATAGGCTTCCGTACTAGGTGATAGAACCTCAGCGACCAGACATGGATGACTGATGAAATTTTTGGTGTTTCGATCTCGCTCATCGCAAGTGACACTGAGGTCATTCCCGGAAAAAACAACGTTAGATAAGGCAAAACCGATCGCCAAGATTTTTTTGATTTTCATAATATTCCGCAGAAAGCGTTAGTTAGAAGAGGTTTGGAATCTCTTGCTCCATCCCCCATGCCTACCTAGCGGCGCTCCCCAGAAAAATTATGTAAAATCGGTCCCAGTCAACAGCAACCTACCCAACTCAAAAGAACAGATCATTGCTATTCCGTTGCATTCAGCTTTTGCAGTTGTTCGATCACACCGTCTAAATTCCGTGTTCTTCCTTCCTGTCTGGCTTGTTGGCTGCGATCACCTCCGGCAATTTTCCGATCGGAGACAGGGCGAATTAGCTCATCAAGAAAGAATGAGTACCGCCTCAATCGGGTTTATGGACAACGCACGAATATCCTGCTCATGAACTGTGATCAGTTGGACAAGTTGTTCCCGAGTACAGTTACCAATACGGAGCCAGACTATTTTGGGTGGGTACCCATAAAGTAAACTGCGCTGTTGAAAATCGGAGTCTTTCGAGACGATTATGAAGCCATTAGTGCGGGCATATTCCCAAACAGCTTCGTCTGGAAAACCAAGTAAGCCACAGTCACGAACATGGGTGCTGTCAGGAAAAAGCGCTGCTAATAACTGAGGCAATTTTGGTGATAGGTTTTCGTCAAATAGCAATTTCATGGGGGATAACATTCATACGACGGTCTCGATCAGCGGCAAAGGCAAAGCAGGCTCTAATATTGTCAGCGGTGAGGTCGGGGAAGTCATCTAAAATTTCGGCGATGGTCATGCCGCCACCTAGATAGTCGAATATATCAGCAACGGTGATGCGTGTGCCTCTAATACAGGGTTTACCACTACGGATGAGAGGGTCGATGGTGATGTGTTCTTGGTAATTCATAGTCGAATTGGGAGGTCGGAACTTTTTGAAGTGGATACAGTAATTATAGTCTATATAGTTTTGGCATCGGCCATATTGTGATATCCAGTTAGCATAGCTATTTGATTTACTCCGCTGCATTCAGCTTTTGCAGTTGTTTGATCGCATCTTTTAAATTCCGCGTTCTTCCTTTCTGCCGATAGATCCTAGCCGCCGCCCTGAAATCCTTGATCGCCCCAGCCCGGTCATCTAACTTAATAGGCCCTCAATATCCCCCGATAGTAATAAGAACTTCTGGCTGGACTCCGGAACAACTAAAGCACGGGAAAGTTTCACTACCCTGATGGAAAGAGCCTCCGGTACTGCTGCTGCGGGATTTGGGTTAATATTTGTGAAGCTCGGTTCAAAGTTTCCCCATGAATTCTTCCGCTCCTCCATCCACCTGGTTGTCGATCGTCCGGCTGCTGCGCTGGGACAAGCCCAGTGGTCGCCTGATTCTAATGATTCCCGCCCTTTGGGGCTTCTGTTTGGCCACCATTCGCCTCGGTCAGTTTCAATGGCCGTTGTTGGGCATCATTGTGTTGGGTACCCTCGCCACTAGTGCGGCGGGCTGTGTGGTCAACGACCTTTGGGATCGCGATATCGACCCTCAGGTAGAACGCACCAAAAACCGACCGCTGGCAGCGCGGACGCTTTCGATCGGAGTTGGTATTGGTGTATTATTTGTCTCCCTCGTCTGTGCTGGAGTTCTGGCCCTCTATCTGAATCCCCTGACTTTTTGGCTCTGTCTAGGGGCCGTGCCGGTGATTTTGCTCTATCCCGCCGCCAAGCGGGTGTTTCCGGTGCCCCAGTTGGTATTGTCGATCGCTTGGGGTTTTGCGGTACTCATTAGCTGGTCGATGGTGCGGCCCCAGTTGGAACCGGCGACTTGGGAGCTGTGGGCCGCCACGGTCTTCTGGACCCTGGGCTTCGATACGGTCTATGCCATGCCCGATCGACCGGACGATCGCCGGATCGGGGTGAATTCCAGTGCCTTGTTCTTCGGCGAGCAAGTGCCCTTGGCCGTAGGTATCTGTTATTTATTGACCTTTGGGTTCCTGGCCGCCACCGGCCAAGCCATGGCCCTGGGGGTGATCTTCTGGATAGCGTTGGCGATCGCTGCTGGTTTTTGGTTTACTCAATATCGCCGTCTGCGCCATGTCAACTTGCCCGCTAGCAGCTATGCCGGGATGTTCCGAGAAAATGTCTGGCTGGGCTTTGGCTTATTACTAGGCATGATCGGTGGGCTACTGCGCTAGATTCTTAGCTCTGATGCTGTTTACTTCTGCGGACCAGTAGCTGGGAAAGCTATCCCAGGGATTGGTAGCAGCTTTGTCATCGGTGATATAGACGTAGCCGATGTTCCGCTGGATGGCGAGATCTAGGTATTTCTCCATGGTTTGCTGATCGGGTACACCGTGGAGCATTAGGGCAAAATGCTGGCGACCATATTTGCTCAGGTAAGCGCTGGGTTGATATTTGGGCCATTCCTGACCGGCGTTTTCAAAGATCACTGCTCGATCGGCAGCGGGTTGGCTGAAGTATTTTTCGTCGATGTGGGTGCCGGGATTGGTTACCACCTGCTGGAGCTTGGGTTTGCTGCGAATATATTTGTAGATTTGGGCATAGTGACTGTGGTGCTGGGCTGCGCTGGCTCCTTCGTCCAAAAAGATCCCTTGGACATTGAAGTATTGATCGTAGAGGTTGATATCTGCTTTGATCTGGGCCATTGGCCGTTTGCCGTAGTCGGTGGCCACGTAGCCAATCATTTTCACGCCAGCTTTTTGGAGCAGTTTCATGGCTGCCAGATAGTCACTATTGGGTTTACCACCGGGCCCACTGTTGGGATTGATGATGGCCACTATCGGCACTTTGGCGGCGGCATCGGCCAGGGGCTGCCAGTTACTGCGGCCATTAACTACGCTGGGATAGAGGTAGAGGGGAATCAGTATTTGTAGTACGGGTTCTTTTTTGGTCGCTTTGGCAATGGCGACTTCTTGGTCGGCGGAATGCACCATGGAGTTCAACGCCATACCGATTCTCATTCTGAGAGGCTCTGCCAACGGCAGGGAGGTAAGGGCAAGCAGTCCGACGATGACACTGGATTTCTTCAGCATGAATGGCCAGTTGAGTAGGCAAGTTCGATTTTCCCCAAGATACTACAGATTCCCAATTTCCGCTGTGTTCTCGATCCAAAGCCATGAAGACAAATTATGTTTAGTGAAAGTCAATAACACCACCCCAACATCAGACCATCAACACTAGCTAATCTCCCATCATAGACCAACGTAGTTGCAATAATAAGTCTATCAAACGGATCTTTGTGAACAGCTGATAAACCGACAGCTCTGCAAGCAATCGCTGCATTTAATGGCAACAAAACAATATCCATTGGCTCCAACGCAGCTCTAAGCCAATCTTCAGCAGCGCAAGGCAGCTCCAAACGTCCTCGCTCTTCAGCAAGCACAATCTCATAGCAAGAAATCGGCGATATTCCAACTCTTTCAGCCGTCTCAATTTCTTCTCGCCATGCCGCCGGAAACTTTTTCCAGTCCTGAGTAACCAACCAAAACCAAATATGGGTATCCAGAACAATCATTTGAGACATTCCCAATCCTGCTCATCAACGATCGGGCTAACAATATCTCCCAACGTTTGACCTTTTCCCGCAATGGATGGAGGTGCAACTCGACGACGTTTAACCACCGGCATCACATCATCCACCAACACCGTCACAATAACACGGGCGGAAGAAACTTCTGGTTTTTCCGCCAACCAATTGATTTGCCCATTTTCGATCGTTGCTTCATAGCTTTTTATTTTCTCAGTTACCGAATAATTAATAGTTAATGAAATCAAATTGTCGGCGTATCTCGCTAAGCCAACGAAAATTCACAATTATCTCACCCAGAGGCTACTCTAACTCTACCTAACAAACCCACTTTGTGTTGAATTACTGAACTGGCTCATCTGTCAAAATTACAGCGCAATTCAGGCCAAGCCATCGCGATCTGCGCCGACTCGGCCACATCACTAACCAAATTGCAGAGCTTGAGCTGCTAGCGAAAGTGTTGTCCTTCGCCAAAAAATACTAACATGTGAGAGATTTTCTATTCTTGCGACAATGGCTCTCCGTCCTTTCCAAATCATTAAAGATCGTCCCGAAGCCACCGCCGCGATCGCCTGTGGCCTCTTACTCCTCGCCGGATGGCTAGCTTGGCAGGAGAGCTTCACCTCGATCGGAGTTATCCTCGTTGCTCTTGCCTACCTGATTGGTGGCTATGGCAGCGCCCTCGAAGGCCTGACTACTCTATGGGAAGAGCAAGAACTAGACGTAGATCTATTGATGATCGTGGCCGCTTTAGGAGCTGCTGGTTTAGGAATATGGAAACGGGAATATGGACTGGCGATCGATGGAGCTGTCCTCATCTTGATTTTTGCGATCAGTGGAGCTTTAGAGAGCTATGCTATGCAGCGCACCGCTAGCAGCATCGAGAGCCTAATGAGCCTAACTCCCGCCCAGGCGCGGTTAACGGATGGCACGATGGTCGCGATCGACAGCCTGAAAATCGGCGATCGGCTCCTCGTCAAACCCGGTGAAATGGTCTCTACGGATGCCCTGATTCGGTCTGGCACCAGCAGCCTCAATCAAGCCGCCATTACCGGCGAAGCCCTGCCGGTGGAAAAAACCATTGGAGACGAAGTATTTGGCGGTACCCTCAACGGCAGCGGAGCCTTGGAAATAGAAGTCCACCTAGCTCCAGCCAGTAGCCTCATTCAAAGGATCGTGGCCCTCGTCCGCCAGGCCCAGAGCGAAAACACTCCCTCCCAAAACTTCATCGAACAGTTTGAGCGGGTCTACGCCAAAGTCATTGTCATCGCTGGTGTCGCGATCGGTACCCTCCCGGCCTTACTGGGTTGGTGGGACTGGGAAACCACCATCTATCGGGCCTTGATTTTCCTGGTAGTCGCCTCTCCCTGTGCCGTCATGGCAGCGATTATGCCGGGACTATTGTCCGGTATCGCCAATGGTGCCCAGCAAGGAATTCTCTTCAAAAACGCTAGCACCCTAGAATCGATCGGCCAAGTCCGGGCGATCGCCTTCGATAAAACTGGCACCCTAACCACCGGTCAACTGCAAGTTCAAGCAATTTGGTATCTGGACGAATCGGGGGCGATCGCTCATTGTCCGGCGCACCAATTGCATCCCCCAGCCCAAAAACTCCTGAGTCAGGCCGCCGCGATCGAGCACAGCTCCGAACATCTGGTGGGGCGGGCTATTGATCAACTAGCTCGGCAATCCAACCTATCCTGGCCAGCAGCCACCGGAATTACTGCCCAGCCGGGAGTCGGCATTACTGGGAACATCGGGGATACCCAGATCCGTGTGGGCAAAGATTTGCCCCAGGGCATTTGGAGCGATGTGAACTTGACCGCTGGCGGTGAAACCTTGGCTTGGGTATCTGTCAACGGTGAGTTGCGTGGCGCGATTGCCCTGCGGGATACCTTGCGCTCGGAAGCTCTAGCAATCGTTCAACACATTAAAAAACTGGGAATTCAGCCGGTGATCTTGACCGGTGATAATTCAGCTAGCACCGCTAAGGTTGCTAGCCAGTTGGGCATCGAAGAATTCTATGCCGACCTACTGCCCACTGACAAAATTGAGATCGTCAAATCTCTCCAACAGCGCTACGGTAAAGTCGCCATGGTCGGCGACGGCATCAACGATGCCCCTGCGATCGCCGCGGCGGATGTGGGCATTGCCATGGGCCAAGTAGGTAGCGATGTGGCTCTGGAAACTGCTGACATGGTACTGATGACCGATGCTCTGAATAAGTTAGAGAATGCGATCGATTTGGGGCGGCGATCGAAAAGAGTCATCCAACAAAATATCAGCTTTGCTCTGAGCCTGATTGTGCTACTCCTGATTGGCAACTTCGCCGGAGTCGTCAATCTTCCCCTTGGTGTATTGGGCCATGAAGGCTCTACGGTTTTAGTGACTTTGAGCGGTCTACGGCTACTGCGATCGCCCTCACCCCCAACCCCTCTCCCAAATGTGGGAGAGGGGGGCCAGAGCCGCAGGATCTGGCGGGGTGAGGGCCATCACCCCTCATAGCAAAAGTCTCCAGCTTCTTAGGAACCAGAGACAGCCGAAAATTGAGTAAACAAGGCAAGAGCAAACTGGTAGTGAAATAAAAAAAATTTATAATCGAGTCAATCCCAGAAATTGAAGAGCTAACTCAACGCAAGGTTGGTCGGCGGTTTTAAACAAATTCGTTCTTGCCTGTCACCAAGTTAACCAATACTTTCGCTACAGCCATTAGCCGAATTGCGTAAACCTTGCTCTGAAAAGAAAATTCTCTACACCCAAATGGTCAAAAAAGTACCCCAGTAGTTCTAAAGCACTAGCAATGGGGATCAGGAGATATAAAGTTGAGTAAACGAGATATAGATATGCAGAAATCAGTAAGAATTTATCACCTACTTCGCAGTCGGATCGACTACCTGTGGTAAACCCATACTATAATTAAGCACTCTACTGTTGAGATTATAGCTGATCTCGCCCTTTTGCAGTAGCACACGCACGAAATGTTCTAAATCGGAACCAATTTTTCGCAGATTGTACTCAATAAGTTCTCGACCGGCATAGTCTTCCACCAAGTCATCGAAGTAGCGGTAGACTTTTTGCAGGGCATCGTCGCTCCAGGTCAGCTCATTGTCTGGGTCCACATCCAAGGTCAGGACTTGGTCGCTGGGCATGAGCTCGTTGTCTGTGACCTCGGCGGTGTAGATGTGGATATGGCGGGTTGTGGATTTCAGGAGCATGGCTGGGCGCGGGTCGAAATACAAATCACTCAAGATTGTAATTGATCGAACCGGGATTTTGGGCAAAAGATCGATCGAACCCGGCAACTTGGGGATAATAAGATCGATGTAAACTGGATTGCAATCTACTTTTTGGTTGTCCGGCGTATTTCTTTGCTAGGTGCAGATGTCCGAACCTCAATTGCTCTACCAACTCAGTCGCCAAATAATGATAGCGACCGGCGCTAGCCAGCGGCCAGAAGAGATTCTGCGCGCCGTCGGGGAATTCTGGGCAGCCGACGTTTGTTGGTTGTGGTACAAAAACGATCGCCTAGTTTACGATCGCCTCGGTCACTGGACAGAGCAACTAGCCAAACAGCCCGAGCAACCACCTGTTTTAGCTGATCTACAAGTTATGTGGGTAGCTGGTACCCAAGGCTATTTGGCCCTAGCCCGAGCGGAACCCTGGGCGGAGAGCGATCGAGCCGATCTACCAGGAATTGCCGAACTAGTTACGATCTCTTTTGAACAAATGGGCGTTCAGCAACAGGTGGAAGCCGCCAAACAGTCCGTGCGCCAAGTCCAGGCCTTGGTGGATGAGCGCACCGCCCAATTCCAGAGCAGCCAAAGCCTCTTGAGCAAAATGCGGGAAGTTGATCGGCGGCGCATTCAGCAGTTAGATCTCAATAACCGGCTCAAGGATGAATTCATCAGTACCATCAGCCATGAGCTGCGCACCCCGCTCACCAGCATGGCATTGGCCATTCGGATGCTGCGCAAACCGGGACTCGATCCCGAACGGCAGGCCAAATACCTGGAAATTCTGGAGCAGCAATGCTCCCAAGAAATCGACCTGATCACCGATCTCCTGACCCTGCAAAAGCTAGAATCCAAAGAAATTCCTCCGGCACTGAAGTCCGTACAACTCCAGTATTTGGTAGAGCCGCTGATCGATCGATTCCAGACCACCTGGGCCAGCAAGAAGCTCCAACTGCTAGTCACCTTGCCGGCACCCTTTGATTGGTTGACGGAGCCAGACAGTGTCAGCCGGATTTTGCAAGAATTATTGGCCAATGCGGGTAAATATGCCCAACCCCAGACGACAGTGGAGCTGCGCGGCAGAGTCGAAAACGGCAATCTGATTTTACGGGCGATCGATCGAGGCAAAGCGATTTCTGAAGAAGAGCAGTCCTATATTTTCGATAAATTCCGGCGGGGCGAAGGCGTTACCCAACAGGCGATCAGTGGTACGGGACTAGGCTTGGCCCTGGTCAAGTCTTTGGTACAGCATTTAGAAGGCGAGATTTCTGTGAGCAGTCAAGGGGAAGAACCCCTGGCAGAAGTCTGCTTTGAAGTATCTTTGCCGATTTCGACGGAGGAGAGTCGCCGGTGATCGAGCAGCGACGTTCTATGAAGCCATCACCCCTAAAACGGCAAACCAAGATTCTGCAAGCCTTAGGCAAACTTTTGCTAAGTCTTTCCACGGATTTTTTATTGGGCAACGATCGGCCCGTCCAGCAACGCCGTCAAGCCCAAAAGCTGGTGAGCACACTAATCGATCTGGGGCCAACTTTCATTAAAATTGGTCAGACTATTTCCACTAGAGTAGACCTACTGCCACCAGCCTATGTGGAGGCATTGGGCCAGTTGCAGGATCGGGTGCCGCCTTTTGACACGGCCCTAGCCGTCAAGATTATTGAAGCGGAGTTGGGCAAACCCTTGGGCACGATCTATCGAGAATTTGAGCTAAAGCCGATCGCCGCCGCTAGTCTTGGTCAAGTCCATCGGGCTAGATTACACGATGGCACCATGGTGGTGGTAAAGGTGCAGCGACCTGGATTGGAGGAGTTGTTTAAGCTGGATTTCCAGATTTTGCAGCAGATCCTGACTTTCTGCGAAAAGCGGTTTCCCTGGACTAGGGATTATGGGCTGACGGCAATTTACCGAGATTTTTTCACGCTGCTGTTTCAGGAAATTGATTATCGGCAGGAAGGCCAAAACTCCGATCGCTTTCGCTACAACTTTCGTCGCCAAAAGAAAGTTGTCTCTCCCCAGATCTACTGGCGCTATACCACCAGCAAGATACTGACCATGTCTTACCTGCCTGGAATTAAAATCGATCAAAGAGCGGAGTTGGTGGCAGCGGGTTTCGACCCCCGGCAGGTCAATCAAATCGGTATTTGCTGCTATCTGCAACAGTTGATGATCGATGGTTTTTTTCAGGGTGATCCTCACCCTGGCAATATGGCCATTACTTCCGAGGGAAAGCTAGCTGTCTACGATTTTGGGATGATGACTGAGTTGCCGAATGATGTGCAGGAAAAATCGATCGATACTTTTTTGGCGATCGTCCGGCAGGACACGGAGGCGGTCGCGAACAACTTGCAGGATCTGGGGCTGCTAGTGGAAGTGGTCGATATGGCTCCAGTGAAACAAGTGATTGGCTTTTTGCTGGAGCGCTTTACGGAAAGGCCGGTGGATTTGGAGGAGTTTACGGAGATTCGCTCATCCGTTGCTGCCATGTATGCCCAACAACCCTTTCGGCTGCCTTCGGAAATGACGGCAATCCTCAAGGCGCTCTCGACGCTGGATGGTATTGCCCGCACTCTGGATCCTCAATACAATCTGCTGCTCGCTGCTCGACCTTTTTTGCAGAGAATTGCCATTATGGAGCGCCGGACATTAGTGCGGAAGGTGGGGGAGCAAGCAATGCAAATCCTGCGGCGGCGCGGTCGGCCACCCACAATGTCTGCGGCCCCGGTGGTGGCTCCATCTGGTGCCCCGGAGCGCCAAGGCCCTAAGGTGTTATATCGCTTACGACTACTGGCTAGGGGCGTAATTGCTACTGGGGGTGGATTGCTGACTTTGGCGATCGGTTTGCTGCTGGGTGCGGTGCTCGCGCCGGTGTGGCTCTATGGCTGCTTCGGGGTGGCTGTATTCAGCTGTGGCTTTGGTTGTTTTTGTCTGATCCGATTCTTTTGGCTGGAAAAAGTTGATGCGGTTCTGCGCTAATAGATAGAAGATCTCAGTCCCAAAAGATTGTGTGCCATGGAATACACATCATAATATTGATGATTCCAACTGATGCTACAATGCACTAGGTAAATTGAGGTTGTATCGATCAGTTATGACAGGAAATATTAACTCCCAAGCTGAAATTCGCTTGTTACTAGCTCTATTTTATTTGGGCGGCCAAGACATATCTCAAACCCAGTGGCTAAATATATTTAAGCGAAAATCCGAAAGGATTAGCGACCTCCAAAAATCCGTGGCTAGCTTACAGGAAGAAAATTCGGTCAAGATCAATGTAATCAAGTCTCAGCGTCAAGTCTCGCTATTACCTGCTGGGAAACGGAGGCTTGCACAAGCATTAGCTGATGGCCAAATTTCCTGTGATGGAATTGTGGTTTCAACAAAGTTTGCCAAAGCATTGTTGCAATGGATCAAATCCGAAGGCAACCAATCTAAAGTAGACAGGGAGAAGATCGATTCCTACCTAGAATTCAAGAAAGCATCTTTGCATGTCTACGATCGGCTCAACCAAGATTTCAAGTATGGCAATTTAGTACCAATCTACCAAATTCGTCGCCAAATTGGGGAGGCTGTGGACAGAAGTCAATTCGATGAATGGTTGTTAGAGATGCAGGCTGATGACATTCTACAACTCTTGGAAGGCAGTGTGGAAGACAGTGCTCAGGACAAAATGGCAGATTCGATTCGCACCCAACTGAGCGGGTTTCGCTGTTATGCAAAAAAGATTCAAGCAACTTCTCCAACCATCTAGGTGCATATATGAGTAATGAGCCATTGACACTAGAACAGTTGATTCTAGACCGTAATCCCTTCGATCGATCCCCAGTCGTAAGATCACAAGATATTTGGGAGCAACACTTTCCAGACGTCCCCACTATCAATGGAGATATCTCCGATGCTATTCTTCAGGGAATAGAGCAGATCAAGAACAATCAAAGGCCCGCTTTAGGTATCACCATTAAAGCAGAGAGGGGACTAGGTAAAAGCCATCTAATCAGTCGAATCCGAGCAAGAATCCAAGAGAGTAACAGTAGCTTTTTTATATATGCTCTTGGGGCAGATTATAGTGATCTAGATGATATTAATCAACTGTTTCTTGGCACTTTATCGCTCAGCTTGAAACAAATTGGCAGCTATGGCATCAGTCAATGGCAAGAATTGGCAGCACTATTAGTCAAAGATGTTGTTCCTCCTAAATGCTCAATTGAATATGTTGTTGATCGATTTGCCAAACAAGATGAAATTCATCTAAATGGCGTTCGCATCGAAAACTTCACCAGTAAAATCTGTGAAATCAAGCCGTACATAGAAAATCCTGACGTAATAAAAGCTATCCTCTGGACTCTTTCTCCAGACAAAACACTATTTGCGATTAATTGGCTTTCAGGAAAAGAGTTGTCGGCCAAACAAGCGGATGCTATGAATTTACCCCCAAGTAGATCGTCCAAGCTCAAAAGTCAGTCCTTAGAGTTGGTTATACAAATTCTTGATCTCTTAGGAGAATACAAAACCACTGTGATTTGTTTTGATGAAATAGAACCAACCTTCTGCAACAATCAAGGTTTAACCACTCCTCAAGTCGTCGCCTTGCTGGCAAAAAACCTGTATGATAGACTAAAGCGGATCGCGATCATTACCACCTGCTTTCCTGTGACTTGGCAGACCCATATCGAAGCAATGCCTCAAGCAGAATCAGTGGTTGATAGAATTGCAGAAAAGTACTATGATCTTAAGCCGTTAAACGGCGATAATATCTTAAGCTTAATATCTTGCTGGCTTCAAGAATTTTATGCCAAGGCTAATATTCAGCCGCCAACACCGTATTATCCATTTCAAGAAGAACAACTGCGAGTCCTAGGAAAAGAGCGCCCTGTAGTACGAAAGGTTCTATTATGGTGCGCAGAGAACTGGCCTGATAATATGACTCCAGTGCCAACAGCATTGGATATTGCCTATCAAGAACAAATGGATGCACTGGCATCAAAAGAAAGCGATCTGATGGATGATAGTGACAAGCTTGGTTTTGCCATAGAATTGGCTTTCAAGTCTATGCTGGGCCAAACGATTGAAAATGTCACAGTTAATTCCATTGAACCAATTGCTTTAATAGTGGATCGAAAATACTTAAATTTTAAAATTCTAGTTATTGACGCAGGTAGTCCAGTTAAAATAGGCGTAGCTGTCAGGCAAGAATCTGGTAGTAAGTTTATGAGTGCAGCATTAAGGCGTTTGACAGACTACAACAAGTTCAATCTTTCGAGAGGTTGCCTAGTTCGTTCTAAAAAGCTAAATCCCAAAACAGAAGGTGAAAAACTATTGAATCAAATGATCGAGAAGCAGGGCGGAGAGTGGGTCGTACTGAAGTTCGATCAAGTCAAACCATTGCTGGCAATTTCGATGATTTACCGCTCTCACGAAGAATATGAGTTCACGCCAGAGCAAGTGATGGAATTTATACAGCAACAAAAAATCGCTGAAGATAATGCCCTGATCAGAGAAATCCTGAGTGCTCCATCTGGTCAAATTCCAGAAGAAGTTGTGGATGAAGATAGCCAAGTTGTAGAATCATCCACTATTGATAATGGAGATGCTAGCGGTGACTTAGGTGCTGACTTGCCATGAGTAATTTACTAATCAATGCTTTGGCTGTTCCTGAAACGGACTATGACTGTTTGATATCGGGAAGGATGGTTGCGCTTCAGACTAGCTCTTTTATAGCTGTCGGCCAAAACTTCGCGATCATGCCCAAATCTATTGCTATTCAATCTATTGAATATTGGGCAAGCTGCGAACTCTGTAAGAGTATTGCAACCGCTGCAGAACTAGAACCTTTCGATTGGACTCATTGGAACATGGCTAATCTGCAAGCACAACTAGAAATCAATGGATTCATCTTGGTTGCTTGTCTGAGAGTGTACCGATTAGACAAGATCACAGAGATCGATCGGCTCCAAAGCGGCAGATTCACCATCCTCAATCCAGCCATTTCCACGCACAACTCCTCGCCAGTCTTGGCTGAGGGGATTTTTGCCAGACGGAAACAAGACTTGCTCAATCTCCAAAGGCCAGCACATTTCACACTTCTTCAATTAGAGCAACGGCTACTAGAGACACCCACCACTGAGGTGTCCATACCACCGCTGATTTCCGACATTGCCCAAATTCTAGGATGGAAAAGCTCAACGGCAACAACTCCTAATCCAGAAACATCTTGGGTGCAAGATATTGCCAACATAGGTAATGCTAGTGATGGACAAAGTTTCGAGAAAATAGTCCGCAGAAGCTTAGTCTTATTGGGGTTTGGCAACTCACTGCAAAATGCCCAAGCTAGCTTGGCAATAGATGCTACTGGCGGTGCCGGTGGATTAGATTTTTTCTGCGATAGTCCATATTTGGTGGTAGGTGAATGCAAAGCCAGTAAAACTGAAAATGTTCCTGATAGCACTCCAGCTCAGTTGGTAAAGCTTGGACTAAAGATCTTGCCCAACCAATATTATGATTGCATCAAAATCTTGATGATCGCGGGCAAGTTGAATCGGCACGCAAACCAGACAGCTATAGGTAACAAAATGAATGCCATCAAACCAGAAACTCTACAAAGACTAGCCCAGCTGAAAATCGATCATCCCGGCTCGATCGATCTCCTGAAACTCAAACCCTGCTTAGAATCAGCACCTTTTGGCGAAGATGCCGATCTCAAAATCAATACACATATCAATGAAGTTGTTGAGCAACTGCAATTGCGCGCCAGCATCGTCAATTTAGTCCAAGATTCACTAATGAATTCTGACGAAGATAAAAAATCAGTAGAGTCTTTACACTCGATTTTTAATTACACCCAACCTCAAAACCAGATGACTCGTGAAAAATTTCGAGACATTTTAATTGAGCTTGCATCACCATTGGCCGGTTATCTTGGAAAAAGTGCGGAAGATCAGTTCTATTTTTTGCGATCGCTCATTGTTTGATGAACCTAGCTCCAGTTTAGATGCTGCTCTTGAACCATCCTCGTTTGGCAAAGAAAATCACCAGACTAGTTGCCGTTACTCCCATCAGGCTCAGGCAAGCCGGATAACCCCAGTACCAGGCCAGCTCCGGCATATTTAGAGGTGATTTTTCGGGGCTGAAGTTCATGCCATACACCCCTGCGATAAAAGTCAGAGGGATAAATATCGAAGAAATCACCGTTAATAACTTCATCACCTCATTCATTTTATTACTGACCGAAGATAGATATACATCCATCAGACCCGCTGCTAGCTCTCGATAGGTTTCCACCATATCCATCACCTGTACCGCATGGTCGTAGCAGTCCCGCAGATATACAACGACCTCCGGCGAAATCAAATCGCTCCCATCGCGCATCAGTTGGTTGATGGCATCCCGCTGGGGCCAAATTGCCCGCCGCAGCGTTAATAGCTCTCGCCGAATCCGATAAATCTTTTCCAGAGTCTGCTTCGTCGGCCGCAGCATCACCTCATCTTCCAGCTCCTCAATCAGCTCGCCGTAATATTCCAACACCGGAAAAAAGCCATCGACGATCGCGTCCAACAAACAATAGGCCAAATAGTCTGGCCCTTGACTGCGAATAATTCCCCGCCCCCGCTCGATTCTTTCCCGCACCTGCTGAAAACAGTCCCGATCGGGTTCTTCCTGCACGGTCAGCAAATAGCGACGGCCCAGAATCAGACTGACCTGTTCCTTATGAAACCCCTTAGCAGCTGGTACCACCATCCAAGCCAAAATTAGCAATTGACCTTCATAGTGCTCGATCTTGGGCCGCTGGGGCACATTGACCACATCTTCTACCAACATTTTGTGTAGACCGAAGGTCTGGCTCAGACTCTGCCAAGTTTCATCGTTGCCCAAACTAGATAGATCCAGCCAAGAAACCAACTCGCTATCTCGGTAATGCTGGGCTTCGTCGGGACGATTGAGTTGATGCTGTTGGCAAGTCGTCAGATCGTAATCGATGACCGATAGAACAGCCGGGGCCGCATCCTTATCTAGGGATAACTGACCGGGAGATACTCCCGGTTGATCGTAGAAGTAATCGAGCTTCGAGGCGGTTTTGTAGGTGGAAGGAAATAGTTTGCTCATGGGCTAAATGCAGAAATTCTCCACACAGCGCACCAATATCTCGACCCCAACCATCAGGGCCGTCTCATCAAAATCAAAGCGGGGATGGTGGTGGGGGTAAGCTAAGCCGAGCTCGGGATTAGCCGCACCTAAAAAGAAATAGCAGCCCGGTATTTCTTGGAGGAAAAAGGCCATATCCTCGCCGCCCATGGTCTGACAATCCGGCTCCACGCCCAAGGGCGTATCGACTACCTGCATGGCCACCGATCGCACCAAGTCTGTCATTCGCTCGTGGTTAATTACTGGTGGATAGAGCATCCGATAATCCACCTGGCCAGCCGCGCCATAGGCACTGCAAATCCCCGTGACCACATCCCTAATCCGAGGCTGGAAATAGCCATTTAGTTGGGGGCTAAAATAGCGCACAGTGCCTTGGAGCGTTGCCCGATCAGCGATTACGTTCCGGGCATTGCCTGCTTGGAACTTACCGATCGTCACCACTGCCGATTCCAGTGGATTGATATTGCGGGAGACGATCGATTGCAACGCGCTGACTACCTCGGCACCCACCAATAGGGCATCGACGGTTTGGTGGGGCATGGCTCCATGGCCGCCCCGGCCTTGAATTTCGATGTCAAATTGTTCCACCGCCGCCATTAGTGGGCCGCTGCGTACGCCCACCGTACCCAAAGGCAAGTTGTTCCAGAGATGTAACCCAATGATGCCATGTACATCTGGGTTCTTCAGCACTCCAGCCTGCACCATCGGCAAGGCTCCCCCCGGCCCTTCTTCGGCGGGCTGGAAAATAATTTTGACGGTGCCCGCAAAAAAGTCACGATGTCTAGATAAATAGTAGGCGGTCATTAGGGCGATCGCTGTATGGCCATCATGGCCGCAGGCATGCATCAGGCCATCGCGCTGGGAGCGGTAGGATACATTGTTTTCTTCTTGGATGGGCAAGGCATCCATGTCCGCCCGGAGGGCCAATCCTTTCAGATCGAAACTGGTTTTTTTACCCTGCAAAATGGCCACAATCCCGGTCTTAGCAATGCCGGATTGGTATTGAATTCCCCACTCTTGAAGTTTTTTCTGGATGACTTCGGCGGTCAGTTGCTCCTGGAAGCCCAATTCGGGCTGTTGGTGCAGTTTGCGCCGCAGCTCTACCAGTTGGGGTTGGAGAGCTTGAATCTCTGGCCGAATCTTTTGGGGGTCGATCGGCTGAACCGGGGCGTTGGTGGCAAAGGAAGTTCGATCGAACATAATATGGGAGGGCGATGGAACAGCAAGTTTGGGGGCTACGCTGGTGAACGGAGTGCAGCCAGGATTGTGATTAGTGTAGCGGATTTACCGCCAGTTGCCGGTCGGCAATGGCAGAATAGACAAGTTTTTCGGCTTCTACTTGGTGGAGGTATTCGATGTGGCGATCGATAATGCTGGCTCCCTCTTCCACCGTTTCGATCACCGCTAGTTTGCCCCGCAGTTCCGCTGCGCCCGCAAAGCTTTTGGCATACCAGGTGAGGTGCTTGCGGGCTTGGCGCACGCCATAGATGCCTTTATAGTCAAAGAGGGCTTGGAGATGTTCTTTGGCGCATTCCAGTAGCTCGATCGAGGTCGGCTCTGGCAATTCTTCGCCAGTCTTTAAAAAGTGGTCGATCTGGCCCACCAGGAAGGGATATCCGAGGGTGCCCCGCGAACACATCACCCCATCGGCCCCAGTCTGCTCTAGACAATCTACGGCAGCTTGCACCGAGAACATATCGCCGTTGCCGATCACTGGGATGGTCAGGATCTCCTTGACCTGCCGAATCCAGTCCCATTTAGCGGGGCCGTTGTAGCCCTGGGCACGGGTGCGCCCGTGCACCGTGAGCATTTGGGCACCAGCATCTTCCATCAGTTTGGCGAAGGAGAGAATGTTGATCTCGCTGTCTGACCAGCCGATGCGCGTTTTAACGGTGACCGGTACTTCTACGGCTTGGACGACGGCGCGCACGATCGCTGCGGCTACTGCGGGTTCTCGCAACAGCGATGAACCACCGCCATTTTTGGTGATCTTGTTCACCGGACAGCCCATGTTGATATCCACGGTGTCGGCTCCTTCGGCTACAGCCCGCACCGCTGCTTCGGCCAAGAAATCCGGGCGACAGTCGAATAGTTGGATGCTAATGGGTCGCTCCCGGGCTTCTATTTCCATGATCCGGGGCAGTTCTTTGACGTAGTGCAGGCCAGTGGCATTGACCATTTCGGTATACAGCATCGAATCCGGGGCATAGCGCCGCACCAGTCGCCGAAAAACCAAGTCCGTAACGCCGGATAGGGGGGATTGCAAGACTCGGCTCTTTAGTTCTAAGGAGCCAATTTTGAGAGGCTGGGCGAGTCGATCGCGCAGGGCGGGGCTGAGGGTAACCATGGCTGTACAGAAAAGGGCTGGGCGGCTCTCTGATTATAGTTCTTTGACTGTCCCGCCTGACTAACTCAGTCAACCGGAGCCGCAACGGAGCCAAAATAGTAAAGAATGGATAAAATCCGTACTAAGTGGGCAAACTTTCGGAAAAAACAATGGGTAAAATGTAGGACAAAGGTCTTTGTCCATTCACCATTTCCATAAGGAGTTGTCTACCCCATGTCCAATTTTAATTCCAGCCCCGATGCTAGTAAAAAGACCGCCGCAGGTATCTGCGGTATTTTGGTTGGCGCTCTTGGCATTCACAAATTCATTCTCGGCTACACCACCGAAGGTACGATCATGCTGCTGACGACCATACTCACCTGCGGCTTTGGTGGGATGGTTATGGGAATTATTGGTCTGATCGAAGGGATTACTTACTTGACCAAAACCGATGACGAGTTTATCAATACCTACATTGTGAACAAGAAAGGTTGGATGTAGCTTCCATGCGGCTACTTGACCGGTCGGCGCGCTATGGTCGCTATTTGACGATCGGGCTTTGCTGTTTTCCCTTGGTGGCCAGCTTTCGGCTGGCCTGGGGAAGTAGTTTGGGGAATTTCTCTTGCCCAATTCGGCATTGGCTGGGGGCGATCTGTCCCGGTTGTGGCCTGACGCGCTCTTGGGTGGCTCTGGCCCAGGGAGACTTGGGCCGTTCGATCGAGTACCATGCCTTCGGGCCGTTGCTCTTTGCTGGAATGACTGTCGCTCTGGTTCATTGTTTTTGGGAACTGTGGCACGATCGGCATCTGGATCTTTTCTATGGCCGGTGGCTGACTGCGCGATCGTGGCAAATCGCTATGGTGGCAAGCTTCATCATTTATTATTTACTACGCCTCGGCCACTGGCTCCCCACCAATCATTTATGAATATTCTCAGGAGTTCGATCGTGAAGGGTAACTCGAAGTTGTGGTGGCTACTGCTCCCAGCTAGTTTTGGTGCTTTGTATTTTCCGGCGATCGTCGGCTTGGATAGCAATTGGGTTGCTAAGGAGCTGTTGCTGCTGCTGCCGCTCCAGGTGGCGGCTTTGGGTTACTTGGGCTATCGTAAAACTCGAAAGTAATCCTTACTCTATTGGGTGGCTAGTGCTTTTTCGATAAACACAGACCAGGTTTGGTTGGGGATCCAGATCTGTTCTAGATCTGCCTTGGCCACTGTCGATTCCAGACCCAAGCAAAGTACTCGATAGAGATAAACGAAAACCGAGACGCGCATGTTGGCGGCGCAATGAACGAAGATTCGGCGATTGGATAGCTCTTTCATGACCTCGAAAAATTTGTTCAGGTCTTGACGATCGGGTGCTGCCCAAGAGACGGGAATTGCAACGTATACCAAACTTAGTTCCTGGACTAGTTCGGATTCCTGGGCAATTGCTCCAGTCGAGCTGGGTAAGGCTAGGTTGATGACTACTTCGTAGCCTGCGGCTTGGATCAGTGGAAATTCAGATGCCAGTGGTTGACCGGCGGTGCCCAAGTGGCTGGAGATCTGTCGAAAGGCTTTGATAGACTCAATGCTTTGCACCATTTTTGGTTTCTTCCCAAAAAACACCTGCCCTCGATTCTACGCGCTTTTATAGCAGGCGATCGAGAGCAGGTGTTTTTTTGGGGAGCAATTACTTGAACTAGCTACCGCCCTTTTTTTCGCTGGCCGCTCGTTTGCCGCAGAGCCGACCTTTAGCATCTCGATCGGTGGGCTTTTTGCAACGACCGGTGCTAGCAGTGGTGGCACCTTTCTTCTTAGTCTTGGCTTTTGGGTTTTTGGCAGCACCTGCTCCCATGGCCTTCTCATCCATATGAATGGTGCCATCATGATGAGCACTGGCCGCCGTCGCGCTCCAGAGCACTGGCGCGATCGCCAACAGACAGCCTAAGGACAAAGCAACAATTTTCTTCATT
Organism: Synechococcales cyanobacterium OTE_70_metabat_200; assembly: GCA_031375385.1. Lineage (GTDB taxonomy): Bacteria > Cyanobacteriota > Cyanobacteriia > Cyanobacteriales > Chamaesiphonaceae > JAAFHZ01. Next base: position 32,492 of record JANMHS010000107.1, on the reverse strand, counting down.
TTTCAGTAATTGGAGGGCATTCTAAGTTTGACACTCCCCGCTGGAAAGACGGGAGATCCGTTCAGGCTTTTACAGCTCTCAACCGTTGGGCTGGTTTCCGCTCCGAACCAAATTAGTTTGGATTCTACGGTGTTGCTGCTGCTTTTCTGGGACACAGTGATCCTAACATTTTTTCAACTTGCGGACTAAAGTCTGTATCTAGCTTTCATTCCGGCTTAACGGGACAGCGGCAAGTTACCACCCAATGCCTCTAGTATGCTATCGCAAACAGCGAAGCGGGGCAAACACATCGAAATCAAGAACATGCGACCTGTAGTAAATAATTATTATTTAGCACTGCTTGATATCTCTTTAGTCGGATACTTTGTTTTAGAGTACTGGACATTGAATGGAAATGTGCGCGATCTGTTCACTGGGATAACCATGTTGGGGAAAAGTGCTAAACCACCCTGAGAAATTCAGCGCAACTTGTTATCGACGGGCTAGTCGCCCTAGCAATTAATAACCATGTTGTAATAGATGAGCGCAGCTCCCAGATTGGGGGGATAGCACTTACGATGCTGGTCAGGTGCGAATAAAGGCTTAGGCAAAATATTTCGCACCTCATGCCAGTGAGACCTGCTATAACGGAATTCCTTCGGTTAGTAAAACTAAAGTAAACCCTGAGTTCTCCATTTTTGAAGAAGTTCTGTTGAAGCTTCAAAATGCATAGAATCTTCGGTACTACTGTATCCAGCACCCCAATAAAAACCTTCTTGATGAAAGTACGGATAAAGTTTGCTTAGCTCGGGAAGAGTACAATTATCTCCTTGTTTATCATCTTGGGTTTTAGTTCTGATATCAATTGCTGCACCCCAGGCATGATTAGACCATGTTCCCATCCTGTATTTTCCATTTTTCTTTTTTGGTCTAACACAGAGCATTCCTTCGTTACTTAACTGAGAGTAAAGTTTAGGATCTTTTTTCTCAACCTCCGCAAATATTTTTTTAAGAGTATCAATAACAGGTTTTAATCCGGTCACTGAGAAAGGGCCAACATTTTCTGTGATAAGAAGTTGTTTCAGCTTTGGATTGGTAATGGCTGATTGAGAATAGCAATCTGTTGGTGGAGATGATGGAGTTGGAACTATAGGATTTCCAAAAAATGTTTTCATAAAAGACTCCTCTGGAGAGGTGAATCCTGTATTAATTGAAGTGCGAGATGGAGTTTGTTGCCCTGGAGGACAAGCTTGAGATGCTTGTATAAATGCAGAGAGTACTAAAAGTGAGGATAATAAGCTTAGTTTCATTGTAGTCTGTTTGAAGATACGAATTATTTATCAAAATTAAACCACACTGTTAGTCAAAATAGAGTTTATTGAAACAAAAAATAATACTTCGTGCTCTGAATTCTTCAGGGCACGAAGTATTAAAGCTCCAGGAAGAAAAATCTTCTTTTCTTGTGTCGTGCTTGTATTCTGCTAATTTTTCTTCATTACCTACGTACTTGTCTTCACCGGGCGTCCGAATGGTCAACACATAGACCTCTAAAGCCCTTTCCATGAAAAGAGTGACCAGAAATAAAATAGTCAGCATTTGAGATATTGAACTAAGCCCAATATTCTCATGGAATTTCATGGAACCTACTATTGACCAATCGTTACTGGGCCAAGGAAATGAAGTGGCAATGGGGAAGGCTGTTCCCATTACTACAAGATACCAATATTTTTTGAGTATTTCCAGCATGTATTTCCCTTGGATTATTTTAATAGTGAGCAGAGATCGCTTGTATTAACCAGATTTTGAACTCGGAGAAACATTCGATCGGCCTCGATGCGAACTTGGGCTTCTCTCCTGTCAACTGGTCCCCAGTGTGCACAGTTATGTCGCACTCCGATTGCTGCAAATTCTGTAGCGAAAGCTGGATTTTCTTTGGAAAGCTGTTGAAATTCTCGGCCATCTCCACTGCCAAAGTTTTCTAAATCTTGAGAAGTTGCCTTCACGCCTTGGGCAAATACATCTTTAAACCCTGGTGGTGGAGTATTGGATTGGTACTTCTTAAATAATTTTGGCAGGAGTGGATGTGCCGAACGAACATCAAAGCTGGTTTGGAATAGACCGGCTTCTGCTGTGTCAGACCTTGTATTATCGGCATCCCGATCGCGGCCTTCACACCAGCGACCCGAACTCTCCCTCATCCCAAATCCCAACATCAGCACAAATAAATGGCGCAGGGTTTCTACTCCACTAGCCTCATTGTCCATGCCTGCCGATTTGAAGATACTTCGATAGTGAGCTATTCCATCTGTTGCTATTCTTCCTGTATCTGCCTTGGCCATTTCCAACGCAAACTCGTCTCCAGCGAGGAGTTTGCAATAGTTGCGAGCAAACACTAAAGCCATGCCCTTCATGTATCCTAATGGTGCGCTGCCCCTGTCTTTCCAGTTGTCAATTGCTGATGAGCTGCTAGCAATTTGAAAAATACCATCTAGTGCACTTGGTTCAGTATTTGGAGGATGTGGAACTATATACCGATCTAAGAAACGACACCATCCGACTAGATCTCCTTTTTGAATTTGAACCCACTTGCGATCGTCGGAGACATCCAACTTTTCAACAACATCACCCTTTTCGAGGGAGCCTGCCACGATTCCCTGTAGAGAAGGCTTTTTTCGTACATTGAGTCCATCGGTGATAACTTTAAGCTGCGGCATAAAACACCTGAATTAGAGAGGATCTGTAACAATATGTGGCTTGGATTCAGGACAGCTTAAAACTTTTTCAGCATGATTTAAGTACCTTCGGTTTTCCAATGAAATTCATCGATCAAATTATGTTATTTAAAGTTCTAGATAAATGAATTGTTTGATTGTACAAGAAACAAAGTATCATAAAACCATTAGACAGGGTAATGTCTTAATGAAAATTAATGTTTTTTTACTGAAGGCTGTGCTAATAAAGAGTTAGATCACATTTTTTATCTCGTATTCTATGCAATATACTGCAAAATATAGTACTCTGCTCAAAAAATCCCCTGTGCAGGGCAGCTCGCTTGCTGACAACGAAAAAGTTGTTGTTCCCGCAGGAACAATATATCCTGTAGAAAAAATCTTGGAAACTAACGGCTTGCATAGTCATGTCAAGCTCGGTTCCGAAGCTGGTTCATGGTGGATTTTTCTACCCCACTGGAGTTTTGAAGGATCGGGAGAAGTCAAGGCTGAGTTCTCATTGAGCCAAGATTCGAGCAGCGCCATTATTTATGGCGAATTAGTTTTTACTGAAGGGGGACAAGAAATTTTAAGAATTGATGCTACCTCCGGCCAACCCGGATATCAATATGCCGGTGCGCATACGGAAAGAGGCAAAGGCTGTCTTCCACCAGGCAACAACTGGGCAATTAGTACGAATGGTTATCCCCTCAGTACATATGGTGTTGATGGCATGTTCTATCATATCACCCCAGATCCACATCCAGGCACTGGCCGAGGGGAATTTGGTCTGCACCGTGATTCTAATGTTGATGTCTTTCCGGGTTCTGCGGGTTGTATCGTTGTCAAAACCAGCGACTTCAATGGAAAAGTCATTCCGTTAATTGATGGATTAAAAGATACACAATCTCAAATACCCCTAAGCGTAGTTTATACTTAGTCAAATAAAAGTCCTCATTAAATCAGCAATTACAAATTCAAAATGACTTTCCGCCGTCCTAGCCAATCAGTCACCAAAAAAGCGGGTAGATTGTGACGAGGAAATAGGGGTTCCAGCTTCTAAGAACTTTGAATTTGTAATTGCTGTCATTAAATTCTCACGAGGACTTTTAAATATAGCTTCACTGCTCGACTCACTGCAACAGCAAAATCATGCTAAAAGATGATCTTGCTTTGTAGAACCCATTTAATATCTTCGCCAGAATTCACGTTCTCAGAAGGTTGCAGCCAAATCATGAGCTGGATAGACATTTGGGCCGAAAAGCTCTCTCCACAAGGGTTTCATGAGAGATGTCAAATCGGTTCTATAAGGAACATACTTTCCCCAAGAGTAGTCATTAATAAATACAAACGTCGCCTGAGACTCCAATGCTAGCTAATGTAAGTTGGTCAAACTATTTCCCCAGTTAAAATAATGCAATACACAGCAAAATCTAGCACACTGCTCAAAAAATCGCCTGTCCAAGGTAGCACTCTGGCTGACAGCGAAAAAAAAGTTGTCTCCGCCGGAACAACTTTTTCTGTGGAGAAAATCCTAGACAGCGACGGTTTACATAGTCAAGTTCAGCTTGGAGGAGAGGTTAGCGCATGGTGGATTTTCCTGCCTCATTGGAATTCCGAAGGCTCAGGCGAAGTTAAAGCAGCATTTTCTCTAAAGCAATCTGAATCTTATGCCATTATCTATGGTGAGCTGGTTTTTACCGAAGGTGGACAAGAAATTCTTAGAGTCAATGCCACCTCTGGATCACCGGGTTATCAAAATGCAGGTGCTCATACAACAAGAGGGCGAGGCTGCATTCCGCCTGATAATGATTGGAAAATCAGCACAGATGGTTATTACCTTCATTATCCCGGTATTGATGGAATGTTCTATCATATAACCCCAGACCCAGATCCAACAACTGGCCGATGTGAATTCGGGCTACACCGAGATGCTAATTCTGATATTTATCCGGGGTCTGCTGGCAGTATTGCTGTTAAAAGTGATGAGTTCAATGGGAAAGTTGTTCCATTGAACAACAAATTAAAAGACAAGCAATCTTACATTCCTTTGACTGTAGTTTACACCTAAAGTCATTGTACTTCATAGGAAATAATCATGATCAAGAACATTGTTGTTATTGCTGTCATACTATGCAGTAGTCTTGTTGGTCAGAACACGATCGCAAGCACACAGACAACATCTGCCAACGCTTGTAAGAAATGGACAATTACTGCGGTTGATGGTTATGCAAATGTGCGCTCAACACCACAGGTAAGAATAAATAACGCAAATGTCATTGGGGTTCTAGTGACTGGAACAGGGGTTAGATTCAACAAAAAAAGTCGGGATTGGGTTGGCGTTGATTCCCCTGTCACAGGTTGGATGTCAAGAAGTCAAATCACTCAGATGTCTTGTGATGCATCCATTAAACTACTGCTAAAAACTGGCTTGCCAACAATTACTAAATTAGGAATTCAAGCCTCTCGAAACAACATAGAATCAGCGATCATACTGATTAAGATTGCACCAGGTGTAGATGGCGTAACTGCCGAAACTTATGGGATTGTTATTACTGATTGGGCAAAACGAAATCCTCAATTCTTGATTTCCATGCTAAAAAAACAACCTTCATCTGTTTATCAGCCTTTTCTTGATTCCTTGAAAATTTGGCTGAGTGAACCACAAGCGAAAAAAGATTTTGAAGCGGTATTGAATCAATTATCCTCATCTCACCCAATGGTTAAATACTGGTTTGCGGGAAAATAATTGCAGCAGTAAATCACTAAAAATTCCAAATTCAAAAAAGCCATGAGGAATTGGTTGCCACAGAGAGTGCTGAGCCATAAAGCATACATGGACTCCTTTCCTAGTTGGATGTGGCCGAGGGCAGTTTGGCATGCGTGGAGTGAAGCTATCCCGGAGGAAATCGCTGGCAGATCTTCAACTGTAGCAGCGCGGAAAATAAACATAATCATCCACGGATATAGCCATATTTTCCATTGAGCTTCACCCTGGCCAAGCCTTCACTGACCATACCAGCATTCTCAAATTTGTTGTCGGTCACAAATTTCCCTTGTTTGTTAATATATCCCCAATTTGTGGCCGGAAAGAAACCTGCTGCATCTCTACCACCGCCACCGGTAGCAACTGGAGCGATGCTGCTAGAAAATGCTCCAGCAGACACAAACCGTGAGGGGAAAACAATTTTCCCTTGCCGATCGATGTACTTATATTCACAATAAGCTGCTGCTGAACAGGCACCACTACTGAGTTCTACTGCTGCCATGCCCTCATGGAAATCTCCGGCGGCATAGGTATCTAGCTGCGGATTTTTGATCATAAACCGGCCTAGCTTATTAATGTATCCACGGGTACCATTATTTGGTAGTTCAGCTAAGGCCAATCCCTGAGAAAATTTGACAGCTAATTTGAACTTGAAGGGAATTACTAACTTTCCTTGCCGGTTAATATATCCATAGCGATTATTGTCATACCCTGAGCCTTTGATCTCAATTCCCACTGGAGCCAGTCCTTCTGAGAATTCACCGATCGAAGCATAGTTGAGCTTGATGACCATTTTTCCTTGCCGATCGATGTAACCCTTCTCATTTAAGGTAACTACCGGAGCTAGCCCACCGGAGAACTTCCCGGCATAGGTGAATTGGGGTGCAATGACATTTTTGCCGGTTTTATCGATATATCCATATAGTGATGACTTCCCAGCTTCTTTGGAGTCTATTTGGACTGCGGCTAAACCTTCGGAGAAATTGTTAGCGGCAGAGAACTGAGCGGGGATTTTTAATTGGCCAGTTCGATCGATATAGCCATAGTTTTTGATTGGCACCTCCCCAGAGTGATCATCGGGATTAGGCGTTGGGTTACTTTCCCCAAATCCGACGATTGCTAAACCTTCGGAAAAATCTCTGGCATCATCAAACTGGGGGGCGATCGCAAACTCCACTTTGGCGATACGGGCTGTCGCCAATGGGGGGGCAGCCTGAACAACTCCCGTAAATAGCATGAATAATACAGCACTGACTTTAACGGAACTCGGTAACTTTTGAAATCTCATGGTCAAATCCGGATGATATATTTAATCTCAGGTGGGTGTTAGGTTCGAGCCTCGGCACTATTCAGCCGCTGCCCCTAGGAATATTTTGCTCACTTTGCCATTTTGGAAATTGAAAATCAATCCACCATAAATGGAGCCTGCCACAAAAGAATCTGAATCACTGCTGTCTTGATTCCACTCAGCTTTATAGGCTTTCATTACAGCTTTGGTGGTGCTGCCAATGCGAATACCTCGGGTGGTGCTCAGGCGACTGGGTTTGGTCAGCGTGATGGAGGCAATTGCCTTCGGGGCACCAGCTTTGTCGGAAACCATATCTAAGGTGACGCCACAAGCGGCATATTTCCATGTTTGGTGATAGGCCCCATCCGCTCCCCAGAGCCGCTCTGGCTCGCGGGTAACTTTACAATTAACGGCTTGTTTTACTTTTCTTTCTGGAAGATCGATTCGCAAACTGCCCAGGCGTTCTTTGGCCATTAAAGCGAAGTCGTCCTTGGTAACTAGCATGTTTTGGCTGCCCGATCGCGGAGCTGCTTCTAGAGCCGATCGGTGATCCAGCCACAAATTCTGCGCGGCTGGCCTGGAATGCCCGACCTGGATAGTAATCGAGATTAATAAGAGATCAATGAAAAATGCCATGTTCAACTACCTCCAGCAGGGGTTCATGAATAATGAGTGAAATTTGATAGTGCTCTATGGAAATTTGCAAAAACTCTGGTTGGAAAAAGGATTCGTACACCAAAGCTGTTACTGCTAGGTATAGGGAGCAATCGATTCGCTTAATCCCTAATCCCATCGCCCCAGAGCCGATAGAATAGATGCCCTCGGCTTAGTGATTGCCAATTACAACATCCTTGTCAATTCCAGTGTATGGTTACGATCCCTGATTTGCAAATTGAGCAAAGCATTAGCTAATCTATTTTCCATGGGATCAAGAGAATGCTTGTCTAATTCTCTGGCAATATAGTTTTCTGACAATGTATTGGCGACTCGCCGATAAGTTTCGAAGATGCTGCCATCTTGAGGATCCATCAATCCGCTGGGGAGGTCTCCTTGCCAAGCTGGTCGATCCGGTAAAATCTCTCGCCCTAGAAATAGGTCTTCATTGGTCAAAATGCGATAGTAAATAATACCCAATGCCAATAAATCAGACGGAAATGGTCGGGTCTGGGGCGAACTTTGGTGCTTGGTTGCCTCTCCCGACGGCCAAGGAATACGCGATAGTGAAATACATGATCGTTCTCCATACTTCCATTGGGGAGTTGGATGGTCTAGGTTGAAAATCCCATAGTCAGCGGCAGGCATATCAATAAATTCGTGCTCTCTTTTTTTGCTTAGTTCTCGCAGATAATCCTGGAGGTTTACCAAGGCATTGGCAGATTGGTTGTTGATATTGTTGGCGACAGCGTTGTTGAAAGGTGGCAGCAGCGGATAATTGGCTGCGTTGGTTGTGAGTATAGAACTAAAATAATCATCTCCAAAGAACGTATTGCTGGCGCAAGTGCCAATGCTGGCCAACATAATGCCCGGATCTATTAAATGAAACTGCGTATAATCTGGCTGAACCAGGATATTTGTTTCCGAGAGGTCGCCATGGTAAGTGTGGGATAAGGCCGACCATAAAGCAGGTAACATTCTAGGAAATAATTTGCGTTGTTCGATTTTGGGTAAGTCACCAAGTCGGGTGGCTCGATGGTATGGCATCACTAACACTGGCATGAATCGTGCGCAAAAAAGTCGTGCGTTGCTTTCATCTTCAGTTGGTAGCTCCGAACTGTACCGTTGGTTTGGGTATCCAGAAAGACCATCCCACACCCCTTGGCCGATGATGCTATGGTTCCAAGCTCCCTCCGTACTTTGCACGATCTGGTTTTCGATCGCGAGCATGCCCATCGCAATTTGCAGCCTATCTTCTGGCGTGAGCGACGACCGAAGGCCATCTATTGTCTCTAGTTCTGGGTTCCAGGTATGACCGCCCCAAAAGGTTTCGGAAAAGCGATGGCAGTAATATTCTGATTGAGAAAATCCCCCACGTGGAAAAATAACGGGGGTTTTTAAGCAGACCTCTCGACCGCACAACTCTGCTAAATAAAGAGTGAACATGTGTCCCTGATGCAGGGTCTGTTTGATGGTGCCACTACCAAAAGGGTTGAGAGTGAATTCTTGCCGTACCATAGTTCCTCGCTAACTTGTATCCAATGATCGGTGAATTTGTCAATGGTTTAGTTATTCAGTTGCTTCCAGCTTACGAAGTTGGTCGCTCGCCCGCTTTAGACCAACCTCGCTGCCTTGCTGCTGATAAAATTTAGCTGCCTGCTGGAAGTCTTGAATTGCCCCCGCTCGTTGGTGCAGCCTCTCCGCAGGAGAATCGGATAGTTTGTTTTTCTTCAGAATCCCACGATTGTAGTAGGCATCAGCAAATGTTGGATTGAGGGAAATGGCCTGACTGTAATCCGTGGAAGCACCTTGAGGGTCATTCAGTTGCTGATATTTTAGAGCACCTCGGTTGTTGTATACAATAGCAAGTTTTGGATCGAGAGCGCTTGCGGAGCGTTTCCATAGGAAAATCGTCTGGTTGTAATCGGCTAAGGCTCCCTGGAAATCGTTCATTTTCCCCGCCTTTAGCACAGCTCGATTGTAGAAGGCCAAGGCTAATTGGGGATCTAGCGAGATTGCTTGGTTGTAGTCGGCCATAGCTCCTTGAATATCACTAAGTTTTTCATATTTCACCACACCAAGGTTCAAATAAGCCAAGGCTAATTTGGGGTCTAACGAGATTGCTTGGTTGTAGTCGGCCATGGCCCCTGAAGGATCATTTAGCTTTTCATACTTCAAAAGACCTCGATTAAGGTATGCTGGGGCTAGCTTAGGGGCCAGAGAGATTGCTTGGTTGAAATCTGCCAAAGCACCTGGATTGTCATTCAGTTTTCGATCCTTCAGCACCCCCCGATCGAGATAAGCCAAGGCTAATTTGGGGTTTAGAGAGATTGCCCTGTTGAAATCCGCCAAAGCACCTATATTGTCATTCAGTTTCTCTGACTTCACTACACCCCGATTAAGATAGGCAGGAGATAATTCTGGGTCTAGGGAGATCGCCCGCTCGAAGTCTGCCATGGCACCCTGCGGGTCGTTTAGTTTTTCATACTTCACCAGCCCTCGATTAAGGTATGCGGAGGATAATTCCGAGTCTAGGGCAATTGCCTGGTTATAGTCTGCTATAGCACCTTGTGCATCATTTAGTGACTGATACTTAAGAGTGCCTCGATTGTAGTAAGTATTGGCATCTTTCGGATCGAGAATGATGGATTGGTTATAGTCTGCCAAAGCACCTGGAGTGTCTAGCAGTCCTTCCGCCTTCAATGCCCCGCGATTGTTGAAGGTTAAAGCATTTTGTGGATTGAGAGAGATCGCCCGATTATAATCCACTAAGGCTTGCGAATATTCCTGGAGTTGACCATAAACAAGGGCACGCAAGAAGTAAGCAATGGTATAACGAGGACTCAGTGCGATGGCCCTGCTAAATTGCTGTACGGCATCCCGGTGGCTACCTTGAGCATCTTCCCCTGGATCTACAAATTTATTGAACCCAGCGATCAAATACTCATCGGCAGTAACAGCAGCAATTGGTCTGGCAACTCTGGAAAACTGCTGATTGTCTATGCTAATGCCCAGCCCGTTTATACCTTGCATCAACCAATGCACCGGAATCCCACGATTCACCCCAATTTTGGTACCAACTTTGGCTCGGGCGGTGAGGTTGCCAGTTGGCGAAGCTACTGCTATTTGGGTGTTTTTTCTGTATTTATCCCCCTGTCCATGGACAGCCACCAACCGTCCATCTCGGTCAAACACTCCGCCGCCACTCATGCCCGGCAGGGTTGGGGAATCATAAATCACCGTATAGCCACCAGCATCATTGCTAAGCCGCTTTTTTACTGCGGCGATCACTTTTCCGGTTCCAAACTTGAATCCCAGTTGGTTCGGAAAGCCTGCCGTATAGACAACATCGTCCACTTGCAAACTATCTGGATCGGCTACCTGTGCTACCGGATAGCTCCGATCGCTACGAAACTGTACTATTGCAAGATCTAGACTATTTCCCGCTCGATCTTTCAGGAGTTTTACCCCAGCCTTAGCTACTTGATATACTTGCCGATCGGTGGTGCGCAAACTATAGTTGGTAGATAATTGGTTTTCGCGGCAATTGCCCGAACCACAAACCACATGACGATTAGTAATCAGTGTGTATAGATCTCCCTGGCGATGGATGATTACCCCCGAGCCTTTCCCGGTGATTATTTGCACCACAACTGATTTGGCAATAGTCTGAACTTCTTTTGGGGATTCAGCACTAGCATGATTAACAAATAGAACTAGAGAGGTGGCGCAGCCGATAACTAGTGAGTATTTCATGGCTTTTTGATGTCAGTGTTGGTGAGAATTTTGAAGGTAATCGCTCAACTCAGCGGGAATAAGGATTTCAGCACCCCAAACAGTTGCAATTTAGATACCCCAGGGACTATTTCCCCTTGCAGTCGGTTGAGGGTGGTCAGGGTGCGGTTAATCGTCAGCCAGTAAGCAATGGTCTATGCCCATCGTGAATTACAGATCGTAGCAGTTCGATCTATCTTTTTGAATTTATATTACAAAAAATTCATGAATTAAATTAAAAAACTAGTTCTTTGCTGTATCTAGGTGGGACGATCGAGTCAGGACTGGTGCGGGGGCAAAAAAAGCAAGCTAGTAATCATTCTTTGCGAGTACAGCCGATCGCCCTTATCCTAAAAGGATCCCCCGTCCTGCTGCCGCCGTGAACCTCTTCGCCGCCGAACAACTCCTATTCCAGCCCCTAGCCCCTAGCTCCGCTGCCATCCCCACCATCTACGCCTTCCCCAATACCTACACCGTTGGGATCACCAGCCTTGGTTACCAAGTAGTCTGGGCCAACCTGGCCACCAACCCTCTCCTAGCGGTCAGTCGGCTCTTTTTGGATGGCAGCGAAAACCTCCCCCGCCAACCCGAACTAGTCGGCTTCTCCCTCTCTTGGGAACTGGACTACATCAACATCCTCACCCTCCTGGAACAACTCCAAGTTCCCATCCACAGCCGCGATCGCACCACCGACCACCCACTGATTTTCGGCGGCGGCCCAGTCCTCACGGCCAACCCAGAACCCTTCGCCGACTTCTTCGATCTAATCCTCGTCGGTGATGGCGAAGAACTGCTCGGGGAATTCGTCCAGACCTATCACGAAGTTCGGCAGGCCGATCGGGCCACCCAACTGCGTCGCCTCGCCCAAGTCCCCGGCATCTACGTGCCCAGCCTCTACCAAGTCAGCTATCAAGCCGAAGGCATCGAGACCATCCAGCCGATCGATGGGGATATTCCGCCGATCGTCAGCAAGCGCACCTATCGCGGCAACCAGCTCTCCGCCTCCACTGTGGTTACCCCCGCTGCTGCCTGGGAAAACATCTTTATGGTCGAAGTGGTGCGCAGCTGTCCCGAAATGTGTCGCTTCTGCCTGGCCAGCTATCTCACTCTCCCCTTCCGCACCGCCAATCTAGAGGATTCCTTGATTCCAGCGATCGATCGAGGACTCCTTTACACCAAACGCCTGGGACTCCTGGGCGCATCCGTTACCCAGCATCCCCAGTTCGAAGAACTGATCGATCGCCTGGCCACTCCCCAGTACGATGGCGTGCGGGTCAGTATCTCCTCCGTCCGTACCAACACCGTCACCACCAAACTAGCCCAAGTCCTCACCCAGCGCGACAGTCGTTCCTTGACGATCGCCGTGGAAAGTGGCTCCGATCGGATCCGCCAGATCGTCAACAAAAAACTCACCACCCCAGAAATTGCCCAAGCTGCCATTAACGCCCAAGCTGGTGGCCTGAAGGGATTGAAACTCTATGGGATGGTGGGGATTCCCGGCGAAGAAATGAGCGATGTGGAAGACACCATCAAAATGCTCCTGGAACTCAAGAAAACCGCTCCCGGCCTGCGTCTGACCTGGGGCTGTAGCACCTTTGTTCCCAAAGCCCACACGCCTTTCCAATGGTATGGAGTGCGGCAGGATGCGGAAAAACGGCTCCAACTATTACAAAAAAAGCTAAAACCCCAAGGCATCGAGTTTCGGCCCGAAAGCTATAGTTGGTCTGTGATTCAGGCCTTGATATCACGGGGCGATCGACGGATCACCCCGGTCCTGGAACTCACACGGGAATACGGTGATAGCCTGGGTAGCTACAAACGGGCCTTTAAGGAACTCAAAGGCCAAGTTCCACCCTTGGAATATTATGTGCATCGCGACTGGGATCCAGATGTCATATTGCCTTGGCATCATCTCCAAGGGCCGTTACCGATCAATACTTTGATTAAACATCGAGCCGAGAGTTTGGCGATTGTCTGAAAACTTCAGATTCATCGGGATCTCATTACTGGGTAACATTTTAAGCTGGGACACATTGAAAGCCCTCTCCAAGCTCAGGCGAAACCCTCGCAGCACTAGCAGGGGCTGGGGGATGAGGGCTTTCAATGGTTTTCATTGTTTTTTGTCCCGCATTACCGACCTTTACCGACCTCTGGCTATCGTAAATTGCCGACAATATCCACCTGACATCATCGGGTGCGAAACCTATATTGGGGATACCAAATCGATGATATCCCATGGTTTTCCTCCTCTCTCACTCCTCCGATCAGCCTCAGTTTCCCGCGATTCCGCAGGGGAGAAGTACTACCAACGATCGTCCAGGATTCTTGGTCACTATCCAAAAACTGGTCGAAAACCACCTCGATCGAGCACACTTGACTGATCGGCTCCAAGACCTGCCCCAGCAATTCTTACAACCCAAGCCCCGTAAATGGGCGATCATCGATTATCGCACCATCAATGCCAGTCAGATAGTCGGCATTGAACCAGCCTTGTTCTTGGCGATTCTGCAGGGGACGATCGACACGGAAGCCCCGATTCAAGGCTACACTCGCACCAGCCGCCAATATCTGGCACAAGTCCACGCCCCCATGGCTAAATTTGTCGGCGGTACCCTAGATGCTGCCGGCGAAAAACTGCAAACCATGGGCCTGTGGGAACTGGAAGAACGCCGCCATACCCCCGCCTTACTCAAAATTTATCAACAGCTGGGCGGCAGCAAAATTCAGCCCACCTACCGAGAACCCAGCCCCTATCGATCGAGCAAGACCCCAGCGGCAGACCTCTATCGCCATGGCTGGCACCGAATTGCCACCGAATATGGCGCAACCTGCTTATATCTCTGGCTGATGGCCCATGCCACTGGGCCACTCCAACAAGCCCTCGGCGAACTCTGCATCGATGAGGTCAATCATCTCACCAAATTCCTGGGCTTCGGCACTTGGCTCTACCCTCGCAACTGGCGCCAGCAAATCCAGTTTCAACCACCTAAATCCGCACCGAAAAAATCTTCCAATAACCTACTCCAGACCTATCACCGGATGATGTCGGTGCTGCATTGGCAGGACTGGAAATGGCAACACCGCTGGGAACTGGTCTACACCTTCGGCTTGGTGCTCGCCGCCCTCTGGAATTGGCATCGTCACCTGGAAACGGTAGAACTGGAGAACCTCTTTGGTCAAGAATCCAATACAAATCGTTGGATTGCTGCGGCTACGCCGTCTTCGTCTACGGAGGGGGCGACCCAATTGGCTTGAGCTTGGACGGCGGCTGGGGCGTTGCCCATGGCCACTCCCCAGCCAGCATAGCCGAGCATTTCCACGTCATTGTAGTTGTCGCCGATCGCCATTACCTGGCTGGACTCAATTCCCAATAACTCCCGCGCAATCAGGTCGATCGCCGTGCCCTTGTTCACCGCTGGATTGGTCGTCTCCAAAAAAATTGGGATCGATGTGGTGACATGGAGCCGATCGCGGCTGTAGATGCTTTTTAGGTCTTGCAACAAACTGTCAATCAGATCCACATCAGGGTGCATGGCCAAAATCTTGGTAGGAGCCGTCCCCAGCACTTCACGTAGATTGTCCACCGGATGAGCAATGACCGAGCTACGCTGCGTATACTCCATCGTATCTTCCTGTACTGCCTTGACATAAAGTTTGTCATCCACATAGACATGCACCGACAGATCCGCTGGTAAATGTGGCTGCTCGAAATAATCAATCAGCTCGTGGGCGATCGCTGGTTCCACCTGGAGATGTCGATAGACCCGATCCGTAGCCGGATCCTGAATCCAAGCCCCCTGGTAGGCCATTACCGGTACATTGGCCCCAATTTCTTGATGAAAGCGCAGGGCTGACTGGTACATGCGGCCGGTGGCTACGCCGACCTTGACGCCCTGCTCGATCGCCGCCCGGATCGCCGCCTTGACTGCGGTCGACACTGTATTATTGCGACCGGCGATCGTGCCATCGATATCCACCACGATCAACTTAATCGGGGCGGGTGGTTGGGAAATAGACATGGTTGGCGATCGGAAAAACGGCTCAGCTCCTAGGCTACGCCAAGATGACCATTCCGGCTAGGTTTTTGCCAACAACGGCAATCCGTATGCCAGTGCAGTGGCCTCGGAGAGAATTATTGGTCATAATGAAAATCGAAACCTTCCCAATTTCTTCGTCGAGCAGAGCCATGCCAGAATCTAACCTCGCTACCTACACTCCAGCTGACATTCAAGAAATTCTCAACCTGGCCCTGACCAAACAGTGTGCCAACGGCGAATTGGAGTTTTCTCACGAACAGTTGGTGGAAATCGCCACGGAAATGAACATCGATCCCAGCACATTGCGATCGGCGGAGCTGGATTGGAGCAAGCACAACAGCCTGAGTAAACAGCGGCAGGAATTCGATCGGCACCGTCAGCAACAATTCATCAACGAACTAGCCCGCTATGGCATTGTCAACACCGCCCTAGTCGGAGTCAACTTGTTAGTGCTGGGTGGCACTAGCTTTCTATGGTCTGCCTACATCCTCTTGTTTTGGGGGGCCGGGGTGGCGCTCAAGGGCTGGCAACTTACCCAATTGAAGGGCGAAGAATACGAACGCAAATTACAGAGCTGGAACAGCAAACGCAAAATCCGCCAATCTGTTCATTCGATTATTTCCAGAGTATTGTCCTAGAAATTCTAGGGAAAGCTTCAATGAAAACGGTATTCCTGGCCGGGAGCATGGGGCAGCGATGTTGCCATAGCGCTGGCAACTGCCTCAGGTACCCAAGGCTGGGGCGAGGATTTTTCCACCTGGGCCATCAGTAGTGGATCGGGCTGATATTCTGGCACCAACCGCTGCAACTGGCGGATGATCGCCGGAGTATCGTTGATCTGAGCGCTGTGGAATAGGACTTTTAGCATGGGTTCTAGCTTGACCCATTCATACTTCTGCTCGTGGGCCGAGAAAATTTTGGGATGCCTAGTGAGTTTGTGATTATTCTGATCGATCAGCAGCTCTTCATAGAGCTTTTCGCCGGGTCGTAGGCCGGTAATTTTAATCTCCACATCCTTACCCACTTCTAAGCCGCTAAGCCGAATCATCTGCTGTGCTAGATCGTAAATGCGTACGGGCTCGCCCATCTCTAGCAAAAATACATCCCCGCCGGTGGCCATGGCTCCAGCTTGAATGACTAGCCTGACCGCTTCGGGAATAGACATAAAATAGCGAGTCACATCCCGATGGGTAACGGTGATCGGCAGACCAGCCGCAATCTGTTGCCGGAAACGGGGCACCACCGAACCACTGCTATCCAAGACGTTGCCAAAGCGTACGATGCCAAAACAGGTCGGGCAGTTAGGTAAATCGGCCAAAGCTTGGATGGCCAACTCAGCACAGCGCTTGGTGGTACCCATCACGTTGGTGGGTCGGACGGCCTTGTCCGTAGAAATCATCACAAAGTTTTTCACATTGGACTCGATCGCGCATTGGGCCGTCACCAAAGTTCCTAGGATATTGTTCTGAATTCCCTGGGCTGGGTTAGCTTCCACCAGCGGCACATGTTTGTAGGCCGCTGCATGATAGACCGTTGCTACCTCGTGTAGCTGCAAGATATGGTTGAGGTGGACCCGGTCGGTCACATTACCTAGATAGGCAAAATGAGGGATATCTGGGAAATTCTTGGTCAATTCTAGGTCGATATTGTACAGAGCAAGCTCACTTAGCTCGAACAGCACCAAGCATTTGGGCTGGAGATGAGCAATCTCCCGACATAGCTGGGAACCGATCGAGCCCCCAGCCCCCGTCACTAGTACAGACTTGTTTGTAATGTTGATACAAAGCAACTCTGGTTCTGGCAGCACCTCTTCCCGCCCTAGTAGATCCGCCACATCGATCTTGCGAATGTTGCTCAGAGAATACTTGTTAGTCAGAATTTCCGTCAGGGATGGGACGGTCTTGATCGTAACTGGGAGGGATTGTAGAGCATTGATGATTTCTCGGCGTCGGCCCCGATCGATCGAAGGCATGGCTAAGATCAGGGTGTTTGCGCCTTCTGTGGCAATCAGTGATTTGAGCTGGCCGCGACTGTAGATGCGGTGGCCATTTAACAATCGTTGGTGTAGTTCTATGTGGTCATCGATGAAGCCTACCAAGCGGTAGCCCGGTTCTTGGCGGAGAGAATTGGCCAACTGAGCACCAGCTAAGCCAGCCCCGTAGATAATCACGGATTCTGAAGCGCGGCCCTTCAGCACATTTTGGTACAGGCCTTGGATGAATTGGCGGATGAGGAGCCGCGCCACTATCACCAAAACCAGAGTTAACAGCCCATCCATTACCAGCACAACCCGCGAGAAGGGCATCATGCCTCGCTGGAGGGAACAGAGCAGCCAAATCCCCGAGCTAATGACTGTTCCTTGGGCGATGCTGAACAGAAATTCCAGACCGGTGTAGCGTAAAATAGGACGATAAACACCAACGAGCCAGAAGACCACCAACTTCAGAGCAATGAACAACCCCAGCTTCCACCAATTCTCTAACACCAGGTACTGAACTGTTGGATTGGATCTAAACCGGAGAGCAATTGCGATGGTAATAGCAACGAAAAACACGACAGCATCGGTAAAACCCAAGACTAGTTGCTTGCGCTGGCGCGATAGAGAGCCATAAATGTTTAATAAACCGTCAGCAAGTTTATTTCTCATAAATATTTCAGTTCGTTTTTACGATTTTTGGGGCACCGGCGCAAAATCATTATAGGCCGATAGTTCCAGAAGTCCAGCTAGAATAAAAAACTCCCATCTGATTTCAGTGAATTAGGTTGCAATAAGTAATATTAAAGTCTGGCAATTAACCCCACAAAATCATTTCGATCTTTGGCAGGTAATGATTTAATCCACGGCTGACTCTGCTACAAAATGTGTTGCAATGTAATTTTTAACTTGGCTAGTTAAGCTTCTCAAATTAGGGTTTTGGCCGTGCGATCAAGTTTTCCAAAAACGCAATTGACCATAGACCAGGATGGATGTTAGCAGTAGTAGTAAGGTGGTGGCTGCAGCAGCATAGCCAAAATCGAAGCGACCAAAGGCTCGGTCGTAGATGTGGTAGGCCAATAAGTTACTGGAATTCAGCGGCCCACCACCAGTCACCACATAGACCTGCTCGAAGCTACGTAGGGTGAAAATGGTGGTGGTCACTACCACCAATAAGAGGGTGGAACGCAGCCCAGGCAACGTAATATGCCAAAATTGCTGCCAACCACTGGCGCCATCTAAAGCCGCTGCCTCATAGCGACTGATCGGAATGGTCTGGAGTCCGGCCAGAAAAGTGACTAAATTGAAGCCAATCTGCTGCCAAATACTCAGGGCAATCACCACTGGTAAAGCCCAATTGGGACTACTCAGCCAGTCAACCGTTGGTAGATGGATCGATCGCAGCAAAGCATTAATGGCCCCATCAGGCTGAAACAGCCAGCGAAACCCCAGCCCTGCGGCAACTAAGGAGGTGACCGCTGGCAGAAAGAACAAAGTTCGCCAGAAGCCCTTGCTGCTGCCCGATCGTTCGCGAAGTGTCACCGCCGGAGCATTGAGCAACACGGATAAGCCCAGCGACAGGAGCGTCGTCGGTAAGACAGTGCCCAATCCAAAAAACAGACTGTTCCTGACTACCTGCCAAAAGTCCGGTGAACTCAGTAAGCGGAGGTAATTATTGCCGCCCACCCAGTGTACTCCTTTCACCGTAAAGCTCCCTGCCGTAAAGCTTAGGTAGACCACGTACAACAAAGGAAATATCAAAAAGACCCCGAGCAAAGACAGGGCCGGTAAAAGAAAAAGGCTGGCAGTCAAATTTGTCGATCGAGAGGTGGTAAGTTGCACGAGCTGGCTGGGATAGAGTTTTTATTACGGAACTTATATCAATCACGAAGAGAAAATTAAGATTCGCGAAAGAGCTGATGTGACGGGTCTAGTATTACAACCAGTGAAGGTTCCTACTTCTTAGTAATTAGTTAGCTTTTCGTACTCTTGGAGCAAAGGTGCTGACATTGTCTGCCAAAGACTCTGTCTCACCTCGATTTTTTTGAATTATCCAAAAAGCTTAGCAGTTGGCAAGTCTCGGGAGCCGATCTCGTTCAAATAGTCCACAATTAACCCTCACGGGGAGACAGCAGTCGTTCCCGACTCAGCGCAGCAATCTGCCAAGGAGCACCAATGAAAATAGCGGTAGTAAAAGAAGCGAGCCATGAGGAACGCAGAGTATCGCTAATCCCCGATACCGTAGCCCGGATGGTGAAGCAACAACTGAACATCACCGTAGGAGCCGGAGCCGGAGAGAGAGCTTATTTTAGTGACGAAGCTTATCGGTCTGCCGGGGCCGAAGTGGTGGTGGATAGCGATCGGCTCTGGCAAGAAGCTGAAGTAATCCTGAAAGTGGGTGTCATTCAGCCTCAGGAAATCGATCGAATGCACAGTGGCCAGATCTTGATTGGTTTTCTGAATCCCCTCAACAATCCGGAACTAATCCAGAAATTGGCCGATCAAGGAGTTACGGCCCTGGCCATGGAACTAGTGCCCCGCACCACCCGTGCCCAAGTGATGGATGCCCTTTCTTCCCAAGCCTCCATCTCTGGCTACAAGGCAGTCCTGATGGGAGCGGTGGTGCTACCGAAGTATCTGCCGATGCTGACCACTGCCGCTGGCACCATTCCCCCCGCTAAGGTCTTGGTGATTGGAGCCGGGGTGGCCGGATTGCAGGCGATCGCTACGGCCCGCCGACTGGGAGCCGTGGTCGAAGCCTTCGATATCCGCCCTCAGGTCAAGGAGGAAATCCAGAGTTTGGGTGCTAAGTTCGTGGAAGTGCCGATTGCCGAAGATACGGTGGGCGACAACGGCTACGCTAAGGAAATCTCCCAGCAGGCCAAGGATCTGGCCCGCGAAATCATTGCCCAGCATGTTTATGCCTCAGACTTGGTGATCACCACTGCCCAAATCCCCGGTCGGCCCGCGCCCCTGATGATCGATGCGGAAATGGTCTCGCGGATGAAGCCCGGATCGGTAATTGTGGACTTAGCCGCGGAGAGCGGTGGCAACTGTGCTTACACCGAAGCCGGTCGCACCGTAGTACACCACGATGTGACGGTGATTGGCGCAGTGAACTTGCCCTCCACCGCCCCCACCCATGCTAGCCAGCTCTATGCCAAAAATGTCAGCGCCTTGCTCTTACATCACCTGCAAGACGGCGCTATTCATCTGGATTTTGAGGATGATATTACCAACAGCACCTGTGTGACCCATGGAGGCCAAATCCGGAACGATCGAGTGCTAGAAGCACTGAAAAATCGGCAATCCGTAGTTATCTAAGTAGCAATTTCAACGAAAACAGCAAGAGTCCCCCTGCTTAAAGGGGATCATTCCACGGATTTCATAGATATCGTCCAACTCCAATGTAACTATGTCCCCAGCTATTATCACCGCTATTTTTATCTTCACTTTGGCCACCTTGGCCGGAGCGGAAGTCATCAACAAGGTACCGCCAACCTTACATACGCCCCTCATGTCCGGCTCCAATGCGGTTTCTGGTATTGCCCTGATCGGCGCAATCCTCGTAGCCGGGGATCCCAATATCAATATTCCTACCACCTTGGGCTTCATCGCCATTGTCTTTGCCACCATCAACGTAGTGGGTGGCTTTTTGGTGACCGATCGGATGCTGCAAATGTTTAAGAAAAAGGCCACGTAAATAATGAACGATGTAATTCCCACCGGGATCGAGATTAGCTACCTAGTGGCTACGATCCTCTTTTTCCTCGGTCTCAAGTATCTTGGTTCCCCCGCCACGGCCCGCAAGGGTAATGCTATTGCTGCCGCTGGCATGTTGTTGGCGATCGTGGCCACTTTGCTCTATCAGCAAGTTCTAAACTATTCCTTGATTTTGGCCGGAATTGCCGTAGGCAGCGCCATTGGAGCGATCGGAGCCTACCGGGTGGCCATGACCGCCATGCCCCAGATGGTGGGTTTGCTCAACGGTCTGGGTGGCGGAGCTTCCACCCTAATTGCGGTGGGTGAATTTTGGCGATTGATGGATGCGGGCGTACTGCCGTCTTGGGATAATCGGATTACTACGATCCTGAGCATCGCGATCGGCGGTATTACGCTGACGGGCAGTTTGGTGGCCTTTGCTAAGTTGCAAGAACTAGTTTCTGGGTCGCCAGTGACTTTTCCTTTGCAGCAGCAGTTGAACTTTGCGCTGTTGGGTATTTTTATGGTGGGCAGTATCTTTCAGGTTCAAGATCCGCACAATGTACCTTTGTTTCTGGCTTTGACGGGGATTGCTCTGCTTTTGGGGGTCTTGCTCACCATCCCGATCGGGGGGGCCGACATGCCCGTGGTGATTTCTTTGCTGAACTCCTTTTCGGGGATTGCCGCTAGCGCCGCCGGGTTTGTGTTGATGAACAATATGTTGATCGTAGCCGGTGCCCTGGTGGGCGCTTCGGGGATTATCCTGACTCAGATTATGTGTAAGGGCATGAATCGCACCCTGACCAGCGTCATTTTTGGAGCCTTTGGCAGCAAGGTTGGCTCCAACCGTAGCAGTACTCAGGCTGGCGGCAGCCAGGAGCGCACGACTCGCCAGATCGACCCGGAAGAATGTGCCATGATGCTGGGCTATGCCCGATCGGTGGTGATCGTACCCGGCTACGGAATGGCTGTGGCTCAGGCCCAGCACTCGGTGCGCGAACTGGCCGACCAGCTCGGTCGCCTGGGAGTAGAGGTGAAATATGCCATCCATCCCGTAGCTGGCCGGATGCCGGGACATATGAATGTGTTATTGGCCGAGGCCAACGTGCCCTATCCCCAGCTTCACGATATGGATGATGTGAATCCCCAATTTCCAGAAACCGATGTGGCCTTGGTGATTGGTGCGAACGATGTGGTCAATCCTTCGGCCCGCAGCGACAAAAATAGCCCCATTTATGGGATGCCGATTTTGGAAGTGGACAAAGCTAAGCATACAATTGTGATCAAGCGTGGGATGAGCGCGGGCTTTGCGGGTGTGGAGAACGAACTGTTTTTCCAGGATAAAACCATGATGCTGTTCGGCGGTGCCAAGGACATGGTGGATCGGCTGGTCTCGGAAGTTAAACAGCTCTAAGTGATCGTAATTTCACCTAACTTAACCCTGCTCTATTGGAGCGGGGTTTTGCTGTTAACATTGGGACTAGTGGTGTTTATGAAGAGGAGAGAAAAAAATCATGGGGCAGCGTAGCTTAATTGCCTTGGGCCTAGTACTAGTGAGTTTAACTGGGGGTTGTAACCAGGAAAATAAGAGCACCCAATGTAGCAATTTTACGAAGATGACCACCCAAGTGGGTGGGATCCTCAATACCGGTGAGCCAGTTGCCATCAAAAGCTCCAACCCCGCTACCACCATTGAAGCCTTCCAGAAATTGGCCAAAGATTCTGCCGATGCCATGAACCAACGTGCCGCTCGCATCGACCAAGCTGTCAAGATCATCCAAGACTTAGCGGTGACCGAAGACCAGCTAAAAATTCTGAAAACCGAATATCTGGAAATCATCCAAAAGGCCGGATCCACGACTCGCTCGATCGCTGATATTTATACGGCCAAGAGCAAAGCTACCAAGGAAACTATTAACGATCCGAGTTTTAACAAACAAGACAAAGATCTCTCCACGGCGGTGGGAATTTTTACGGCCGAAGTCACTCAAGAGGCCAAGCTGATTGGCAGGCTCAATACTTATTGCAAAGCCAAGTAGTAGCAACAGCAACCATAGAAAATCCCACCGCCCGGAGGCAGTGGGATTTTTTTCATGGGTTAGAGTCGTCGGGACTACTTGGTTTCGGAGAACTCGGCATCGATTACATCGTCCCCGCCGCCACCGGTGTTCCCGGCTTCTGGAGTAGGTTCGGCTGCCGCTTCGGCTCCGCCACCCTGTTGGTAGATGTTGCTGCCGATCGCATAAAGGGTTTGTTGGACTTCGGGGGTGAGGCGTTGAATTTCAACATCATCTTCCTTATCCACAGCCGCTTTTAGCTCCTTCACTAGTTCTTCTAGCTTGGATTTCTCCGCCGCCGGTACCTTGTCGCCTAGCTCCTCCATTTGCTTGGTGGCTTGGTAACAAAGGGAATCGGCTTGGTTCTTGCGATCGACCTTTTCCCGCACTTCCTTGTCAGTGTTGGCATTGCTTTCGGCCTCTCGTACCATCCGTTCCACTTCGTTTTTGTCCAAAGTAGAAGCGCCGGTAATGCTGATGGTCTGTTCTTTGCCGGTGCCCTTATCCCGCGCCGTAACGCTCAGAATACCATTGGCATCGATATCGAAAACCACTTCTACCTGTGGTACGCCTCGGGCAGCGGGCGGAATTCCATCTAACCGGAAGGTACCCAGGGACTTGTTATCCCGAGACATTTCCCGTTCCCCTTGCAGGACATGGATTTCTACGTTGCTCTGGCCATCTACGGCGGTGGAGAAGGTTTCGGACTTCTTGGTGGGGATAGTGGTGTTGCGCGGGATAATCTTGGTCATCACGTTGCCCAAAGTTTCCACTCCCAAAGACAGGGGCGTCACATCCAGCAACAGAATGTCCTTAACTTCGCCGGCCAGTACACCAGCTTGCACCGCAGCGCCTACGGCCACTACTTCATCGGGGTTGACGGTTTGGTTGGGGTCCTTGCCCAAGACCTTTTTAACTACGTCCTGGACGGCGGGAATCCGCGTAGAACCACCAACTAGCACTACTTCATCGATGCGAGCCTTATCCAGCTTGGCATCCCGCAGGGCGTTTTCCACCGGTACCCGGCAGCGATCGATCAAGTCCGAGCAAATTTCCTCAAACTTAGCCCGAGTCATTACCAGTTCTAGGTGCTTGGGTCCATCTTGGGTAGCTGTGATAAAGGGCAGGTTGATTTCGGCCTGAGTCACGCTAGATAGTTCGATCTTGGCCTTCTCCGCAGCCTCCGTCAAACGCTGTAGCGCTTGTCTGTCCTTGCGGAGGTCGATGCCTTCCTTCTTCGCAAAGTCATCGGCCATGAAGTCTACGATCTTCTTGTCGAAGTCGTCACCACCTAAGTGGGTATCGCCGGAAGTCGCCAGTACTTCAAAAACGCCTTCGCCTACTTCCAGCAGGGATACGTCGAAGGTACCGCCACCTAAGTCAAATACCAAAATGGTTTCGCTGCTCTTCTTATCAAGACCATATGCCAGCGCGGCGGCAGTTGGTTCGTTAATAATCCGCAGCACATCGATACCGGCGATCTTGCCAGCATCTTTCGTGGCTTGCCGTTGAGAATCGTTGAAATAAGCCGGTACGGTGATCACCGCTTGGGTAACGGTTTCGCCTAGGTATTTGCTGGCATCGTCCACCAGTTTGCGTAGTACCTGTGCGGAGATTTCTTCGGGGGCAAATTTCTTGCCTGCGCCAGGACAGTCAATGCGCACGTTGTCGCTATCGTTGACTACCCTGTAGGCTACTTCCGTAGCTTCGTGGGTAATTTCGCCAAAGCGACGACCGATGAAGCGTTTCACCGAGTAGAAGGTGTTCTCGGGGTTCATGACCGCTTGGCGTTTGGCAATTTGCCCAACTAGGCGATCGCCATTTTTCGCGAATGCCACCACGGAAGGAGTAGTTCGAAAACCTTCGGCGTTGGCGATCACAGTGGGCTTGCCGCCTTCCATTACTGCAACGCAAGAGTTGGTTGTGCCTAAATCAATGCCTACGACTTTTCCCATAAAATTTCTAACTACTCCATCTTAAAAAGTTAAGGATCGGGTGATGCTGTTTGCCATCCTGTTGGGGACAGTTTGGCGGGGGAAAGACCTGTCAGCGATCCGGCCATAACAGCCAGTCAACTACCAGAACCAACCTATATCGTTGTGTGAACGTGGATATTTTTGAAGGGTGGTTTCCCGTACCGGTTGCCGGGTCGATCCCATCCCGGCGGTCAGCACCCCTTAAATGTAAGCCATTGGCCCTTTGAAACCTATCTGGCAAGCCGAATAGGCTTGGGGTGGTTTACCGGCAGACTGTGGCGACCCCCAGCTCACCCCAGAGATGTGACGACCAACCACCAGCCATGCTATAAATAGCGATCTGAATAAATTTCCGGCCCTAGTTGCCGTGCAGAAATTATGGGCGAGCGCATTTCGATCGGGATCGTAGGAGCCTCTGGTTATGGTGGTGTGCAGCTCGTGCGCCTGCTTCAAGATCATCCCAGCCTAGAAATTGCCTATCTGGGCGGCAATAGTAGTGCCGGTAAAACCATGGGCGATCTCTATCCCCATTTGGGTCATGCGGCCAAGTTGAAGATCGAGCCGATCGAACCCGCTGAAATTGCTAGCCGTTGCCAAGTGGTCTTTCTTTCTTTGCCTAACGGCATTGCCTGCAAGCTTGCTCCCCAACTGTTGGCCTTGGGTTGTAAGGTGCTAGACCTTTCGGCGGACTACCGGTTTAGTGATTTGGATACCTATAGCAGTTGGTACAAGGTCGATCGGCAAGACCAAGAGACGGCAGCTAGGGCCGTCTACGGTTTACCGGAACTCTATCGCACCCAGCTCAAGGATGCCCAGCTAGTGGGCTGTCCGGGCTGCTATCCGACTGCTAGTATTTTGGCGCTCTATCCACTCTTGAAAAATGGCTTGATTCAAGAGGACACCATTATCATTGATGCTAAGTCCGGCACTTCCGGTGGTGGTCGGGAGGCCAAAACCCATTTACTGCTGGCAGAGGCAGACAATTCGGTGGCGGCCTATAGCGTGGCTGGTCATCGCCACACGCCGGAGATTGAGCGCATTTGTAGCGAGGTAGCAGGCCATGGCATGACTGTGCAGTTCACGCCCCACTTGATGCCGATGGTGCGGGGGCTTTTGGCGACGGTCTATGCTAATTTGCGCGATCCTCGGTTAGTAGCAGAAGATTTGGTCACCATTTACCAATCTACCTACCGGGCAGCCCCTTGGGTGCAGGTGTTGCCCAGTGGCACCTATCCCCAAACCAAGTGGGCTTTAGGGACTAACAGTTGCTTTATTTCGATCGAGGTAGATCCGCGCACGGGTCGGGCGATTGTGATGTCGGCGATCGACAATCTCCTGAAAGGCCAGGCAGGCCAAGCAGTGCAGTGTCTCAATCTGATGATGGGTTGGCCGGAGGATCTGGGTCTGCCGAAACTGGCTTTCTATCCCTAATGTTCGACCTATTACTCTTTGCTTTGGGTACGGCTCAACAGTACTGGGCAAGGAGTATTCACCCGCACATAGTCGGAAATGGAGTTACCGAGGAGTCGATCGAGATCGGGGAGGCTTTTGGCCACCGATGGACGGCGATCGGGTGAGCCGAGGACTAGCATGTCGGCGCTGTATTCATCGGCGAGCCGACAGATTTCTTTGCCGGGGTTACCGATGCCCAGGATGCACTTGTAAGGGATTTGCATTTTCTTGGCTAGGGCCACGGCGGACTTTAGCTTGGAGCCATTTTCTAGATCCGTAATTCCATCGGCAGATTTTTGGTCCGCCACTACCCTGGTCAAGAGTAGTTGACCATTCTTGTTCTCGCGTAGCAGAGAGATGGCTTGGTCGAGGGCTGCTTTGGCTGGCTCCGAGTCATCGTAGGCTACCATCAGCCGGCTGGGTCGGCGCAGATAAATTTCGTCCTTCACCAATAGCATTGGACAGGCTGCTAGCTGGAAGACGTATTGGCTCACGGAATTAGACAGGATCGACTCCAGCCGAGACATGCCTCGGGAACCCATGATCAGCAAGTCGGCCTTTTCGTCGATGACCGCTTGGCAGACTGCATCCTTCGGTTCGCCCTGTACCAGCATGGCTTTGACTTTACCCGGTGGCAGGTTCAGGTATTCGATCGCCTTCGCCAGGATTTTGCCCCCAGCTGCTAAGCTGTCGGCCATTTGCTCGGTGGTGATTTGGGGTGGGACTACGTGCAGCACGGTGATATCGGCTCTGCGCACGACTGGAATATCCAACATCATTTTCAGCAGATATTCGCACTGACCTAAACCAGCGACACTCACCAAGATTTTTTCAATCATTTCCCTTTATCTCCCATTGCAATCCTTCAGGATCCAGCATAATTGCTAGGAAGGCGCTCTCGACGAGGGACTGCAACATTATTTAATCTATCGAGAGAGTGTAATGTTTGCATTCCTACCTCTTGGTAGCTGGGGTGATGCCGGAATGTATGATCGCTACATTGGGGCAGGCAAGGAGAGATCGGCAGGCAGGAAGATGCGGGCGCTGGTGGCAGCGAGGGCGATTAGAAATATCAGTAGAATGAAGGCTGGCAGAAGGTTTTGGCGGATGAACTGCATAGGGGCGCGAGCAGAAAGCTTCACATTAGTTTACATATTTAGCGTAGCATTCTCCTCTAGGAATATCTACATTGATGCTCAGGACTACCTCGCTGTTAAGATGGGGGCGCTGCGGAGCCTCGCAGCAAAGAGCAATCTATGTAATTGGGTGTGCGATCGTGACTCTGAATCTTTTTCTGCTGCGCCATGGTGAAACCACCTACAGCCAATCTGGTGCCCATTGTGGCTGGATCGATCCGGAGCTGACTGCCGATGGCTTGGAAATGGCCAATCAGTTTGCTCAAGCCTACCGAGGCATCGAGTGGCAGGGGATTTATTGCAGTCCGATGAAGCGGACGATCGCCACGGCCCAGCCCTTGTGTTTTTCGTTGGACTACCCGCCGGAAATTCGCATTGGTCTCAAGGAAATCCACTATGGCGAATGGGAAGGCAAAACCCTCAAGGAAGTCCGCACCAAATACGAAGATAGCTATCAGCGCTGGCAGCGAGAACCGGCTTGGAATGCTCCCGATGGCGGCGAAACTGGCTTGCAGGTGGCTAATCGGGCCATGGGAGTGGTCTCGGAAATCACTAATACGCACCAAAGTGGCAACATCCTGATTGTCTCCCACAAGGCCACGATCCGGATCATTCTCTGCAATCTCTTGGGCATTGAGCAAAGCCGCTACCGGGATCGACTAGATGTACCTGCTTGCTCAGTTAGTATTGTTACCATGGGTAACAATGGCCCGATGCTAAAAACCTTGGGCGATCGCCATCATCTCGACGATCGACTCCGCAATCTCCCCGGCACATAGCAGTATTGATGAGCACTGCCAGCTGTGGACGTGTGATACTCACCGCTCGGACTAGTCTAAATAGTCTACCGACGAACGAGCTGGCGGCAAATACAGTGGCTGTTCCACTGCGCGGCGAGCCTCGTTCTGCTGAATCATCCACCAGCGGTAGGCGATCGCGCTACCGGCTACCATCATGCCCAGCAACATCAAGCTGCCGATCGCATTCACCCCGCCCAGCACCATGTTGACGGCACCGGCGGTAATCAATAGGCCAGTAATCGGTTCTTTGCGGTAAAAAGTCTTCACGAAACGAGGCGGGATATTGTCCATCTTTAGGTTACCCAGAGGCAAAGGCATTAGCGAAGGCCCAGTAAGGTCAACAGACCAGAGCCGGTAAATAGTTCAATGACGATCAGGGCCGCGAAGCCGATCATGGCAGCCCGTCCGTTGAGCAGCTCGGTAGAGCGATTGAAGCCGGTCTTGGGCTGCTGGAGGTTAGGGAGGGTCTTGGGTTGGGGAATGTTCATAGCTAGGCGCAATGGATAGTGTGAATTTAGCATTGTGGGCGCGATCGAGGTGAACGGTTAACCGATGAGAGTTGGCGTTACACTTCGTTACATTCTAGCATTCTTGGCCCATGGAGAGTATCGGCGATGAGCTTATTGATGCGTTTGAGAGTTTTCCTATCTTCTCCTTGCCAATACAAATATTCTTCCCACGCAGTTGCAGTCCAGGCTATTTTTCTACCCATCCAAAAGATCCCGTTCAAAGGTTTTTCCCGCCCGAAACTGCTCGATCGATCGTTGGAGATGAGCCGCATTATTCTGAGATCTCAGTAGATAACTAGTGTCGTCTCTAGTCGCTTGCTGAAGTAGATCTTGTTGTTGGTGGATTTGGCGTTGTTGGATAAATTCCACCAAGTAGTTCTGTTCTTCGGTCGAGAGGTCTTCAACCGATTCTAGAATTTCTTGGAAAGTCATAATAAATAACTCCAGAAGTTGTTGTACTTCGATTTTAGAATGGATTGGTCTGCCGTTACTATATAGATCGTTGGCGTTAACCTGTGGGACAGTCCCTATCGCTCAACAAGACCTCTTCAGCAACGACCAACAAAACATCGTCAGTCTTTGGCCGCCAACCGGTTAGCAGTCCGCAAAATTTGACCAGCTAGAATCGCTGCCCCAAAGCCATTATCGATATTGACCACGGCCACGCCAGCAGCGCAGGAATTAATCATAGTCAGCAGAGGAGCCAACCCTTGGAAGTGCGCGCCATAGCCCACACTGGTGGGAACAGCGATCGTCGGACAATCTACCAAGCCAGCCACCACACTGGGTAAAGCGCCTTCCATACCAGCGACTACGATGATCACATCAGCCCGATCGAGCACATGGCGATTATTGAGCAGCCGCTGGATACCCGCTACCCCCACATCCCAGAGTTTTTCGACCCGTAAGCCACAGAGCTGGGCCGTGACCGCCGCTTCGGCGGCGACGGGAATATCGGCGGTACCGGCGGTGAGAATAGCGATCGTGCCGGGGTAGCGAATCGGCACTTCTGCGGGCTGAATGGCACTAATGCGGGCTGCTGGATAGTAGCGCAGCTCGGGAATCGCTGCGACCAATAGTTCCTGCACCTCCGGTGCAATCCGGGTGGCCATGACCACTGGTTGCTGCTGGCGCATGAGTTGGAATATTTCGATAATTTGGGTGGGAGTCTTCCCCAGACCAAAGATTACCTCTGGGAAGCCCGTGCGATCGGCCCGCCCGCCATCGATTTTGGCAAAGTCTCCGATCGCTTGGTAGCCCTGTAACTGTTCCAAAGCAGCGGCCGTAGATAGTTCGCCGCAGGCTACCGACTGCAATAGTGATTCAATAGATCGATCTAATTCCACAGCTACTTCTCAATCTTGATTTCATAGATATTCCACAAGCTGCCCGTAATAGTGGATGGCTTGAAATTTTTCAGGTTATTCCGAGCAGCCGTCATGGACAGGGAATTAACCAAGTAAATACAGGGTAGATTTTCTTGGGTGATGCGCTGGGTTTCGTAATAAATTTCCTTGCGTTTGGCTGGGTCTAGCTCCTGGGAGCCTTTCACATACAGGTCGCTAATGGCTTGTTCCCAGGGCGCTACCTTTTGTCCCGGCAGGGGCTTGTTGCCCACTGTGGGAGGCTTGGCCGCACTGCTGGGTGGATCGCAATCGGGATCGGCTTCCGCATCATCGTTAGTGGCAGGGCGCTGGTTGAAAACATGAGAACGTCCATCTACGGCCCAGAAATTGGTGCCGTCATGGGGTTCTATGCCACCAGTAAAGCCGATAATATGGGCATCCCAGTCTAAGGATTTATCCAATTTATCTACCAACAAGCTAAAGGCCACCGGATTGAAATCCACTTCCATCCCAATTTTGGCCAAATCCTGTTTGACCTGGGTGCCCACTGCTTCCCGGACTTTGTTGCCCGTATTGGTAATTAGGTTAAAGCGCACTCGGTTGCCTTGATCGTCGTAGAGTTCGTTGCCTTTGTACTTGAATCCGGCCTCCTGTAAGAGTTGCTTGGACTTGGCCAAGTCATAGTTGTATTCCTTCAAGCCTTTGGCCAGATGGAAGGGTGTACCGATGGAGATGGGAGAGTTCTGATTGGCCCCCAGACCCCGATAGAGGTTGTTGATCATGCGTTCTCGATCGATTGCATAGGCCACGGCTTGGCGGAATTTAATGTTGTTAAACCAGCGAGACTTTTTCGGCTCCACTAAGGGCTTTCCGTCTCGTTGGCCTTCGTTTAGATTAAAAGATAAAAAGGTGGTGCCCGAAGCCGGCCCGAGATTACGGATAGTAAAGTTGCCTTGTTTCTCTTCTTTTTTCAACAGCGAGAAAAACTCCGGCGTGACTCCATAGGTATCCAGGTTGCCTGATCGAAACTGCATCAGAGAGTTATCGGTGCTTTCTACGATCTGCCAAACTACTTTCTTAATGTAAGGTTGTTGTTGTCCTTCGCTGTCCTTGCGCCAGTAATGGGGATTCTGTTCGAACACCATCCGTTCGGCTGGTACGTAGGAAATCAGCCGATAAGGCCCGCTGCTGACCAGTTCACTGGGTTTGGTGCTAATCCCCCAAGCCGTGAGGAATTTTGATTTCTTTTTGATTACCACCTTCGGTGGCTCTTTGCTACCTTTGGGGACGGGGCAAGTTTTCTTGACTTCTTCGTTTTGGCGGACTAAGGTTCGTAGTTTGTGGGCGGGCAGGATACCCACTCCGCCGAGGGTGCGGAGGGCTGGCGCAAAGGGTTCGGGGGAGATCATTTCGATTTGCAGATCGTCGATCTTCTTGACTGTGGGAAACTTTTTGTCTTTGCCAATTTTTAGACCATCTTGGCCGTCTGTGGGAATATCTTTGTTCAGGTAAACTTCATTGAAAGTAAAATTCACGTCATCGGTAGTCAATGGTGCGCCATCGGACCACTTGAGGTTGGGGCGCAGCTTAAATAGGATGCTATTGCCATTGATTTTCCAGGATTCGGCCAGAGCCGGTTCCAGTTCGCCTTTGCCGTTGACGGTGACCAGTGCTTCGGTGGTGTAGTCGAAGTAAGCGGTGGCGACGTTGTTGAGGGCCGGGTTGAAGGTGTTGGGATCCCCAAGGACGCCGATCGCTAACTGGTTGTTCTCGGCGCGGACGGAGCTACAGCCCACGATCGCCAAGCTAACTACTAACAACAGTGCAAAGAGTTTCTGGATTTTACCGGTCATGGCTTTGGGGGACAGAGATTCGATCTGTGTACATATTAGCTTAAACAGCAGAAGCCTCACGCCTACCCGTTCGCGCAAGTGTCCCAGGACTCCTGTCCTTGGAGGGCGTGTAAGACCGGATAATCCAAGGAGTTTTGAGGGCTGCACCCGTTGAATTGGGAAGTCCATACTTACCGTGTTAGTGGAAGTGTGAGTAGTTTACAACATCTTCTTGGCTGGTATACACGGGATCTGCCGTAATGGTAATGAAAGGCGATCGCCTCACCATTCACCAACAACTGTCGGGACTGAATCCCCACATTATCTGTTGCCGCCACCTGGAACACCACCGTCTCTCCGTAAGCGTTCAGGGGGTAGTAAAAATAGAAGAAACCTGCTAAGGTAGAGCGCATGGAAAAGACAGTGCCGGAACTAATGGAGGCCATCAGCCCAAAAGATTGGGAGCAGGTGCCAGAAACCGTGCTCAATCTCATCAAAGA
>JANMHS010000106.1:0-50970 GCA_031375385.1 Synechococcales cyanobacterium OTE_70_metabat_200 | reverse complement strand
TCTTTGATGAGATTGAGCACGGTTTCTGGCACCTGCTCCCAATCTTTTGGGCTGATGGCCTCCATTAGTTCCGGCACTGTCTTTTCCATGCGCTCTACCTTAGCAGGTTTCTTCTATTTTTACTACCCCCTGAACGCTTACTCTCCTGTTTTATCATGATCACAGTCCCCAGCTAGCACCACGGTCCAACAAAATGGCCAGCTACCTAGGCTGGCAAATCTCTGACCGAGGTGGTGCGGGACTGGCAAAAATATTGGCCCCAGACGATACCGTTGCCCCATCCCAGTCCCCGTAATAATCTATGGCTGAAACGCAATCCTTGGTTCGAGCAAGAACTGCTGCCACTGCTGCGCGATCGGGTATCAGATGTATTAGCTGGAGCTATAGACTAGCGTTGGTCAACGAAAGGTTACCAACCTGATCGCTCATGCTATGGTAGAACCAGAGAAAACCGCTTTCCACAATTGTTTGGAAGTCTTATGGCAATTGTTCACACCAACGTTCCCGACGCACTGTCTTTAGATTTCAGTACCCTACGACTGACCGACGAACAGTTCGATCAGCTCTGCATCAGTAACCCTGAACAATCCCTAGAATTAACCAGCGAAGGAGTCCTCATTGTCATGTCACCAGTGGGCGGAGAAAGCGGCAAAAGAGAAATGCGCTTAGGCAGTCAGCTCTTTAACTGGAACGAAGCAACCGAGCTGGGCGAAGTATTCAGTTCCTCCACAATTTTCAAGCTGCCAGCGGGAGGCCAACGATCGCCCGATGCCGCCTGGATCGAAAATTCTCGCTGGGCTGTGCTCACCTCAGAGCAACAGAAAAAGTTTCCACCGATCGCCCCGGATTTTGTCCTTGAGCTATGCTCCGAAAGCGACCGTCTACCAGACTTGCAAGAAAAAATGTTGGAATACAAAGCCAACGGTGTGCGCCTAGGTCTACTCATCGATCCTAAAAGTAGGCAAGTGGAGATATATCGTATCGATCGCGACGTAGAAGTATTGGAAAATCCTGGGGCGATCGACTGTAGCGATGTCTTGCCAGGATTTATCTTAGAACTCCAGAAAATCTGGAATTAAAATATCCTCAGGATTTCGTATTCTCTGGAAAGCCAATGGTAGGGGCGCGTTGCACGCGCCCCTACCATTGGCTTTCTTGGATATTATTGAATTGGCTAGTAACTATCGTCGTTGGGAGCGTGAATCGTCAGTTCGTGATTAGCTTCATGGAGTCGATCGGCGATCGCTTCCCGCATATCCAAGCTCACCTCGGGGTCTGCCAATACCTCTTGGGCCGATTCGCGATAGGTAGCACTAGTGAAAGTATCCACCTGATCGACCTGCTCTAGGTTTTCGTAAACAGTTTTTGCTGAAGGTTCCATCATGTTTATACCTGGAGATTTAAGTTAATAAGGGAGAAATGAATCTCCCCATAGATCGAATCAATTAAGGCAAATCAGTGCTGCCCATCAGATACCGATCGCATTCCCGCGCAGCCCCCCGACCTTCATTGAAAGCCCAGACCACCAGGCTCTGACCGCGACGGCAGTCACCCGCCGCAAAAATACCGGGGATACTTGTATTATATCGATCGTAGGGAGCTTGGACATTGTTGCGCGGATCCTTAGCAACCCCGAGCTGGTCGAGCAGAGACTGCTCTGGGCCGAGGAAACCCATGGCTAGTAATACCAAATGAGCTGGCACCACCTTTTCTGTCTCCGCCAACTGCTGGAGAGCAAAACGTCCCTGCTCATCCTTTGCCCAACACACATCCACCACATGCACGCCCGTGACGTGACCTTGGTCATCGGTGGCGAACTTAGTTGCCGTGGTCAAATAGGCCCGAGGGTCGTTCCCAAACTTAGCCGCAGCTTCCTCTTGACCGTAGTCCATCTTATAGATTTTGGGCCATTCGGGCCAAGGATTATCGGCGGCACGACTTGCTGGCGGCATCGGCATAATTTCTAGCTGCGTGACACTATTACAACCATGGCGGAGGGAAGTACCCACGCAATCCGTACCCGTATCACCACCACCGATAATCACCACATCTTTGCCCGCCGCCGAAATATAGTGCTCACCGGGTTGACCGTCCATTACCGCTTGGGTATTGGCAGTCAGGAAGTCCATAGCAAAGTGAATACCCGTGGATTGACGACCCTCGATCGGCAGATCTCGCGGCTGCGTTGCCCCAGTGCAAAGCACCACCGCATCAAAGTCTTTGAGTAACGATTCCGCAGGTAAATCTTTACCAACTTCCACATTGCATCTAAAGGTAATACCTTCGGCTTCCAGTAGCTTTAGGCGGCGCAGCACAATATCTTCTTTTTCCAGCTTCATATTGGGAATACCATACATCAGCAGTCCACCGGGTCGATCGGCCCGTTCCAAGACAGTCACCCAATGACCGGCTTTATTGAGCTGGGCGGCGGCACAGAGTCCCGCTGGGCCAGAGCCGACTACGGCCACCTTTTTGCCCGTGCGTTTCGCCGGTGGTTCAGCAACGATCCAGCCTTCCGCCCAGCCCTTATCGACGATCGCATGCTCAATATTTTTGATAGTCACCGCGGGATTGTGAATGCCCAGAACGCAGGAGCCTTCACAGGGAGCCGGACAAACCCGGCCCGTGAACTCCGGAAAGTTATTGGTTTTATGCAGCCGATCGAGGGCTTCCCGCCAGAGTCCCCGATAGACCAAATCGTTCCATTCAGGAATCAGGTTATTAATTGGGCAGCCGCTGGCCATGCCACTAATCAAGGTGCCAGTATGGCAGAAGGGGGTGCCACAATCCATACACCGTGCACCTTGCTGTTGCAGTTTCTCGGCGGGCAGAGGGAGATGAAATTCATCCCAGTTTTTCAGCCGTTCAATCGGCGACAATTCCGCATCAACTTCTCTTTTGAATTCAATAAAGCCGGTTGGTTTTCCCATGATGTCTAGTTTGAAATTAGGATGATATTTGGTTTACTGGGGGTCTGTAGTTAAACCCCGACTACTTTGCTACCTATTCACTACATATCTAGTTAGCTGCCGCCAATGCGAGCAACGTCGCGGGCATTTTCCTCGAAGGCGGCGCTCAGGGCATCGTCGCCACTGAGTCCAGAAGCCAAGGCATCTTTAATGGCCTGCAGGACGCGCTTATAGTCCTTGGGCATCACCTTGACAAACTTGGGGAGGGTGGCCGACCAATCGGCCAAGACCTGGCGGCCTTTAGCGCTGCCCGTGTATTGGACATGGTTTTCGATCACCTGCCGCAAGTCGGCGATTTCTTCTGGATCGCTCAGGGCTTCTAGGCCGACCATTTGAACATTGCAACGGGTGGCAAAGTCCCCCAGCTCGTCCAAGATATAGGCCACGCCGCCGCTCATGCCCGCCGCAAAGTTGCGGCCTGTAGCACCCAACACCACCACCTTGCCGCCGGTCATGTATTCACAACCATGGTCGCCGATCGCTTCCACTACGGCCACTGCCCCAGAGTTGCGCACGCAGAACCTTTCGCCCACCATCCCTCGGATATAGACTTCGCCGCTGGTGGCTCCATAGAGAGCCACATTGCCCGCAATCACATTTTCCTCCGCCACAAAGCTAGAAGCTGGCGAGGGGTAGAGGATAATCTTGCCGCCGCTGAGACCCTTGCCCAGATAGTCATTGGCATCACCCTCTAGCTTCATAGTCACGCCCTTGGGTACAAAAGCCCCAAAGCTTTGTCCGGCGCTGCCTTGGAAATGGAGTTGCACCGTATCCTCCGGCAGTCCCGACCAATGGTTTCTAGTGATTTCGTTGCCCAGGATCGTACCGACGGCGCGGTTGACGTTGCGGATCGGCAGGGTGGCTTGGACTGGGGAGCCATGATCGATCGCCTCCCGGCAAAGATCCAGCAATACCGTCATATCCAAAGATTTCTCCAGACCGTGATCTTGCTCCATCTGACAGTAGCGACCCACTTCCGGCCCAGCTGCCGGTTGATAAAGAATCTTGGAGAGGTCGATGTTCTTAGCTTTCCAGTGATCGATCGCCGGTTTGGCTTCTAGCACATCGGTGCGACCCACCATCTCATTCAGAGTCCGGAAGCCTAGCTGGGCCATGATTTCCCGCAAATCCTGGGCGATGAACTTCATGAAGTTGACCGTATGCTCCGGATCTCCCGTATAGGTGGCCCGCAGTTCAGGGTTCTGGGTGGCGATGCCCGCCGGGCAGGTATTCAGGTGACAGACGCGCATCATGATGCAGCCGAGGGTTACTAGGGGGGCAGTGGAGAAGCCAAATTCTTCGGCCCCCAGCAGAGCCGCGATCGCAATATCCTTACCGGTTTTCAGTTGACCATCGGTCTCCACCACGATCCGGCTGCGCAGATTATTGAGCACCAGAGTTTGGTGGGTTTCGGCCAGTCCTAGCTCCCAGGGCAAGCCCGCGTGTTTGATCGAGGTTTGGGGTGATGCGCCGGTACCGCCATCGAAGCCAGAAATCAGCACCACATCCGCATGGGCCTTGGCCACCCCAGCGGCGATCGTGCCCACACCTACTTCCGATACCAATTTGACATTGATTCTAGCGGCCCGATTGGCATTTTTCAGATCATGAATCAGCTCGGCCAAATCTTCGATCGAATAAATATCGTGGTGGGGCGGCGGTGAAATCAAACCCACACCGGGGGTGGAGTGGCGCACCTTGGCAATCCAAGGATAGACCTTTTTGCCGGGCAGTTGACCGCCTTCACCAGGCTTGGCCCCTTGGGCCATTTTGATTTGCAGTTCTTTGGCTTGGGAGAGATAGAGACTCGTTACCCCAAAGCGACCGGAGGCTACTTGCTTGATAGCGCTATTTTTAGAATCACCGCGCTCGTTCGTCCAGGTATAGCGTTCGGGATCTTCGCCGCCTTCACCCGTGTTGGATTTACCACCCACCCGGTTCATGGCGATCGCCAAGGATTCGTGGGCTTCCTGAGAGATAGAGCCGTAGCTCATCGCGCCGGTTTTAAAGCGTTTCAGAATAGCTTCGATCGGTTCCACTGATTCGATCGGAATCGGGGTGCGAGCTTTAAATTCCAATAAACCACGCAGGGTGAAGTGCTGCTTATCTTGTTCGTTCACCAAAGCTGCATATTTCCGATAGATATCGTAGTTGCCGGTGCGAGCAGCCTGTTGCAAAAGGTGAATGGTTTCGGGGCTAAAGAGATGACCTTCGCCATCCTTGCGCCATTGATATTCGCCGCCCACACTCAAGGTTTGCCCCTTGGCCGGTCGATCGGGGAAAGCCGCCGTATGGCGAGCCAGAGTTTCTTGGGCCACGATCGCAATATCGGCTCCGGCGATCCGGGAAGCAGTGCGGGTAAAGTATTTATCGATAATCGATTCATTCAGGCCGATCGCCTCAAAGATCTGAGCGCCGCGATAGCTTTGAATCGTGGATATGCCAATTTTAGAAGCGATCTTAGTGACACCCTTGGTCGCTGCTTTGATATAGTTTTTGACCGCCGTGGGGAACTCTACACCCAACAGGATTTTCTGGTCGATGAGATCCTGAATAGTTTCAAACGCTAAATAGGGATTGATCGCACCGCAACCATAGCCGATCAAAACTGCGAAATGGTGAACCTCACGGGGTTCCGCCGATTCCAGGACTAAACCAACTCTGGTTCTGGTTCCGGTCCGAATCAGGTGATGATGGAGTCCGGCGACGGCTAACAAAGCTGGAATCGGCGCTTGGCTAGGACTCACGCCTCGATCGCTCAGAATCAAAATACTAACGCCCTCGGCGATCGCCCGATCTGCCCGAGCAAAGATCTCATCCATGGCCGCTTCCAAGCCCTCCACGCCGGTTTTCGGATCGAAGAGGATTGGCATGGTGACGGATTTAAAACCATCACCCTCTAGTTGGCGCAATTTAGCTAGGTCTTCGTTACTGAGTACCGGCGACTTGAGGGCAATCAGATGACAGCTTTCAGGATTAGCTTGCAATAAATTGCCTTCGGAACCAATGGTGGTCTGGGCCGAGGTGATAATTTCTTCGCGGATCGAATCGATCGGTGGATTGGTCACCTGAGCAAACAACTGTTGGAAGTAGTCATAGAGGAGCTTCGGCCGATCGGACAACACAGCCAAGGGCGTATCCGTACCCATCGATCCGGTGGCTTCTACGCCATCCCGAGCCATGGGGGTCATCAGTAGTCTCAGCTCTTCAAAGGTATAGCCGAAAGCCATTTGATTTTGAATCAGTTCTTGAGGATCGAGGCTAGGGGCCGCAACAGCAGCCGGGAGCTGTTCGATCGGCACCAAATTCTCGGTCAGCCATTGGCGATAGGGATGTTGGGTGACGATCGCTTGCTTGACTTCTTCGTCGTTAATAATCCGACCGGCGGCCATATCCACCAAAAAGAGCCGACCAGGCTGAATCCGCCCTTTGCTAGCCACCCGTTCTGGCTCGATCGGCAAGACCCCTGCTTCGGAGGCCATAATCACCAAGTCATCTTTGGTCACGTAGTAACGAGAGGGCCGCAGACCGTTGCGATCCAGGATTGCGCCGATCGTGGTGCCGTCGGTGAAGGCGATCGAAGCGGGGCCATCCCAAGGTTCCATCAGGCAGGAATGGTATTCATAGAATGCTTTCTTCTCATCACTCATCGATTCGTGAGCAGTCCAGGGTTCCGGCACCATCATCATCATGGCATGGGGGAGCGATCGGCCAGAGAGCACCAATAGTTCTAGAGCGTTATCAAAGATCAGGGAATCGCTGCCATCCATATTAATGACAGGATTGATTTTGGCCATGTCATCGCCAAATAATTCCGAGGCGAACAAAGATTGCCGCGCTTGCATCCAGTTGATGTTGCCGCGCAGGGTATTGATCTCGCCGTTGTGGGCAATGTAGCGATAGGGGTGAGCGCGTTCCCAGCTCGGGAAGGTGTTGGTACTGAAGCGGGAATGGACGAGGGCCAGAGCGCTTTCCAGATCGGGGTCTTGTAGCTCTGGGAAGTAGGCTCCTACCTGATCGGTCATCAACATGCCTTTGTAGACGATCGTCCGGCAAGACAGGCTAGCAATGTACCAATGGGCATCCATATCAGTGACTTGGATAGCAGTGTGAGCTTGCTTCCGAATCACCAGCAGCTTCCGCTCGAAGGCCAGATCGTCGGCCAGATCGGGGTTTCTGGCCACGAACACCTGCTGGACGAATGGTTCGCTCTGCTTGGCCGTTTCCCCCAAACTGGAGTTGTCGGTAGGCACATCCCGCCAGCCCAGCACCTGCTGTCCGGTGGCGGCCACCACTCGCTCAAATTCCTGTCTGCTAGCAGCTCTTTTCTGGGGATCCGGCGAGGAATAGAGCATCCCTACGGCGTAGTGACCGGGGTCTGGCAGTTGCAGCCCCGTTACTTTCTGAAAAAACTTGTGGGGAATCTGTAACAAAATTCCCGCCCCGTCACCAGTATTCTTTTCGCAACCGCAAGCCCCCCGGTGATCGAGGTTCACCAGAATAGTCAGGGCATCCGCCACGATCGCGTGGGATTGCTGACCTTTGAGGTGAGAGATGAACCCGACACCGCAGGCATCATGTTCGAACTGCGGATCGTAAAGACCTTGGGCGGGAGCGGAAAAATTGCTATTCATAAAGAGAGGCAGCTGGGAGATCTAAAAATCCGGATGGTGATCTATGCTACCGAAGTTTTAGGTCAGACGATAACATAAGCTTATTTTTTAACGCATTAATAATGGTCAGGTCGGCTCCTGACACAAATGTTTAAGGACTGTCAATTTTGTTCAATTTCAGGGATTTACGTGCCGATCAACGGAACAACCTAGCGCTCGTTGATTAAGAGTTATTTACAATTTGTTACAAAACAACACTATCCAAGACTATCAGGGAGTTCTCTTCGATCGCCAGCAGTCAATTCGTAGCTCAGATGGCAGCATTTCCGTCAGTTTGTGAAATCGGCTGGCATAATGGTCGAGAAGCAAACTTCATAATGTCTTATAGGTGTATCACATGTATCGAAATAGCTTAATTGCTGCTTTAGCAGTTCTCTTTTTGCCAATAGCAGCGATTGCCAACATGATTCCGCCAACTACCCGAACACCGGCTAGTATCCCTAATGGCACCGCCCAATCACCTAAACCAACTGAGTCAGCGCAGCCGGTGGAAACTACTCCATCTACGCCCACCCAGTCCACTCCATCCACTCCCGAACCAACTCCGGCGGAAAGCACTCCAGCAGAGCCTACACCCACGACCACCCCATCGACCAAACCTAGTTCTAATACACCAACTCGTCGGACAACTAAGAAAAAGCGGTCTAAAAAGGCCACCAAGGTCAAGCGGCGGCGGCGAGCTGCTACCAGAGCCTCAGTCCCCAGCTACCTAGCGATCGGGGTCTCGGATCCTCAGTCACCAACCGGCAAGTAAGGGATCAGCAACCAGATGGAAACCATCGCTATCCCGATTTTGGATCGCAAAAAAATGGTCGGCCTCGGCGGGGGATTACTGTTGACAGCTGCAGCGTCAATTTGTTTCCCCCTGGCGGTTTATAGCATTGGCATTGCCTGTTTCGGTCTGACCCATGTGCTGACCGAACTCCGCTATGTCAATCAGCGTTTTAGCTCCCGGCTCGGGCCTTGGCTGCGCATTATTTTTGGATTGCTATTGATGGCAGTGGTAGCTACGCGCTGTCTGGCGATCGGGAATGTGTTCACGGCGGAAGTAGGTCTCTCGATCGAGCTGGGCATCGTGGCCTTACTGATTTTGTGTGTATCGCCAAATTTATGGACCAGTGGCTGGCCGGGCAGATTGGCCACGATTGGCTCGATCGCCTTTTTGATTATCGGTACCTGGTATGCGCCCCTCCCCACGATTCTGGTCTTTGCCATCTTGCACAATCTCACCCCGATCGGCTTTCTGTTCGAGCGGTTGCCAGGTGTGCAGCGGCAACCGGCCATGCTGATTTGTCTAGGGGCTTTTGTGGTGATCCCACTCTTGATTATGTCTGGATGGCCCGATCGATTGCTAAGTAGCTGGGGGCTTATTTTACGGGACGTGAATTTTTTTCAGCTCCCCAACCTGTTTTCCCAGTTGGGAGCCTATGTACCGCCAGTGGTGCAGAAACAGGCCTGGGCCACCCCCTATTTTTGTGCGGCGGTTTATCTACAATGCCTACACTACATTGTGGTGATTGGATTGTTGCCCCGCTTGGGTGGTGGATCAGCAATGAAATCGACCGCTTGGTTAACTACCCGCCAGTTCAATTGGTTATTAATCGGACTCAGTACGCTCCTCTGGATCTGGTTTACCAAGTCTTTTCTGGATGCCCGCATCTTCTATGGCTTAATTGCAGCGGTCCACGCTTGGCTGGAAATCCCCATATTACTGTTGGTATTAGCAGGAACTAGTGCAGAGCCCATAGAAAACGATCATCCCGATGCCATAGGAAGCAATATTAGCTATTAGGGAAAGAACCATCGCCCGAGACCAATTCAGCCGAATTGCGTAGTGATAAATCACTCCTTCAGCTAAAAAAATCAGCAGCTCCAGAATGGCAACTCGTATTTCATAAACCGTGCTTTGGAAGACACCATTGAAATGCCAAGCAATGGGATGGGTGATGCTGGAAGCCAAAATTCCCCATAGACCCACCCAGAGCAGCTGAGTTTGCTCTAGTGGCAACCACCGTCGCCGGAAGACGAGGAGCAGGACGATCGAACATTCCACGCCGATCGTGATCAGGTAAGCTGTTAATTGGGACATATTATCGATCGATTTACAAACTAATAGCTTTGCACCCAGATGAATTGTGAATTCTGGCAGTCCGGACTAAAGTATTATTTGGTAATAGTATCACTTAGATATCACAACCCCTATTTTTCATGAACGACCTTCAGGATGGCCAAAATGAATACTGGTCGAACGACTTCCAGAATCTTCGCCAATCCCAGCAAGTGATTTCAGCCAAGGTCTTTGAGGACTGCGCATTTATCGATTGCAACTTTATGGAGACAACCTTCGATCGCTGCGAATTCATCAATTGCAGCTTTAGCAAATGTGACTTGAGCGTGGTCAAACCAGATTTCAGCCAATTTCGAGATGTCCAGTTCACTGAGTGCAAAACGATCGGCATCGATTGGACGAAAGCAGCTTGGCCTAAAATCGCGGCTTTTCCCCAACTAAAATTCAGCAAATGCCTGCTCAATGACTCCTCCTTCTTTGCTCTCAGCCTCAAAGAAATGACGATCGAAGATTGTATCGTTCACAACGTAGATTTTGGCGAAGGGAATTTCGCTGGAGCCAACTTCACCGAGTCAGACTTCTTGAATAGTCTGTTCGAGAGAACTAATCTGACCGGGGCAAATTTCACTGGAGCCATCAACTACAGTATTGATATCAGTAGCAACACTATTACCAAAGCTACTTTCTCTCGCCAAGCAGCGCTCGGCTTACTGGATAGCCTCCAGATCAAAATAGTCGATTAATTCCCTAAACCAAGCCCTTAATCAGAGCAATTTGTTGTTGTAATAAATCCTTCAGAGAGTAGCGATCGAGCACCGTTTGTCTGGCTTGCTTGCGAATCTCAGCCATCCGATCAGGATGATCCAGCACTTCACCAATGCGCTTGGCGATCGCCTCCGGATTAAAGAAATCCACCAGCAGACCATTCTCCCCATCCCTAATCACCTCCCGAACCGGCGGCGTATCCGAGCCCAACACCAAACAGCCAGTGGCCAGAGCTTCGATCATCGACCAGGAAAGCACAAACGGATAGGTTAGATAAACATGTACCGATGAAGCCTGAATTACTTGTAAATACTGAACATAGGGCAAAGAACCGACGAAGTGTAAGCGCGTTAGATCCACAGGCACCTTTTTCAACATCAAGTCCTTATAACTCTCGCCATTGGGCAAAGATTTGCCATAGCACACCCGCTCCGAACCCACCACTACCACATGGCAATTCGGTCGCTGTTCCTGGAGATAGGCGATCGACTCAATGAACTGCGGAAAACCTCGGTAGGGTTCCATCCCCCGGCCCACATAGGTGACAATTTCGTCCACTCCCCTCAAGTCCAATCCCGGCAAGGAGAGCTGTGCTTCCGGCTTAGGCGCAAAGAAATCTGTATCCACCCCATCATGAAGCACTTCAATCTTGCTATGAAACTCCTTAGGGATTTGGGAGCGCTGCCAGTAGGTAGGCGATAGCCCCTGATCGCAGCTATATAGTTCCACCAAAATCGAGGCATTCTTGATGCGCACCCTAGCCATATCATCGATCGAATAAGGCGACCTCGGATCGAAATCCATATCGCCACCCTTGATATTATAAAACCACTCGAAATAGCAGAGCAGTGGCGTATCCGGAAAAGCATCCTTCAAAAATAGCGTAGGGCCCCAGCCGGAGTGACCGCACATCACATCGGGGACAAAGCCCTGCTTCTTCAGTTTCTCCATCAAGGAAAACACCGCCTGACCGTGGAGAACGGAGTTTTCTACTGGCTGTAAATAGTGATGAGTAGTTGGATGGGGAGCGCGCCCAGGTTGGTAAAGTAACTTAGTGACCCCGGCCATCTGGGGTTCCTCAGCCTTGGTCACAAAGAAAACTTCATTTTTCTCATCCTTGGCCAGCTCCTGAATAATGTGCCGGAACTGGGCGGGGAAATTATTGTGCAGAAAAAGGAAGCGCATAGCAAAAATCAGAGCCGGTACATTCAGACAGCTTACCCAAAAACTGGATCTTTGGGCCAAAAAAGCGGTGCAGGAAAACCTACACCGCTAGGCCGCTAGACGGATACGCCCACGGGCAGACCGACGAGTTTAGCACTCAGCTCCCACATCTTGAGGGCTTTGGCATTATCGCTAGCCTCATTGGAAACTTCTTGATCGAAGGAGGCCCGGCCTTCTTTCTGGCGGTTACCCCAGCTCCAATAGACTCCAGATTTATTGAAATCCGGATCGGCGACTACCATCGCGACCCGATCGCCCGACAATTCCTCAGTTACATAGCCCTTGGTAATGTTCTTCTGGAACCAGGGAAAAATCTTCTGGAACAGGGGATAGCTGTTGCGGAACAGGGCAGTGGTGGCCACGCAGCCAGGATAGAGCGCATTGAAAGTAATGCCGGTGCTTTGGTGGTAACGGCGGTGTAGTTCGCGCATGGTCAGCATGTTGCAGAGCTTGCTATCTTTATAAGCCTTGCCAGCCTTGAACTTTTTGCCATCGATCATCGCGATCGGGGCTTTAAAACCATCCTCAAAACCTTTGAGCATACCGAGATCTGGTGGCGCGGGAA
Organism: Synechococcales cyanobacterium OTE_70_metabat_200; assembly: GCA_031375385.1. Classification (GTDB taxonomy): domain Bacteria; phylum Cyanobacteriota; class Cyanobacteriia; order Cyanobacteriales; family Chamaesiphonaceae; genus JAAFHZ01. The sequence continues at coordinate 38,706 of JANMHS010000106.1, read as the reverse complement.
TCGGAATTTTGCCGCCCAGCTCCTTGGGATTGGCCGTGACCGTACCAAGGATCACCAGACGGCGATCGGGGTTGCTAGATTTGTTCAGGTCATCCAGCAGCAAGTTGCAGAGCAGAAAATGCCCCAAGTGGTTAGTCGCCACGCTCAGCTCATAGCCATCGGCACTATATTGGGGTTCTTTTAGCAACGGCAAATAGACAGCGGCGTTGACGACCAATGATTCCAGGGATCTACCCGTGGCCCGGAAATCGGTAACGAATTGACGGACGCTAGCCAGGCTGGCCAGATCCAACTGCATCATGGTGTATTTATCTGGGTTCATGCCCAGGCGATCGGCAGCCTGCTTGGTCTTAGGCAGATCACGGCAAGCCATAATAACGTGCCAGTTATCGCGCTGAGCTAGGGCACGAGCGGCTTGGAGACCTACACCGGAAGAAGCGCCGGTAATGATCACGGTGGATTGAGACATAGGGGAAAGCTCCTGAGCAGGCAATCGAAAATAGGGGGATTCTAAAGTTTCTTATCCCAGTCTATTTTCTAGCTGTTTGGATCCGCTGGCAAATTGGCTAATGGTGGCAGACCTGCTGAAACTGGCTTGGTGTCTGAAGGCTTCTGTTATTTGCTTTACTAAACTTCGTGTTTTTTAACATTGCCACACATTCCGAGCAGGTTCGGGCGATCATTCGGGCGAAGTGCTACATTGGACTCATTATTTGATGGTGATTCTATGGCAAACACCACCGCACAGCAACTCTCCAAGGCAGAATTCTGGGCCTTGGCAGATGCGGCTGAGGATGTGACCTATGAACTAATCGATGGATCTGCCATTGCCAAAATGTCTCCAAAGTATTTTCATGCCAAATATGCCCTAGCGCTGGTCAGAATCTTGGATCGATGGAGTACTCAAAACGGTCGATTGGGTTTGGAATGGGCCTTCGATCTCAACGAGAATTCCACCCCAGTACCAGATTTGCTCTATGTATCATTTGTCAGACTGCCGGAAACTTGGCATGAGAACGAAGCTTGTCCGGTGGCACCGGAGCTGGCGGTCGAAGTCCTTTCCCCCGGTCAAACCTTCGGGCAAATGACCAAAAAAGCCAGTCTATATTTAGCTGGTGGGGTGTTACGAGTATGGGTTGTGGATCCGGTGGCCCAGACCATAACCGTGTTTTATCCAGATGCCCCTCCCGTGACCTATGGAGCCAGCCAAGAGATTGTGGATGATTTGTTTCCGGGGTTGTTGGTAGCGATCGATAATATATTTCTTTGATTTATCGGCGGACTTCAGGGTTGTCTGGGCGATCTTGACGTTGGATTCGTTCACGCAGTGTTGCCTAGGGCAAATCGCCCCATAGGCTGCTGAAGTCTTAGTTCTCACCCCATCTTCTACTTTCGCCCAAAAGCCATGAAATTTACCGAGTTCCCCAGTGGCCTTTGGCAAAATCGCCGGCATCGACGTGTTAAGCTAGATAAATTTTTGTCGTAGAGAGCCAGCTAGGAGAAGTGACCTGTGATATCATCTGGGCCTTGGTAGCAAGACGTTCGATACTCAGAACTCCAAAAACCCAGTTTCACCAAGGATTTCATGAATACTAAACGGCATGGGCATAGTAACAATCTAAATCATATCTCAAGTAATTAATCAGGAGAACTTTCACATGCTTCATAACAACACCCGTAAATTCTTCTCGATAAACGCACTCGTAGTACTAGCCACTACTATGTTTTGCGGTTCCTCTCTCGCCGATAGCTCAATGAAAGGCTGGATGATCATAGCAACCAATGGTAGCAATGTATTGGAAGGCAGCAGATTCAGCCTTTACAATACAGACCAAGCAGCATTTCTCCGCTACAAAGATCGGACTGGAGCCAACTTAGGATGGAGTAAAAATCCTAATGACTTCATGAAATTCCGTCGTGAAAGCCCCAGTGCAGGCTCCAGTGGAGGGGCTCAGCCTCTCAAATGCGAAGAAACAATTGCTCTATATGCTGAAAAAGAATGGCTAATATATGAGAAGCAAACCTTTGGCATCAATATCTCAACACGTACTAAAATCAAGCAGCCTGAATCATTTCAATGGAAATTCACTAACTGTGGAGCAAGCGGCAGTGTAATTAATTTAAATCAACCTATATCACTTGTCAACACCAAAACAGGTACTGCTGTCGTTGGTTGTGAAAGAACAGTTGGTGTCAATTTATGCTGGGCTGAAGATGTAGCTACACACAATGGCAAAAACTATCGCATAGAAGATTTAAAATCACTATATGCAGCAGGAAAAATTGCCAGGGGAGTATATGATGCACTGCTAAGAAGGTAAGGGAAATCTCATCAAAGGGGCCCTGTGAAAATAAAATAGCTTGTGCAAACTTTAATCCACTCTATTTTGACCATAAAGAGCATCAAAGCTAAACTGCACAAATTATTTTCGCAAGGCTCCTAAATAGCAGCGGTCAATTCTCATAATTCAACATCGGATTGATATAGATCAATGAGATAATCGGACAAAAACCTGGTTCTCAGGCTCTACTGCTGACCAGCCCACTGGATTTTTACGTTCAAAGCCAAGATGATGTTGAAACAAAAATAAAAGTTCTCTCTAAATCATACGATCAAACAATAAAGCCATGCGAATTCATATCAACAGAAACAGACAACAACAGGAAACTTTTGACTCATCAAAAGTCACTAAAATACTTCATGATGGACAACTTCTATCGAACGATTCAGGTACCAGAGAAGGTCAGGAAAATTGGCGAGAACCAGGCGAAATGTTTCCGCAATTAAATCAAGCCGCAAGGATTTTGCTGACAGACCAACCCGGTGTGCAGGTAAATCGACGGGTTACACAGGCTCCACAAAAATCCAGAAATTCACAAGGAATGATGTTTAGATTACTTGGTTGCATCAGTTTGATTTCGTTGAGCATCATTGGTTTAGTGGGATGTTCCACATCGAGCAATAAATCGTCAAAAGATGTAGCTGCAACAAATACGACGGCTTCACCTGTTCCAACTGACTTTACTGTGATGAAAAATAAAGCCGAGGAATTAGCGAAACTTTCTTCACCCTTAAAACTCAATCCAACCGCTAAAGTAAAAGGAAAAGTCGCATGGGTCGAGAAAAATGGCAGTGATGCAACAATGCAATTTTTTGACGCTTATTACAAGAAAATCAGTAATTCGGATGTGGATCGTTATGGATTAACCGAAAAAATGGTGGCATACAAGCCCGAAGAAATCGACACTTTGATTCAAACGATTTGCACCAAAGGCAAGATGGTTACTCGATATGAGGAAGGAGTTATTGGCTACGCGAATAATTGCAAGATTTCGCTAATTGACTACAAAAACAATATGATTTTTGCTCAAAAAACCTTCACAAACTCTACACTGGGTAAATCGATTCCATCATTTTATGGTAGAGGAAAAGAGTATATAGCACCTCAACCAACCACCGAAATCAATGATTATGTTAAAAGTTTTATACCTAAACAATTTGAAGCTTCTGCCGAGAGTCTTCCAAAGGTAGAAGACTCCGTCGAGTTTGCTAAGGCTGCCGGTAAGTTCGCTCAACTCTTATTCCCTGTAAAACTAGACAACAATTCAAAAATCAAAGGGAAAGTCGTGATAGTACTGGACGATTTAATAGTGTCAGGCAAATCTTCATTTTCATCCGCATCTCTAATAGGCATAGAAACAGGCGGGGGAATTAGCTCTCCTCAGCCGAGTTCAATCACCTTAACCAAGGAAGGTTTAGGCATTGTAGATAATCAGATGGCCTTAAAATCATCGGAAATTGAAACACTAATTCAGGTAAGCTGCAAACGCGGAAAGATGATCACAAAAATCAACGGTGTTTCAATTTTCTCAAATGATTGCATCGTAAATGTGATTGATTACAAAACGTTGACAACTATTGCCCAAAAAACTTTTGAAGGCAAAAAATACAGAGCTGAAAGTTATGCCAAACCTAGTATGTTTGAAGACAAAACTAACGATGCAGATTTTTCACGGGATGAAATTCATGAATATATCAAGAGCTTTCCGAGAGGATAAATTCTTCAAGTTCGGGCGAGCGGGGGAATTGTTGGGCTAAGCATCAACATCTGCGGATTTTCTCACCCATCTTCCCGCTCTTTTGTAGGGCAAAAGTTTCACGCTAGGCCGTGCAGGTCAAGGCCCGCCTGTCACAGGCGGACAAACCTTGCGCACGGGAATCCAAAATCCGCCTAGCATGGGGACGACCTTGAAGATCTTCAGTTATGGCTTCGTAGCAGTGGCGACGGCGGCGCTGAGGGCATTCAATGCCTCGGTGGCTTTCGCTTTATCGGCAGACTTAAGGGCCGTTTCGACAGTCTTGACGTTGGATTCGATCACCCCATAAGCTGCTGGATCCTTGGTTCTTACTCCATCTTCTACTTTCGCCCAAAAGCCATTAAATTTACTGAGTTCCGCAGTGGCTTTGGCAAAATCACCGGCAGCTACGGCAGTTTTAGTATTATTGACCACCTCATTCAAAGAGGTAAATCCAGAAGCAGCACCATTCACCTTGTCCCGCACGGAGTCGATCGAATCTTTCAGCACCACTCCGGTGGCATCTTTGACAGGCTTAGCCGCAGAATCCGCAACACTAGATCCGGTGCCACCGCAGCCAGTGATAGTCAGTAGACCGATCGACCCAACGGTCAGTAAAGTAGCACGCATCCTCAGGACTCCTTGCAAGTATTCCTCTCAATATTAACCTGGGCCAGAAGTCCTGGCAGGAATGCAACTCATACTGCCATTTCGTTGTCGCTTTCCAGCATGGCCGAGAGCTGTTTGACACCTCTTTGCAGGTGGCGCGTGACGGTCATCGGGCTAACCCCGATCTTCTTGGCAGCTTCCTTGCGGGGCATGCCTTTGATATAGACATATTCGATCGCCTGTTGGGTCTTAGTTTCCAGTTGGTCGATCATGCCAGCCAACTGTTGGCGTTCTTCTTCGACAAATTGACGATGTTGTTCGCGGGTATCGGGCAAGCTATCACCGAGAGTGACTGGGCAATCTAGCATTTGACCGACGGTAGCATCCAGGCTGAGAGTCTGACGGTTGTGCTCGGCGGCTTGGGTGTCACGCCATTCCTGTAAGGAGATTTGCAGCGCGTCAGCAATTTCGATATCAGTGGGTTTGCGGTTGAGGATGGTAGTTAAATGCTGGCGCATTTTTTCGCCTTCTTTTTGGAGCTCTTGCCAGCGGCGAGGAATCTTCACCACATTGCTTCGATCGCGCAAGAAGTGCAATATTTCACCTCTAATATAAGGAACTGCGAAAGAGCTAAAAGCGCATCCTTGATGAGGGTTGAAGCGTTCGATCGCCCGAATCAGTCCCAGGTATCCAATCTGTTCTAAGTCTTGATAAGTTTCTACGCATTGACGGCTGATTCGGTGAGCCACCTGGCGCACAAGGCCCGCATTCATCATTACTAGTTTGTTGCGGGTGCCAACATTAGGTTGTTGGTGGTAGGCAATCAACATCGACATCGACTCGGCAGTCCGCTGGGATGCTTTGTCTTCGGCGGACAGTTCTTTATTAGCAGGAGCAGACTTAGAAGTTAGAGTTGCCATGGGTTGTTTGCGGTTGTGGATGCTGTTCTTTTCAACTTCCACATTCTCCCCAAACTGCCCGATCCAAAACAGCGTCGATCCACGGATCTTCCCAAATTCAGAGTCTTTTAACTCAGTGGATCCACGGATCTTTACAAGAATCCTACACAATACTACAAGACTAGAATCGGCTCTAGAGGGTAATTTCACCCAATCGCCCTAGTGAATTCCCTAGCTATTTTTGGGTAGGTCACGGGTCAGGGCTTGACCCCACCGCACGGCCAAATCCACATCAGTAAAGGGAATCCTCACCGCTGGCTGCTCTGCTCTCAACAGTTCCAGCTCTACATCTCCACCCCGAGGGGGGGCTAAGGGATCCACCACGACTCCCTTGACCAATAAACGCACTTCCGTGACCGAGATCAGGGAAATTTCCTGCAAATTTTGGGGCTGGGTCCGGCTGGGTTGGCCCCAAACCAGCCGATCGCCCTTTTGACCCAGGACAGATTTGATATCGTATTTAGCTCGATCGAAGTCTGCGGCCCAAGCTTCGTATGCCTGGGTCTTTTGAAATTCGTTCCAGCCGGCGATCGCCAAGCCAATAAAGGCCGCGAGAAAGAACAACCATGGCAAACCTCTTTCCATGTTTCTAACCTAGGACTTGGGGGCGTGCAGCCCAACGATGACGCAGGGATCCGTATTGCTGCTGGACGATCGCGGGCTTCCATAGGCACAGCCAGTTAATGGTGGTGCACAGTAAAGCAATGGCAGGGAGCAGGAAGCTCGCGGGCGCGACGACCCCCACCACCCACCAAGTAGCGACGTGGGAGATGAGGAGGAAGGCCGGGAAGAGACCAAGGAATGCTATTCGTTGACGTTGTTGAGGCGATCGATCCAGTGCGGACAAAGCTATTACTGCCGTAGAAATCAGCAAGTTCACGGGAATCAGCACGGCACAAATGGCCACGCAGTTGCAGCGAGAAAAATGATTCAGGGTTGCTAGATCTAACATGGCTCTTGCAGATGGTTTCCCTGATCTTAATGGGATTTGCTTCCCAGGGAGAGAATTTAGGGGCGATCGCAATATTTCGATGCAATCTACGGGTTTAATCGCAGTCCCCGAGCATGGCAGCCCTCACCCCCAACCCCTCTCCCAAGCTGGGAGAGGGGGGCCAGAGCCGAAGGATCTGGCGGGGTGAGGGCAAACACCTAAAATCAGCAACGCCGCAGCCCGAGCCTAAAGACTCCCGAAGCCTTTCTTTTTCTTCTTGGGCTTCTTCATTCCACCACCGCCACCGCCCGCCCCAGGCATGCCTGGCATCCCCGAGAAATCGCCCGAGGTCATTTTCTGCATCATGGTGCGCATCCGCGTGAAGTCCGTGACCAACTTGTTCACATCCGCCTCCGACCGACCGCTACCAGCAGCAATCCGCCGCCGCCGACTAGGAGCCTTGGCCAAAAGATCGGGATCGGCGCGTTCGGCTTTGGTCATGGAGCTGATGATTGTTTCGGCCTTCTTCAGTTCTTCTTCGCCTTTCTGCAGCTGGTCGCCGGTAATTTTGTTCATGCCGGGGATCATCTTCATCAGTCCACCCAAGGAACCCATGTTTTTGATCATCCGCATCTGCTTCAGGAAGTCATCGAAATCGAAGCGGGCTTCCATGATTTTGGATTGGAGCTTGGCCGCATCGCCAATATCGATTTCTTCTTGGGCGCGTTCTACCAAGGTCAACACATCGCCCATGCCCAGGATCCGGGAGGCCATTCGATCGGGGTAAAAGGGCTGAAGGGCTTCGACTTTTTCACCAACCCCGGTAAATTTGATCGGTTGGCCAGAAACGGCCCGCACGGAGAGGGCCGCGCCCCCACGGGTATCGCCATCCAGTTTGGTCAGGATCGCACCGGTGATGCCAATCTTTTCGTGGAAGGCCAGCGTGACGTTGGCGGCTTCTTGGCCGGTCATGGAGTCAATGACGAGCAGCACTTCGTGGGGGGAAATGGCGTTCTTGATGGCGGCTAGCTCGTCCATCATCCGATCGTCGATCTGGAGGCGGCCAGCGGTATCCACGATCACTGTATCCACGCCGAGTTCCCTGGCTCGATCGATCCCCTGTCTGGCAATGTCTACGGGATTGGCATCGCTGCCTAGCTCGAAGACAGGTACGTTGATTTGTTTACCGAGGGTGACGAGCTGGTCGATCGCGGCAGGCCGGTACACGTCGGTGGCCACCAGCAGGGTACTGCGCTTTTCTTTTTGGAGGTGCAGGGCCAATTTGGCCGTGGCGGTGGTTTTACCGGCTCCTTGCAGGCCGGCCATCAGAATGACGGTGGGGGCCTCTTTGGCCTGGGCCAAGGGGGCATTGGTCTGGCCCATGGTCTTGACCAGTTCGTCGTAGACTACTTTGATGAACTGCTGGTCTGGCCGTACACCAGAAATGACGCCTTCGCCTTGGGCGGTTTCTTCTACTTCCCGGACGAAGTTGGTCACCACCTGCACGTTGACATCTGCTGCAATCAAGGCCCGCCGCACCTCGCGCAGGGCATCTTGAATGTTGCTAGATTTGATTTTGTCTTGACCCCGGAGCTTTTTCCAGGCGGCTTCAAAGTTATCGGCTAAAGAGTCAAACATAGATCGGTCGATCGGTTCGTGATGGTTGATTGTTTATGGTAACTCGTGAGCGTTCCGAGGTGTTAGCCTTGGGCGTCAGGAATCTTGAGGAGATCGGATCCACTCGGAGACTGAAACAAAGAAACCAATGAATTCATTAAGATTTTATAATATTACGCCGGAATAGTAGATAGAGTTGTTATATTGACTATGCTCTACCTATCAACCATCTACAGGTGTGTTTGGAAAAAGAGTTTCCACCTAATGTCTGTTTCCAGGGTATTAGGCAGAAGCGATTCTATCCAAATAAGTGGTTAGGCACTAAAACAAGAAATAGCTTATTAGTTCTTGTCTCATTTATTCACAGATAAAGCTGAAATGCGAAAACTAATGATATGCCAAACGACAAGGAAGAGAAAAAAGAAGATGGAATTATAGGAAAAATCGCTTTAGGGGTTCTGATTCCTCTTTTTATTGGAAGTACTGTTCCATGGTGGTGGGATAAAGTTTTCCCAACATCTACCACAGTTACAACTGTAAAAGCACCTGAAGCTTCTCGTGATTTTTTCATTGGTCGATGGCAAGTACAACAAACACTTGGCCAGATGAGTGGAGAAACAGTAGGCAATTATTTAAATAACGGCATCTTTGAGATCGAAGAGACACTATTTCTCAATGGGCAAGGTCGAAGAGTTAAGTCAACCGGAAACTGGGAATTCAATGAACTTTCAAAACAGAGTTTTCATTTAAGATTAATGTTTAATGATGGGCGACAATGGCAAGGAAAATTTAAGCTTATCGACCAAAATCATATTCAAAATACTGATCAAAACTATATTGCTATTCGAATTAACTAGCGAAGCTAAATAAGTCCATGCACTCGGAAAGGAGACGAGCGCTATCATTTACGATATAAATATTCTCAAGCCTGAGTAATTAGAACTTCTGGCGATTTTAGCATCCGTAGAACTACGGGCATGGCGAGCGCACAACAAAAAACTAAGGTCAAGCGTGAATACAAAGGCAGTCTATACGATGTGAAGATAACAAATAGCTAAACTGTCCCCATATCGTTCAGATTCTAGAGTTACGTACGCAAAGGGATATTTGCGTACATTCGCCTAAATCACAGGCTTACCCGACTCCTCCACTATTCTGACTGCCTCTGCTTTTTGCTCGGCTGTAAATGTTCATCTTTTTCTTGGTATTATTTTTCCATTCCCTTTGAGCTGATTTTAGACTCTTCGGGAAGATCTACTTTTTCGAGACAAGATCACTATCGTGCTAAACCGTTAACGATGAAGCATCCTCTATAGCAACGACATCCGTCTTTTTAGCTCTCGTTGGCTTAGAATCTGCGGCTTCTAAAAAATTGTCCATCACCAGTTTATTCAGAAAAGCCAAATCTTGTTGCCAGTTCTGACTCAGGTGCTGGATAGCACCAATTCGTTCACTAGCCGCGATCGGTTTAAGGTCTTTATTAAAATTCGCTGCAAATAGAACAATGGCCTCTGCATCCTGTTCCGGGAACTGGATGCTCGCCTCATTAACCGTGAGATTCAGCATTTTGCCGTCACCCAGTTCATAGTTGAGGTTAATGGTAGCCCGCACTGGTTTGTCAGTAACACTTTGCCAATTTCGAGGTAACAGCACCCGACTGTTGATAAACTCACTAGCAGCAGCGCTATTATCTTTGTAGCTTACATAACTGCGGAAGTTTACCCCAAAAGCTTGGTAGTCGGCTAACTTAAGTGTTTCCACGTATTTACTAGTAACATCGCTAATGACTGATTCTCCAATTCCCTTCTCCCCAAGGGCCTCTAAAAACATTACTCGATCGGCTTGTAGGGCAATACTAAAGCCATTTTCAAACACAAGCTGTGCAACCTGCTGGTTATAAACCGGTTGCCGAGAAAGCTGCCATTCATTGGGCACAATGCCGCTGTATTTCAGGAAGTCTTCACTGAGCAGAGAAGGATTTTGACTGTTCATGGCGATGACGACCGCCACTTCTTGGGTCACTAACTGTTCACTGGTTGCCATACAAATTTTTGGTTTTTCCTGTAGGATAAAAGTTGTTGATGCTATGACGTACTAGCTCATCGATGAGTGAGCAAGACACCACGCGCTATTATACCCGACCAACGTAATTAAATTGGAGGGTGAGAACTTATGGGCGGATCGAGACCTGTAAAACAATGTCATTGAAATCCTGATCTCCTCCACCCCACAGGTCTTCGAAGCCAAACTTGTTGTCTCCCAACAATCGTACATGGTCTGTTTGATCAGGGTTACCAAGAACAGTATTGCTGAAGAACACCGCGTTGGTACCAGTGGTTCCCGCCAGTACATTGGCGATCGTACTGTTAGCAATCACAAAAGACCCTAGTAGGGTGCCACCATTAACTTGTACCGAGAGTGAATCATCTTTTTTGCCACTGACCACCGCTCTCCGCAAAGCCGCTACCGCATAGCCAGCATCCCCCATATTGAGGCCGTCAATTTTGCCATTGACATCATCGATCGTATACAGACCAACGGTGTTCACAAACATAGCATCACTGGTGATCTTAATATCACAGGCTTTTTGGCCGGTAAAACTGCGCAGATCCACCACTTCATGAGTACCCTGCTGCTCATTACCAATAATATTGGGAGCAGGAACGATCTCTAGCTCTAGGGTCATGTCATTGAAGTCCCCGTCTCCTTGGATTTTAGTGTCTTCCCAAGCAATGCGCTGGCCTGTCCCCTGAGCTGTAATTCTGGCATAGGTACCCCCAGCATTGGCAGCAGGATAAGAGAACAGCAGATTGGCACCCACCCCTTGTCTGATAGCGTCCACAGAACCTTGCACAGCCAGCATTAGGCCAAAGCGCTGGTTAGCACCGACGGTCATATGGCGATCGATCGGCCCATCGAGTTGGAAATCAGCGGAGGTTTCTCCTAAGGCCGAAAATACCACCTGTGCTCGGCCCACAGCAGCTTGTTGATAGCCAGACTGACCGGGAGCAATGCCATTAATTGTCCCGTTGTTATCATCCACCGTAAACAAACTCAGTTCATTACGGTACAGCGCTTGATGACCCGTTTTACGAAACTTCAGGCTACTACCATTGGCATTTTGCACCTGAAACAGGCTCGAAGGCAGAACGTTCAGTTGGGGGCGTGGAGGGGGATCATTATCAGTGATCGTCAAGCTAGCACTACTGCCAGTAGCAGAAATGATGTAGCTAGGACTATTGGTGAGCTGCAACTGGACATTTTCGTTATCTTCACTCACAGTATCGTCTTGTATCACGAGATCGACATTCTGCTGGGTTTGGCCGGGGCCGATGATCACGCGCCCCGTTAGGGCTTGATAATCTGTACCAGCCGTAGCTGTTCCGGCCACACTGTAAGCAATTTCAATGGGGATCTCCGTAGCCTTGTCGATGGCAATCTGGAATTGTCCTCCATCGGCTGGTTCACCGGCTTGAGCGTCGGTCACCGTTATGCTGGCCACTGGCACATCGTTATTCCGGATAGTACCCTGAGCGATCGCCCGAGCCAAGGTAGCTCCCGCAGTGGGATTACGGAGGGTCAGGCTAAAGGCTTCATCATTCTCGACAATTAGATCGTTGAGAATGGGAACCTCAATGATTTTCTCCACTTCACCGGTGGTAAAGGTCAGAGTGCCGTTAATTGTAGTGTAGTCCTGTGACGCGATCGCTGTTCCATTAGCTGTCTGATAAGTTACGGCAATAGCTGCGGCACTCGCTGCACTCAGGCGTGCCCTAAAACGGAGGATACTGGTGCCGGTATCACCTTCTACAATTTCAGCGTCATCAATAGTAATACTGGGTGGGTTTTGATTATTAGCCAGATTGATACTAATGCTACTGGCTGCTACATCCCCCAATGTATATGCAGGGTCGGCAATTAACCGCACAGTATCCGTTTCAATTTGGCGGTACAAAGCAGTAGCACCAACGTTAATAGGAATCGAGATTTCCCTTTGACCAGCAGCAAATACAACAGTGTTATTAGAGTCTTGGGTGTTCCCACCCAGTAACCGACTGAGCAAATAGCGTAAGGTCAAAGGCTGGGTGAGATCGCCAGTGCGGGTGAAAGTAATGGTTTGATTGGCAGGCAACTGCTCCGCAGGCAAGTTTTGATTCCCGACAGGGCTAATACTTACTACTGGTAGCAAGGGTGTAGTGTCATCATTGAGGATTGTCAGGGTCAAGGGACTCGTATTTAGAGCGGTCCCGATCGGGTTGCTGAGTTGGAAGGTAAAGGTTTCGTCCGGCTCAACGGTGTTGTCGGGAGTGATGGGGATAGTAACAGTCTGGGGCGTAAGGCTGCCCGCCAGAAAAGTAAGCTTGCCCGCTACCCCAGTGTAATCGCTGCCTGCCGTCGCTGTGCTGTCAACGGTGGAGTAGTCTACGGTAATATCAGTAGCACTTCTACCCGATAGCTGTACTTGGATCCTAATGGCATTGGCTGTATCTCCACTATTGCGCTCGATCGCTGACTGAGCATCAGCACTAAAGGTGAGTATTGGTTGGGTCTCGTTGTCAGCAAGGTTAATGGTGGCACTGGTGGTAGTGCCCAAGCTATAGCCAGCCCCTGTTATTACGCTTAGACCAACGGTTTCTGTGCCTTCGTAGAGGTCATCATCGATCGGTTGTAGGGTAACAATGGCTGTACTACTGCCTGGGGCAAAAGTAGCAGTAGTCCCCAGAGCTTGATAATCAACACTAGTGGTACCAGTTCCCGTGGGAGCACTCAGGTTAACAACTAATCCACCGCTAGTAGCTCCAGTCCGACTGAGGATGAAAGTACCGTTGGTGCTGGGTTCGCTAGCATTCAGCCCAGCCGCAAGCGTAATAACAGGTAAAAAAGTATCATCATTCTGAATGGTGGCAGTGCCAGCGGCGTTACCTAAGGTAGCCCCAACAGCATTGGATAGCTGCAGCGTAAAAGTCTCATCAGGTTCAACATCATTATCGGGAGTAATAGGAACGGTGATGGTTTGAGGTGTATTGCTGCCACTGGCAAAGGTCAGCTGGCCGGTGGTGGCGATATAGTCACTGCCGGCGGTAGCTGTGCCATTTGCTGTGGCGTAATTGACTGTAATAGGAGTAGCACTCTTGCCCGATAACTGAACTTGGAAAGTAGCGCTGTTTGGTGTATCACCAGTATTCTTTTCCAGTACCGACTGGGTGGTTGGAGTCAGGGTGAGAACTGGCAGATTTTCATTATCAATGAGGTTAATGGGGAAGGTGGTGAGATTGCCCAATCTGTAGCCAGGCCCTGGTAACAGCGTTAAACCAACAACCTCTGTACCTTCGTAGAAATCATCATCGATCGGTTGCAGCGTAACGATGGCTATCCTACTGCCTGGAACAAAAGTAGCGGTAGTCTCCAGAGCTTGATAATCAACACCAGCGGTAGCCGTTCCATTGGGAGCGCTAAGGTTAACAACTAATCCACCGCTAAGATTTCCAGTCCGACTGAGGACGAAAGAACCGCTGGTACTGGGTTCGCTAGCATTCACCCCGGCCTCAAGAGTAACAACGGGTAAAACATCATCATTTTGAATAGTGACAAGGCCAGTGTCATTCCCTAAAATAGCCCCAAAAGCATTGGATAGCCGTAGCCCAAAAATTTCATCAGGCTCAAAATCATTATCAGGAATAATGGGAACGGTGATGGTTTGAGGCGTAGTACTACCACTGGCAAAGGTCAGCTGGCCAGTGGTGGCGATATAGTCGCTGCCTGCGGTAGCTGTACTATTCCCGGTGGCGTAATTGACTGTAACAGGCGTAGCGCTCTTCCCCGATAGCCGAACTCGGACAATAGCGCTGTTCTGTACATCACCAATATTCTTCTCCAGTACCGACTGGTTGATTGTAATCAGGTCGAGTGTTGGTGGGGTCTCGTTGTCTAGGATATTTAGCGTAGTGCTACTAATAGTTCCTAGGCCATAGGTGCTATTGGCAACAAGATTGGCTTGCACCGTTTCAATTCCTTCAAAGAGATCGTCATCGATCGGGGTGATATTAACAGCAGCTTGGCTCTGACCAGCAGCAAAGGTGACTTGAGTGGGTGCGGCGCTGTAGTCGGTGTTGACGGTGGCGGTGCTGCCAGTGTAGTTGAGAGTCACCGTCAGGGGGACTGTGGTGTCGCCAGTCCGGTTGAGGGTAAAGCTACCCGCAGTAGAGGGTTCGCTGGCATTGGCCGTCGTAGTGATGCTCACGACGGGCGGTAGGTCGTCATTGAGGATCGTACCAGTGGCTGTATTAGTGCCGAGGGCAGCGTTGATCGGTGGACCTAAGGTGATCGTAAAGACTTCATCTTGCTCAACAAGGCGATCGCCAAAGATTTCAAAGCTAATGGTTTTGACCCGTTCTGTCGCAATGAAGGTTACTTCACTAACCCTATGGCCATAGTCCACATCGATTTCAGCAGTGTCTGCAAGGATTCCCACTTGGTATGGCACGACGATCGGGGCGGTGATAAGGTCCTCTACACCAGTAAGAATGATGTCAAAGGTAAGAATTTGGGTGCCGCTGTTACCTTCGGTAATGATCTGAGAAGGGCCGATCGATACGGTTGCTGCCATTGGAGTCTTCTGTAGTGTTGTGTACTGCCTTGTCTTATGGAGACGTTGTAAACCATCCCCCAAGGAATGGTATCAGTTTACTTCAGCTTTAGCTAGAGTACTGACAACAGTGCTGGCATTGATGTGTAGATTCGTAACATCACTGTCTCTGAGCCAATATTGGATGTTTGTTTTTTACTCAAGATCAGCCAAAATAAGACTCCCATAATTGTGAATGCTCGGCTACAATTTTCGTACTAGCTGTTTGTAGTGAATCGAGCCTAACAGTCTTTTGTGTAAGTTTTTCGTCCTCTCCCTCAGTTGATAGCAGCCCCATGTATGATCCTCAATCTCCACTGGAACAGGTTTTACTCAACCAAACAAGTCCTGTTCCAACCCAGTTGCCTTGGGAAGAGCATGGCGTAATCCCCGATCGTAAGCTGCTAGCTACACCCGGTGCCCCATTGATCAAGGAGCCTTGGGTAACCCTGGACGGTTTCCTAGGTCATGGTGCTTCGTCAGAGGGGGTGCTCTGGTATCCCCCGGCCTTCTCCGATTTCGGTCAGCCAGAAATGGCCAATAACCTTGGTCAGTCGTGGATTTTTCCCGGTCCGCCTCTGACAGATTTACTTTTGGAGGAAGTAAAAGAGGCCGCGATCGGGTCATGGGAGGCCGTTGGAATTTCCGCAGAGGAACGGACAGTCTTAGCAAAAGTGCAGCTTACCGTTGCGGATTTACCCAGTCGCATTCTCGGGCAAGCCCAAGGCTACCAGATTGTGATTGATCAAGATGCAGCAGGGATGGGGTGGGATATTGACTTAGCGCCCCTAACCAATAGCAACACGGACAAGCCCCAGGTGGACTTGTTGACCTTGGTGACTCATGAGTTTGGGCATGTTTTGGGCCTAGATCATTCCCCTGACGGGATCATGAGCACTACGCTGCCCGCTGGTGTGCGGGTAGCACCAGCAGTGATCGATTTGCAGCAACCTCGGGTGGATACTGCCCTGGTGCGGAACGATGAATTAGCCGCCCCAGACTACACTGTCACAGGGGCCCCAACGGTGACAACACAGGCCCAAGTGGGTCAAAGCGTGGTTGCTGATTGGCGGATCAAAAATAATGGCGACAGTGATGGTGGAGGGTTCTACAACGCCGTTTATCTCTCTAAAGATGCTGTCTTCGATAATCAAGACTATTGGTTATCGGAAAACTATGTTGATGTTGTAGGTATTGGCCAAGAAGCATCACTAAGTAACTCCTTTGTGATTCCAGATAGCGCAGGTGTAGGGAACCTCTATTTATTTTTTGTGGCCGATGCTTATGGATATCAGGGTGAGCTGAATGAGCAAAACAACGTTACGGCAGTACCGATCGAGATTTTAGGGCCAGATGTGATCGCGATTGCGCCATCGGTGCTGCCCACAACTGTACAAATGGGTCAGACTATTGAGGCCAGTTGGCAAGTTAAAAACGATAGCTCTATTGGCATTAGCAACTACTTTTACAACAATGTCTACCTGTCTAGCAACAGTACCTTGGATGCTGCTGATCGGTTCTTGACGAACACATATCTCAATGCCTTGGATGCTGGACAAACGGCGACCATTAGCTCAGTCTTCAACATTCCCTATGACCTGGCGGGTTCTCAGTATTTGCTGTTTGTGGCCGATGGCTACAATTATCGCAGTGAGAGCAACGAAACTAATAATATTGTAGCGGTACCGATTGAGATCAGTGCGCCAGACTTGGTTATTTCAGGCACACCCACTATTCCTGAGCAGGCCCAAATCAGTCAACAGTTAAATATTGATTGGCGAGTAAAAAATATCGGGGCTGTTGACGAAGCTGGGTATTTCTATAATGCTATTTACTTATCAGATGACTCTACCTTCGATGGCAATGATATCAACCTAAATCAGTCATACTTGGGCAGTCTCAAGGCTGGTCAAGAGTATCTCTTTAATTCTACCGTGGCTATTCCCGAGGCTGTCGGCGCGGGCAGTAAATACGTATTGTTCATTGCCGATGCCTATGGTTATCGAACCGAAGTCAATGAGCAAAATAATGTCACGGCGGTGCCAATTAGTATTCTAGCTCCAGATCTCACGGTGACTGAAGCACCGACTACAATACCAGCTCAAGCCCAAATTGGTCAGCGCATTGATGCAGATTGGCAGATAAAAAATATTGGCAGCATTGATGTCGCTAACTATTTCTACAACACCGTTTATCTTTCTGACAATGCGGTGTGGGATGACAGCGACGTTGCTCTGACGAATTCCTACACTAGTGGCTTAGGTGCAGGGCAAACGTCAGTTGTAAATTCATCTTTTTATATTCCCAATAATTCTACTGCGGGCGATAAGTATCTATTGTTCGTGGCCGATGGGTATCGGTATCGTGGTGAAACAAATGAGAGCAATAACCTTGTTACTATACCCATTAAGATCAATACTCCTGACCTTGCAGTTGAAACGGCAACTGCACCCCTCTCAGCCTCCACCGGAGCACAAATTGCAGTGGGCTGGTCGTTGATCAACAAAGGTGCTGTTGATGTACCCGCATCATATCACTATGATGCCGTTATTTTATCCCGTGATAATGTCTTGGGTAATAGTGATGATATCAACTTGGGTGCTTACTATGATTACCATGGTGCCATGGCTGCCAATGGCGGTGCATTGTCACTGGCTAGAACAGTTTCTCTGCCTACTGATTCCCTGGGTGACTACAGCTTGTTTGTGGTTGCCGACTACTATGGATATATTGGTGATACCGATCGGTCAAATAACGCTTCCAGTCCTATTCCCATTAAAGTTCTAGCACCTAATTTACAGGTGGATTCTTTCACAGTTCCGGCGAGCATTACCCAAGGGAGTAACACCGATATTCAATGGGTGGTGAAGAATACCGGGGCAGGCGATGCCCTCCGAGGGTATTGGCAAGATCGAGTCTTTTTATCTCGCGATCAGGTTTGGGATGGTGGCGATCAGCAGATTGCCTATGTGGATAAGCAGTTGCCTAAGCTGGCCGTCCAAGAGAGCTACACTCAAACGAGTACCCTCAATTTAACCGGCCTAACGGATGGTGACTATTACCTAATTGTGGTTACGGATTCTACTTATAACTACCAAACGGAGAGCAACGAGAACGATAACACCTTGGCGACGGTTACACCGATCTCGATCGTTACTGCTGATCTGAAAGCAACTAGTGTCGCTGCTGTTGATGGAACCTCTAATCCGCTCACCTCTGTGGACTTTGGTCAACCCTTTACAGTGAATTGGTCAGTGGAAAATGGCCCTGCAGGATCCGTCAATAGCAGCTGGAACGATCGGCTCTATTTGTCTCTGGATAACACAATCAGCAGCGATGACCGTCTACTCTGGGTTAAACCGCAGACCCGCAACTTAGCAGCCGACGGCAGCTACCAAGACAGTAACCAAATTGCTATTAATGCTAGCAATGCTTTGCCGGTGGATGCCAATGGATTTGTGGATGAGCTTTCCCTCGTCGGGTTGAGTGCGCACAGCTCCATACCTACAGCCCAGGATATTCAACAAAACTTTGTTCCTAGCTCATCGGGGAACTATGGCCTAAAACTCCAAGGAGCCGTCAGCAAAGCCTATGAGTCAGATTATTATAAGATCTATGCTTCTCCTGGCGACATAATAGCGCTTAACAAATCGAGTAATAGCTACTACAACTATGCAAGGCTATATGATAGGGATGGCCGATACTTAGCCCAGAGCTATACCTACTATGGCAATAGCGCAGTAGCTTATCAATTACCTACTTCAGCCTATGGCGGTGAATACTATGTAGAAGTTGGCAACTACTATGGCTATACGGGTAGCTATACTCTGCAAGTTGGCCTGCAAACCCCACAGATTACCAACCAAAAAACGACTACTCCAGGCAACTATTACCTGTTACTGGAAACCAACGCTAATAGGAATTTCCCGGAAGCTGATCGGACTAATAACAGCGTCGCGGCTGTACAGCCAATCACCCTCAATGATGCGTCTCGTCCTGACCTCGTGATCCAAGGTTCAGCCAGTGTAACTGAATCAGTCATCGGTGGAACAGTGGCGGTGTCATGGACCGTAACTAATCAATCCACCACCGATGGGGCTTATCCTGTTTGGTTCGATAGTGTTTACCTGTCAGATGATGAGGTATTGGATAGTAGTGATGTTGCGGTGCATTCTACGCCCCGATCGGCCAATGAGCCACTGCTTGCTGCTGGTGCTAGCTACACCGTTAATAAAAACATCACCCTGCCCACCACCATTACAGGACAAAAGTATCTGATATTTGCTGCGGATAGCAACAATAATCGTCAAGAGAGTGATGAAACCAATAATACTGCGGCTGTGGCCCTGAATATTGTGGCTCCGGATCTGGTGCCTAGCGCACCTACGGTGAGTTCAACCCTCCTAAGTCGCGGACAGACCGTCAATGTACAATGGCAGGTTAGTAACTTGGGGACGAGTGCTGCCAATGGCCAGTGGTCGAATCGAGTCTACTTATCGGCTGATAAGATGTTAGATGGCAATGATCTGAACATCGGTAGCAACTACTATTATTACTATAGAAACATAGGAGTGAATGAATCCTATGGTAATAACTTAAACGTCACCATTCCCAACCAGGCTATTTTGGGCGATCAGTACTTGTTGGTGGTTGCCGATGCAGATAACCAGCAAGCTGAAATTGATGAAAAAAATAATGTTACAGCCTTGGCAGTCACCATTAATGCTCCAGACTTGGTGATCGCGGCGGCAACAGCGCCCAATGCTGCGGCCTTGAACCAGACTGTGGAGGTAAGCTGGACTGTAGAGAACAAGGGTGATGGGTTGGCCAGCCAAGCCCGTTATGATGGCATTTTCCTGTCTGATGATGACAAATTTGACGGCAATGACACCCGCCTATTCTACAAAACCATTACAAACGGCTTAGCTGCTGGTGAAAGCTATCGGGCAACAGAGGAGATTACTTTAAACTTGCCCCGATCGGCTGCGGGAAGTAAGTACCTGCTTTTTGTCACCGATGCCTATGGCAATCAAGGTGAGACCAATGAGAATAATAACGTATTTGCCAGACCCATCACTATCGCAGATAGCTCGGTGGATCTGGCTATCACCGGTCAACCCCAAGCACCCCTAACGCTATCTTGGGGTGAGACGGCCAGTGCCACTTGGAGCGTGATTAACCAAGGAGCTGAGACAGCGACGACCAATCGATATGACCGCCTGTATCTCTCCACCAATCAAACCTTAGACGGCGCCGACATTCTGCTGAGCAACAGCTATATCAGTGATGACCTGGCTGTGAATGGAACAGCCACGCTCACCCAATCTTTTGTAGTACCCAGCGGCATGGTAGGCAACTTGTATCTGCTGTTTGTGGTGGATGGCAATGGCGACCAGATAGAGACCAATGAGCGCAATAACCTGCTGGCTAAGCCAGTGACGGTGGGCGCGGCTGACTTGCGAGCCACCGGGTTTACAGTGCCCAGCGAGGGCGTTCTAGGGTTACCGCTCACAGTGAGCTGGCAAGTGGACAATACCGGCTCTGGAGCCACCAGTCGCTCTTGGACTGATGCCCTCTACCTATCCAAGGATGGGGTGCTGAGTGCTGATGATCTGTTATTGAACGCGGCCCCTATTGATCGGTCTCTGGCCGTGGGCGATCGCTATACCCAAACCGCCTCCATTGATATCCCCTTAGCTCTGGCAACAGGGCAATACTTCTTACTGCTGCGCCCTGACCTATACAATCAGCAGCCAGAACTGAATGAAGCCAATAACCTGGCCAGTTCGCCCATCACCTTGTCAATGGGCCAATCCGTAGACCTAGTAACTCGTAATTTACAAGTCCCGGCCACCAGTTTTTCTGGTCAAACCTTAGAGATCAGCTGGCGAGTGGAGAATGCCGGTGAACAGGCTCTCACTGTGCCATACCGGGAAAAAGTGTATCTGGTGGACAGTAACCAGAACACCACGCTGTTGACAACCATAGAACGCAGTGAGCCACTGGC
Organism: Synechococcales cyanobacterium OTE_70_metabat_200; assembly: GCA_031375385.1. Classification (GTDB taxonomy): domain Bacteria; phylum Cyanobacteriota; class Cyanobacteriia; order Cyanobacteriales; family Chamaesiphonaceae; genus JAAFHZ01. The sequence goes on along the minus strand of JANMHS010000106.1, from coordinate 17,881 downwards.
CTTAGGGGCGACGATCGATCGCCGAGAGTCTATTACCCTGCCAGCGCGGATTGCAGGAAACTACAGCGTTTTGGTAAAGGTGGATGCCGATGCCCAAGTGTTTGAGGCCGGCCGAGAAGAGAATAATAATGCGGTTGCGGCCATTACCATTACCCAATTGCCCGATCCTGATTTACAGGTCAGCGCCATTACCGCTCCCGCCGTAGGTCGTCCGGGTGAAACTTTTGCTGTACGGTGGACGGTGCGCAATAGCGGCTTGACAGCAGCCACTGGCGACTGGGTTGATCGGCTCTATTGGTCTGTGGATGGAAATATTAATTCAGCAACTTTCCTAACAGAAGTGCGCCACACCGGTGGTTTGGCTGCGGGGAGCAACTATCAAGGTGTTGCCAATGTCACCACCCCTGATTTACCCATTGGCAGCTACCGGATTATTGTTATCACCGATATCTACAACCAAATTATTGAAGGTACCTCGGAAAATAATAATACCTATTTTGATAGCCAGCAGGGAACGGCGATCGTGCGTCCAGATTTACAGGTGACGCAGCTCAGTAATGTGCCTGCCACTCTAGAATCTGGTCAGAGCCTTACGGTACAATGGCAGACCCGCAATGGTGGCAATACTGGCTCTGGACGGGGTTGGCAAGAGCGCGTATATCTCAGTGACGCACCCGATCGCCTGATGAATGAACTGCTGTTGGGCACGGTGGTTGCTACCCAGTCTCTAGAAGCTAATGGTAGCTTGGAGCGGCAGCTCACGGCCCAAGTGCCCATTGCAGTGCGGGGACAGAAGTATGTAGTGGTAACGATCGACCCCGACAAAGCCATTAATACGGATGCCGGACGGCAGAACAATCAGGCCAGTCAGGGCCTAATGGTGACGTTGGCTCCCTACGCTAACTTGGTAGCTAGTGATGTGACTGCACCAATTCAGGTAATTCGAGATCCAGCCCAGATTACAGTGAGCTGGACTGTGACGAATAGCGGCACCGGCACTGGCACCGGTGATAGCTGGATCGATCAAGTGGTGTTATCAAAAGACAGCATTATGGGCAATGGTGACGATCAGGTGATTGACACCTTTAAGCGCCTAGGTGCCTTAGGAGTGGGAGAGAGCTACCGCCGTACTGAAAAGATCTATCTACCGGCTGGCTTTGATGGTCGTTACCAGGTATTTGTAGTGACAAATGCTGACGGCAAGGTGTATGAGAATGGTTTGACGGCTGACAATAGCGCCATGGCTCCCGATCGCCTGACGGTGATGCCTATTCCCTATGCCGATCTGCAAATTTCTGATATCACCACTCCTGGGACAGGATTGAGTGGCCGCACCTTAGACTATACCTATCGGGTGTCTAATAAGGGCATTGGTATTACCAACACCGATAAGCAGTATGAGTATCTCTATCTAGCCACAGATCCCGCTGGCCAGAACCGGCTCAAAACAACCAATGGCCAGCCCATAATTTTCCAAACCAATACTAATTTGGGCCGCCTGGCACCCGCTGCCAGCTATCAGCGCAGTAGTCAGCTACTGTTACCCGAAGGATTGGTGGGTACCTATTACTTAGTAGTGGATGTGGCAGGTCCCTATGAGCTGGACTTTAATACCAACAACACCATTGTCTCTGGGGCTATTCAGCTGGAACAGCGTCCCTTGCCAGACTTGGCCGTCTTTGGGGTGACGGCTCCGACTAATGCCCAGAGTAGCGATCGCATTGAAGTGGCCTGGAGCGTGGAGAATAATGGTGCCGATCGGGCTGGGGGCAGTTGGGAAGATCGCGTCTATTTAGAACCCCTGGGTCAGCCTAATGGGGAGCGGTACCAGCTAGGCATCTTCACCTACAAAGACGGCCTAGCTGTTGGGCAGGCCTACAGTCGGCGCGAGACCTTTACAGTACCTGAAATTCAGGGTTCCTATCGGGTGGTAGTAGAAGCCAATAGCAATAACACTTTGTACGAAGGAGGTGATCGGAGAAATAATACCAACAGTCCAGCCAATGATGCTCTCCTAGCCCTAGTTTATCCTAACCACCCTGACCTGCGCGTAGATCTGGTGGAAGCTCCCGAGGCCGTCAACGGTCGTGGTACCGCCTCTATTGCCTTCACGGTCAAAAATGCGGGTACGGCCAACACTACCAGCGAATGGAGCGATCGGGTTTACCTATCTCTGGATGACAAGATTGGCAGTGAAGACATTTTGATGGGCACCTTTAGCAACAGTACGGCCCTCAAGCCGGGTGAAAGCTATCGGATCGAGACACAGGCGGTGGAGGTGCCCGCTTATTTCCGGGGCAATGCCTTCTTCCTGATTGAGACCGATAGTACCAAGACGGTGAAGGAGTATCAGCAGGAAAACAATAACTTCACCATTCAGTCCGTGCGGGTCAATGGCGTGAAGCCTGCTGATTTGGTGATTGACCAAGTGACGGTGCCCAGCCAAGCCTTTGAGGGTGGCGAGATTGAAGTACGCTATCGGGTGACGAATAAAGGCATTGAAGAGACCGATCGGGCCAGTTGGAATGATGTGATTTGGTTAGCCAAGGATCGCAAGCGGCCCAGTGCCTTAGAAATAAAGCTCGATGGCGACGTTGGTCCTCGCGATGTCAGGTTAATTAACACCTCCCATGTTGGTAGCTTGAAGGTGGGTGAAAGTTATTACAACACCGTCCGAGTAAAGCTGCCAGTGGGCTTTGCGGGCGAGTATTTTATTACGCCCTGGACTAATGCCTTTGATGCGGTGCTAGAGAACACCTTGGCCGATAATATTAATCCCGATGACCCGAATACCTTTAATAACAACAACTTTAAGGCTGCGCCCATCTCCGTGCTGAAAGTACCTGTGCTATTGCCTGATTTGGCAGTAACTAGCGTGAAGGCCAGTGCCACAGGCACTACTGACAGCGCCTATCGGGTGGATTGGCGCGTGGTGAATCAAGGGGTGCTGGCTACTCCGGATACGAGCTGGTTAGATGTGGTCTATCTATCGGATAGTCCGGTATTTGATACCAGTAAGAGTTGGCGCCTAGGTGACTTGAGACATCAGGGCAGTGTGGCTGTGGGTGAGGGCTATAATGCCAGTTTAGAGGTGTTGTTGGCTCCAGGCTTTCATGGCAAGTATGTGTTTGTGGAGAGCGAACCCCTAGAGAAGAATGACGAGAATAAGGATAACAATATCAATCAGACAGCTACTGCTGTCACCACTACTCCGCCAGCTCACCTCAGTGTCACCTCTATTCAGGTGCCCCAAGAAAATCACTCTGGTGAATCCACTAACGTCACTTGGACTGTGACCAATACCGGGTCTGCGGTGTGGTCTGGCACAAAGACTTGGATCGACGAAGTGTGGGTGTCGCCGGATCCCATTTTCAATGAAGCAGAGGCTCGCCGAGGGGGCGGGCGCATGACCTTGGTGGGCTTGGTTCAACACAACAATGCCACCACCTTGCTAGGAGGGGAAAGCTATACCCAGTCCTATAAATTCGAGCTGCCACCGGGAATCGATGGGGAATACTTTACCTATATCAGTACGGCCTATCCTTTCAGTGTCGGGCGGGATAGCGAAGCTAGTAACCAGTTGCAGTCTACGCTGCCACTCTTCTCCACAGATAACAATAAGGCAAGACAATACTATCAAACCAAAGTTTATGAGGATCCCAGCGACAGTGTGAGCCGGGGTGTGCTGCAAGTCATCTTCCGAGAACCGGATCTGAAAATCACCACGGTGGAAGCAGCAGCGACTGCTCGGGCCGGAGAGCAAGTGGATGTGGCTTGGACCGTGGACAACATTGGTCAACGAGCTACCCGCACGAAGAGTTGGGATGATGCCGTATATATTTCTCGTGATGCAACATTGGATGCCACTGATATTTATTTAGGCCTGCGGCGGCACAACCAAAAGTTAGATGCAGCCCAAAGTTATAGCGATCGCTTGCTGGTGAACCTGCCGGAAGATTTGGCGGCTGGGGACTATCACATCATTACCGTCACCGATTACTACGACTTTTTAAATGTGCCAAATGGTTCAGGAGCAGTCTTAGAATACAGCGGTGAAGCCAACAATACCACCGCCAGGGCCATTAAGGTGGACCCAGCCATTACCGCCGATCTGAAAGTTAGCAACATTTTGGTGCCCGATCGGGCCATTGCCGGCCAAGACTTTACCTTGGACTACCGAGTGATCAACCAAGGATCCGGGAAGACGCGGCAGGACTGGGCCGATCGCATTTACCTGTCTCGCGATGCCAATTTAGATCCCACGGTCGATCGATTTATCAAGGAAATCAATTCGCCCCAGCGCCTAGAGCCTGGGGAGCAATACGGTCAGAGCTTGACCCTTGATCTACCCCGTGACTGGGTGGGCCCAGCCTACGTGATTGTGGCTACGGACTATCCTAGTGGCTCAACTTGGGGCCGGGTCTATGAAGCAGGCAGCGAAGCCAACAACATTGTGGCCAGCATTCAACCTATCCTCATTGACCAACCGCCACCTGCCGATCTGCAAGTTCAATCCATCACCGCTCCGGCTGAGGGAACCATTGGTGAACCGGTAAAGATCACTTGGCAGGTGGAAAATAGTGGTGTCAATCCAGCCTTGGGATCGTGGTTTGATTCAGCTTACCTCTCGGTGGATAACCAATGGGATGCCAACGATATTTTCTTGGGTCAGGTGAAACACAGTGGCACAGTAGCTGTGGGGGGCACTTACACCGCTGAACTAACGGCGGCTATGCCCGTGGTCACTCCCGGCCAGTACCGCCTGATTGTGAAGGCTGATGCTACAAATCGGGTGTATGAGGCCGATCGCGAGTTTAATAACACCCTGACCTCGGCTACGCCCTTGATCACCCAGGCTGTGGACTTACAACTAGGTGTGGGCCTGCAAACCAACCTGAGTAAGGGTCAGAGTCGGCTGTACCGGGTGGAGGTGCGCGAAGGACAAACATTGGACTTCTCGGTACTCTCTGGTAAAAGTGGGGGGAATAAAGAGATCTTTGTGCGCTATGAGGCTGCCCCCACGCCCACGGAATATGATGCTGCCTATGAAGGCCAGCTCAGCCCCAATCAACATGCGATCATTGATAGCAGTCAAGCAGGCAGCTACTATGTTTTGGTCAAGGGCTATGACGGTGGAGACAACCAGCCCGTCACCATCAAGGCTGAGGCCCTACCCTTTGGTGTCACCGATGTGATCACCGATCGCGGGGGCGATGCCAAGTTTGTGACTCTGCGCTTGAAGGGTGCCCAGTTCCTATCGGGCGCGACGGTGAAGCTCAGCCGTCCTGGGGTGGCTGAGGTATTGCCGGTGAATAGCCAAGTCACCAGCGGTACGCAGATTCTGTCGATTTTCGATTTCACCAATGTCCCCCATGGGCTGTACGACATTAAGGTGCTGAATCCCGATGGACGGGAGACCATTGTGCCCTACCGCTATTTGGTAGAAAAGGCCTTGCCTAACGAGGTAACGGTGGGTCTGGGGGGGCCCCGAGTTTTAGAAGTGGGTAAGGGCGGCACCTATGGGGTATCGGTGAAGAGCCTGACCAACATTGATACACCCTATGTATTCTTTGAATTTGGGGTGCCGGAACTGGGGCTAAATGAGGCAGTGTTTGACAACCTCTACCTGAACACCAATAACAACCTGCGGGGTCTACCTCAGAACAGTGACAACACGATTATTCCTTGGGCACAGCTCACTTCGGAAGTAAATCAAACCGGGAATATCCTAGCTCCGGGATATGTGTTTGATTTGCAGACCGGCGGATCGATCGGTCAGTCGTTTATTGTAAATACCTACCCCGGCCTGTTGGAAAAACTGAGTCCCTTTATTAAGCAGCGGGAAAACTTAGCGGCCAGCCTAGAAACCATTGTCAAGGAATTGGCAGGGACGAGTGAACTGGCCGATCAGGCCATTGCTGCCCTGAAGAAATTAACTGCTGCAGATCTGCCTGCTATCCTCAAGGCCTTTGATATTCAAGATCAGGACGTGGCCTTTAAGTTCCCTGTGACGGCTAGTGCCACGGCCCTCACTCGGGCAGAGTTTATCCAGCGTCAAACGGCAGATGCGATGAAACTGCGGGAGGCGATTATTTTAGATCAGCGATCGCCCTCATCTCTCAAGGTATTGGCTGCCGATGCCAACCAGTGGACTTTAGCCTATCTGGCGGCCCTAGAACAAGCTGGCTGGCTGCGTGCTGAAGCCGATATTCCCGTGCTGCGGGAGCGTCCGGAAGTCATCAGCTTACTGGCTACCTTGGCTACTGGCTTGCTCTATGGCCCAGCCGGTCAAACCATTACCGCCGGGGGTGACCTGGTGAGCTTCTTTACGGACTTGCGCCAGTGGTATGGCCATCAAGAGGGCCGGGTGGGCGGTAGCAATGTGCCTGACCCCAGCCAGTTCGACCAACAGGCCAAGTCTCCAACCAAGACCATTTCGTTGGAAGTGCTGGTGCCCTTTGGTAAGGCCAGAATTGATCTCCCTAGTTTTGCTGAGGTGCCCGAGGCTAACCTGAATGACTTCCTCAGCGGGTTAGGTAAGGCCAGTGACCAGGTGTCGATGATTGCTCCCATTGGCTATGGTCAGCGAAATGTGATCTCTGGTGATCCGCAGGAATATCAAATTAACTTTAAGGCGGCAGCAAATAATGCTGGCGGTGAAATTCGGATTATTACGCCCCTAGATGAACAATTGGATCCTCGCACTTTCTCCTTGGGTCAGATTCGCATTGGTGATATTGATATCACGGTGCCACCGGGACGGTTCTCCTTTGATGGTCAATTTGACTTCACTAAGAAGTTAGGTTTTGTCCTCAAGGTCAGTGCCGGAATAGATACCGTCAGTAAGGCGGCTACTTGGCTACTGCAAGCGATTGACCCCGTGACCGGACAGGTGGTCGATCGCCCAGATTTAGGTGTCTTGCCGCCCAATGGTGGGGGCTTTGTCAAGTATCGGGTGCAGGCTAAAAAAGATGCGGCCAGTGGCTCAGCGATTAACAGCTCAGCCCGCTTGTTCTTGAAAAACGCCAGTCCGTTAGAGTCTAACCAAGCCGTCAATGTTCTGGATAATGCCGCGCCGGTATCGACCTTAAAGGTGGACACCTTGGTGAACAATGCTTACCGCTTGACCTGGTCGGCAGCGGATGAAGCTGGTGGCTCGGGACTGAAGGATTACAATGTGTATGTTTCGGAGGGCAATGATAACTATCGTTTGCTCCTGACAGGCACTAAGCAAACCACCACGGTCTTCCAAGGGCAGGCCGGTCAGCAGTACGAATTCCTAGTGCGGGCCATTGACATTGCCGGTAACCGGGAAGGACAGGCCCAAGGCTTAGTGGTCAGTCGTGGGGGCACTAGCCCCGTGGAGGGCAGTGATGGCTCTAACCCCGATCCCAATGCCCCACCGCCCAGCCCATCGCCGCTGTTTGCCGCCACCCAAGGAGGAATCCCCAGTGGCAGCGTGGGCCAGCCCTCGGCCTTCCAACAGGTGCTGCGGCCCTTTACGGCTAAGGCATTGGTCTCTGATATGCCGCTGTCTCAAGCGGGCATTGGTGCCCTCGGCCTGTTAGCCCAAAAGGATGGCACCCTCTGGGCCGTAGGCGGCAGCAATCGCGGTGAAATTTATCAGATTACGACAGCGGGTAAAACCCTGCTGGCTAAGCTGAATACACCTATCTACAGTTTGGCCCAAGATAACCAAGGATTAGTGTGGGCCACCACCGGTGGCGGGGCCTTGGTACAGCTCGATCGGCAGACAGGAGCCATCATCAAATCCTTTGGAGATGGTCTGACCCAAGCCCTAGCTATCGACTCGCGCACTAACACGATCTATGTGTCCTCGGGCAATGGCATTGAGGTGTTTGATCCTACCACCCAGAAATTCAAGGGCTTTAGCAGTCGGCGGGTGGATAGCTTGGCTGTGGATGGTGCTGGAAATCTGTGGGGCACCCGCTGGCCAGAGCGGGGCCAACTGCTCAAGTTCGATCGCCTAGGGGACTATCGGGTGATGTTCACCAGCGATCGGCCTCTGGATTCCATCGCCTTTGGTACCAAAGATTCCCAGGGCATCTTGTTTATTTCTAGCAACGATGGCACCCTGACCGCCTTTGATGTGGCCACTCAAAAGACCCAAGTGATTGCTAGCGGCGGTCTGCGGGGTGAAAATATGATCGCCACCGCCGATGGCCGGTTGCTCCTGTCCCAAGGCAGCCATGTGGACCAAATTTCGCCCATTGTGCCGCCCCAAGTGCTGCGGGTGACACCCAATGATGGGGCCTGGTCGCCCATCCCAGTGGGTGAAATTGCCATTACTTTCGATCGGGAGCTGTACATCGGTAAGGGCAATGAGGCCTTCTCAGCCTTAAACCCCAGTAACTACGCAGTGATCGGTAGCCAGGGTGCCGTGGCCATCCAGTCGGTACGCTATGAGGCCAGTAACCAGACGGTATATCTGAAGGTGAATTCCTTAGCTGCCGATCGCTACCGGGTGCAGGTGAATCGCACCCTGCGGGAAGCCGACGGGGCTAATCTGGTAGCTACCTTTAACAGTACCTTTGCCGTAGCCAGTAATCTGACCGCAGCAGTGGATCTGCAAATTATCAATGGCCGCATTGATCATGCTACTGGTCGGGTGAGCTACGATGTCACTCTCACCAATCGCACCAGTAGCGATATCAAGGTGCCCCTGCAACTGTATCTCTCTCCGGCAGCGGAGTTCGCTGGGCAGTTAAGCACTCCGGTGAATGCCAAGGGCGACTATGTTTTAGACCTCAGTCAACAGTTGCCCACGGGCATCTTGGCACCGGGTCAATCCCTAACCCAAGTGTTGACTATTAACGATCCCAATGCCTTACAGATTGGCCTGACAGGTCAAGCGCTGGGGATTTTAGATAATCCTATTCTGCCTGCCATTAGCTCTGCCCCTGTAGTCACGGCGACGGTGGGTACGGCCTATCGCTATCAAGCAACAGCCACCTCACCGATCAGTGCGAATTTGGGCTATCTATTGCTCGCCGCACCAGAGGGCATGACTATGGATGCCCAGAGTGGGGTGATCACTTGGATTCCCACAGCTACCAGTCCGGCCCAAAGCACTGTGGAATGGCGAGCCTATGATCCCAACGGCACTTACAGCAGTCAGACCTTCCAGATTGCCGTGGCTGGGGGCAACCACCTGCCGGTGCTGGGCAAGCTGCCTCGCGACATTGCTGGCAAGGTGGGGCAAGAATTAATGTTCACAGTGACGGCTACGGATGTTGATCAGCAATCCCTGCTGTACTGGGCCGATCGCTTACCCCCTGGAGCTAGCTTCGATTCCACTACCCGCCAATTCCGCTGGCAGCCGACGGTGGCGGGATCTTACCAAGCTGTGGTGGTGGTGAGTGACGGTGTGACTACGGTGCAGCAGGTGGTCAATTTGGGCATTGCCAATGGGGTGCAGCAACCGGTGGTCAATGATATTCCTACGCGGACGGTCGCCGAAGGGGAAACTCTGCGCTTCCGAGTGGTGGCCACAGATGCCCAAAGCCTGAAATATCAAAGCGATCGGTTACCATCAGGGGCGACCCTAGACCTCCAAAGCGGTCTGTTTGAATGGACTCCCAGCTTTGCGCAAGCGGGGGCCTATGAAATTCCGATTACGGTGGATAATGGCAGCGCTACTACCACTGTGGTAGCCAAGCTGACGGTGAATAATCGCAACGGTGCACCGGTCTTTGACAAACTGGGGGCTTGGCAGATTGCGGAAGGGGCTACGCTCAACTTCAGAGTGGGCGTGACTGATCCCGATCGACCGGGCTATGTCCCCCCGGAACGTTTGGCTGATGGAACCCTGAGTGCTGGGGGCGGAGTACCCCGGACCTTTAAGTTGGTAGCTACGGACTTGCCAGCGGGTGCGGTGTTTGACTCAGACACCCAGTATTTGACTTGGATCCCAGGGGTGACGGCGGCTGGAAACTACAATATTCAGTTCACCGCTACCGATGATGGTGATGGCACAGGTACGCCCCTAGCCACAACGGTGGCAGTACCCATCACGGTGCTGAATACCAATCGCTTACCGGTGATGGAATCCTTCAGTAATCAGCAGCTCCAGCGCGGTCAAGGGGTTACTATACCCATTAAGGTGACTGATCTTGATGGCGATCAGTTGATATTGACGGCTCGCAGTGATGCTAATTTTGAGCTGCCAGACTTTATCACCTTGGTAGATAATGGCGATGGCACAGGTAGTCTGCAAATTCTGCCCACAACGACCACCCTGCGCGGTGACTATATCATTGAGGTGGTGGCTACGGAAGACCGACCGATCACTTTGGGTGAAACGCACAGCAGTAGACGTAATTTCACCGTGACGGTAAATGCGCCTAACGATCCAGCGGTGATTGGGTTGATCGGCGATCGGGTAGGTGTGGTTGGCGAGCCCTTCAGTCTAGAAATTCAGGCAGTGGACAGCGATCGCGAATCCCTGCAAATTGCCGCCAATGGGCTACCCAATGGCTTGAGCTTCTCGACTCCGACCCTGGGTAGCGGTGGTGCCGTAACTTGGACCCTGAGTGGTACGGTGGCAGCGGGCACCTATCCGATCGAAATTGTGGTGACCGATGGGGGCAATGGGGATATCAGCCGGGCCTTGGTCACTCGGCAAGCTTGGACTTTGGTGGTGCGGGAGGCAAATAATGCGCCGGTGCTCTCACCAGTACCTGATCGCACGATCAATGCTGGAGATCCCCTGCGGCTACAGCTATTGGCTAGTGATCTTGATGGTGATCAGTTAATCTATAGTGGCCAAAATCTGCCCCTAGGGGCCAAGATAGATGCGCGCACTGGCGTATTGAGTTGGGCAAATCCGCGTGCAGGCAGCTATCCCAACCTGAAATTGATCGTCACCGATGGTCATCGCAGTGGGGCAGCGACGCTGAACTTGACGGTGCGGCCCCTGAACCGTCAGCCCCTGTTGACGCCTCTCCCCTTGCAAACGGTGGATGAAGGGAAGTCTTTGATCTTTACCTTGGCAGCTAGTGATCCCGATGGTGATTCTTTGGTGTTTGAGCCGCTGGTACCGTTGCCTAGAGGGGCTTTCTTTGATACGCGCCAAGGGCGATTTGTCTGGACACCAGACTATAACAGTCAGGGCAACTACACTCTCCCGATCCTGGTGCGGGATCCCTTTGGGGGCCAAGACACCAAGACGGTGCAAATTCAAGTGGCCAATATCAATCGTCGGCCCCAGCTGGATCTCTCGCCCCAGGCTGTCAGTGTGGGCCAATTGTTAGAGTTCACCGTCACAGGTAAAGATCTGGATCAAGCAGATATCTTGACCTACAGCGCGATCGATCTCCCTGCTGGATCTAGCCTAGATACCCAAACCGGTCTGTTTAGCTGGACACCGAATCCGGGACAGATAGGGGATTATATCATTCCCTTTACGGTCTCCGATGGTCAAGCCAGCGCTACTAAGACCATTGCAGTACGAGTGGCCGGTCGCGTTGCCGCGCCTACCCTCGTCTTTGATGTGGCTCCAGCCCAAACGGTGGTGCCTGGCCAGGCCTTAGTGCTGACCACCTTGGCTAATAGTGTGTCCCGGATTGATACTATTACCACGGCTTTGGATTATGCCCAGGGCGTGACTGTCAGTGATATAAATATCACGCCCAAAGGACTCCCCGGTGGGGCTTCATTGGGGAATAATAGTCGGCGGCAACAGTTTACCTTTGCCACACCGGGTCGCTATCTGATTAGTGCCACAGCGGTTGATATCAATGGGCTACAGGGTACTGCTAGCCAATTGGTGAAGGTGCTGGATCCGACTGATGCCATGGCTCCACAGGTAGCTTTGGTCAATCTGCATGAGGGCGATCGAGTCACCTCTCTGACTTCAGTGTTGGGTCAGGTCACTGATAGTAATTTAGATGATTGGAAGCTAGAGATTGCAGCTAATGGGGGCATCTATCAGGCCTTAGCTAGCGGTACTGGCACTGGTGATAGCCAGACCCTGGGCACCATAGATCCCAGCCGCTTAGCTAGTGGATTCTATCGCTTACGGCTGAGCGCTACGGATATCAGTCAACGCAGTACTGTTTCCACCATCATGGTGGAGGTCGTGAATCCCGGCTTGCCCACCTTCCAGCGCCAAGAAACTGATGCGGTGGTGGATTTAGGTGGCATTGCAGTGCCACTGACGCGCACCTATCGGGCGGATCAAGATCAAGGCCAATGGCGGTTTGGCTTAGCCGATGCTGCTCCTAGCATGGCAGTGGCTCCGACGGATCCCTTGTCAGATCGGAGCAAGCTATATCTCACTGCTATCAATGGCGATCGAGTCAGCTTTACCTTCCAACCCCAAGCCTATCAAGAGGCGGGCTTGACCCTCTATAAGCCCCGGTGGGTATCTGATACCCCCAACTATCAACTGCAAACCATACCGTCGCGCTTGGTAGCTGCCGGGAATGCCTACTACGATCTCAGCAGTGGTCGGGCCTACAATCCGGCTGATGCTGGGTTGTTGGGTGACTATGCTTATCAGATTACTGATGGAGTTGGGAATGCCTATCGGTATAATGCCCAAGGCAAACTGCGACAATCCACTACACCTAGCGGCCAGCGACTACTATTTACCGATAGTGGCATTATCAATGCTCAAACGGGCCAAAGTATTCAGATTACTCGGGATGCTCAGGGTCACTGGCAGCGGGTGCTACTGCCTACGGGTGAGGCCATGGACTACAGGCTGGATCTCTCAGGTAAACTGGTGAGCTTCCAAAAAGGCAATGCTACCAGTCGCTATGCCTATGAGGGTCAGCGGTTGACGGCTATTGTGGAAGGCGATCGCACGGGCATTGTGATTGATGGTAATAGGAGTACTTTGCTGACAGCAGATCTGGGGGGCATTGGTAACTTCAGCGGTCAGGCGACAGCAGTGGACTTTAGTGCCCAAGGGGAACAGAACTATACCTTTACGGTGCGCTCTGGTGAATTGAATAGCGGTAAGGTGCTGATCGGAGTGCGCCTGAGTGCTGGACAGGTAGCGATCGATGGTCTCACTCCCATTGCCCAGCAGTCGGAGTTACGCATCTATGAAATCGATCGAGCGGCGACCTATCGGTTACGGTTAACGGGCAGTGGTGCCCAGAGCTATCAGGTTCTGTTATTAGGCGATGTGAATGTAGACGGTCGGGTGGATGCGTTGGATTCCCAAGCCTTCCAGCAGCGGGATCCCCAGGCCGATGTGGATGGCAATGGTCGCATCGATCGGGCTGATGCTGAGTTTATTGCTAGCAACTATGGCTTTGTGGCCCAACCGGGCTTTGATACTGGAGCTGGCAATATCTCCATTAAGAATACGGCGGTGACAGGGGTGGTGACACCGATCACGCCGTCCCAGCCGCCGGTGCCGGTGACCGGTTCCTGGCGATTTGACCTGACTGGTAAACTGCCGGAGGGGATTAAAAATGGCAGTTTTGCTACCACTGACAGTTGGCAAACCCAAGGGGATGTGACCTTGACAGCGGGCAAGGCGGTCCTCGGGGAAGGTAATCAACGGGTGGCCCGCTTGGGTCAGGCCTTTAACTTGCCTCCCGGCGCTCAGCTGCTGACCTTTACCCTGAAACGTCAGTGGGGCAATTCGCCCACCGCCAAGCCAGCAGAAGCTTTCCAGGTCTCGCTGCAGAATGCTGATGGTCTTTCCTTACTGGGTAATGCTTTAGATGCCAGTAATGCCTTCTTGAGCTTGCAGCCCGATGGCACAATTTTCTTCAGTGATGCGGTGAAGGGTCTAGGCACCCTGAATAGTGGTGATGTGCTATCGGCAGATACTCAAACCTTCTGGGTGGATGTGCGGGCCATTGCTCGCAATACAGCGGTGCTGCTCAGCCTCGATTTTCTGGGCAATGGTGCTGGTGATGGTCAGATCACCGTTAGCAATGTGGGCCTAGTGGTGGGCGAAGCCCCCACCGCTGTGACCGATCGCTATAGCTCTTTCCAAGGGGTACCTCTGACGGTGAATCCCTTGAGTAACGATCGCAGCGCCTTGGGTACGCTCCTGGATCCGACTACGGTGAAAATCGTGAACGCACCGCAGTTTGGCCGTGTTGCGGTCAATGCCGATGGTTCTTTAACCTACACTCCCAACACCAACTTTATTGGGGTGGATGTATTGACCTATCAGGTCTCGGATAGCTTGGGTATCAACAGTAATACAGGTCTGGTTACCTTTAAGGTGGCGAAACCTCGGATTCTCTTCCCTGAAATTGTGGTACCCACCACGTTAGGGGCTGGAGCCACGGGTAACTTTGCGGTAGAAGGTACTACTCAAACGGATACTAATATCACCTATGTGTGGAATTTCGGTGATGGCACCCAAGTTACGGGCCAAAATATTCAGCACCGCTTTAGTAATCCGGGCACCTATGGAGTTTCGCTATTAGCGACGGATCAGCAGCAAATCAGGGCCATGCGCGATTATACGGTGGTGGTGACGAATGCCGCTCCGCGCATCACGGGTATCGAAGCACCGGCGATGATTGTGGCGGGTCAAACCAATGTCTATGGTCCCCTAGAGCGAGAAGAGGATATTCTGGCCTATCGCTGGAGTTTTGGCGATGGCAGCGTACCGGTGTATAGCACTAGCCCTACCCACATTTTCGATCGGGCGGGCAACTACACCCTCGAACTCCAAGTCACCGATAACCATGGTCTACAAACCATCTATAGCCAGCAGGTGGTGGTGGCTGCTCCGGTCACCGGTGATACAGTGGCTCCGCTGATTACGGGGGATTGGCAGAACAGCGTTTGGACATTAGATAGTCGTTTCCGGGGGGCTATTGATGGAACCGGTAGCCCGATCGCCTTAGCCACCTATCAGTTTGGCAATGGCCCGGTTCGCCCTCTGCCCTTTGATGGTCAAGGCCAGTTTGATATTCTGCCCGATTGGACAGGGGTGAGCAGTGGCGTTAATGCCTTGACTATCACCGTTCGGGATGCTGGCGGCCAGACTATTCGTCAGGAATATAATGTGGTTGTGGCGATCGATCGCACACCGCCTCAAATCACGGTGCAGTTGGCCCAAGATAGTGGTGTTGCTGGTGATGGCATCACCAATCAACTGGGTATTACTGGACAGGTGACGGCGGCTAGTGGCTTAACTCGCCTCTGGGCTAGTCCGACGGCTACTTTCAGTCAGTCCATAGCAGTGCCCGTAACGAATGGCTCCTTTAGTCTATCGGCGGCGGACTTGGCTGGATTATCCATCGCAGCAGATGGTCGCTATCAGCTCTATCTACAGGCCGAAGACCGTTTGGGTAACCTTACTACCACTGTACCCTTCCGGTTCCAACTGGATACTCAGAGCGTTGTACCTACTAACCTACAGGTGATTGGCATTGGTAGTGAAGCCTTAGTGGTCGGGAACGGGGCCGCTGGCGATCGCATTGACTTGCTGGCGGGCGATCGCGTCCTGGGCAGTACAACAGTGAATGTGAATGGCACTTGGCGCTTGGCTGCGCGCTCTCTGACGGCGGCGGACGGTGCTCAGGCTCTGCTGGCTCGCTCGCTCGATCCAGCGGGGAATATTAGTGCCCCGACGTTACCGTTGACGGTGGTGATCGATACAACACCGCCTCAGTTCACTTTGAATGCCACTCCCCCGGCGGCGATCACCAATGATCGCCTACAGCTATCTGGCCGGGTGGCCGATGCCTTAGGCCGGGTGACCACAGCCAGCTATCAGTTGGGTGATGGCCGCAGCATTAATCTACGGCCCAATGCCCAGGGTGAATTTAGCCTGAATCTCGATCTGCGCTCGCTGCCCGAGGGGGATATCCTGCTGCTGCTCAATGCTAAGGATCAGCTGGGCAATCAGGTGGTGCAGCGCTTCCCGCTGCGGATCTTCCGTCCGCCGGTGGTGACGGTGACTTTAGGGGAAGATACTGGCAGCAGTGGAACCGATCGGATCACCAATAAAGTAACGCTGACGGGCACTATTCAACGCTGGACAGCTGGTCAACAGCTGGTACTGGTAACAGGCCAGGGCACCATCTCTCTCGCGGATCAGGTGGTGATGACAGGGGCTAACACCGGGACTTTCCGGGTACCTGAGACACTTTTGGCCACTCTGCAAGATGGCAGCTATCAGTGGCAATTCCAGGTGCGGGATGCCCAAGGGATAGTGGTGACCAACGAAGCCCTGTCCTTTACTCTCGATCGCCAAGCTCCCACCTTTAACCTAGCTCCCTTGCGGGCTGAGGCGGTGAGTGCTACGGTGCATGGTCGGGGTACCGCTAGTGAAGGCGGTGGTATAGGTCGCTTCCGGGTGGATGGTGGCACTTGGCAGACCTTCCAAGTGGATGCCCAAGGCCAGTTCGACCAGTCTGTGGATCCCACGGGGCTGTTTGTGGGTGAACACAGTGTAGAAGCCCAGATCAGTGATGCTGCTGGCAATTGGAGCAGTAGCCAGACCTTTATGGTCAATGTGGGCGGCAAGTTTGCCACTACGGCTGCGGCTAATCCGGGTTGGGGCTATTTGACCGAGGGCAATGTGGCCACGCCGACGGGCTTTGTGCTGTTGGAGGGCGGTAGTCTTGCGACCCAAATGGCTACGACGGTGGCGGTGGGGTCCCGCTATGGTACTCGGACGGTGGAATTTGATATTGATGCTCGGTGGGATGGCCAAGGGAAGGCCGATCGCCTAGCGGTGTACCTGGTGGATCTGGAAAATGGTCAGAAGACCTATTTGGATGGTGGTTTGGCTGGTCTGCCGGTGTTTACTCTGAGTGAGAATGGGACTGAATCGATTCCGGGAATTACGACCTATCTCAATGGTCACTTGACGATCGATACCAGCAGTATCCGGGATGTGAGTCGGGTATCTTTGCTGGTGCAGTTGCTCAATGGTGATGGGGATACTGGCTCCCAAGTGAAGATCACGAACTTGGCTCAGAACTATGCTGATAAGCGATCGCTGTTGAATCCTGGCGTCCCGGCTGTGACTCGGGTGGGAGCGGGGGCTGCGGTGGGGCTGGATGCCTATGCTGAAACGACTGGCGCTGAACTCCAGGTGAGTAAGGTTGGTTTTGATCTGGCGACGGGACGCTATGCTGCGGATTTGCAAATTGTGAATAGGGGTACCGGCAAGCTCTCGCGTCAAACTTTGGTGCGCATTGATCAGCTGCCCTTTGGCATTGCTATTGATAATGCTTCTGGCTTAGATGGTGCGGGGTCTCCATATCTGAACTTTAATAAGGCGATCGGCTTGGGTGGTTTGGCTGCTGGAGCTACCAGTAATGCGGTGCGGGTGTTGATTGATAATCCCAATGCGCTGCCCTTTACTTTGGCGGGGCAGGTGTTGGCGGGCCCTGCGGATCGGGCGCCGGTAATGAATGCTTTGGGTCAGCTTCAGGTGCAGGTGGGCGATCGGTTGGCGTTGTCGGTCTTGCCGAAGGATACGGAGCCGGGGACGGTGACGTTGGATATGCAATCCAATCAGGCTTTGCCGACGGGCCGGTTGACGGCTGCTAATGAGCTGCTGTGGCAGCCTACGCTCCAGGATGTGGGTGAGTATGAGTTTGTGTTGGTGGCTAAGTCTGGGGAGCTGGAGAGCCGCCAAACGGTGAAGTTGGTGGTGGTGGCTGATCCGGTGACTACTACTCGGGTGGCTGGGGTGGTGCAGGATACCACGGGTCGTCTCTTGGCGGGTGTGGATCTGGCGATCGGCTCCACCCGCGGGGTAACGGATAATAGTGGCCGCTTTGAGGTGACTTTGACCGATCGGGATTTGGCGGCACCATTGACGGTGTTTGGGCGCTCGGCTACTCCAGGTAGTGCGGGCTATACCGGCTTAACAACTACTCTCACCTCCGTATTGGGTCGCGATCTGTATAGCGGCACG
>JANMHS010000122.1:0-57378 GCA_031375385.1 Synechococcales cyanobacterium OTE_70_metabat_200 | reverse complement strand
TTTGGCGCTGCGCTTACAAAATCGCTGCAAGCTGCAATCGTCTTCTCGCGCTCCTATCCCCCAATGCCTACGGCAGGCTTCCGCCAACACCGCCAAGTGCTGTCGCACTCTGGCGGGAGTACCTCGGAGGTCTAGATGGGTATCGTCCTGGGAGAAAGAAAGCCTTTGTCAGCCATTCGAGTTGCTTCAGACCAAGTCCCGGAGCTGGCGGATGAATACTTTATCGCTGGGTTTAATAAGTATATTGATCCAGGTATTGATGTCATAGCGGGTAAAAGGGACGCAATTCAACAGTTCACTCAAGCAATTCAGTTGAGCTCGAACTATGGCTATGCATACTTTATGCGGGCTGATAGCTATGCACAAGTTGGTGAATTTCAAAAGTCATTAGTGGACTATAACCAAGCGATCTCGCTCCAGTCAAACAATGTAAATGCCTACAACAATCGCGGCAATCTGAAGAAAGATAAACTTAATGACTCCCAAGGTGCTCTGGCGGACTATGACCAAGCGATCATTCTCAAGCCAGACTATGCATTGGCCTACGTCAATCGCGGTCTTTTGAAAGCAGCTAAGCTGAATGACTCCCAAGGTGGTTTGGTGGATTGTAACAGGGCAATTCAGATTAATCCTCAGTTGACCAATGCTTATGCTGCAAGGGGCTTGATTAAAGCCGCGCAGCTTAACGATCGCCCCGGAGGCATTGCCGACCTGCGCCAAGCAGCAAGCTTAGCCCGCGCCCAAGGGCAGACCCAGCTTTTGCAAAACATTCTGGGCGTTCTCAGTCAGCTTGGGGTTACGGAGTAGCTAATAGTGTTTTCATAGTCCACCGACCCGGTCTTTTTGAGCTAGGATTGTTGCTGTGCAGCTACCAACATCCGATCCATGCCATATTGGGAATTTCTGATTCAGCGCGAGACCGATCGAGCCTGGCGACCCCTAACCAGCCGTAACCTCCAAGTTTCCGAAGGGAAATACCGGATCATTGCTAATACCAGCATGATTGAAGTTACCGTATGCACTCAAGTTTTCTATCAGAACGATCGGCAGCCACCGGAGCTATCCCAAAAAAGAAACCAAGCAGTCACTCCGGAAGGAATGCTGGTGGTCTTGCCCTTCACCCATTTACAGATTGGCGTCTGGCACTTTAACTGCAACGTTAATGATGGCCATTGCGAACAGCTCCGCCTAAAAGTTGTCCCTCGACCGACCGGTGCCGTTGGCGGAGCTACTCCCCTAGAGACCGAAGTTTCAGCAGTGCCCGCTCCTGTCTTGCCCTTAGCCATCGAGCGGCCTCCCACCGAAATATTGGAGACCGCCGTTGCCGACCTTGACCGGTTACTGATCGACCTAGACCGCCCGCCAGAACCAACGATCGTCCCCGCTGCTGGCGGCTTGTTGATCGAGCAGCCACCCTTGCCAGTGGATCGGTCTCTGCAACTAGACCATGAAATTTTCCCTGGAGTCATCGGCAAGTCCCTGATGGTCACTGGCTTTGCCAATCTAGATCTGTTGCCACCCCAGGCCCATCAACTAGTAGCGATCGTCCGTCAGCCCCAAGATGGCAGTATGGTCAGCCGCTGCCAGCAACCTTTGACTGCCGAGCGCCAGTTTGCTTTCCAGATACCGATCGAACTGCCCGATCAATTACTGAATCATTTTCTGATGGGAGAAGTGGCGATCGTGGATGCAGCCGATCTGCCCTTGATGAACGTCAACTTCACCATTGCCTACGAGCAACCGGCGATCGCCAACGAAGAACTGGAAGACCCCTTTGCGGTGGCTTTCCAAATCGTATCCCAAGCGGCAGGCTTACCCAAGCAAAACAAACAGCCAGGGGATCTCAGCTTCCAAGAAATTCTGGCAGCGACGGCACTCCAATCCATTTTGGATCCCGACGATCTACCCATGAATAGCTATGAAGCCAGCAGCTACGAAGTGGTCGTAGAGGATTGAATTTTCCGGGCCTTTTCCCGTCGGTTGCGTGGCGGCAAAGGATCTCCCTGATGCAGCTTCTGAATAAATTTTCCGCATTGCCAGCGGCCTAACAGGCTGCAACCAGTCACAGCGATCGCTCCATAGAGAGCCGCAACTAGCCCACTGACCGCACAAACAGAACCGATCGCCCAGCCGCCAAAGGCTAAGGCTAGGAGAAGCGATCGGAGCTGCTCCAGCCGCCCTAAGGCTCCACTACAGCTTTTACAATGCACCGTGTGTGAACTGTAGCGATTCAACAACTGCTGCTTGGATTGGGCTGGCGGTAGCGATCGCTTTGGAAAGAGCTGAGCTTGATAGCGATCGGCCCACTCCCGAAACTCAAAAACAAATAGGTCGGCCTTGGTGGGCAAATAGAAAGCCTTTTTGAAATTGCTGGCCCCGCCGGATGCATCGAGATAGCGCTCCTGATGGTGCAAGAAAATCTGGTCGTCTTCCAAGATGCGGTTCTGGCTGATGTGGGAATACCACTGGGGCGTGTATTTAAAAAACACCGAGGGAATGATGTTGCCAGGGGGGAATTTGAACGGGAAGCGGGCAAAGAGCCGACATTGACCCGGCCCGATCGGGGTAGCATAGACCGCCGTGAGCGTCCGGCCAAATTGCTTAGAAGTCAGATCATGCCACATCAATGCCGGTGCCATAAAGGTGGTGTGTTGGGTGCCCAGCTTGCCCTTGCGCGGCCCTTCGGGCCAGATGCCAGTGAAGCCTGTTTTGCCAGAGCTGAGGATCTCTAGCTCCATAGGGGCGGCATTCGATCGATTACCTACGGTGTTGTGATGGGTGTAGGGCAGGTGACTGGCATCTAGGACATTTTCCAGCAAAGTGAACGCATCATAGGGCAAGTCCCGGAAGGTGTTCATCATCACCCAGCCCTCTGGCTCCTCGGCTACGGGGCCGATCAGTGGCAAGGGTGGCAGCTCGCGCTCTTGACCGGCATAGACAAATAGCAAGCCTTGGGCCACAGCAGTGGGTAAGGCTTGTAAACAGGCTCGCTGGGACTGCTCGGCTTGGCCGGTGGATGCTTGTTGGGGAATATGGGTGCATTGGCCACTGCCGCTAAAAGTCCAGCCGTGGTATGGGCATTCTAGTTCACCTTGGCTGTTGACCCGACCTTCGGAGAGGCGGGCCAAGCGATGGGGACAGCGATCGTCCATGGCTCGCCAGGTGGAACTGCTGGGTTCCCACCAAATTACGAGATCTCTGCCCATTAAGGTGAAGGCGCTGGGCTGATGGAGATCGAGATCTTCGAGATAGTAGATGGGATACCAAGCTTCTTGGGGGTCGAAGCGATCGGGGTCACTGCCACCGGCTGTAAGGCTGGAAGCTTGAATCTGTGGGGCTTTGGTGATGTTCACGAGCGAAAAAGATGGAGATAGCTATCTCTATTTGTAACAAAAATTTACAACGATCGGCCCGGTTGATCGTAAACATCTTACTTTTTCTTACCAACGAATTCATACTTCACCTGTAATCTGTGAAGCAAGAAGTCTTTGATCTCCTCGGTTAGGCGGATTACCTAGTTCGGTCTAAATGTTCAGGAAGTTATTGATGGAATAGCATTTCAGTTATGCTGGAAGCGTTGTCTTGGCAAAGCTTCCAGCATTTTTATTGGTTTTTGTGACAGACTACCTTACTACTCGGACTAGTGTAATAAGGAGGGTAAAATTTGAATAGCAATATAATTACTAAATCTTACCAGATTCAACTAACTTTTGTACATCTTTGTCGGAATTTTAATTATCAATCGCCTATTTTTGTATAATTTGCTACGGACTAATTGGCGATCAAGAGAGGAACTGCATAGCCCAAGTCTGCTGCTAGAGTATCGATTTGATGGAGCGATCGATCCCGATAAGCGCCATAGCGCTCGGGCTTGCCCTTGATTTTGGTGGGCAGCTCCGCCAGAATCCCAAAGTTCGGGGGCATTGGCTGGAAATACTTGGGTTCTGCGGTACTGATGAACTGGAACAATGCGCCCATCATTGTATGGGGAGAAACCTCCAGCATCTCTAGCCCTTTGGCCAAGCGGGCTGCATTGGTGCCGGCCAGCCAGCCACCCGCTGCCGCCGCCGTATAGCCCTCGGTGCCAATGATCTGTCCGGCGGCTAGCAGTGTGGGACGCGATCGAAATTGCAAGGCCGCCGTCAATAATTGGGGCGAATTAATAAAAGTGTTGCGATGCATGACCCCCAGTCGCACAAATTCGGCGTTCTCTAGGCCAGGAATCATCTGGAAAATCCGTTTCTGTTCGCCCCAGCGCAAATTGGTCTGGAAACCCACCATGTTCCAGAGCTGCCCAGCTTTGTCTTCTTGGCGCAGTTGGACTACAGCATAGGGCCGGTGAACTTGGTTCTCGGGAGCCTTGAAGTCACCGCGCCGGCTATCAAAGAGTCCGACCGGCTTCAGTGGCCCGTAGCGCATGGTTTCTTCGCCGCGCTGGGCCAGTTCTTCGATCGGCAAACAAGCCTCAAAGAACTTCGCAGTTTCTCGATCGAAGTCTTTGAGTTCGGCCTGCTCGGCCCGACATAGCTCTTGCTGAAAGTTAATGTACTGCTCTTTGTTCATGGGGCAGTTCAGGTAAGCCGCTTCGCCTTTGTCGTAGCGGGAGGCACAGAAGGCAATGTCTCGATCGATCGAATCACCCACGATGATCGGGCTGGCCGCATCGAAGAAGCTCAGGTATTCTTGGCCCGTGATCTTTTGGAGATCTGCGGCCAGGGCTGGGCTGGTCAGTGGGCCGGTGGCCAAGACCGTGATGCCATCTAGGGGAATCGCTGGCAGCATTTCCCGCTTTAGGGTAATCAGGGGATGGTTAGCTAGGGTGGCGGTCAGGTCGCTGCTGAATTGTCCCCGATCGACGGCCAAGGCTCCGCCTGCGGGCACCGCATGTTCGTCGGCTTTATTGATCACGATCGACCCCAGTCTGCGCAGTTCTTCATGGAGCAGTCCGGCGGCTCGATCGGGGGCCTTTGCACCAAAGGAGTTGCTACATACTAGCTCCGCTAGTTCGCTGCTGTGGTGAGCAGGGCTGGTGTGGGTGGGGCGCATTTCATAAAAGTTTACGGCCACCCCGGCGCGGGCGATTTGCCACGCTGCTTCGGTGCCTGCCAACCCACCACCAATCACGGTAACTCGCATTTTTCATTTATCGATCGGGAACGTATTTCATTATGGCTTACTATGATGTCTGCGGAGAAACCGCCCTCACACCCTTCAATCCAGATCATGACTAGAGAAATTATTACTACAAATAAGGCTCCGGCTCCGGTTGGGCCTTACAACCAGGCGATAATTGCTAGCGGCAAGCTCCTGTTTGTTTCCGGCCAAATTGCGATCGATCCTGCTACTAACCAACTCGCTCACGATGGCGATGTGGCTGCCCAGACCCAGCTGGTGATGGCTAACCTTGCCGCAATTTTGACTCAGGCTGGCGCAAGCTGGAGCGATATAGTCAAAACCGGCGTGTTTTTGAAAGATATGAACGACTTCGCTACCATGAATGGAGTCTATGCCACCTATTTTGATGAAGCCACTGCCCCCGCTCGGGCTTGTGTGGAAGTGGCCCGCTTGCCCAAGGACGTTTTAGTAGAAATCGACTGCATCGCCGTCGTTCCGGAATAATGGTACCTGAATACTCCCTGGTCATTCCTATTTATAACGAATCCGAAAATATCCCCGAGTTGTATCGGCGGGTCAGCGCGGTGATGGACAGTTTGCCAGAGCTGGGAGAGCTGATTTTGGTCAACGACGGCAGCCGCGATCGCAGTTTGGAAATGCTGCGTGATTTGCACGATCGAGACCAGCGGGTTTGTTATCTGAGCCTAGCCCGCAATTTTGGCCACCAGATTGCGGTGACTGCGGGGCTGCAATATTCGCGGGGCCAAGCGGTGATTATTTTGGATGCGGATTTGCAAGATCCGCCGGAGCTGATTCCCCAAATGATGGATCGCTGGCAAGAGGGGTTTGAGGTGGTCTATGCCCAGCGCACTCGTCGCCAGCGGGAATCTTGGTTTAAACGGTTGACGGCCTATGTTTTCTATCGGTTGCTGAAGACTTTGGCTGATGTGGATATTCCGACGGATACGGGGGATTTTTGTTTGGTCGATCGGCGAATTGTGGATCTGTTGAATGCTATGCCGGAGCGGAATCGCTATATTCGGGGTCTGCGTTCTTGGGTGGGCTTTCGGCAGACTGCTGTGTTGTTCGATCGAGATCCACGCTATGCCGGGGATGTAAAGTACACTTTTACCAAGTCCCTGAAATTGGCCTTGAATGGTCTGGCTTCTTTTTCTCAGGTACCTTTGCGGCTTTCTACTTACTTGGGTCTACTCACGGCTGTGCTTTCGGTGTTGATGGCGATGCTGGTGCTCTATTGGCGGCTGGTCTCGCCCATCTCCCCGTTGAGTGGTCTAGCTAGTATTCTGATCGCGGTGTTCTTTTTTGGGGCGGTGCAACTGTTGAGTATTGGCATTTTAGGCGAGTATATTGGCCGCATCTACGAGGAAGTGAAGGGCCGACCTCTATATACCCTGGCGGAGGTCGGCCAGCATCCTCATTTGGAGCGATGAGTACTGATGAGCTTGCTACAGGAAAAGCAAGAAAGAGTCATTTCATCGGTTCTCCGATGCTAAGTTAGCCAATATTACTAGCAACTGGCACAATGGTAGAAGTCTTCCCTTTTTAAGTAGTATGCCCTGTGCTTTAATCATCACTGCTCTGCCGGTGGAGCACTTCGCTGTCCGCCTCTATTTGACCTATTGAGGCTTCGTGGCTAAAGCAATATAACCAAACTTAGAGGTATCCTAACCATGTCCTTTGAAGAAATGCAGTCTATCCTCCAAGGAATTCTGCTCTCCCAGCAACAATTCCAATCCGAGCTGGTGGAAACAAAAGCTGCTGCTGATCGGGCTGTGCAAATTGCTGAATCTAATGGTCGCGCTATTCAAGCCATGCTTGACCAAGCCGCTACCGATCGACTCCGCGATGAGGAACGCACCCAACGACACGAGGAGCGTGTCAGACTGCATGAAGAGGAAATGCAGCAATTGAAAGCCACTAATCGCGGCTTGCTCAATCTCGCTGTCTTGAGCGATGAAGATCGCCCCACCATCCTTCGCCTCCTGAATTCCAATAACAACAAACTCGATGCCATTCTCGATCGCTTACCTCCCCACCAACAGTAAACGATCGAGTCTTTGGCATCCTCACTAAACTTAACGGTAAAAGTCAGACCAAGGATGTGGCGATCAGAGATGTTGTTGCATCCACTAAGCTCTATGGTTAACGTCAGTTCGGGTTAAGCAGAAGGGAGCAAATTAGCTTCTATAGCAAGCCCTGGCTTTTTTGGCTGGCGACAATAAACGATTAATCCACAAAGAATGTTGACAAAGCAGTTGACAGGGGAGCTATAGCGAGAATGCTCTATTTGAGAAGTATTTTTCAACTGGTCAATAATAGGGGTCGTCGCAGAATTCGGAAAAAATAGTACGCTAAGGCTGAAACCAGCTTCCAGCAAATCTTCTAAGATCATTGCTTAAGCGGTGTTTCTTAAATACTGAAAAATCCAAAGCTCTCTAATCCCTAACTTCTCTGGCTTTTGGACACAACTAGTCGTGTCAGGATGAAGTACACCCCAGTCTGAGATCCTCTAATAACCCCTTTTAAGAAAATTAGTGAATTTAGAATGTACATCATGTGCTGGTATAGATTCACAAAATCCGTCAAGTAGGGGAATATTTAAAATGCTTCGACGAGCGAACTCCTCTAGTATTAAATAGTTTTGATAAGTGGAATCACTTTCTAGATTAACATATTCATAGTCAGGAACAATTGAGTAAGGACTGACACACTTTTCCAGAATTACCATCCACTCCTTAAAGCCATTTTTACTATTTCCGCTTGAAGCTTCGCGAAACAGGTAGGTGAAAGCGCCCGCAAAAACATCAGCAATTTGTACACCTGGAAAAGTCTTTGAGTCTACATATTTAATAGTGTTGAAAAGATTAAAGCCAAGAACATGTTGTTTGCCACTTTCTTCTAGAATTAGACGTTCTTTGTTACCAATCATAGCTTGAAAAATCCCATCTTGTTCTTGTAATGGTTTTGAAATGTCACAGAAAACTTCTAATTGATTGAACTCTTTTCCCCAGTCTCCCAAAAGTGCAAAAAGTGCCGTATGGGTAAGGTCTAAAATCCACTTACTGGAGCCATTATTTTGTAGTGAACTTAATTCTCTACAAATAGAGGATTTTTGAGCAATACAAAACTTTCTAATCATCTCTATCGGTGGGGAAAGATTTTCTGAGTCCATTGAGCCAAATAAATGAACTAGATTTTTATCATCCTCATTCATCATTAAACTGTAGAAATCATTGAAAATATCCTCTACAGAATCACTCTGTGCTTGGAAATGCACGTATAAGATGTTAGAAATAAACTTATGGAAGCCGATGCTGTAAAAAATAGAATTTTTACTCTTTATTAATGGATCGAAAATATATTCATAAAATTTACAGCCAAGATTGTATTTTTTGTTGTTGATAGCAACTTTAGTATTAGGACTAAAATGCTCTAACACTTTTAAAATAGCACTTTCCCCTTTCCCATGTCTAATTAAGTTCTTGAATTTTAATTCTCCTCCTTGTAATCCATAGTCTTGAATGATTTTTGCTGTGAAATATTTTGCCTCTTCATGACAAATTGCTACTGTGGCATAAGCAAAAAATGGGTCTCTTTGATCGAGCAGATTATTCCCTATAAACCCTGATTCATCGCAATAGATTTGTTGAATTCTATTTTGAGAAATACTCATAATTGCTTGCCTCATTCATATTAGATTTGTTTAGAATCTGATTGACTGACAAAAGTCTGTAGCCCTTTCCTAAGAGATTGAGACTTTTGTCAGTCTATGAGGTTTAGAATACCCAAAATAATGGAGTTGATCTCTGTCTCGAAAAGAACCGTTTGTGAGAATGCTGGCCGGTGGTGAATATCTGACGAGAAGCTGGGGGTTCTGGCTTCTCACAAACCTGTCTTGAAATGATATTCTCGGTTCCGTACACCTGAGACAAGTTTTGAGACTATGCTAATCGGCTATGCGCGGGTTTCGACCCAAGACCAGAACTTAGAGTTACAGCTTAAGTTGATCGGTAGCCGTTCCGATTACCCCGAACTAGCTCAGGCTTTGGCAATTCTGCGCGACGGAGATACTTTGGTTGTTTGGAAGCTTGATCGGTTGGGTCGGAGTGTGAAGCACCTAGTCGATCTGGTGGGAGAGCTGCGCGAACAGGGTGTTCAATTCCGAAGCTTGACTGACTTGATCGACACCGGCACGCCATCGGGTCGGTTCTTTTTCCATGTGATAGCGAGTCTGGCGGAGATGGAGCGGGAATTGACCGTAGAACGCACCAAGGCGGGTTTGTAAGTGGCTCGATCTCTAGGACGGGTCGGGGGAAGGAAGCGCCGGATGACCGACAGTAAAATAGAGTCAGCGAAGAAACTGTTAGCTAGTAGGGTGTCGGTGCCAACGCTTTACCGATGGGTTACTGCTTCTTCCCAGTAATTTAGAGGTGATCGAGCCAGTATAATGCTCCCAATTGTCAAGACAAAAATCAGTTGATATTAAGAAGGAAAGCTGTGAGATTTTAAGTAGCCGTGGCTAATTAAATGTAACACCAATTGGGCTAAAACCCTTGCCTCGCTTGGAGCTGCCTTAAGTTTGACTAGGCTCACCTACTTACAACGAGTCCGGTGAACGTCATCTGACACACCCGCAGGACGGGTACTCCCTTATCGGGCAAACATTGCTGATCAAAGAGCCAACTTGGAAGCTCAAAGAGCTGATCAAGAAGCCCAAGCTCGAAGGCTGGCTGAGCAAACTACTGAGGCTTTGCGTCAGCGGCTACGAGAGTTGGGGATCGATCCAGGGGTGTAGAGCCAGAGTTATTAGGGAGCTGCCAGGAATTTTTGGTAGCTGCTGGCTAGCTCAGCTACGGCGAGATCATAGAATTGCTGACCGTGCTCCGGTGTCGCTAGGCTGGGATCGGAACCCATCCGGCCATCGGGATAGCGACGGCGGAAATCCGCCGCGCCATAGATGTGGTGGCCGCCGGACTTATCAATGTTCTCCATCGGCACACTTTTAATCGATTCTGGATAGACATACTGCGTCACCGCCACTTCCGAAGGCGTGGCATGGGAGCCTTCCTTGTCTCCGTACAGCTCCTTAGCTAGCTGATAGACTCCACTGCCCATGAACCAGTTGGCCAAATGGCACTGAATCTCGCAGTCTAGACCAATATCCTGTAAATGCACGTAGGTATCAGAGAAGGCGGCCTTCGCCGTGGCAATATTGCCACCGTGGCCATTAATCCAGAAAAACTTCCGAAAGCCAGCGCGGCTCAGGGATTCCAAACAATCCCGGATCACCAGCATCAAGGTCTGGGGGCGCAGGCTGACCGTGCCGGGAAAAGCCATGTGATGCAAAGCCATCCCAAAATTCAGGGTAGGAGCCACCATGGCTCCGGTGGCCTCACCCACCCCCTTGGCGATCGCCTCCGCCGTAATGGCATCGGTACCAATTAGCCCGATCGGGCCGTGCTGCTCCGTGGAACCGATCGGAATAATAATCCCGGAGGATGTTTGTAAATATGCTGCGACTTCGGGCCAAGTACTGAGGGAAAGTTGCATGGGGCTAAGCTCCGTAGTTGATGAATCCCAACGCCAAACAGCGCTGCCACCAATAGAATGCCGGTGACAGCGCCAATAGACAAAATCTCAACAGGAGCCTAAGGAGCTGCTGCTGTGGTTTCTTCGTTATCTTCTTCCGCCGAGTTGCCGGAGGGAGAGCGGAAGCGCGAGCGGAACATCCGGCCATTGGCGGGACGTTTGCGGAATTTGCGAGCGTAGGCTTGGTTGCGTTCTGCTTTTTCTTTCTTGAGGTTGCGGCGTTTAGCCATACTGGACCTTACTTCCTAAACAATTATGGGACTGCGTTTAACCAACAACAGCGTTGGCAGACAGTGGTCTACCATCATAGCATAGGAGCAGTAGCACCGGAGCGCCCCCCCATTGAAGCATTCTCAACATCCATACTTGCCGGAGTTTTACAATCCAGAGAACTGTCGCAATGAGGCGGAGGTGGAAAGTAAATTCATCGTCTACTATCTTTTGCCTGCGTTGGGTTACGGGCCTGGTTCTTGGTACCAAGAAGTGACGGTGGGGCGGCTACGTTTGGATTTTTTAGCGAGTGCCAATGGTACTAAGCAAAAACTGAGCCGCTTGCAGATAGCGATCGAAGTTAAGCATCCCAAAGAAAATCTGGACAGGCATGTCCGGAAGTTTGCTCGCTACATGGTCGCTGTCCACGCTCAGCGAGGTATGTTGATCAACGGTCGAGAGCTTCGGGTTTACGAAAGGTGCCACCAAACTATAGAATTGCGGTTAAAGTTATCTGGTGCAGGATTACCAGAGCACCTAGACGAGCTCCGCCAACTTGTGGGCATCGATGCTTTGCAAGGTATCCAGCCTGTTTCTCACCGACCGATCGTCTCCTCCAAGGCATCTTCTATGAAAGTCATTGCTGTCTATCACAACAAAGGCGGGGTGGGCAAAACCACTACGGTCATTAATCTGGCGGCGGCTCTCCGCAAACGGGGCAAAAGAATCCTGGTCATCGACCTCGATAGTCAAGCGAATACGACCTTTGCCTTGGGGCTGGTGAAGTTCCAGGATGAAGCCCATGATGACATTCGCGATCGCTATATCTACCACACCATCATTGAGCGTAATAAGTTTCCGATTTCCGAAGTTATCCGCAAGTCGGATTTTTGTGAGCCCTCGATCGATGTGCTGCCCAGCCATATTGACCTGATGGAAAAAGAGCAGGAGCTAATTCAATCAGCAGCAGCACCCACTCGGCTAGTCTCTAAACTGCGGGATGTCCAAGATCAGTATGACATTGTGTTGATCGATACACCGCCTTCCTTGAACCTGTATGCGCGAATTGCACTAATTGCCGCAGATTATTTACTGATTCCTTCTGACCTCAAACCTTTTGCTAATGAGGGGTTGAAGAATGTCAAGCGATTTGTCGCCGAAATTGATGAATTTCGGGAATCATTGGGACGCAGCCCGCTCGAAATTCTGGGGGTACTCGCCTCGAAGGTACCGACTCATGCCCGATTTATTCAATACACTCTTCCCAAAATGGAGGCTATTGTGGAGGAGCGCTATGGTTTTCGACTGCTGCAAACTCGAATTTTTGAGCGACGGGAGGTTTCGGCAGCGATCGAACATTCCTTAGAGGTTGGCGATCTAGATATTCCAGATCCGCGATCGGTTATGGATTTCAAACCCGATTCTCAGTCAGCACAAGAGTTCGAGGATTTGGCCAAAGAAGTTTTAGGTTTAATTCGGGAGTTGTAGAACGTTGAGTATTAAAACTGTCATTGTTGATCTAGAAAGTATCACTACACCCCAGCCACCTCAGGTTGCCAAGAGCGTAATAGAAGCACTTGCTAATACGATTACCCAGCTCAAAGGTCTCGTTCACCCACCGATTTTAAAGGCCGTGGGAATTGATGAATATGAGTTGCTATCTGGACATCTAGAATTCTATGCTTATTTGCAGGCGCGAAAGTTTGATGCATCTTTGCCCGATCGGATCACTGCCTTAATTGCTAACCAAAAAACCGAGGATGCTATTCGCCAACAGCTGCAGATCATTCAGGGAAGTAGTTCTAGCCAGTCCACAGCTAATTCCTCGGCATCGTTGGATTTGGGTAATTTGGAAGCCAAGCTGGATCGATTGTCTAGTCATCGGGATCAATCATTGCAAGCCTTGAAAGAATCTTTGTTGGCAGCGATCGACCAAAAAATCCCCCAGCCCACTATATCTCTGCCGATCTTAGAGGCATTCGATCGGGTACAAGAAACAGATATCGCTATCCAAGTCCAAAAAAATCTGCAACTTGCGCTCGGTAAAGCCAAAGCCCAGAAAGCCGTTGGTCTACTCCAATCAGCCAAAGCGAAGAAGCTGAATTTAACAAAGCTGGCTACAGTGCGGGAGGTTTTGACGGAATCGCGCAATGGCAAATCCACTAAGTTGGTCAGCGACAAAAAAATCCTAGAAATCATGGAAAGCTGGAGCTAAAAGCTCAACATTTTCTGAACTTTTTAGCATCAAACAACTTTGCTCTGCCAGAATGCAGTATGTGTAATTACTCTATAATTGAGTTGTAGATCTACCTATCACCAATCCAGATCATCATGACACTATCAACCTTTGCAGATCTATTAGAAGCCGCCGAGCAACTTTTGCCAGAAGAACAAGAGAATCTAATTCATATTTTAAAAAATCGTCTTCGGGATAAAAAAAGGTCTGAGCTAGTCAAGGATTTGGCTGAAGCTCAACAAGAATTTGCCGAAGGAAAATGCAAGCCCATGACACCCGAAGAAATCATGGAGGAACTACTTGGACGAGTTTTGTTTTACTCCGATCGAGTGCCTTTATGAGAAATGCTCGAAAGATTATCAAAAAGCAGCCTGAGTTAGCTGCAAATATCCAAGAAGTATTAGAGCTACTGGCTGTGGATGCATTTCAACCTTCATTGAGAACCCATAAACTAAAAGGAGATCTGAAAGATTCTTATGCTTGCAGTGCAGGCTATGATCTAAGGATAATCTTTAAATTTGTTGAACATGAGGAAGTTTCAGCGATTCTTTTAGAGTCAATTGGTACCCATGATGCAGTATATTAAAGGTAATCACCCAAAAGCCGATACCTCCATTCATCTGTTTCAACCAGCCAAAATATCTTGAGCAGAAAGCTGAAGCTGACCCAATTGTGGCGATCGAATTAATGTTTCTCCAACATAGACCTGCTCTTCATAAAAGCCTGCCACTAGCTCCAATACCGTGACCCGATTGGCCATCGGATCCACAATCCAATACTCTGGAATCTGCCGAACCGCATACTCCGATCGCTTATAGCGATAATCCCGATCTTCTTGGCCGGGACTCACCATCTCGATTACTAAACGCGGCGGTGACATTTCGCTTGAAATCGTTCCCTGTCCAGATTCCCGTAGTTCTTGTGCCAATATCTCAGAAAGAATCATTAAATCCGGAATCCGAGCAGTTGCTCGACCGCCCGCCACCGTAATTGCAGTCTGATTGCGAATCAGTTTTTTAGAGATGCCCAGTTGTAAAAAGTAGGCAATCAGGGAGATTCCAATCTGTTGATTTTGGTCACTCTCTGGAGGCATCGACACTAAATTCCCATTAACTAATTCAAAAACACCATCTGCACCGTCATCCCAGTGCAGGTACTCTTCAAGACTAATTGAGCCACGAGTAAGAACCATTGATTTAACTAAAACAATTTAGATTAGCTTTGATTATTTGAGAATTGCCCTGAATTGCAGAGATGCTACTGATATTTATCAGCGATCGCCAATCATTTTTATCAACCTCCACAATTGAGAGGCGATCGCGCTGGATTAACGGATCGGTGCGACCCGCACTTGGACGCGCATCGTCCGGCTGGGTTTGTCCTTTTCCCAAGGGCGCACGTAGTAAAACTCCAGTTCGCCACTGCCCGTACCGATCGCCTTAAACTGATGCACAAAGTTCTCACTCAAGCCCGGTTCCTCTTGGCCCAATGGTTCGGTGGTCATAGAACCCACCAGCTGCAGGAGCTGAGGATTGGAGTTTTTGTGCAGTTGCCATTGGTAGCCCGTACCGGCGTTACCCGGTAGCTTGACTGCCAGTATTTGGCCAGTCGTCAGGGCGATCGATCGACCTTGGTCTTTCTCGGAAATAGCCACGGTAGAGTTCATCGCATTCCTGGTCTGAGGGCAAGCAAGGGCTGGTAGAGTCCAATGAAATAACAGAACCGCTAGCAAGAGCAGCCAAGAACTTGTTTTCTGCATTGCAACCTCCATGGGGATTGGACTTCAACAAAAATCGTCCGGTGAAGGGGCAGACTTCAAACCTTGCCCCTTCATCTAGCCCATCGTTCGCGGAGCGTCTTCGGAGAAGAATCGGCCTAGGGCATAATGCGCCGGATGGGTTGGATCCGATCAAAGACCGCTGGCTTGACCTTGTAGAACTTGGTGCTAGCATCGACCCAGGCAGCGCCCAGACCGACCTTATTGCTATTGTAAGCGATCCACATATAGCCTTTGTCACCCCAGCCAGTGCCCCAGGAATTTTTGATCAGCCAAGCTTGCTTGTCATCATCCCAGCCCACGATCGTGACACCATGATTGATATTGCCAGGATCCTGTTCGTTGAAAACCCCCTCGCCGTTGTAGTGCTGGAAAGCCGGGGTCACCCGGACAGCTACGGTGACTGGCCCATGATCGCACATTGCTTTCTTGATTTCGGCCGGTGTGGGAATGCCGCCGCCCGGACTGACATAGCCCCAGTTAGCAACTTTATAAGGAGTGGCTACGCCAGCAGGATTAGTACCATTGCTACCCACGTAAGGAACACCCGCTTCAGTGGCGGTGCCGGTGCCAGTGGGGTTCCGCATCAGATCGAAGGCCCACCACCCACCACTACAGGTACCAGCAGTCTTGGCATTGACCAAATATTGCTCGGAAGCATCATTTGCAGCATTGTTCCGAATCAGATTACTGCCTTCCCATGCGCCTAGTGTAGAAAAAGCCCAACAGCTACCGCAGCCACCTTGATTACGAACGGGGGTGACCTTGCCGCTGTCTCGCCAATCAAATTTACGCCGACCAGCTACACAACTTTTTTTGGCTACTAGCTCTGGCAAGAGGATGCTTGAG
Organism: Synechococcales cyanobacterium OTE_70_metabat_200; assembly: GCA_031375385.1. GTDB lineage: Bacteria > Cyanobacteriota > Cyanobacteriia > Cyanobacteriales > Chamaesiphonaceae > JAAFHZ01. The sequence continues at coordinate 41,581 of JANMHS010000122.1, read as the reverse complement.
CGACTCAACATCGTCGCGCGCGCCTGATCTTCTTCTGCTAGCAAAATATTGGCGTTGCTGTTGACCTGGCTAACTTCCTGTTCCAAATTCGCGGGAGCCACGGTGCCAGCTAATTCCTCGATTTTTTGATCGGCTGCGGTTGTATAACCCACTCCAAAGGTCAGATTTTGGGCCTTAATAGTTGCGCGCAAATCAGTCAGCTGACTGCGTACGGCCGGACTGGCTTGGAGTTCGCGCTGCTTGTAGAAGGGACTAAGCTTGATCTGAGTAACCTCCGTCTGCACCGGTATTTGTCTGCGCATGCGCTGGCTGGGTGGTACCGAAAGCGCCAAGGGTTGAGAAAAGCCGGTGGATACGATGACAGACAAGACTGCTACTGGAAGTAATTTCATGACCAACATCCCAATCGAAGGTGGATTTGTTTATGTTGATCTGTAGTATAAGGGCGATACAAATAGGCCGGATTGCTATCTCAATGATTTTTCACAACAGGCTGGATATCATAGAAGCCTCTGAAACTAGTGGTTTTAGGGGCTTCTACTCGGCTACAGCATGGGTAAAAATATCGTCATAGTCTCGCCTTGGCACTGATTGGGTTTCACCACCAGCTTACCACCCAGACTTTGGAAGAGGTCTTGGGTCACCTTGAGGTTCAGGCTGAGATTGCCGGTTTCCGGACGGAAGGTGAGCATTTGGCCTACGGCCTTACCGGAAGTTTCTTGCAGCTGCTCGCCGGCTTCCACCGTAGAATGCAGCTGGAGCTTCAGCCGATCGCCCACCGCCGTTACGTCCACCTGGATATGACTACCAGCCGGCAGATTGCGCGTAAAGTTTTCCACCAATCCGGTCAACACCCGATCGAGAATAGTGGGATTGCTGACTACCGCTGGCAATTGCTGGGGCATCGCCACCGCCAAATTCAAATTCCGCCGCTCTGCCTGCTTTTGCCAAAGAGGTAAGCTTTCTTCCATGAGATGGCTGAAAGACATCGTAGTTAGGTCGATCTCGTGGCCCTCAGCCATTTCCACCGCTTGGAAAATCAGCTCCATCCGGTTGATCTGTTCGGTGCATTCTCGATCAATCGATTCCAACCTTTTGATTACTTGTTCTTCCATATTTGGACGACGCAGGAGCGATCTCGTCAGAGTCCGGATCGTAGACAAGGGCGTGCGCACCTCATGGGTAATAGCTTGCAGCAGTTCCAGATCAGCAGTTGGCTTTGGCTCCCAGGTTTTTTCGGCCACGGAACCGGGCAGATTTTGGAGCAGCAGTTGGCCGAATTTCATTACCCACTGATAGTTAGGGGCTACCGGTGGAAAGCTATCAACAACCTGATCCAACCAAGGTAAATGATGATTTGCCGTCAACATGGCTCGGCCCCGCAGGGATTGCCAAGCCAACCGCACATCTGCCGGATCGAAGGAATACTGAAACTGGGGTAGCCCCTCGCCATCTAGACCCACCGACAGGATTAGACCGAACTCGGCTGTTAGTAATAGACAACAACGATCTTGCTGGAGGGGATCTGCTGGCAACAAAGGAATTTCTAGGGGCAAACCATAGCTATTAGCCTGGGCGGATTCGCTAGTGGCTGGCAACAGCATCTGACCCTCATGGGTGGGTGTAAAAATGCCCGTAGCAAATAGTTCTGTGCCATCAAAGGGCAATCCCGGCGTACACAGCAACATGCCGATTGGCCGCGAGCTAGTCTGGGCCAAGCTATGGTCGCTAATGCTGCGCAGGAGGCATTCCAAAGACAACATACCGCTCTGCCAATGCTGAAGAGCTCGTTGCCACTGGTGGGCGGCGATACAGGAGTACCCGTCCTGCGGGATCGGCTCGGGCGCAAAATGACCGCGGGAGAGGGGTTCAACTGCTGTGGATTCGTCCTTCGTCAATATTTCTGTCAATGTTGGTAGCAGCCATTTTCTTACCACTATCCCCGCCTGCTCATGCCTGATGATCTCTACTTAGAGACTACCCACCTTTGACCGGCCTCGTCAGCCCAAATAACCGAACCTTCGGGGTTTCCAAGCCCTCACCCAAAATCCTGCCCAGTAACCAAGGAACCACCGATCGGGTGTATACTAATCTCTGTATGGCTTCCCGCTGTCTCGGATTTTCGGATCGAGTCTCTTGCTACGAAGTTACGCGATACCAGCTATCGCTTAGGCCAACGCCAATGTCAAAACCCACTTCCTCTGAACACACAGGAGAGTTGCCCTGAATGCTGAAATTTTTACAGCAGGTCGTAGACTACGGCAAAGAAGCCGTGCAGTCTGCTAAGTACATCGGTCAAGGCATGTCGGTGACCTTCGACCACATGCAGCGCCGTCCCATTACGGTGCAATATCCCTACGAAAAATTGATCCCTTCGGAGCGGTTTCGGGGCCGGATTCACTTTGAATTTGATAAGTGCATCGCCTGCGAGGTTTGTGTGCGGGTCTGCCCGATCAACCTGCCGGTGGTGGATTATAAGTTTGACAAAGCCAGCAAGAAGAAAAAATTAGATAGCTACAGCATTGATTTTGGGGTCTGCATTTTCTGTGGCAACTGTGTGGAATACTGCCCTACTAACTGTTTGTCAATGACCGAAGAGTACGAACTGGCTACCTTCGATCGGCATGAACTGAACTATGATAGCGTGGCCCTCGGTCGCCTACCCTACAAGGTCACTGACGACCCGATGGTCACTCCCCTCCGTGGTTTGGCCTACCTGCCCAAGGGCGTGATGGATCCCCACGACTTGCCTGCGGATGTGCAGCGTGCCGGTCGGACCCCCGCTGAAATCAATGCTGCTGCCGAGAAGAAATAGTCATGAATATTGCCCAAGGCGTCCAATTTGTTTCCTTTGTCCTGCTCTCAATTATGATGCTCAGTGCCGCCCTGGGGGTCGTACTGCTCCGGAACATTGTCTATTCGGCCTTCTTGCTAGGGGGCGTATTTATCAGCATGGCTGGGATCTATGTTTTGCTCAATGCGGATTTCGTCTCCGCCGCCCAGATCTTGATCTATGTGGGCGCAGTGAACGTGCTGATTTTGTTTGCGATCATGCTGGTGAATAAGGGTGAAGAATTTAAACCCACCAAAAATTCCTGGTTGGGTAAAGTGGCCACCGCCATAGTTTGCTTGGGCCTATTTGCACTGCTCTCCACTGTGGGTCTGCTCACTCCCTGGAAAATGACTCCCACCACTACCGCTAACGCCAGTTCTTTAGTCCCATTGGCCAAGCACTTTTTCACGGATTTCTTGCTGCCCTTCGAGCTAGTTTCGGTACTGTTGTTGATGGCTATGATTGGGGCGATCGTCTTGGCCCGCAAGGAGTTCATCCCGGATACTACCGAGAATGTTGACAAAACTGCGCTGTTTTTGCCAGAGCGCCCTCGGGAACTAGCTAAAAAGTAGCAACAATCCAAACATAGATATATTTCACCATGACACTCCAGCTTTCCTATTTTTTGGTTTTGGCCGCCGCCCTGTTCTGCATTGGCATCTATGGCCTAGTTTCCAGCCGCAACGCCGTGCGGGTATTGATGTCGATCGAGCTGATGCTCAACGCCGTCAACCTCAACCTGATGGCCTTCTCCAATTACATCGACCCAGTGGGCATTAAGGGCCAAGTGTTTGCGGTGTTTGTGATTGCGATCGCGGCTTCCGAAGCAGCAGTGGGTCTAGCGATCGTGCTTTCCATTTATCGCAACCGCGACACGGTGGATATGGAGCAGTTCAATCTGCTGAAGTGGTAACCAGGGTTCGATCTTAGACCTTTGCAACCGCCCCCGGAAATTCCGGGGGCGGTATTTTGTGGCAATGCTTGTGATCCAGATAACAGACAAATCCTCTGTTTGGCTGAGGTGTTTCACTAGACTTGTTCTGCATACTGAAGGAACTCAGCCAACTCCTTCTGCCATGCTTGCCTCCAACTCCGCTGTAACTATTCCCAAAACCCAGCTGGTGTCCCAGAATTGGGCTAGCTTTTTGACTGGTAACGATCGACCCATTGCCGTCATCGATCTCACCAATAAAACACAGCATGGCTCCCAGCAACATCGCCAAATTTGGGAAATTTTCGGCTGTGCTAGCGATCAACTATTTGCGATCGAACCATTACAGGGCAAGCTGTCGGATAAAGATCTCAGTGTCTTGGAATCGGTGGTGCTACTAGAAGGTCTGGGTCACTTGGTCATCTTGCTGGATGCCCCCAGCTCGATCGTGCCACCGCCCGGCTATGAGCGCCTGATTTGGCATATCGACCCGGAATATTGTGGCCAGCAGCGCCAGCAGGAATTGCTCAAGGCCACCCTGCAGACTCTTGGTCACTCCCGTTACCTGAAAAAGATGTGGGCAGAGAAACGGTTGGAAGTCCTAACTGCCAACTACGATCGGCGTTTGGGAGTGATCGAGCGATCAACAAATCTATAGTCCGGCTTACTTCTTGGTGGCACAGCCAGCGAGTACTCTGTTCTTGAGGATCATAATGACCGAGTAGTCGTAGGTGTTGTCAGACATGCCATCGGAACAGGCACTTTTCTGGATAATTAGGGTATTTCCTCCGCGTAATTTGTAAAGACGCAGGCTATCTTCCACCCGCCCACTCGCCTTCATGGGCTGGACATAAGGGAAAACAGTTTTCGGGGCACTGGGGCTAGTATAGGTAATACCTTGGGGCTTCACCTCAAAACTCCAAAAAGGCTCATTACCCCCGCCAGAAAAAGTGGCAACTTGGGGCGCAGCGTGAAGCGGAGCTATCCCGGAGGGAATCGCTGCTGGAGAGAAGAACATCGCTAATATTGCGATTCCCTGGGGGACGGCCAGACCGGTGCTAGCACGTAACGACCGAAAACAGAGCCTATTCATTGCTTTAATTTGGGAGATCTACCAATCCATCGACGAGACCCAATGGTTGGTTGTTTCTCTCCTGCAATCAATGTAGTGCTTTTAGACGAAGTAGGTCTCTTGCAAGAAGAACATGCTCTTTAATCATCAGTAATGGTACAATATTTAGACGATTGCTCCCCACAGTAGCCAGCATGAATCAAAGTTTTCCACCCTCTAACCCCGAGCAATTCCAGCGCTTTGTCAAGGCTGCACAAGTATTTACACCAAGTGCGCCAATTGATAGTCAAGAACTATTTGCAGGCAGACGCGAACAAATTAGCCAGGTGATTAGTGCGGTCTCTCAAAAAGGACAGCATGTTATTTTGTATGGCGAAAGAGGTGTGGGGAAAACATCTCTTGCCAATGTTATTTCTCAAATCATGCGCAGTTTTTCCGAACAAGAAGTCTGCTCTGTAATTGTGAACTGTGATGGCACCGATAACTTTACGTCTCTTTGGCAAAAAATCTTTCGAGAATTTGACGCTTTACGCGGAAAACCAGATATGCCTCCCGCAGAAATTACACCCGAAGTCATTCGATACATTCTGCAAAGGAGTCTTGGGAAAACCATCATTGTTATTGATGAATTAGATCGAATTGACGATCGAATATCTACTGAATTATTAGCCGACACCATTAAAACGCTTTCTGACCATGCGGTAGACACCACACTTATTCTAGTTGGCGTCGCTGACTCCGTGAACGAACTCATTACTGAACATGCCTCGATCGAAAGATCTTTAGTCCAAGTTCAGATGCCCAGAATGTCTGTGGCTGAACTCAATGATGTTCTGGAAAAAAGACTGCCATTGCTTAAGATTGGGATAGATGATTCGCTCAAAGAGCGTATTTCCTTTCTAGCACAAGGGCTGCCCAGCTAGAATCTATAGATCTAGATGCTGCGATTCAAGTTGCCATCAAAAAAGCCTATCAAAGTATTTTGAATGCTTACCATCAAGCTACTTCTAGTACCCGAGAAACCATCTATTCTCAGGTTTTACTAGCTTGTGCCTTGGCAAAGAAAGATCCGTTGGGATCTTTTGCTCCTCCTGATGTTGTCAATCCCATGTCTTTGATCATGAAAAGAAAATATCAAACCACAGGGTTTGCCCGTCACCTCAACGATTTTTGCGAGGATAAAAGAGGCTCTATTTTATGCAGAAGAGGCAATGAAAGAAGCTATAGGTTTAGATTTGTCAATCCCATGATGCAGCCCTACATCATCATGTATAGTCTGGCAAATGATCTGATTAGCCAAGAAGACCTCAACTATTTTTTACCAACCTAGCCCGATCGACTAACATCATCATGAAATTTTACGCTGAGCCAACGACTCATTTCCTTGCCTAGCCAGAGGGCCTCCGCCTTTGTTAAACGATGCTCCGTGTTCAATAGAGTGACCGTGCCCTGTCCATCTATTTCCAGTAACAGGTAGCAGAGAGTTTTGCCTTGCTGCTCTACTCCGATATTTTTGTAGTCCGTCGCAACTACCCGCTGAATATCTTTTACCTTAATCGAGCGGATCGCTCCCCAGTCAAAATTCCAGAACTTATGACTGAAAGCTAATTGCTTTTGATCGATCGACACGGAAGTTTTGGAGAACAATTGCTTACACATTTCAGCGGAAGTCTTGACTGCTAATGTGGAAACTAACAGGGCCGGGATAATGGTCAGGAGGAGCGGTTGCCCGGATAGGCTATAGATAATACCGCCGATCGCCAGAGCTACTACCACCAAATTGATCGTCATCGCCGCAGCGATTTGGTGTTTATCTTCGCGAGTCAGCTGGCGATGACTGGGTAAAATTATCTCTAGCTTGTCCGATCGCTTCCGCAGTTTAATTTTTGTCTGAGCAGGTTTAGCCATAGCTGGAACGCAAGGGTTGCTGAAGTTGGGCAATGAGCGGGCGGAGGGTGTCGATCGTCAGGCCATCGGTAGCCGGCTGGCCCCGACCCCAGGAAATATAGCGACTGCCGGAGGGCAACTGGGGCATTTCGCCGCCGGTCAGCCACAACAGTGGCTGGTTGGGCAGCTCGCATTGGGCCGCGCCCCTCTGCACTGCGGACAAAGCTCGGAGAATTGCTTCTTTGCCCTCAATTAAGCCCTGGCTGTTTGACCAAAACTGCACTTGTAGTTGCTGTCTCAGGCTGTAGATGTACAGAGAAGCCGCTGCAATCACCGCTTGCTCGAAGCCCAGCTCCGTCCAATCGCTAGCGGTATCCAAAGCAATCACAATCTTCTTGGTGGTGCGATAGTCTTCTAGCTCCCGCACTTGCAGTTCCCCATAGCGAGCGCTAGAGCGCCAATGCACTAGGCGCAGCGGATCGCCGGTGCGGTATGCCCTGAGACTGCGGGTACTGCCCGTGGTCGAGAGCTGGGGGCGCAGCATGGCCGTGGCTGGCTCGATCGAGCGCGGATCGCTGAGCTGATCCAAGATCGGGCAGTTAGTTAAGCGCAGTTGCTGGGGATACACCCAAGCTTGGACTGGGGAAAGATGACTGCGCCGACACCAGAACAGACCCAAGGGCTGGGCACTGCGCAGTTCGATCCGATCCCAACGATAGAGTCCTCGGCGGGCGGGGGTGCAGGTCACATAGGTATCATGAGTCCCTGTGGCGGGGACGCGCTCGATCGGGACCGGTACCGATGGGCCTAGCTCCGGGGGAAACATGTCCCAGAGCTGAAACAAAATTTGGGGTTGGGTGCTGCGGTTATGGATCCGCACGCCGATTTTCAGATCTTCGCCAGTGGTAATGGGCGCGATCAGCAAATGCTCCACGGACAGCGCCCGCAGGGAGCGCACGGGCAAAATCGCCGCCACTGCTGCCAACACCACACAAATGGCACTCAGCACGTACAGCCAGCCCGTCATGGTGTTGGTAGCTGCGCCAAAAAAGCAGATGGCGATCGCCATCACTACCCAGCCAGCATAGGCGGGGGCGATCCAGCGCCGTTCGAGCAAGGCAGTCCACTGAGCGACCATGAAATTTTCCTGTAGTGGTTAGATACTCAAGTCTTAATGTACCCAAGGACATCTAGAATGTTGTTGATTCGCACTGCCCATCTTGCATGTTAAATTTTTCGGCCTGGTTCCAAGTTCCCCATCATCGTTGGCTGGCCGGTATTTTGCTGGCTGGTTTGGTACTCAGAACAATCGTGGCTATCTGGCTGCCGATCGGTTTCGATGAAGCCTATTACTACATCTATACCCAGCATCCTAACTGGAGCTATTTCGATCATCCACCCCTGGTGTTTTTGACCACTGGCATTGGGGTCTGGCTGACTGGTGCGGTCAATCCTTTTACGGTACGCCTAGGGACGCTGCTGATCTATACTGGCTCCCTGATTTTTTTCTATCGGGCCGTGGCGCAGCTGTTCGATCGGCAAGTGGCGCTCATTGCCTTGGGCTTGGTCTCCTTGATGCCCATTTTGACCATTGCCTTCGGCATTCTCACGATGCCAGATACGCCCTTGCTATTTTTCTGGATGGCAACACTGTGGCTGTCTGCCGTGGAGTTTTTTGGCCCCCAGCCCTATCGGCCTACTTACCGGGTGGCGCTGATTGGTTTGTTGGTGGGGCTGGCCTGTTTGGGCAAGTACCATGGATTTCTGCTGGGAGCCTGTCTGGTGGGCTTTTGCCTGAGCAGTCCGGAGCATCGACGGGTACTGTGGTCGCCTTGGGTGGTTCTAGCTAGCCTGATTTTTGCACTGACTATTTCGCCAGTGCTCTATTGGAACTCCAGCCACGAATGGGCTTCGTTCCGCTTCCAGTCAGGGCGGGCCGTACCGAATGGAACCTATAACTGGGAGTCTTTTATTCTGACTTTCTTGGTGCATATGGTCTATCTGTTTCCAGCCTTAGGTTTGCCGCTGGTGGCGGTGATCGGTCGGAATCTCCAGCATCAATTTCGCGGAGCTGCTAATAAAACAGAACCCCATTTGCAACGCCGCCTGGTGTTGTGGCTCTCCACTCCGATCATCTTGGTCTTTGCGGTGATTGCTGGTTATCAACAGGTGTTGCCCAGCTGGCCGATGGCTGCCTACATGACTGGCTCAATTTTATTGGCAGAACAGGCTCGACACTGGTTCATCAAATATCCTCGCCGGTTCTGGAATTGGATTGTTGCTTGTGCCGTAATTATTCACCTATTGTTTGCGATCGCCCTACCTCACTTGGCCTTCGGTGCTTTCCAAAAGGGCAGTCCCACGGCGATCGGTGGTGGTTTCCTCTCGCCGGACATCGATACTTCGGTGCAGTTGATTGATGTGAGCCAGCTCCAGCAAGCCCTGAAGAATTCTCCCGCGATTATGCAGGCGATCGAGCGCAGTGATTTCATTTTTATCAATCGCTATTTTCCTAGCGGCCAACTAGCGATGGCCCTGCATTCTATTACCACTAAGCCCCTCACTTGCTTCACCTCCGATTTGCGCGGTTTTGCCTATTGGTCGCGGGCGGAGGAATGGGTGGGCAAGAATGCTGTCTATATCGGCTCCGAAACCTTCGATGTGGAGAAAAGTCTGGCCGCCGAGGCTACTAGTGAGGATTGGCCTTTACGGGATTTCTTTAAATCGATCGAGCCAGTCGCCACCATTCCCCTGAAGCGCGGCGGGGTGGTGACCCAAACCTGGCAGGTCTACACAGCCACAGAAATGCTGAAGCCCTATCCCCGTCCCTATGGAATCACCTCTGACTCCTAACTCCTAGCAAGAAGTTGGGCTGTTCGCCTGCTGTTAGCAGCATTGTAGTAGTCTGGAGGAAGCATTTTTGCAGTTTTAGGCTATGTCCGATCGCACCCTCCAAGAAATCCAAGCTCTCCAATTCCACGATATTCCGGCGGCTAGCCAACGGATGCTGGAGTTCATTCGCCAATCCGATCTGCCCTTCGAGCCGGTGGAGGTGCTGGTGCGACCTTTGGCGGTGTCTTTGAATTCGATCAATGGTTTTATTACCACGGCTACGGGGCAGAAATTATTTTTTAAGACCCATATCGAACCCCAGAGCATTATCAGCGAATATTATAATTCGGCGATTTTGGCGGAGGCTAACTATCATGTGATTCAGCCGCTCTTTGGGGCCACGGAATATGGCAAGCAGTTGTTGATTTATGATTATTTTGATGCGCCTTCCCTCTTTGATGTATTGCGAGATATCGAAACGGGCCAGCGCGCTGATGGGGCTAGGGTGGTGAAGATTCAAGAGGAGGCCGATCAAGAGTTAGCCCAAATTTATCATAATACCCTGCAACCTTTGTCCGCAGAGGATCATGCAGCATCGCCGATTCATCAACTGTTCCATCACCGCTTGGTCGGTGGCCGCTATGCTAGCTTCTATGAGCATCAGCCGGTGGCTCTGCCCGGTCAGTCTATTACTTTCGAGGAATTGGCGGGCTGGCACTGGCGGATTAATGGGGTGGAGTATCGGGATTCGATCGAAGAGATTGTGGCCCGGGCGGTGCGGATTTTGGATCCGGCCAGCCGCGATGCTTGGTCGATCATCGGTCATGGCGATGCCCACAATGGCAATGTGTTTTTGGATGGTGATCAGCTGGTTTACTTCGACCCGGCCTTTGCCGGTCGCCACGACTTTTTGCTGGATCTGACTAAGCCGCTGTTCCATAATGTGTTTGCTACTTGGATGTATTTTCCCCAGGCGGTGGCGGAGCAGTTACGGATCGATTGGCAACTGCGGGATGGGGTGATTGAAGTGACTCACGATTTTCAGCCGATTCCGGAGCGGGTGGCTACTTTGCGATCGAAGATGCGATCGGTGTTGCAGCCGATCGTGCAGGAACTGGGGGACAAGTTGGCCCCGGACTGGCAAGACTACCTCAAAGCTGCCCTCTTCTGTTGCCCTTTCCTGACCATGAATCTCCGGGAGACAACCAAGTTTCCACCGGCGATTACGTTGCTGGGTCTCAGTCTAGCGGTGGAAATGGGCAGCTATGGTGTGGGCGATGCCCAGGGGTTGCTAGAACGGGAGCTAGATCCTTAGGAGCAAGGAGTTAATAAAGCTATAGATCACCCTCACCCCAGCCCTCTCCCAAGTAGGGGAGAGGGAGCAAGAGACTTCGCTTGCGCTCCGGCTCCCCTCTCCCCGCTTGGGAGAGGGGTTGGGGGTGAGGGTTTCCAATGGCTGCTTCGATGTTTAAGATCGATCAAGGTTATACAAAGACATAAACCAATCGACAAAAGTTTGTGCTCTGGGGTGCTTGGAATCTAAGATGCGCTCTTTGACTGCTTGGTGTAGTTGTCGGCCCGGTGGATCTTGCCAAGCCAGCCAGGTGTGGATATTGGCTTTGTCTTGGTGGGCAGCGGTGAATGGTGCACCCTGCTGGTGGGCTTGCTGAGTCACTGTTTGCGAAAGCTGCCAGAGATTCTCTCGATCGAATGGAATCAGGTACTGTAAAAAGGTCTCCAACATGCCAGAGGTCTGGTTGTCGGGCATAATCCAGAGCCCTATCTTGATGCCATCGGGAGCTGTATGAATCAATCCATCCTCTGGTAACTCTGGAGGTATATCGGAAATGCTCTGGAGCAAGACGTTCCTGATACTCTCCCATCGGTCATTCAGGTTGTCATCAGCATCGATCATCAGACCAAGAATCTCTAGTCCCGAAGATTTCAGATAGGTAGCGATTTCATCGGGTTTCACGAAGTTTTGATAGCCATCGAGATCGTCAATGAATACGGGGTATGGCTTCTCCCATTTAACACCATTGGCTTCAATTATTTCTGGGACAAAGCGCAGGTCTTCTTTTCCTTCAACCAGCAAAATCTTGGGATGAACTTTCGACATCAACGCACCTCAATTCCTCGCTCGGCGGCGATCGCCATCTGGCGCTCTGTAAAGACAATGCTATGGGGTTTATCCTTTTCAATCCGATGAATGGTGATCCCTTCTTCGCTCAGTTCTTGGGTACTGGCCAGCTCTGCCAGGCTCGTCCAGCAGTCACTGTTGTGAGTCGTCGCGAAAACCTGGACGTTCAATCTTTTCGCTGTCTCCCAAATTAGCTTCCACATCTTCGACATGGCGCTGAAATGAAGGCCAGTGTCGATTTCATCGACTAACAGAACACCGTCTCTAGCATTGACGATCGCTAAGGCGAGTCCAAGCATCCGCCAGATTCCGTCACCTAGATTGCCGATCGGAATTCGTTGCTTTTCTCCAGCCAGCCTTACCACCAAACCCCCTCGGGAGAACCTAAGTCCGCTACTATCAGAGCCGATTGATGTTGACGCGATGCGCTCAATACTTGGATCGATATTTTGCAGAGCCTGGATCACCAGTTCTTCCTCAGGTGTAAGAACAACTTTTTCAAACATCTCAATCATTTGTTGATTTCCAAATGAGGAGGATGGCACAAATTGATTTCTTGTTTTCGAATTCTTAGATTCTCTATGAGGATTTTTAACTTTAAACAGAGGAATGCCATTCTTTGGCGAAAGTTCGATGTTTGCTAGTGATTCATTTTCTCCTTCGTATCCCGACCAATCAATCGTGAAGAATTCTACCTTTTGAGAACCATCCCAACCATCCAAAATATTTACATTGACAATCTCACTGGGAATACTTTGTATTGAGAAGTGACTACCAAGCTTAATTTCACGACCATAAAAGAGATGGCGAATATCTAATTCATCACTATTAATGTCTTCTCCACGGTAAAGCATAACATCTTGCAATGCACTTAGATTTCCATGAGAATTCAATAAATTCAATGCTTCTAGGATAGATGTTTTCCCACTATTATTCGTCCCAACCAAAAGATTCAATCTACCCAGGTCGTGCAGTTCGAATGATTGGAAGCATCGGAAGTTCTCGATTTTCAATGAGCTAATCATGGTTGGGAACGGTTAGGCGATCTCTGAAACTCTATTCAGTCCACTTCAGTGGACTCGTGGTTATTGGTGTGCTCTCGATCTCGTAGCGTTGGCTTTGCGGAATCGAATAGGACGAGTAATGCTCACCCCAAACCGACCGACGGGTGTCCTCACACCGGGAGTAAAGGAACCATAGGATCGACCTTGGGCATCGCGGCTGACTGCCACCGGCAGTCTGGGTGGAGCATAGGTAGCTCTAATAGTAGTGTTGCTCTTCTTCAGTTTCTTGTTCACCCATGTTTTTGCTCTCTGGAATACTCCAGCTTCAGCGGGTGCTACTGCTACGCCTACACTGACAGACAAAATCAAGCTCAGGAAAAGGACTCGCCAACGATTCATAGGAACTCTCTCGGTTGGGATGTTTCCGTTATTTTAGCAATGGTCAACAGAGCACTACCATCGATACTAGCAAAAGATCCAAGGTGAGCCGCCCGTAGTAAGATCGATCGGGTACGTCGGCCAATCTAGGCTCGCGTCGATCTGTGTGGTAGAGCGCTAACAAATGTCATTTTCCAAAATTCTGATTGCCAACCGGGGCGAAATCGCCCTGCGGATCATCCGCACCTGTAGCGAAATGGGGATTGCCACCGTCGCAGTCCATTCTACAGTCGATCGACAGGCCCTCCACGTCCAGCTCGCCGATGAAGCCGTCTGTATCGGCGAAGCCCTGAGCAGCAAAAGCTACCTAAACATTCCCAACATCATCTCCGCCGCCCTCACCCGCAATGCTGGCGCGATCCATCCCGGCTACGGCTTTCTCTCCGAAAACGCCCGCTTCGCTGAAATCTGTGCCGATCACCAGCTCACCTTTATTGGGCCATCGCCCTTAGCCATTCGATCGATGGGCGATAAGTCCACTGCCAAAGACACCATGAAAAAGGTTGGTGTCCCCACTATTCCTGGCAGCGATGGCTTACTAGCGGACGAAGCAGAAGCCCTAGCCGTTGCCAATAAAATTGGCTATCCAGTAATGATCAAAGCCACCGCCGGTGGGGGTGGACGCGGTATGCGCCTAGTACGCGAAGCCAGCGACCTGGTGCGCCTCTACCAAGCAGCCCAAGGGGAAGCAGAAGCGGCCTTTGGTAATGGTGGTGTTTACATTGAGAAATTCGTAGAGCGCCCTCGCCACGTAGAAATCCAGATTTTGGCCGACAACTTTGGCAACGTGGTGCATCTGGGCGAGCGGGACTGCTCCATCCAACGCCGCCACCAAAAACTACTAGAAGAAGCCCCCAGCCCAGCTTTAAACCCAGAACTGCGGGCCAAAATGGGAGCGGCAGCGATCGCCGCTGCCAAATCCATCAATTACAGCGGCGTTGGCACCGTGGAATTTTTGCTGGATGCCCATGGCAACTTCTATTTTATGGAAATGAACACCCGGATTCAGGTAGAACACCCGGTCACCGAAATGATCACGGGCGTTGACCTGGTGGCCGAGCAGATTAAGATTGCTCAAGGTCTGCCGCTCTCCTTCACCCAAGATGAAGTGGTGCTGAAAGGGCACTCGATCGAGTGCCGGGTCAATGCCGAAGACCCCGACCACAACTTCCGGCCTCATCCCGGCAAGATTAGCGGCTACCTAGCACCCGGTGGCCCAGGGGTGCGGATGGATTCCCACATTTACACGGACTACGAAATTCCGCCCTACTACGATTCTTTGATTGGTAAGTTAATTGTGTGGGGAGTCGATCGAAATATGGCGATCAAGCGAATGAAGCGGGCTTTGAAGGAATGTGCGATTACCGGAGTTCCTACCACGATCAACTTCCACCAGCGGGTGCTGGAGAACCCGGCTTTCTTAGCTGGTGAGGTCTACACTAATTTCATTGAAGAAATGATGGGTTGAATGTAAACCAGGGGCGATCGATGGAATCCCCAGCTGCACTTGCTATCCCAAGGCACCAGCAATTTGCTAGGATCGGTTTGTTGCCATTGGAACTCGATCGCCTAAAAACCATGACCGACTTATCTGCGCTGGCTCCCGGTACGGTGTTGGAAAAAAACTACAAGATAGTCCATGAAATAGGTCGCGGCGGTTTTGCCCGCACATATTTAGCCAACAATCTGCGGCGGTTCGACGAACAATGTGTGCTGAAGCAGTTCGCCCCGGAGGGTGGTGGCAATACGCTCAAGGCTACGGAACTGTTTGAGCGAGAAGCCAGCGTGATGTACAAGCTAGATCACGACCAAATCCCCAAGTTTCGGGAGCAGTTCAAGGCCTATACGGCCACTGGTGAATCGTTATTTATCGTCCAGGACTATGTGGCTGGGGATAACTACTGGCAGCTAGTAGCAGGACGGGGCCAGTTACTTTCCGAGACGGAAGCCTGCGAATTTCTGCGTAAAGTCTTGCCAGTGCTGGGCTACATCCATGCCTGCGGAGTAATTCATCGAGATATTTCCCCAGATAACATCATCTGTCGGCAATCCGATGGGATGCCGATTTTGATCGATTTTGGGGCCGTGCGGGAAGCTGCTGCCAAATACAGTCAATCCCAGTCTACGATCGTCGGCAAAATTGGCTTTGCTCCCGCAGACCAAATGCAGTGTGGCGAAGTCGGAGCCGATACGGATCTCTATGCCTTGGCCGCAACGGTGCTGGCCCTCCTCACCGGCAAAGAGCCAGAGCAGCTCTACAACAGCCGGACGGCCCGTTGGCACTGGGGGCATTTAGTAAAACTGAGTCCAGCACTGACGAAAGTATTAGAAAAGATGCTGGCCCACCAATCGAAGCAGCGCTATCAATCCGCTGGCGCAGTGCTGGCCGACTTGCCCTCTCTCCAGCAACTCAGTAAAAAATCCAATCCAGTTGGTCGCCCAGTAACGGCAATTTTTTCTCAACTCAAGACCATGGTGGTCTCGCCCAAAGCCCCGCCGGCAGCCCGATACGGGAGTACCCGTCCTGCGGGATCGACCAAAACCACTAAGACTAACAAAACTACTAAGACCAAAACAGTGACGCCGGAAGCGGAATGGAAAAAACCGGCCAAAGGCGTTACTAAGCTCGTAGTAATTTCCTTGCTCCTCGCCGGTGCCGGTTCCGCAGGCTGGAATTGGTTGCGGAGTCTTACCTGGAGTTCGGCAGGTTTACCGCAGGTGGATACCAGCCAATTGAACGAGTGGAATAAATTCGATCTGGGCAAAACCATTGGTGACTTGATGCCCAAATCCTTCGATCCCATGAAGACTATTAACGATAGTCTGAAATCCTTTGACCCCATGAAGTCTGTCAACCAAGCGATCCAGTCGGTCACCCAGACCAGTGCTAACAACAATATTTGGCCGATCGATTTCAAAGGTCAGGGCAAAGTAGATGAGAAGGCGATTCAAGAAAAAAGCAAGGCGGTGCAGAAGAAGTTGAAGGCCGAAGGTCGATCGATCGATAAGTTCTATAAACAGGTGGATAAAGTCTTCTACAAAAAGCACGCCGATTTGAATTATCGCGCTTTAAAACCGGGCGATGCCGATCGCCAATTGCGCTATGAGTGGTGGTCGATCGCTGAGGGCATGGTCGAATAACAGCTCGCTCGCTCTCGCTCGCGCTAGAATGAAGCTCAACAAGTTTCGGACAAAACTATGGATTGGTGGCGGCAACTTAAAGACAATAATCTAGCGCGGTGGGGCGCAATCATCCTGATTACGCTGTATACCATCGCGATCTGTGCCGAGTTTGTTGCTCCCTACAGCCCCTATGAATCTCAGAAAGATGGATCCTTGCTACCGCCGACCCCCATCCACTTCAACAACCCCGAAGGGGTTTTCCTAGGGCCTCACGTCTATCCCGTCACCCAGGGCAAGACTGACCTGAATACGGGCGATCGAGCATTGAAAATAGACGACAAAAAGCCCTCACCTCTGCGGCTCTTTGTGCGTGGCGACTCCTACCAGCTCTTTAAACTCAGCATTCCGCGCCTGCCTACCCTCGG
Source organism: Synechococcales cyanobacterium OTE_70_metabat_200 (assembly GCA_031375385.1). GTDB lineage: Bacteria > Cyanobacteriota > Cyanobacteriia > Cyanobacteriales > Chamaesiphonaceae > JAAFHZ01. The sequence continues at coordinate 24,896 of JANMHS010000122.1, read as the reverse complement.
CAAAGCCAAGCCCAAGAAAAACGAAACCAACGACATTGCGATCTTCCCCGGCATGACCGGCGACTGGCATCTCTTTGGCACCGATAGACCGGGCCGGATCAACCTCTTTGGCACCGACGAACAGGGCCGCGACCAGTTCAGTCGGCTGGTTTATGGCAGTCGGATCAGCCTGTTCATCGGAATAGTGGGCATCCTGATCTCCTTCCCGATCGGCATGTTGGTGGGCGGTCTAGCGGGCTACTTTGGTGGTTGGACGGATACGATCCTGATGCGGCTGGCCGAAGTACTGATGACCATGCCGGGCCTATATCTACTCGTAGCCCTGGCGGCTATCTTGCCCCCTGGGATTTCCAGCGCTCAACGCTTCCTCTTGATCGTGGTGATCACCTCCTTCATTGGCTGGGCTGGACTAGCCAGGGTAGTCCGGGGTCAAGTGCTCTCGATCAAAGAGCGAGAATTCGTCCAAGCTGCCAAAGTGCTAGGTGCGGGGCCCTTGTACATCATCGCTCGCCACGTTCTTCCCCAAACCGCCACCTACTTAATTGTCGCCGCGACCCTGGCAATTCCCGGCTTCATTATTTCCGAATCGGTGCTGAGCCTAATCGGCCTGGGCATCCAACAGCCCGATCCCTCCTGGGGAAATATGCTGTCGATCGGCAGTAACACCTCCATTTTGACCTTCCAGCCCTGGCTCGTCGCCCCCCCAGCGATCCTGATTGCCCTAGTGGTGCTGGCCTTTAACCTATTGGGTGATGGCCTACGCGATGCTCTCGATCCTCGAAACGTGCGTCGTTAAGTTAGGAAAACTTGTTTTCCCCGTTCCGTAGAAATACTTTAAAGTGAAAGCATAAGGTATTCTCACACCCGATTCTCATTTTGAGAGGCTCCACCAACGGCCATGCATTTAAGCGACATCACTCACCCCAACCAACTCCACGGCTTGTCGATCCGCGAACTAGAGCAGATCGCCCGCGAAATCCGGGAAAAGCACTTACAAACCGTTGCCACCAGCGGCGGTCACCTCGGGCCAGGACTGGGCGTGGTGGAACTGACGATCGGACTTTATCAGACCCTAGATCTGGACAAAGACAAGGTGACCTGGGATGTGGGGCACCAAGCCTATCCCCATAAACTATTGACGGGCCGCTACCACAAGTTCGATACACTCCGCCAAAAAGACGGCATCGCCGGATATCTGAAGCGGAGTGAAAGTAAGTTCGATCACTTCGGAGCTGGCCACGCTTCCACTAGTATTTCTGCCGCCTTGGGCATGGCCATGGCCCGCGACCTGCGGGGCGAAAACTTTAAATGCGTAGCCGTGATTGGCGATGGAGCCTTGACCGGCGGCATGGCCCTAGAAGCTATCAACCATGCGGGTCATCTGAAAACCAATTTGTTGGTGGTACTGAACGACAACAATATGTCGATCTCCCCTAACGTCGGAGCTATTACCCGCTACCTGAACAAGATTCGGGTGACCCCAGAAGTCCAGTTTGTGACGGACAACCTCCAAGGTCAGCTCAAGAACATCCCCTTCGTCGGCGAAGCCCTGTATCCGGAACTCGATCGAGTCAAAGAAGGCATGAAGCGACTGGCCGTGCCCAAAGTTGGAGCTGTTTTTGAAGAACTGGGCTTCACCTACATGGGACCAGTGGATGGTCACAATATCGAAGAACTGATTAGTACCTTCCGGGCCGCCCACAAACACCAAGGGCCAGTGCTGGTGCATGTGGCCACCATCAAAGGCAAGGGCTACGAGATTGCCGAGAAAGACCAAGTCAGCTACCACGCCCAAAGTCCCTTCAATATTGCGACGGGCAAGGCGATCCCTTCTAATAAGCCGAAGCCACCGGGCTACTCCAAGGTCTTTGCCCACACCCTGATCTCCTTGGCCGAAAACGATCCCAAGATCGTGGCAATCACCGCTGCCATGGCTACGGGTACTGGGCTGGATAAATTCCAGGCCAAGCTACCCAAGCAGTATATTGATGTGGGTATCGCCGAACAGCATGCGGTTACCTTAGCTGCCGGTCTAGCTGCCGAAGGCATGAGACCCGTCGCCACCATCTACTCCACCTTTCTGCAACGGGCCTTCGACCAGATTATTCACGATGTTTGCATCCAGAATCTGCCGGTGTTTTTCTGCATGGATCGCGCTGGAATTGTCGGCAACGATGGGCCAACCCACCAAGGCATGTACGACATCGCCTACCTCCGGTTTATTCCCAACATGGTAGTCATGGCTCCCAAAGACGAAGGAGAGTTGCAACGGATGGTCGCCACGGGCATTGCCTATACGGATGGGCCGATCGCCATGCGCTATCCGCGGGGAGAAGGCTACGGTGTACCGCTGCTGGAAGAAGGTTGGGAGACCTTACCGATCGGCAAGGGCGAAATCATTCGTCAGGGCGACGATGTGTTGTTGTTAGCCTATGGCTCCATGGTGCATCCCGCCCACCAAGCAGCTGAGTTACTTAGCGAACATGGCATTGAAGCCACGGTGGTCAATGCTCGCTTCGTGAAACCTTTGGACGAGCAACTGATCCTGCCCCTAGCTGCGGGAATTGGCAAAGTGGTTACTCTCGAAGAAGGCTGTTTGCAAGGCGGCTTTGGTTCGGCAGTACTAGAATCCTTGCTGGATCACAATATCAACGTGCCGGTGGAGCGCATTGGTGTACCGGATATTTTGGTGGAGCATGCCACTCCCGATCAGTCCTTAGTAGCACTGGGCTTGACCGGTGCCCAAATTGCCGATCGAGTGCGCAAACGGTTCTTTAGTGCCAAAACCATGGTGACGGTCTAGGTGATGCTAGAGCTGATTACTGCGCCCTGGCAGTACGAATTCATGCAGCGGGCGATCGCCATCGGCCTGTTGGTAGGTATCCTCTGTCCGGTGGTCGGTAGCTATCTAATCGTGCAGCGGATGGCTCTGCTGGGCGATGTGGTCGCTCATTGTGTATTGCCAGGACTCTCTCTCTCCTATTTTCTACATATCGATCTGCTGATTGGAGCCTTCGGATCCGGGATTTTGGGCTCCTTTTTGATTAATGCTATTCGCGCCCAGTCTCGGATTAAGGTCGATTCGGCGATGGCTCTGACCTTTTCGACTTTCTTTGCGATCGGGGTGCTCTCTATTAATCTTCTGGGTAACAAGCGGCTGCTGGACGACTTTTTGTTCGGTGATGTGCTGAGCATTACCAATAGCGACATTCTGCGCACTGCACTGATTACGATGCTGATTTTGGCGGCGATCGGACTCTGTTACAAGGAGCTGCTCTTCTATATGTTCGATCCCAATGCCGCCCAAGCGGCTGGTCTGCCCGTGTCAGCGATCGCCTTTGGCTTTATGGCCGCGGTGACCTTGACGATTATTGCTAGTATGCAAGCGGTGGGAGTGATTCTGGTGATTGCGCTGTTGATTGGGCCAGCTTTGACGGCCTATTTACTTGTCCGGGAACTACACCACATGATGCTGGTGGGCGCAGCGCTGGGGGTGGCTAGCAGTCTCAGTGGTATCTACCTCAGTTACTACAGCAATCTACCTTCGGGCCCCTCGATCGTGTTAGTTTCCTCCACCCTATTTGTGTTAGTCTGGCTCTTTCACCCGCACACCGGTCTTGTAGTACAGCGTCTTCGCCCACTTCTGCCTTCCTAGCCTATGAACTCCGATATTTCTACAAATCCGCCTCTGGCGACCGAACCAACGGCCCGTCGCGATTGGTATGTCCAGATTCAGAGTGCCGATGGTGAAATCCAGCTCATTCTGCCCAGTTTGGCCGAAGCCAATGCGGAGACCGGCTGGACCGAAATTTGGGAACAGTTGCAGCAGCGTCTGAGCGGGGCCAAGCGCTTTTGGCAACCAATGGCTGCGGTGCATGTCTATGCCCAAGATCGATTGATGGATGCCCGTCAGCTCCAGACGATCGCCCAGGGCTTAGAAGATGTGCAGCTCAGCCTTCGATCGGTGCATACTAGTCGGCGGCAAACGGCAGTGGCAGCTGCCACTGCTGGCTATTCCGTACAGCAGTATCAACCGGATGTGGTGCAGAGTAAGGCGGTATCTAGCTCGGAACCGCTATACGTACAGATGACCGTCCGGTCTGGGGTAGAAGTCCGGCACCCTGGCCCGATCGTGCTGGTGGGCGATGTAAATCCTGGCGGGGCGGTGATTGCAGTGGGGGATATTATTGTGTGGGGCAGGTTGCGGGGCATTGCCCATGCAGGATCTGCTGGCAATGAAAACTGCCTGATCATGGCCTTGCAAATGAACCCGACCCAGCTCCGCATTGCTGGCTATGTGGCTCGGTCTCCCGAGCAGGGTCCGGAGGAACCGGAACCGGAAATTGCCCATATTCTCAACCAGGCCATTCGGATCACCGCTGCCGCCGATGCTAAGTCTATTGCGGCCCTGATTGATCGGAATAACAGCATTGCCAACAGCAAATTCGTCTGAGGGCAAATAAAGATTGCAAAGCATTGATCTTGGCCCGCGATCACCCCTATGATGGTTCGTTTAAAGTCTGCTCAATTAACTAACTAAATTGACAATATTCCGCGAGTGGAGAAACTCGCATTACTTAAAACCATTATGGCTAGAGTTATAGTAATTACTTCTGGAAAAGGCGGCGTTGGCAAAACCACCGTCACCGCCAACCTCGGGATGACCTTAGCCAAATTGGGTGCAAAGGTGGCCTTGGTGGATGCAGATTTCGGTCTGCGGAACCTGGATTTGTTGCTGGGACTAGAAAACCGGGTGGTTTATACGGCAGTGGAAGTTTTGGCCGGCGAATGTCGTCTGGATCAGGCCTTGGTGCGGGATAAGCGCCAGCCGAACCTGGTGCTGCTGCCCGCCACCCAAAACCGCAAAGCCGAAATGATTACGCCCAACCACATGAAGTGGATGGTGGGCGAGCTATCCCATCAGTTTGATTTTGTGTTGGTAGACAGTCCGGCGGGGATCGAGATGGGCTTTAAGAATGCGATCGCTGCTGCCCAGGAAGCTTTGGTGGTAACTACGCCAGAAATTTCAGCGGTGCGCGATGCCGATCGGGTAGTGGGTTTGCTAGAAGCCAATAATATTCGCCCCGCCCACCTCATTGTGAATCGGTTGCGACCGACCATGGTGGAAGCCAATGATATGATGTCCGTCGATGATGTGCGGGAAATTTTGGCTTTGCCTTTGATTGGGATCATCCCCGAAGAAGAACGAGTGATCACTTCTACCAACCGGGGAGAGCCGCTGGTACTGGATGAAAACCAAACCTTGGCTGCTCAAGCAATTCATAATATTGCGCGGCGCATTCAAGGTGAAAAGGTCGATTTCCTAGATCTGGATGTTGCGAAAGACAGCTTCTTCGATCGGCTACGCAAACTGGTGTCATTTAAGTAAATTCTGCCCCGCCCCGATCTGCCATGTTCAAAGAACTCATCGAAATCATTACCCGCCAAGAACGTAAGGAAAATAGCCGCGAGCAGGTCAAACAGCGCTTGCAAGTGGTAATCGCGCACGATCGCATCGAGCTTAGTCCCAAGGCTCTGGAAAAAATGCGCCTCGAAATCCTGGATGTCATTTCCCGCTATGTGGAGGTGGATATGCAGTCACTAGATTTCTCTTTGGAGAGCAGCCAACGCACCACGGCGCTGATTGCTAATTTTCCGATCAAGCGGATTCGTAATGAAGATGATTTGTCTAATTAGCCAAATCCGCCGCGTGGACATTCAAAATGGTCTACTCGTAGAATAGTACTACTTTCAGAAAGTAAACTATAATAGAATGAGTCCAATCAATATGCCTTTCTTAAATAATGAAGGATATCACCATATTTTTTATGTTGATGATTTATTGGCTGTCCTTATCCCTTACTCCCCGTACAATCCGGGATAGGTCGCTCTTTTCATCGATGCTAATCCGGCTGGGGGAGCCACTGATCAAGCCTTCATAGTTGCGGAAGGAATCCTTAATATCGGCACCATCCTTGCTGATGGTGTATTCCCGAATGCCTTTGTCGTGCCATGAGCCGCGCATCTTGAAAACGTTAATTGCCCGAGCCATTTCGCCGCGAATTTCTACGTATTGGAGCATTAGAATCGTATCGGTAATCGTAGAAATATGGGAATCCGTAATGGAGTGTGAACCCATGAACTGATCGGAAGTATTTGTAAATAGGCCAGTGATTTCTTCTTGCTTGGCGTAGCCCGTCACCCCGATCACGAATTGCCGGAAAGCATTGTTGCTAACGCCACGAGCCAGGGCCGAGAGGGAATCGATCGCGATCCGCGCCGGTTTGAATTCAGCAATTTCTGATTTGATCGTTTGCAGGTGGTCTTCCAGACCGGCAGATTCTGGATAGGTACAAAGAATCTTCAGTAGACCCTTGCTCTCCATTTCCTCAAAATCCGTGCCCCAGGAATAGGCATTTCGCGAAAGCTGGGCGCGGGATTCTTCATAGGCAAACAGAATCGCTCTTTCGCCGGAGGCGCAGGCTTCTTGGATAAACTTGCTCACCAGTAGAGTCTTACCCGTACCGGTGGCTCCGGTGGCCAGAATGATCGAATCCTTAAAATAACCGCCGCCGCACATTTCATCCAGTTTCTTAACCCCCGAAGACACGCGCACGTTGGACGATCTCTGGGTGAGGCGCATGGCCCCCAGCGGGAAGATATTGATGCCGTTGTTCGTAATCGTGAAAGGGTACTCCCCTTTCATGTGGGTGGTGCCGCGCAGCTTCAGAATCTCGATCGTCCGCCGTCTTCTTTCTCCTTCCAGCACGTTTCGGGTAATGATCACATTATCCGAAACAAATTCTTCTACCCCATAGCGGGCCACCGGCCCATACTCGTCCAGCCGCTCGGTGGTCATGATCGTGGTGGCTCCCATCAGCTTTAGCCTGGCTACCAAGCGAAAAATTTCTCGGCGCACCACCGAGGCTGCATCGTACTGCTGAAACACAGCGGTGATCGAGTCCACGGAGACGCGCTTGGCCTTGTATTTAGTGATTGCGTACTGCATGCGCTCGATCAAGGCTGAAAGATCGAAGCTCCCAATTACCTCCTGACCATCAGGATCTGGGGAGGCATCCAGAATGAAGAGCTTACCGTCATCCACTAGCTTTTGCAGGTTCCAGCCAAAGCTGTAGGCGTTTTTAATGATATCGGCTGGAGATTCTTCAAAGGTAACAAAGACCCCCGGCTCGTCGAAATGAACGATGCCATTGTAAAGAAACTGGGCTGCCAACATTGTTTTGCCGGTGCCGGAAGTACCACTGACGATCGTGGTTCGACCGATGGGCAACCCGCCATGGGAAATATCATCAAAGCCCTCAATCAAGGTGTGGATCTTGCGGACCCCAACTGAGTTTAGGTCTTCGGCATTGGCGAGAATGTTAGGCTTTGTCATCTTTCCGACATCAAAAACAAATAATTAACTTTAAACAAAATGTTAACTTTAATTAACAACCAAATAGAGCACAACTTCTAAAATAATTCTTAAGTATTGTTAAGCAGTCGCGACTTTCTAACAGCAAAGTTCTAGGTAGAGCAGCTAGGTAGAAAAAATTTCTAGAAATACCTATTTCCCAGGCTCATTCAAAATCGCCATCTTCCAACTCTTCGTAGAGTAAGTCTAGGCCAATCAGCACCCTTTCTCGATCGGATAAATCACCGATTATTTTGCGTACTGGTGGGGGCAGTACCTTAGCGAGGGTGGGAGTTGCCAAAATTTTATCTTCTTCGGCTAGCTGCGGATTTTTCAGGACATCAATCACTTTAAGTGCGTACACACCCTTGAATTCATCCGCCAAAATACCCTTTAGCGTTCGTAAGGCCCGCACGGAGTTCGGGGTATTACCAGCTACGTATAGTTTTAGTATGTAAGTTCTGGCTAAGGGACTCATAGGAATAGCTCTGGAGAAATGTTGGCTGGATAATAGCTTTGAAAATGTTTCCAGCTCTGAGAAATAGTTGGCAGCTGCCGTCGGGAAGGATGATTTTAATGAAGAAGCTGTGTCCTTTACCCTCGAACATCATAGCGGCATTCGCAAGCGGACAACGAGGATCGGCCCAGTTCACGAAAAAGCTTTACTTTCTTGTAATGTTTGGCCGCTGGTATTCTCCGCCGAAAAAGTGTAGGCCAGCTATTCTCGCGGCACCGATCGACGATACATTTCGCAGAGATGGGCGATCGCATCAATCAGAGTCAAGCGGTAGTCTAGCAAAATGTCTTCGCTCCAGCCTTCTATCTTCAGCTGCTTGGAAAAATCCTCCATTAAGTTCATGTGAATTTCTACCACATCAGAAACGGAGAGGTCGGCAAAAAACACCAGGGTGACGAATTCATCCAATAAGTCATTAATGCGGCTCTCTGGAGTGAAGTAAGCCAGCACGATCTGGCGATAACTGGCCTTGAGTTGGCTGGAGAGCTGGCTGCGCTCGGCGGCAGTGAGGTGCCGAAAGAAATGCTGGGGATTGCGGTTGTAATAGACTGCCAAGTAGCCCAGCCGCTCCTTGAGCTTTTCGCTGAGGCGGCGCTGCTGACGGAGCAGAAAAACATTAGTGTTTTCAGTATCCTCTTCCTCATCTGGCAAAGATAAGACTTCGGCGATCGGGTCTACCTTATCCAGGTTCAAGAACTTGGCGATCGCCTCTTCTACCCCCTTGCCTAAAGCCGCCAAGTTGGCCACACTCAACATTACTTCGGAAAAGTGGTAGACCACCTCGGCGATCGGCTCGGCTCCATCGGCCACCAAAAACACGATCGGTAGCACTATCCCTTTTGCTGACAACTGTTCGATCACCGGACGGGCAAAATTGGTGGACTGCACCACCAAGCAATCAATTTCTTGTTTGTCGCTTTCAATGCATTTTGAAAATTCTGTGGGCTCGCTAAAAGTCCTAATCGAGTAAGGCCCCTCTCCCAATGCCTCTTGCACCGCTGGCAGAAGAGCCGGTAATTCAACAAAGGTAGCGATGGTTAGGGAAGCAGACAAACCAATTTACTCGAGGAGATGGTGGACGGGGCATCGGGATCTGGCAATTGCTAAGAAAAATTAAGATTCTTTTCAGGTTTGCCTCCTGCCATGATAACACGGATCCCTCAATTGGCTAGGGTAGCCGATCTCCGCTGCTTTACATAAGTGCCGGAATCGAGTCTCCCCAGACGCCCTGCTGATGCAAAATAATCCGGTTGCCATCGGGATCCGCGAGATAAAACTCGCGCCCATGGCTGGCAGAGATCAGCTCGGAAGTTTCATACTCAGGCCCGGACATAGCTGCAAAAATCTCGTCCAAATTTTGCACCTCCAAACAGATGCCTAGGGAACGGCTGGGAGTCGCAAAATCTGCCTCCCGTTCCTCTGTTGGCCGGAAAATCCCCAATTCCAAACCGGGCAACCGAAACCCAGCATAGATACCGAATCGATAGGGATTTGGGGACTGACTTAGGATGTTACTATAAAACTCCACTAACTGATCAAAATTCACCGTAGCAATGGTTACGAGACCAGCAGAATATTTCAGCACAAAAAACTTGAAACGAGAGGGGACATCAGGAACTATAATTGCATGTCTAGACTCGGGCATATTGGATACAAATCAAATTTAGCCCCGCAGGCGATAGGGGCTTTCGCCCAGGCTAACGCCAACGGTCGGCATTTCCGAGACCAAGGCTAAATAATTGGAGGGTATAGAGGGATATGGAGCTGGCACATCGAACGAGAGAGGTAAAGCCTTCTGTCACCCTAGCCATTTCTGCCAAAGCCAAAGCCATGGAAGCTGAGGGCATCGACATTTGCAGCTTTAGTGCCGGGGAGCCAGATTTCGATACGCCCGAACATATCAAAGCCGCTGCGGCTGCCGCCCTGGCCGCCGGCAAAACCAAATATGGAGCAGCCAGCGGCGAGCCAGCTCTGCGCGAAGCGATCGCCCACAAGCTGCACCAAGACAACCAGCTCAGCTACCAAGCCGCCAATATCCTAGTCACTAATGGTGGCAAGCATTCCCTCTTTAACTTGATGATGGCCCTGCTCAACCCAGGGGACGAAGTGCTGATTCCTGCTCCCTTCTGGCTCAGTTACCCAGAAATGGTGCGGCTGGCCGATGGGGTGCCGAAGATCGTGCCAACTGGCAGTACCTACAAGCTGACCCCCGCCCAGCTAGAGCAATCCATTACCCCGCGCACCAAATTACTGGTGCTCAATTCCCCCTCCAATCCCAGCGGCATCGTCTACAGTGCGGCGGAATTAGCAGCGCTGGCCGAGGTAATTGTCCACCACGACATTTTGGTGGTTTCCGATGAAATTTATGAAAAGATTGTCTATGGCGATGTGCGCCATGTCAGCATCGGCTCCCTGAACCCAGAAATTGCCGCTCGCACGATCGTCAGCAGTGGCTTTGCCAAGGCCTATTCCATGACCGGCTGGCGAGTGGGCTACCTAGCAGCCCCGATCGAAATTATCAAGGCCGCCAGCACGATCCAGGGCCATAGCACCTCCAATGTCTGTACCTTTGCCCAATATGGGGCATTGGCCGCTTTACAAGGCTCTCAGGACTGCGTAGCCGAGATGCTAGCGGCTTTCAGCCTGCGCCGGAACTTTGTGCTGGATAGCCTGAGCCGGATCCCCGGACTAGATTGCGCCACGCCCGACGGAGCTTTTTATGTATTTGTCAACATCCGTAAGACCGGACTCTCCTCCTTGGAATTCTGTCAGCGGTTCCTGGAAAGCCAGCAAGTAGCCGTGATCCCCGGCTTGCCCTTCGGAGCCGACGACCATGTCCGGCTGTCTTATGCTACGGATATGCAAACACTGGCTAAGGGACTCGATCGACTCAATGCTTTTGTCGGGGAGTTGTGGGGATAGGGGAACTTGAGTATTTTTTGCGCCCTGGATAGCCGCAATAAAAATCCCCCTATCACAGGGGGATTTTTGGGGAATCTCTGGACTACTTCAGGGATTTCTGGATATTCGGTGCGGTTAGAGCCATGTCGCTGTTGTAGACGGACAAGCTGAGCAATGAAGTACTTGGTCGATGGGCGATCGTCGGTACCGCATCCCGTAGGTGTGCAGTTAACTGCACCGTAGTGGGGTCATAGATCTGGGTCAACAGCTTGGGATAGCAACCTACCCCAATAATTGGTACCAGCAGACAAGCGATGATAAAGACTTCCCGGGGTTCCGCATCAATCAGCGCTTCGTGTTCCACCAATTCCTGGTTCTCTTTGCCAAAGAAGATTTCCCGTAACATCGATAGCAAATAGACCGGAGTCAGAATGATCCCCACGGCCATCAGCAACACCATTACCACCTTGAACTGACTGTTATAGGCATCGCTGGTAGCAAACCCAACGAAAACCATCAGCTCGGCCACAAAGCCACTCATTCCTGGCAAAGCCAAAGAAGCCATAGAGCAGGCCGTGAACATTGCGAAAATCTTCTTCATCTTCTGGCCCACGCCGCCCATTTCGTCCAGCATGAGGGTGTGGGTGCGATCGTAGGTAGCTCCTACCAAAAAGAACAAACTTGCTCCAATCAAACCATGGGAAACCATTTGCAGCATTGCGCCGCTCATGCCCAGATCGGTAAAAGAAGCAATGCCGATCAACACGAAGCCCATGTGGGAAATCGAAGAATAGGCAATCTTTCGCTTCAGGTTGCGCTGGGCAAAGGAAGTCAGGGCCGCATAGACAATGTTGACAACCCCCAGCACGATCAAAGCTGGTGCAAAGACCGCATGAGCCGCAGGTAGCATTTCTGCATTCATCCGAATCAAGGCATAGCCACCCATCTTCAGCAAAATTCCCGCCAGGAGCATGTGGACAGGAGCCGTCGCTTCACCGTGAGCATCGGGCAACCAAGTATGGAGCGGAATAATCGGCAGCTTTACCCCATAGGCAATCAGGAACCCTGAGTACATCAAGAGCTGGAAGCCCAGGCTGTAGTCCTTATGGGCCAAGGCTTGCATATCAAAGGTAGTGGTGCCGCCATAAAAGCCCATGGCCAGAGCGGCAATCAAAATAAACAATGAGCCGCCAGCCGTGTACAGAATGAACTTGGTAGAGGCGTACAACCGCTTCTTGCCACCCCAAATTGAGAGGAAAAGATAGATCGGCACCAGTTCCAATTCCCATACCAGGAAAAACAGCAACATATCCTGCACGGCAAACACCGCAATCTGGCCGCCGTACATCACCAGCATCAGGAAATAGAACAGCTTGGGTTTGTAAGTGACCGGCCAAGCGGCCAGAATCGCCAGGGTGGTAATAAAGCCCGTCAGCAACACCAAGGGCATGGATAGACCATCTACGGCTACGGACCACTTCAGGTCAATCTGCGGTACCCAGGTGTAGCTCTCTACCAATTGCATTCCAGGCAGGCTGGTGTCGTAGCCGGTGATAAAGGCATAGACGATCGCCAAAAAATCCAGTGCCGCCACGGTCAGCGCATACCAGCGCACCGTGCGGCCACCCTGATCGGGCAAGAAGGGAATAGCCGCCGAGGCCACCACTGGAAAAAGAATAATAGCTGTTAGCCAAGGAAAATCTGTCATAAAAAAGAAGCTCTGCGATCCTAATTAAGATTGCTGGGGACAAGGTTTACCGAGCAAGGGATCAAGTTGTGTTCGCCGTCGCAACATTGAAACTTAGTGCGCCGCTGACATTTGGGCTTCAGGAAGATAATGCCGACTGTGCTCGATTTCTGGGCGCTGTCGATCAGTGTAGCCTAGGCCTTCTGGATATTCTTTTGTCAGTTGATATTTCGTTATTTTTCTCCCCTGACTCGCTGCCAATCCAACGCGGGGATCGCCTACTGCTGAAGGAATGGCGACCGGGGATCGGTCAACGTAAAAATGGCTGAGATCTAGGTAATGTTTTGTAAACAATCTTTGCTGTAGTATCGATCGACACAGTATGATTCAGCTTGTTGCGGACGTTAGATCCCAGCTTGCTATTTTAAAGTCCCGATCGAGCTACCCCAAGCGAGAGCGAAACATCTAAAATTAGTGAAGAAAAGTTTATATCAAAAATTTCTATGACTCCCATCAATACTCCTACCGCCACCGCGCTAGCTGGTAGCTTGCCGCCGGGGGATGCCAAGGGTCGCGTCAGCGATTTCATGAAGCAGCTTCAGGATCGGGTTTGCCGCGAGCTAGAAGATGCCGATGGCGGTGGAGAATTTCGGGAAGATAGCTGGGTTCGCCCCGAAGGCGGCGGTGGTCGCTCTCGTGTGCTGCGCGAAGGCGATGTTTTCGAACAAGGTGGAGTGAATTTCTCGGAAGTTTGGGGCGAGCAACTTCCCCCCTCGATTTTAAAGCAACGGCCCGAAGCCGCCGGTCATGGCTTCTATGCCACCGGGACCTCCATGGTACTGCACCCGCGCAATCCCTACGTGCCTACGGTGCATTTCAACTATCGCTATTTTGAAGCTGGCCCGGTTTGGTGGTTTGGTGGCGGCTTGGATCTAACGCCCTACTACCCCCAACGGGAAGACGTAGTGCATCTGCATCAAACTCTTAAGGATGCCTGCGATCGGCACGACCCCTATTACTACCCCACCTTCAAACGTTGGTGTGATGAATACTTCTACCTCAAGCATCGCAACGAGACCCGCGGCGTGGGTGGACTATTTTTTGACTATCAAGACAGCAATGCTGGCGAATTCTACAAGGGCGACCAACCCGATGGCCCAGCCGGTTGCTATAGCCGGGAGCTAGGGAGCAGACCGGCCCGTAGTTGGGAGGAGGTGTTCGCCTTCGTCCAAGACTGCGCCCATTCTTTTGTGGCAGCCTACAAGCCGATCGTCCAGAAGCGCAAGGATACACCCTATGGCGATCAAGAGCGGAATTTCCAGCTCTATCGGCGGGGCCGCTATGTGGAGTTCAACCTGGTTTACGATCGGGGTACCATCTTTGGTTTACAAACAAATGGCCGCACCGAATCGATTCTGATGTCTCTACCACCGATGGTGCGCTGGGAATATGGCTACGAGCCTACCCCTAATACACCGGAAGCAGAACTGTACAATACTTACCTGAAGCCCCAAGATTGGCTGGGGATCGAGGGTTAATTCCGGTTGTAGGGTTGCGGGGCGTCTTCGATGCCCCACTGATGTTTCAAAAGATTTTTGTAGGTGGATTCTTGCCAGATCATCTGGGTATACAGTTCCACCAGGAAGTCGTGAGCTTGTTCGCGGCTCATGTCTTGGATCTGAGATTGGAAAGATCTCACGCTGAATTGTTGCTCTAGGGACAGGTCAAAAGGCTGAGACATAAGATTTTCACTCCTTTAAAACGAGGTTCACCAAGGTGCGGCTAGTTAAAGTCGAGACTGAGATCTACATTATGGTTTAGTAATGTAAATGGTTGTTGACAAGATTACCGTCCCTTTTGCTGTAATATACCCAGCGACGTTGGCCAAGCGCTCCTTGTTGCGAACTTTCCCAAATATTTTCGATTGACTTCCCTAGGGAGAACTGTCCAATGCGAACAATTATTAATAAATAAAAAAAGCCCGCCAATCTATGGTCGGGCTTTTTGCTGAGGATCTAATCGATTTACTGGCCGAGAGTACCGGATGCTGGAACTTCATCGATCGAGACATCTGCTTCCCCTACCTCAATCGTTGCACCATTCCCATTTTCTACTAGGCCCAAGATCACCGTAATATTGTCGCTGCCACCATTGTTCTTGGCCGTTTCCACCAACACCACCGGCAGCTCTTCTAAGGGCACCGACTTCATCTTGTCGGCAATTTCCACATCGTCCACTTCTTCCGTGAGTCCATCACTACAAAGCAAGACCACATCGCCAGTCCGAATATCGATCGGCTGAATGCACTCGGGGCGCAGGCCCAATTCTCGACGACCGAGGCAGTGGGACAACACATGGCGCAGATGATGCACCCTGGCTTCCTCTGGGGTCAGCTGCTGCATTTTCATCGCCCTAGCTACCCAAGTATCATCTTCCGTAATCTGCTCCAGATTTCCTTCCCGAAAGCGATAGAGGCGAGAATCTCCCACATTAGCGGCCCACACTCGATCGGCCTCAAATAACAGCATGACCAAGGTGGTGCCCATATCAGATCGGGCTGGATTGAGGCTCTGGTCGTCCAAGATCGCAGCATTGGCAGCGAGCAGGGAGGATTCCAACAGTTGCCGAGGGTCGCTATCGGCCTGCCATTGGGCTTCGATGTAGTTCTTAATGGTATTAATGGCTATTTTGCTGGCTTCTTCGCCACCGGCATGACCGCCCATCCCGTCGGCCACAATGCAGAATCTACCAGCCGGGTCGGCATAATAGGAATCCTGGTTACCGGCACGCACCATGCCCTTGTCGGTATTCTGCAAAAAGTTCGACTTCATAGCTTTGCCTGTCTCAAAAAAAAGAATCAGAAAGATCGCGGAAATAGCAGCCTAATGGCCATCATGCATAATAGGCCAGTTTGGGGGTGTTTGTATAGCTGCTTACAGCAACTTACAAAGACACCACAAGGGTTTTCGCCTGATCAAAAGGATCGATCGGCCCGCTCCGTACGGCGCAAATGTCTGATCAAGACGATCGCCATTCCGAAAGATAGTATGCCCATTACGCCCGCCTGAATTGGAAATTTGCTGACAAATAGCATCGTAGACGAGAGTGTAAAAGATCCCGTCAGCAACGCATAGGTGGTGCCTTGCTGCATGGCCGTCATCCGGCGAATAATTCGATCGGTTTCCGTCGAACGCACCCGCACCTTCAGGTCGCCGCGCTCTAGTTTCTCGATCGTATCCTCGATGCGGCGGGGCAGGCTCAGGGCCGAAGTGCCCATTTGGGTGGCCTGACGGCCCAGGGCACCCAGAAAATCGCCTGCTTCATTGGTCAAGTTACTGTTACTCATCAGTTGCAACGCAAACGGCTGGGCCGCCTCCATAAAATTGAATTCTGGGTCTAGGCCCTTGCCGACCCCTTCGATCGTCGAAAAAGCCCGCATCACAAAGGTAAAAGTGGCCGGAAAACGAAAGGGCTGGTCGTAGGCAATCTCATACAGATCGTCACTGATCTGGGTAATAGACTGGGCTTCCATGGGCTTGTCCATGAAGTTATCCAACATGTATTGGAGAGACCGGCGGAGCGGGCCCAGATCGCCCGTGGGCACCAGCACCCCCAGCTCGATCAAAGAGGCCAAGACCTGCTCCGCATCCTGCTGTACCACCCCACCCAGCGTGGACATTAATTTACCCTTGGTATTACCAGCAATCCGGCCCATCATCCCGAAATCATAGAAAATCAGGTGGCCAGCAGCATTGACTGCTATGTTGCCGGGATGGGGATCCGCATGGAAAAAGCCGTCGTTGAGAATCTGGCGGAGATAGGCGCGGGCACTGAGCAGGGCCGTTTGTTTGCGATCTATCCCTGCGGCCTCTAAGGCTTCATAATGACTGATCTTGATTCCCGGCAAGTATTCCAATGCCAACACTTGGGGCGAAGAATAGCGCCAGAAAATCCGGGGCACCACTACCCAGTCTTCACCTCGAAAGTTACGCCGGAAGGTATCGGCGTTCTGGCCTTCCAATAAATAGTCCGTTTCTTCCCAAAGAATCTTGCAGCATTCATCATAAATGCCCATCCAATCCCGGCCCTTGCCCCACTTGGGATGGTTCTGAAAATATTGGGCAATGCCGCGCAGGATGGCTAGGTCGATCGTGAAGAGCTTTTTCAGGCCGGGGCGCTGGATTTTGATCACCACTTCTTCACCAGTGGGTAACACGGCTCGATGAACTTGGCCCAAGCTGGCCGCAGCCAGCGGAATTGGCTCGAAGCTGGTAAACAGCTCCTCGATTTCCTTGCCCAGCTCCCTTTTGATGGTAGTTTGCACCACCTCGTAGCCAAAGGCTGGTACCCGGTCTTGGAGCTTGCTTAGTTCCTCTACATACTCCACCGGAAACAGATCCGCCCGGGTGGAAAACAACTGGCCCAACTTAATAAAGGTGGGCCCCAGGTTCAGGAAGGTCTCCCGCATCCAGATTGCTTGCCGACGGCGACGAACATTACGTTTGGCTTCTGTATAGCCGCCCGCATAGCTCCATTTCTTGTTGTCCAGCCAGGAGCCGTTCAAGAAACTGATCACAAAATACCAAATATCTATGTAGCGCCGCCGCTGGGAATAGTTTTCTCGATTCCAGCGATATTGTTTGTGGTTAACCGCAGAGTTTTTGGGCATATCAGCGGCAGGCAGCTCCGGCAAAGGTTCTGCGGGGAGCAATGAGCGAGGCAGGGTGGAAAGGGCAGACACGCGGGGGATATTGAAGGGGATTAACTTTGGGTACGGTTGCGGTAGCGCTGCAGCTCAGCGCGCAATCTCGCGATTTCGGCTCGCAGGTCGTCGATTGTTTCTTGCAGATCGGTGGTACCAGCATTAGGATTCCCAGAACTGCCGCCAGTCTCGCGGGCGGCCCGGGCCATCACCTCTTGGGTAAAGGACTGCATCTTGACTCGCTGCTCAGCATCTAGTTTGCCCAGCTCGCTCAAGCCAATGGTGGCGGCTTCGGTGATTTTATCGGTAATTGCTTGGGCCAAAGCTCGCCCAACGAAAAAACTGTTAATAATGGGGTCGCTCATTGTCAACTTAAATTTGAGGGTGCGTTGTAAAGAATTATAGCGCGCTCTCACCGAATCACGGGTTCTGAATACCGTCTTGCGGCTTTTTTCTCTGAAGCCAATTGAAATTCGTTAGTTAGCAGCTTAAGCTGGTACCAATGGTGGAAACTCCATGCAGTCTTTCCTTTCCACCAACCCTTCTTGCCATCCCTATGTTGAACGCCGAAAATTACGCCACTGCTGCCATCTTTCTGTTTGCCATTGGCATCTTGGCTTGGGGCTACTATCGCAATCGCGCCTATGGCCGCATGGGTCTGTTGGCCTGGTTGCAATCGGTGGCTCTGATGCTGCCCTGGCTGGTCTTTTTTGGCTCCTTTGCTGCCGGCATCTACGTCAACCTCGTGGTGGTGCTGCTGTTACTAGTTTCCTCCACGGCTCTCTACATCTGGTTGGGTAACCGCTTGCGCGCAGCGGCCCAAGACCCGGAGCTGGGTAAACAGCTGGCCGAGCGGATGAACCGCTATCGAACTCCCAATGGGAATGCTGCGCAAACGAATCCCGATGGCACTGTCCCGGAAGCTGCTACCATGCCCGAAATTCCGCATATTGAAGGCGATGAACTGGAGAAAATTCGGGGCATCTTTGGCATCGATACTTTTTTTGCGACCAAGACTATTCCCTACCAAAACGGCGTACTATTCCAGGGCAATTTGCGCGGAGAACCAGCCGCCGCTCACCAGCGGATTCAGCAGAATCTCCAGAAGCTGACCGGTGACAAGTACCAATTCTATTTATTAGAAGGGCCGGAGGAACGTCCGGTGGCTCTGGTCATGCCGTTGTTTACGGAAGCCCTGCAAATGACCGTGGCTCAGAAGATCTTGTCCGTAGTGCTGCTGGTGGCGACGATCGCCAGTACTTTGGAAACGGCTGGAGTCTTTCTGGGTTTTGATTTCTATGCTAATTTGGGCCGCTGGCAACAGGTAGTACCTTTAGCGGCTGGTCTGTGGTCGATTCTGGTGGCTCACGAGATCGGACATTGGCTGACGGCCCGGCAGCTTCAGGTGAAGCTCAACTGGCCGAGCTTTTTGCCCACGGCCCAGATCGGTTCTTTTGGTGCCATTACGCGCTTTGCTTCCACTCTGCCCGATCGCACGGCACTGTTCGATATCGCGATCGCTGGGCCAATTGCTGGGGGCTTAGCCTCTTTGGGTTTCTTGCTGATGGGTCTGGTGCTTTCTCGCTCTGGCAATGGCATCGAAATCCCTAGCCAGTTTTTCCAAGCTTCAATTCTGGTGGGTTCTCTGGCCAAGGTGGTCTTGGGGAACGAAATTCATCAGAATTTGATAAACATCAGTCCGCTGGTGGTACTGGGCTGGTTGGGGCTGGTGATTACGGCCCTGAACTTGATGCCTGCTGGTCAATTAGATGGGGGCCGGATGATGCAGGCTATCTATGGCCGCAAGGTGGCCCAGCGATCGACTATTGCTACTTTGGTGATTCTGGCGATCGTGGCTTTTGCTAATCCCGCTAATTCGGTGATTCTCTATTGGGCGGTGCTGATTGGTTTTCTGCAACGGACTTTGGAGAAGCCTTGCCTGAATGAGCTAACGGAGCCAGACGATACGCGCGCGGCCCTGACTCTGCTGGCTTTGTTTTTGTCGATCGCCATCTTGATCCCCTTTAGTCCCGATCTGGCCGGTCGCTTTGGCATCGGCGGTTAGCTAAGAGCGAGCAGCGTGGTTTAGAGCTTCAGGAGCGGAATCGTGATTTTAATCTGATTGTTGCGTAACATTAGCTATCCTCGGAAATCTAGACTAGCAATAACGGCAATTTGCCACTGGCAATACCACGAGATCGCGATAGCGTAGTACACTCAAAACTCATCATCTCAGGAGATCCCTGCATGGCAAACGTCGAAATCTATACCTGGAGCAGTTGCCCCTTTTGTATTCGGGCCAAAAGTCTCCTCAAGAGCAAAGGCGTTGTCTTTACCGAACATGGCATCGATGGTGACGAAAACGCCCGGGCCAAAATGGCCGATCGATCCAATGGACGCCGCTCCGTCCCCCAGATTTTTATCAACGATCGACACATTGGTGGCTGCGACGATGTCCACGCCTTGGATGCCTCTGGCGAATTGGATAAGTTACTGGCCGCCTAGGCTCAGCTACATTTTCTTGGGAGGTGCATCGCCGAAGAAGTAGTAATCGGCTGAGTAGTCAACGCGGACTTCTTTGTTCTGGCTGGCGGCCGCACAACCGCTGGCCGGAGCTTTGCCACGAAGCATGACGCCGTTGTTGATTTTTGGGATAGTTTTGATCCTGATTGGAGTTTTAGTCGCCGCCGTCGTGGCACAGAATAAGAAGCGGAATGCAAGCATTCAGGCCCTGGCTCCGATTCTGAAATTGCGATATTCGTCCAAGGACGATGGCAGTCTATCGCCGCTGCTCTCCAATTTCGACTTTTTTGCTCACGGTCGCGGTAAGGTCACTAACTTACTGCGGGGGAAGGTTTCTCGCCAGGGTAAACCCGTGGAAGTCGCTATTTTCGACTATCAATATACCGTCGGCACTTACCACAACAGCGTCAGTTTCGATGAGGAATCTGTGAGCATTAGTGGCGATAGCGATACCAAGTCATATTGCCTGACGGCATTGGTTTTCTATGATGAATCCTTGAATATCCCCAGTTTCGATCTGCGGCCCGAACTGATGATCGATAAAGTAGCCAATGCCTTTGGCTTTAAAGACATCAATTTCCGCGATTTCCCAGCTTTTTCTAAGCGCTATCGCTTGCAATCCGAGTATGTTGATGATGTGCGCGAGCTTTTTCAGCCCAATTTGATTAAATTCTATGCGTCTAATCAGTTGCGCACGGAAGCCAACGGGCCTTACTTGCTATTCTTCCCTTTCCCGCCGAGCATGGCCGTTCAGGACACCTATACGATCGATGGGGCGACCCACATGGCTAGCAAGTTCCTGAGTGCCCCCGAAATCCAGGCATATCTAGACCTGAGCTGGCAAGCCATGGGCTTGATGGCCAGAAATGCGGCAGTAGTGAGCCGAACCTAGCTCCGCTCACAGCGTATATGTGAAATCCTGAATTAGCATTCCTGGCACCAAGTCGCCGCCCAGGCTACGGCCCCCGTAAGAATCCACTGCGGCGATGTACTCCGCAAAATCTGTGACCGCCAGGAGATTGTCGCCCCAGAAATCGTAGAGACTGGCATCGAAGCGCAGATTGCTAATGGGAGCGACGATTTCACCCTCTGCCACCCAGAAACAGGCATAGCGAGTCATGCCCGTAATCCGACCCGTGGGTTGATCGCTCCAGTTCAAATAATGCAAATTGCTTAGATACAAGCCGGTACCCAGCTCCGCTAGAATCCGCGACTGGGATAGATCCCCGGTCGCCAAGTGCGGCGATCGCAAATACTCTCCACCATTCGCTCCATTGGAGACCTTGCCGTACTCCTGAGCCGTCCGGGCATTAATCAGGGTATTCACCAGTTTACCTCTCTCGATCAGCGGTAATTGCTCTGGAGCCATTTCGCCATCGTCATTAAAGCTCGGCACCAAGCCCGATCGAAAGTCCTCACTCAGGGATAGTAAGGGCGATAGGGTGCGACCATCTCGTAAGGCTGCCAAGGCGCTCTGCCCTTGTTGGAGCGAGGCTTCACTGATGCCACCCCAGGAGAGCATGCCCACCAGATCTGCTACGGCTGCCGGAGCCAGATAGGTGCGATATTGACCGCGATCGATCGACTTCAGCGGTTTTTGCATCTTGGCCAACTGTTGCCGGGAAGCCGCAATTTGGCGTTGATATTCCTCGTCCTGCCAGTGACTACCAGCATAGGTACCCTTGACGGCCCGACCTTCGGCATCGAACAACGAATAGTCCAAAGTAAAAGTAGCGGTGCTGAACCAATGTTTGCTACCGGTGCTATCCGCATAGCCCCGTACTACCGTGCCACAGGCATAGAGACCGGTGAAATCCAAGCCTTTGGTGGCCGCCAAGATCGCTGCTGGATCCGTGGGGAATTGGCCAGTTTGGCTGTGATTGCTAGTTTGGGCCGCTGTCGGTAACACCGCATAGGGGTCTGGGGGGAGCTGACCGATCTCCGATCGCAATTCGGCCAAGATTTCGGCGGTGGGCGGTGCATCGCCTGCGCCACCTGCAAAATTGCGCCAGCAGGTCTTACCGTCTCGGAAAAAATGCAATTGGTAGCGAGCATCTTGCACTGCTCCGGTTTGGCGCACTTGGCCGCCATTGAAGCGAATGAAAACGCTGGTTTCTCCGGTCAGATGCAAGACAAATTGTTCTTCGTTGGTAATCTTGTCGCGTAGTTCCGCCGCCAGTTGGCCCATTGCCAACTCTGTCTTTTCACTAAACATTTAGTTGCCTCCAAAAACTTCGACGTTGGCAAAGGCTGCAACGGGAGAACCGTGGCCCACCCAAATCATCTGATTCGGTTCGCCTTTGCCACAGTAGGGGGAGCCGTAGGTGCGCCAAGTCTGGGCGTTGCCCACGGCCACTAGGTTGCCCCAGAACTTGGGGGTGATATCGCGATAGTTGGGATCCCGCAGGGTCTTGGTGAGCTGACCATTTTCGATCGCCCGCGCGTACTCGCAACCAAACTGAAACTTATGGCGCCGATCGTCGATCGACCAAGACCGATTGGATTCCATATAAATGCCGGATTCGATCGAGCCAATTATTTCTGCGAGACTGCTATGACCCGGCTCCAGGTTAATGTTGGCCATCCGATCGATCGGTGGCCGATTCCAGTCACAGGCGCGGCTACAAGCTACACCGGGCAGGTTCGATCGGGCTTGGCTATCGGCTCCACCCAAACCGCGCAGCAGTTTACCTTCCTTAATTAGATATTCCTTGCTGGCTGGCGTGCCGCTGTCATCAAAGCCGTAGCTGGCAAATTCATCGCTGACGGTAGGATCGAAGGTGACGTTCATCAGTGGTGACCCATAGGTCAAGCTGCCAAAGTCCGTGGGCTTCACAAAGCTACCACCGGCATAGTTCCGCTCGTCGCCCAGGATCCGATCGATTTCCAAGGGATGGCCGATGCTTTCGTGGATTTGCAGCAGCATCTGATCGGGATCGAGCACGAGGGTGGTGGTCGTAGTTGGGCATTCTGCGGCGGTCAACAGATCCACTGCCTGCCGCCCAATCTGCTCGACTCTGGCCCAGAGATCGGGAGTTTGGAAATAGTCCCAGCCGCCTTGGTAACAGTGGCTGCTCAAGCCACCATTGCTGCGAGTTTGAATGATGTTGCCGCTCTGGGCCGTGGCTCCAAAGTCACTGACGAGTAAAGAGACATATTGATGGATGTTGCTGCCGTTACTGCTGACGTAGAAGGTCTCGATCGTGCGGCTGTTCACCATGGCCCGAGTTTGGACAATCGAGTCATTCACCTTCAATTTCTGGCAAATTTCGATCAGGATATCGTTGATCGCGCCAGCAGATTGTGGATCCAGCTTGGCGGCTGTACTGTACTGTCCGACTACCTTGGGACGCGGCTCATGGCGATGTAAGCCATAGGATTGGGCATTGACTGCTTGCTGGCAGGCCAATTGGGCCGCTTGGCCGATCCCGGCTGCGCTCAGAGAATTGGTAGCTCCATAGCCCATTTGACCATTGACCAATACCTCCACCATCAAACCTTGGTTGGTGGTGCGACCATTACTTTGGGGCAATCCGTCGCGCATTTCGCGCACATCATCTACTTCCCGCACCCAACGCAAACCGATCCAGTCGGCGGTAATCGGTAAGGTGGCCAGGAGTCGATCGAGTTGCTCTGGCTGAATAGAGGTTTTGGAGATCATGGCTTTAGCAAAAATTTTTGAAGGGCAAAGTCGTTCAGATGGCTCTCCAGCCCAGTGCTGCATGACTTGGATTTATGGTAGTCGATTCTGTGGATTCTTCCAGTTTCCTACTCAATGTGTATCAAAAATAACGATTGGCCACAATAAATCCAGATAACAAGGTAAGCTGTACCAAGTGAACTTCTGATTCTATGCCCAGCGCTTTCCAAGGACAGGCCGACGAATTGCTGGCTCTCAACACTTTTATTAAGTTAATGAGGGCTAGTGATTCAGTTGTATCTAGAGTCCATCGTCATTTAGATGAATGGGGGCTGACCATCAGCCAGTTTGGGGTGCTGGATGCCCTCATGCATCTAGGAGCCATGAGTCAAAAGGACTTGGCTCATAAGATTTTGCGCAGCAGTGGCAATCTCACGATGGTGATTGGCAATTTGGAAAAACGCGGGTTAGTGAGCAGAGAGCGGAGCACTCACGATCGGCGGGTACTTGTAGTGTACTTAACTACAGAAGGTGAGCATTTAATTAATGAGATTTTTCCGAAACATGTAGAAATCATTAAGGAAGAGTTCTCCATCTTGACCGTCGATGAGAAAATTGAACTAGGTCATCTCTGTCGAATGCTGGGCAAGCAGGAAAGGAGCTGATTATTTAGTACTTTTAGCTGTTTCTTTGCTACTTTTGGCTGATTCATTTTTGAGTGTTTTGGGAAGATGCACTCACTGGTTAGAGCAGCTTGGTATAAATAACACTAGAGAATAATAACTACGCACATGAGGCTTGACCGTGACCCAACCAAATTTGTTGATTAAGGATTTTACCGTAACAGAAGGCGGCGAAGCCCTGTTTATTATCGGTTCTAGCTCGGTGCTGGCTTCTGATAACAGCATTCAGTTGACGTTGGGTGACGGTACGGCTAAGGCTCCTGGCGACTACTTGCTCAGTGGGTTACTACTCTCGCAGGATGGAGTGAATTTCAAGCCTTTTACCAATGGTGATAAGACTAGTATCTCGATCGGTAAAGACTGTATTTATCTGAAGGTTCAAACCGTCGATGACAAGATCGCCGAAGGTACAGAGACTTTTGTCCTGAATGCGGTGCCGCTTTCCGGCTTCAGTGGCGGAACAGTAGTAGAAACGGGGTCGATTCTGGATAACGATTCAGTGGTCGAGCCACCCGCACCAAACCCTACCCCACCTACTCCGAATAATGGCGTTGTGTCAGTTGATTCCATCACCGAGCCTACGGTGACTGAAGGTCAGAAGGCGGTCTTTACGGTGAATCTTGGTGGTGATGTGGCAGGCATTAAGAATGTCACCCTGACCCTGAAGGACGATGATGCAGTATTGGGTCGTGATTACAACAACGACCTAGAAGCTTCTTTCAACAATGGTGGTACTTGGCAGAAGGTAAATGCCAATAGCTTGGCGGTAGCTGCGAATGTGCAGCAGTTCCAGGTAAGAGTAGGCACGATCGATAACACTTTGGTGGAT
>JANMHS010000092.1:0-1544 GCA_031375385.1 Synechococcales cyanobacterium OTE_70_metabat_200 | reverse complement strand
GGAACATTTTCCATAATCATAATCTTGGGGTTAAGCAGACGACCAACACGAATAAACTCCTCAAAAAGTGAATTTTTCGGATCTTTTGGATCGCCACTATTTTTATTACAGATTGAGAATCCTTGACAAGGTGGACCGCCGAGAACAATATCTGGACTAGAACTGCCAAATGCGTTAACTATCTGTTCGTCAGTCATTGCCGTAATATCGCCTTGCAATACGGTGGCATCGGGGTGATTAAACTTAAAAGTTTCACAAGCCCAATTATCTACCTCAATTGCACCAATTACTTTTACACCAGCAAGCTCAAAACCCAGGCTAAACCCTCCTGCACCTGCGAATGTGTCAAGTACCGAATACTGCATTTTATTTTTATTTCGAGAGTGTTGGTTTGATTTTACACTGTGGAGGATAACCTAATATCAATATTGCTGTACCAGATAGAGATCAACCCGACGACTCTGATCACTTAGACAGTCGGTATTCTGTCATAGGCTTCTAGTTCGACATCAGGCACTTTTGCCAATATTGCTTCATATTCCCTCCGATTACCTCTTGTGGATGCCAACCACCGCGAATCCAGAGGCGACGAGCGCGTTGAATAGAACCATCATCATGAAAATCGTCATTCAGATCGAGTCGATCGATAGTAGCACGACCAATCGGAGTAATGCCAAAAATATTGTACCCATCAGCAGACCAGATAAAATGCTCAAACCATCGATCTTTTCTGGGGTTAAATAGAGGCACTAGCGTATTAGTTTGCGAGTCAATCCCCTCTGTAAAATTATAGCGACGACCGTTGCAGCGATGACAGGCGAGGGCAAGATTATCTTCAGAATCATCGCCACCAAGAGATTGAGGCACAATATGATCGAGTGTAAAGAGTGAAGCACTGGCTTCTTCTGAAGAATGGCAGTATTCACACAGAAAATTTGCACGCTGGCGGATGCGTTGACGACTGGCGATACTGATGGTCATGATTCCGCGATAATCCGAGCGTTCATCAGCGTAAAAATTCGATCGAGTTCCGTGATTCCAGCAAGCTCGGTAGTTTCTTCTGCTGTGAGAATATTAGCTTTTTGTCGATCGATTAATACTTCCAGACGAGCTTGTAAGTCATCATTAAACTTGAACAGGTTGAGTCCGCGCACTTTTTGGATCTGGATGCCAACTTCGATCCAGAAAGACGGCTGTACCATTGTTTGAGTAATCATCTCGATCCCAATATATTTTTCTATCTTAGCCTAACTAATCGCGACTTATCGACTGGCATTGAGTACTTCTAATACCTTCAATCCCAAGTCTGGAAACGTCAGCGAAACAATAGTGAGATCGCCCACAAACACATCATCTTCCCAGCGGGTACCCCTCGGCGACTGAATCCCAATCTTCATGTCTTTGGCAACCCAATCTAAACCTAACCGTCTAATTTCAGCTTTGAATTCATCATTTAGGAATTCGCTAATGTCGCCATGCTCACCTGTGCCAACCTGCGGCTCGATCTCCTGGCTGACCTGGAGGGCGACGCCGCGACCATCGCC
>JANMHS010000082.1:0-7406 GCA_031375385.1 Synechococcales cyanobacterium OTE_70_metabat_200 | reverse complement strand
TACTGCATTTTTGCTCAACTCCTCATGCAGCTTTCCGCTATTTGGCGCTGCGCTTACAAAATCGCTGCAAGCTGCAATCGTCTTCTCGCGCTCCTATCCCCCAATGCCTACGGCAGGCTTCCGCCAACACCGCCAAGTGCTAGCGCACTCTGGCGGGAGTACCCCGGAGGGGTGAGATGGCTTAGCTGCTTTGTGTTTGTCGGTGCTACCATCTTCATCTGCTTCCTTGGCAAACCATCCAACATTTATGTTGCTATGGATTTTTGGCCCTAGGTTCTCAAGATTCGCCAAATGGAGCGATAA
The DNA here is from genome assembly GCA_031375385.1 of Synechococcales cyanobacterium OTE_70_metabat_200. GTDB lineage: Bacteria > Cyanobacteriota > Cyanobacteriia > Cyanobacteriales > Chamaesiphonaceae > JAAFHZ01. Next base: position 7,103 of record JANMHS010000082.1, on the reverse strand, counting down.
TGTAAGGCTGGTAATTTGGAATGAGCCTATGAGTCGCGCTAAAAAAGTAGTCCTCGCCTATTCTGGAGGCGTGGATACATCGGTTTGTATTCCCTATCTGAAGCAAGAATGGGGCGTTGAAGAAGTTATTACCCTCGCGGCGGACCTAGGTCAGGGGGACGAGCTGGAGCCAATCCGGCAGAAGGCGTTAAATTCGGGAGCCAGTGTTTCCCTGGTCGTGGATGGGCGCGCCGAGTTTATCCGCGACTATGCCTTCCCGGCCCTGAAGGCCAATGCTCTCTACGAAAATCGCTATCCGCTTTCCACTGCGTTGGCCCGACCTTTGATCGCCAAGATGTTGGTGCAAGCCGCCGAAGAATATGGAGCCGATGCCGTAGCCCATGGCTGTACTGGTAAAGGCAATGACCAAGTGCGTTTCGATGTTTCGATCGCCGCCCTCAACCCCAAAATCAAAGTCCTCGCTCCGGCCCGGGAATGGGGCATGAGCCGGGAAGAAACCATTGCCTACGGCGAAAAATGTGGGATCCCTTCGCCAGTGAAAAAATCTTCGCCCTATAGCGTGGATCTAAATCTCTTAGGCCGCAGCGTGGAAGCTGGCAACCTGGAAGACCCCTGGCAAGAGCCCCTAGAAGAAGTCTATGCCCTGACTGCCGCCTTGGCTGATACGCCGGATCTGGCAGAATATGTGGAGATCGATTTCGAGCAAGGGGTGCCGATCGGTCTCAATGGCCAGCCCCTAGCACCGGTAGATTTGATGCTCCAGCTCAACCAACTGGTAGGCAAACATGGCGTTGGCCGCATCGACATGGTAGAAAATCGCCTGGTGGGCATTAAGTCCCGAGAAATCTACGAAGTGCCAGGTTTCTCCGTTTTGATCCAAGCCCACCGAGATCTGGAAAGCCTGACCCTGACCGGCGAAGTCAGCCAGTACAAGCGAAGCATGGAAGAAACCTATAGCAAAATGGTCTACAACGGTCTCTGGTACAGTCCCCTGAAGGCGGCGATGGATGCCTTTATTAACGAAACCCAGCAGCGGGTCAGCGGCACCGTCCGCATCAAGCTCCTGAAAGGCACTGCTACGATCGTCGGGCGCAAGTCCGCCAATAGCCTATACTCCATGGGTCTGGCGACCTATGGCAGCGACGACCAATTCGACCATCGGGCGGCGGAGGGCTTCATCTATGTTTGGGGTCTACCCACTCGCGTTTGGTCGGAAAAAATGCGCGGAGGCCAGTGATGAACGATCCAAAGAAAGTCTTGGCCATAGTCACGGGGGCAGTGTCGATCGGCCTAGCCGTTGCGTACCTGATTGTCGTACAAATTCTAGATGCGCGGGGGCCAATGCTGCCGGCCCCGATCGAGATGATTAGGATCCCAGGTTTTTTCTAGAAACCCCAATTCAAAGTCCCCCTTCTGGAAGGGGGATTTAGGGGGATCTCCAATGTTTCCACAGCTCCCCAGAATGCCAAAGAAGGCCAGCGATCCGGCGATCGCTGGCCTTCTTTAGGTTTTCGATAGGAATTTAGCGGAAGCCAACAGCTGCTTGCCAAACAAAGGCCAAGGCCAAGAAGAACAGGGGGATGATCGGGAGGACATCTACCAACGGATCAAAGAAGGCGTAGGCTTCGGGTAGCTTGGCTAAGAGAATTGCAGGTTCCATAATGTTATTTCCTTATAAAAGTTTTCCAGATTTTATCACGAGCGCTTATTCTTCAGGGAGGCGCGGCTGAATCTGTTCTGTTTCCGGACATTCGTCAGTAGTGACGATTTCTGAGCTGTTGCGCCGCACCGAAGAAAGTTTTCGGCTGATTGAGCCAATACTTTCTAGGCGCACTATTTCTTCCCAAGAGCTGAGTTCTTCATCTTCTTCGGTTTCATACTTGATCGTGACTAAGTCTCCTTCTAGCTCGATCACCCTGGCTCGTTCGATCCAGCGCTGCTGGTCGCGCAGAAAAATGAAAACTTCATGACCATTGCAACACAGTTGAGAAATTTTGCGGTGTAGCATGGTTGGCTTCTCCTACACTAGTAATACGACTAATACGACAACGTCGTCGGCGTTCAACAAGTCAAACTACTTTCAATTTTACCCGTTCTGCGACAGAATCGGGAAACTTCCTCACCTATACCCATATGTTTGAAATCACCAGCGATCGGCAACAGTATCTCACCTACCATCTAACCGATGCCAAACAGGGTAACAGCTTAAGCGTTATTCCCGAACGAGGCGGCATTGTCACCCAGTGGGCGGTCAATGGCCGGGAATTACTCTACCTAGACACCGATCGGCTGAAAGACCCCAATATGAGCGTGCGCGGGGGCGTTCCGATCCTCTTCCCGATTTGTGGCAATCTACCCGAGGATACCTATCAGCTGAATGATCAGGCTTATAAACTCGTGCAGCATGGCTTTGCCCGTTCCATGCCTTGGCAGGTAGTGGCCCAGGCAACTAAGGATCATTTGGCAAGTCTGACCGTAGCCCTGACCAGTACGCCAGCCACCAAAGCGGTCTATCCCTTCGAGTTTCGGCTGGAGTTGGAGTATGTACTGAGCGATCGGCGGCTCACGATCATCCAGCGGGTCACTAACCAGACAGCGGGACAAGCCATGCCTTTTGGCCTCGGCTACCACCCCTATTTCACGGTGGCGGATAAGGCAGCCCTGAAGTTCGAGATTCCTGCGGACAAATGTGCGGCCAAGGATGGGACTACTAGTCCTTTCGCCGGCGGCTTCGACTTCTCCGGTGGAGAAATCGACCTGTCTTTCAATCCTTTGAGCAAATCCGAGACCAAGGTCATAGATCCCCAAGGAACTCTGACAATTAGCTGGGATGCCCCTGGCGGGCACTTAGTTTTCTGGACTTTGCCCGGTCAGGATTTCTATTGCCTAGAGCCTTGGAGTTCGGGCCGAAATGCCATGAACACAGGGAAGGATATGATTTCCTTAGCCAGCGGAGCAACCTGGAGCCATCAAGTAGAGCTAACAATTTCCTAGATTTCGTTGCAAAGAAGTCCGACTTCTCAAAAAGATCGATTTTCGGGAAAAAAGTCGACTGATTGAAGAAGTCGAACTTCTTGCAGGAATTTCCAAGATCGCCCCTAATTACCATGCACCTCATTCTCTACAGCAAAATCGGCTGCCACCTCTGCGCCAACCTAGAGGCCCAGCTCCGATCGCTCACCACCCCTCAATTCCAGCTAGAAATCCGGGAAATCACCAATCATCCAGACTGGTGGGAAGAATTCCAGTACGAAGTACCGGTCTTGCACCTCGTGACAGTCCGTGGCGATGTACCATTACCACGGCTGTCACCCCGTGCCCCACTGTCGCAGTTGCAACAGATGTTAGAGAAATCTTGGGCCGAAAATGGTGGACAATAAGCCCTAAGGTTATCGGAGATTACTACCAGCATGAAACTACGCGCAATTTTAGAAAAAATTACCAGCCTGCAAGCCCCCGCTGCTCATCCGGCACTGGATACCGAGATAACCGGACTACAGACCAATTCCCATGCCTGCGGCGCTGGTGATCTTTTTATTGGGATGCCGGGGACGCGGGTGGATGGGGGTGAATTTTGGCCTGGGGCGATCGAAGGCGGGGCGATCGCGGCGGTGATTTCCCCTGGAGCGGCCCAGAAAGTACCAGGCGATGCCTGTATCGCGGTGGCTACGGACATGATTCAAGCTAGCGCCCAGATTGCCACAGCTTTTTATCATTACCCCGCCCAGACCCTGAAGATGGTGGGAGTCACTGGTACGAATGGCAAGACTACGACTACGCACATTCTGGAGTTTTTGCTGGCCGGACATCAGTCCACGGCCTTGCTGGGGACTCTCTATACGCGCTGGCAGGGCTTCCAACAGGTGGCAACTCATACCACTCCCTTTGCGATCGATCTCCAGCGCCAGTTGGCCGCAGCGGTGACTGCTGGTTGCGAAACGGCTCTGATGGAAGTCAGTTCCCATGCGCTGGATCAAGGACGGGTCAAGGGTTGTCCCTTTGAAATCGGGATCTTTACTAATCTGACCCAGGATCACTTGGACTATCACAAGGACATGGAAAGCTATTTCCAGGCCAAGGCACTGTTGTTTAGCGAGGAATACCTAAAGGGTCGGGGCATTATTAACTACGATGATGCCTATGGTCGTAAGCTGATCCAGGCTCTCTCTGAGACCAAAAAGCAGGTCTGGAGTTATAGCCCCCAGAATAATCAAGCCGATCTCTGGACAGACCAGCTCACCTACAGTCCCACTGGTGTTTCCGGGATTCTTCATACACCGCAGGGCGATCGACCATTTAGTTCGCCCCTCGTCGGCGACTATAACTTGGCCAATGTGTTGGCGGCGGTCGGGGCGGCCCTGCACCTCGGTCTAGACCTGGATTCCATCGTGGCAGCGATCGCCAAGTTCCCCGGTGTGCCAGGTCGGATGGAGCAAGTGAAGATCGATGATCGACAAGATATCAGCGTGATCGTAGACTATGCCCACACGCCCGATAGCTTGGACAACCTGCTGAAGGCGGCGCGGCCCTTTATCAGCGGCCAGATGATTTGTGTCTTTGGTTGCGGCGGCGATCGAGACCGCACTAAGCGGCCCCAGATGGGCAAAATTGCAGCGGAGCTAGCGGATCTGGCGATCGTCACTTCCGATAATCCCCGCACGGAGGATCCAGAAAAGATTCTGGCCGATGTCCTCGCCGGAATTCCCAGCGATCGACCGGTGAAGGTGATTGCGGATCGGGCCACGGCGATCGCCACGGCAATTCAGCGCGCGCAGCCGGGGGATGGAGTATTGATTGCGGGCAAGGGTCATGAGGATTACCAGATTATTGGCACCGAGAAGATCCACTTTGACGATCGAGAGCAGGCCCGTGCAGCTCTTGCCCAGCGGAGTTAGGTCATAAATGTGACTGAAGAATCAGGTAATTTTCCAGATGAGGCGATCGCGCAGCTCCTGCAAGAGCTGCGCACACCACTGACCACCATTAAGACTGCCCTGACGCTGCTGGAATCGCCCAGCCTAAAACCGGTGCAGCGTCAGAAGTACCTAGATATGATTCGCCGGGAGTGCGATCACCAAAACTCGCTACTGAATGGCTCTAGCGATCTATTGAATCTGGGTTGGGGGGTCGATCTGGCTCAGGTGCAACCGTTGTCTTTGTTGGATGTGCTGCCGGGAGCGATCGGTACCTATCAAACTCTGGCGGTCGCGCGGGACATTGAACTCACTTACCGGATTCCGGAGGGTCTGCCAGGGGTGGCTTGTCCGGAGGGTTGGGTGAACCGGATTGTCAGCGAGATGCTCCAAAACAGCCTGAAATTCACGGCCAGTGGCGGCCAGATTACTGTGCTGGTGGCAGTCCAGGGTGAACAGGTGCAAATGGAGTTTCGGGACAATGGCTGCGGGATCCCGGCGGGGGATCTAGCCAAGATTTTCGATTGTTTCTATCGGGTCCGCAGCAACCAGAATGGTGCGGGCTTAGGTCTAACGGTGGTCAAGAATTTGCTCGATCGCTGCGGTGGCTCGATCTTTGTGGTTAGTCAAGTAGATACCGGCTCGCGCTTTCGGCTATTGCTGCCGATTTATGTGGAGCCTCCAGAGCCGGAGGCCTAATCTGCTGTGCTCTTTGGCAGATCCTAGCGTAAACCATGCTATAAAAGTAGAACCTATTTACTGTTTAGGGTCATTCATGCGCTTACCATTGCCCCAGTTTTCCGGTGCTGCTCGTCCGGCGGCGCACCTCGCCGAAGTGATCGAGACTAGTACGACGGAGTTTTTGGCCCAGTGTTTGTCGCCGGATGACCTGAAATTAGCGGTGATGCCGGAGTTTGGGAGTTTGGTGAAAGCCCGAGATGAAGAGAGTGGCAACCAGATTTTGGCAGCGGTTTACTCCGCCACCACGGCCCCGATCGATTCCGTCCACCGCGCTAGAGCACTGGGACTGTCGATCGAAGAACTGCGCGAAGAGCAACCCCAGATTTTTGCGATGCTCAAAACCGAATTCAAGGCGGTGATTCTGGGCTTTACCAATCCCCAGGGTCGTTGTTACCAATTCTTGCCGCCCCGGCCACCGCAGATTCATCAGTCTGTCTATACCTGTACCGATCAAGAAGTGATTACCTTCAGCGAGCAGCTAGACTTTTTGCGCCCTTTGTTGGATATTGCGGGCGCGCCAGCGGATGCCCTAACGGCGGCGACCATGCGTCAAATTTATCAGGTGCGGCAGCTCGATCGAGCATGGCTAGTCAAGGCCGGGCGCAACCTGAGTCTGCTGTTACGGGAGGACTACGATCGGCTGCGCTACATTCTCAGCCAATGCCGAGTTAGTTCATAATAATGTCAACATCCGTCTCTGTTTCAGAGCAATCCTATGGTTACCTCCCTCCGGCCCATGACTCTTGCTGAGTATCTAGAATATGATGATGGTACCGATACTACCTACGAACTTATTGATGGAATCCCAGTACCGATGCCTCCAGAAAGCGACCCGAATCGACGCATTGCCAGCTTTTTAATGGCTCAATTTCTTTCCCTGGGCATTCCCTACTATAATCTCGGCATTGGTATCCAGGTAGCAGTCAGTGGGCGGAGAGCTAGATCCCGTCAGCCAGACCTAGTCGTACTGTCCAACGAAGCGGCATCGGCGCTGCAATCATCAGCCCAGAGCGTTATTACTTACGATATGCCACCACCGCGACTGGTAGTGGAAGTGGTCTCGCCACGGCAAGAAGATCGGGATTATCGCTATAAGCGTACTGAATATGCCGGTCGGCAAATTCCTGAGTATTGGATTGTGGATCCGGCGATCGGCAAAATCACGGTTCTTCAGTGGGTGAATGGTCTTTACGAGGAACAGGTCTTCATGGGTAAAGATGCCATTAATTCTCCAGAACTAGGGCTTTTACAGATTACCGTGGCAGAGATTTTAGGGGCTTAACTTGAGCTGTCACCAGTAGGTGGGCTTTATTTAACGTCAGTTCGGGTTAAGAAACCGACAGGATAAGCTTGCAGTCTACAACCTTTCTAAACTGATCCCTCTAAAATTCTCATTCTTCTCCGGTTCCCCCCAGAATTGGGGGGTTAGGGGGGCGAAGTTGACCGGAT
>JANMHS010000060.1:0-13402 GCA_031375385.1 Synechococcales cyanobacterium OTE_70_metabat_200 | reverse complement strand
GATTTTACAAAACGACGGTGAGGACGCATCGTTGCTGCTTGTGGAGGCTTCGGGGATACCCGGCCTGTGAAGCAAGAAACTCTGATCGTGAGGTTAGAAGCTCCCGCTACACCGTAAGGTTAGCGGTGAGAGTCGTCACTTCTCCCAAGCCCTGTACCAGCCAGCGGCCAGGAATACCTCGATTCAATCCAATCTTACTGCCAACCTTGTAGTCATCATCAATATTCGTACCTGCACGATATTTATCACCTAGGCCATGGATCGCCACTAAATCCCCATCACTTTCCGCTGGCGTTTTAGCCAAAACTGGCGGTACCACCACTAACATCACCGCACCTGCCATCACCACTAGCAAACCAGTTCTCCAGTAATTCATTACTCTAGCCTTGCAAAATTGCACCTTTCATTATCATAGTCATACTAGCCAGCCCATCAAAATGGACCCTCGAAATCTACTAGTAATTAAATACTACAGTGACTATTTTTGCATTCTCAGTTACAATTAATGAAACATATGAAACAAATTCAGCGAACCCACGAGTTTCGTTAAATTGTCTCTCTCGAACGGTTACAGCGTTTTTTCTCCACATTCTTAGGGCAAAGTAGACTGCTATGATCATGGCAAGTGCAACGGGCTACGATTGGAAACATATAACCTTCACTTCAACACTTTTTCTCTGTCCGATCCTCGATAAGATCCTCGCTTCCGTTCCCTACAAATGGCACGCCGAAATTCGGTTAGGACTGCAAGAAGCCCTAGTAAACGCCGCCAAACATGGCAACAACCTTGATCCCCACAAACAGGTTGTTGTCAGTTTTTGTTTTAGGGAAGAAGAATACTGGTGGGTGATTGCCGATGAAGGGGTGGGCTTCCAGTCTCCCTGCGGTTGTGCCCAAGAAATTGCCGAAAAACTGCCGGAATCCGAAGCCGAATCCGGGCGCGGTATGTCCATGCTGCATCAAATATTCGATCGAGTAGTCTGGAACCGCCAGGGCACCGAACTGCGCCTCTGCAAACAGCTCAGCCGCAAGTGCGAAAAAGAACCACTAGTCTGTTAGCAGACAGGAGCCTGCTCCATGGCGATTGCCAGCATCAATCCCGCCACCGGCCAAATTCTACAACAGTTTCAGAGTCTAGATGAGGCCGCTTTATTAGCCAAGATCGAACTCGGTGATCGAACTTTTCAAGCATATCGATTTGGTAGCTACGATTTGCGGGGTAAGTGGTTGCGGTCAATGGCATCCCTACTGCGCGATCCCCAGCGCGCCCGCGGATTAGCGAGCCTAGCCACGATCGAGATGGGCAAGCCGATCGCCCAGGGCTTAGCAGAAATAGAAAAATGCGCCACGGTCTGTGAATACTACGGGGATCACGGCCCAGAGCTGCTGGCAGATGAATTGGTAGCCACCGAGGCCAGCCAATCTTGGATTACCTACCAACCCCTAGGCCTGATTCTGACCGTCATGCCCTGGAACTTCCCTTTTTGGCAAGCTTTCCGCTGCGCCGCCCCAGCCTTGATGGCTGGCAACGCCGTCTTGCTTAAACATGCCTCCAACGTGCCCCAATGCGCGATCGCGATCGCCGAGTTAGCCCAGGAGGCCGGACTGCCCGAGGGGCTTTGGCAAACTCTGCTAATCGGTGCAGACCAGATCCCCACCGTGATCCAGCATCCCACCGTCAAAGCCGCCGCCCTGACTGGCAGCGAAGCCGCCGGAGCCAGTCTGGCCCAGTTAGCCGGGGCTGCTCTGAAAAAGACTGTCCTAGAACTGGGGGGCAGCGATCCCGCGATCGTCACTACCCACACCGACCTGGCGATCGCCGCCCAATTCATCACCAAATCTCGCACGATCAATAGCGGTCAATCTTGCATCGCTGCCAAACGGGCGATCGTCCTGGCAGCCGTAGCCACCGAGTTTATCGCAGAATTAAGGATCGCCTTCGATCGGCTCCAAGTGGGCGATCCCAGGGATATCAATACAGATATTGGCCCCTTGGCCAATGCTGGCATCCGCACGGAGCTGGATCGCCAAGTGCAAGCATCGATCGCCGCCGGAGCCACTTTGCTGGTTGGCGGTCACCCGATCGATGGGCCAGGGTACTTTTATGCGCCCACCATTTTGCAAGATCTGCCAGCTAGTGCCACAACTTACTACGAAGAATTCTTTGGGCCGGTACTATTAGTATTTGTGGTTCCTGATCTGCCAGCTGCGATCGCCCTGGCTAACGATAGCCCTTTCGGTCTGGGAGCCAGCATCTGGACGACGGATCCCGCCGAACAACAGCAGTCAATCCGCGAAATCCAAGCCGGAGCCTTGTTTATCAACGGCTTAGTCAAATCCGATCCGCGCTTGCCCTTTGGGGGGATCGATCGCTCCGGCTACGGTCGGGAGCTGGGCAGTGCCGGGATCCGGGAATTCACCAACATCAAAACCATCTGGATTCAGTGAGGAATGCATGAATACTGCCGAACTACTCGTCCGCTGTCTAGAAAACGAGGGCGTCGAGTACGTCTTTGGATTACCCGGAGAAGAAAATCTCCACGTCCTGGCGGCCCTGCAAGCATCCTCCATTCAATTCATCACCTGTCGGCACGAACAAGGCGCCGCCTTTATGGCCGATGTGTACGGTCGGCTCACGGGCAAAGCGGGAGTTTGCCTGTCCACCCTCGGGCCAGGGGCCACCAATCTGATGACCGGCGTAGCCGATGCCAACCTAGATGGCGCACCGCTGGTGGCAATTACCGGACAGGTCAGCACCGATCGACTGCACAACGGCTCCCATCAATATCTAGACCTGGTAGCGATGTTTGCACCGGTCACCAAATGGGGCAAACAGATCGTCCAGCCAGACAGCACTCCAGAAATCGTGCGTAAAGCCTTCAGAGTGGCCCAAGCAGAGAAACCGGGCGCAGTTCATATCGACCTGCCCGAAAACGTGGCCGCCATGGAAACCAAGGCACAAGTATTGCCCAGCCACCAGCCCGATGCCACCTATGCCTCCTTCCACAGCATCGAAACCGCCGCCGCATTGATTAATAAAGCTCGCCATCCCCTGATGTTGGTAGGCAACGGGGCGATCCGCGGCCGCGCCAGCACCGCCATCACGGAATTTGCCACCAAACTCAATCTGCCCGTAGCCAACAGCTTCATGGGCAAAGGAGTCATTCCCTACACCAGTCCCCTAGCCCTCTGGAGCGTGGGACTCCAGCAGCGCGACTTCATCACTTGCGGCTTCGAACATGCGGATCTGGTAATTGTGGTGGGCTACGATGCGATCGAATATTCCCCTAAGAAATGGAATCCCCGCGGCGACCTCCCGATCGTCCACATCGGCGCACTACCGGCCGAAATCGATAGCAGCTATATTCCCCAAGTGGAAGTGATCGGCGATATTAGCGATGCCCTAGGAGAAATCTTACAGCGCTGCGATCGGAGCCAGTCACCGGTACCCTACGGTCTATCTCTGAAACCAGAAATCCAAGCAGACTACGAGCATTACGCCAATGACGAAGGATTCCCAATTCGGCCCCAAAAGCTGGTGTACGACCTACGCCAAGTCTTGGGCGATGAGGACATCCTGATTTCTGATGTGGGCGCTCACAAAATGTGGATCGCTCGCCACTACCACTGTAGCAAACCCAACACCTGCCTGATTTCCAATGGTTTCGCCGCCATGGGCATTGCCATTCCAGGAGCCTTAGCAGCCAAACTGGTTGATCCCGATCGACAGGTGATCGCAGCCACTGGCGATGGGGGCTTTATGATGAATATGCAAGAGCTGGAAACGGCTCTGCGTCTGAGATTGTCCTTCGTTACCCTGATTTTTAACGACGGCGGCTATGGCTTGATCGAATGGAAGCAAATGCAGCGCTTTGGCTCTTCGGCCTTCATTAAGTTCACCAATCCAGACTTTGTCAAGTTAGCCGAGAGCATGGGTCTAAAGGGCTACCGGGTGACCAGCGCCGATCGATTGATCCCCACCATTCAAGAAGCCTTGGCCCAACAGGTACCAACGATCATCGACTGTCCGGTGGACTACCGGGAAAACCTGCTGTTCAGCCGTCGATCGGGCGTGCTCACCTGCGAAGTAGAAGACTAGCGAGTGCGGATATTGATGCCAAAGAAGCCGACAATTTTACGCAAGCGGAGCAAGAACAACAGTTCTCGATAGTTAGGGTTATTAGCATAGTTCACTGAATCTATTGAATTAGGATCCTCTTTGGGGTATTGGATCCTGGCGTTGCGCTCGCGGGGAGTATTGGGCGGCTCCAGATAGCGTTGATTCAAAAAAGCTGCGGCCTCTCGCTCCTTAGTCTCCTGCTCCAGCGCGACCAGCAGATCGCTGTATTCGGCAGCAGTTAAAACATCACCATCGAGGGGCGATCGGGCCTCCAGGATCATCTTGGTGCGGAGGTATTCCTCCGGTAAGTCCGTGGGTGGCGGCAAAGCCAGGCTGGGAGACGGAGCTAACATAACCAAGGCCAGGGTCGCCAGCCCTCGCTGCAATCCTTTGTGCTGTAAAGTATTCATCAATCCAAACTCCAATAACATCGATAACTTCACCCTGAGGTGGGGACTGACGCGGTGCTTTGTTCAATAGTGTAATATGTGGATAAATCCGCTGCCCACAAGTTCAACTAGATTATTAATAATAATCAGTTCTCCAGTCCGAGTTCATTTACCAAACATTCTTCTCCATGAATAGCTCCCAAACTAGCAATTCTAAGAAAGCTCGGCGGCCCAAGAAAAAGCTAAACCTGTTTAACTGGATAGATCATTTAGAACAGTGGGAGAAAGGAGCACGCTATTTATTTGTGGGGATGGCCGGACTGTCGTTAGTAGCCTATAGCTACATGGTCTACACCCAAGATCAGTGGCAGGTGAACCATCGCCAATTGCAAAGACTGAAAAACCAAGAAAACCAGCAGGCGATCGTCAACGCGCAGATGCGTAACCAAGCCGCAGAAAAGGCCGAAAAGAGCAGTAGTATGATCGATCCGGCCCCCAATCGCGCCGTTTTCATGCCAGCCAACGACCAAGCACCACCGGTTCCCACTGCCGAACCCACAGCCAGCTCCGAGGAAAATCTCCAAAAGCCCATCGGGTATTAGGAACTTCATGTCTAACCGGTTCACTACCAGCCTCCGCTCTCGATTCAATCAACGTCCTACCACTTCCACCGCCTTGGCTAACCGCCTGATGTTGGTTTGGGGACTGTTGGTTTTGGCCTGCCTAGGTCTTCTCATTAAGTTATTCACCGTCCAAATCGTGGATGGAACCAAGCTCAGCCAAGAAGCCCAGCGTCGCCAACAAACTTCCCAGCGACCCTTCGTGCCCCGGCGGCCCATTGTCGATCGCTATGGGGATATCATTGCGGCAGATCAGGCCAGCTATACGATCTTCGCCCATCCTCGCATGTTCAAAAAGGGCAAAGATAATCTGGCTAAAGCCGATGTGGCCGCTACCCTAGCTCCAATTTTGCAGGTGAGTAGCGAGGAATTGCTGGCCAAGTTCGAAAAACGCCCCACGGGGATCCTGTTGGGCCGCCGCTTGACCCAAGAAGTCCGCGACCAGATCGCTGCCCTGAAAAACGATGGCATCGAGATCCAGCAATCCCTGAAGGATTATCGGCGGGTTTATCCCCAAGATGAAATGGCCGCCGAGGTTTTGGGCTATGTGGATTTCAATTACAAGGCCCAGGCCGGGGTGGAACGCAGCCAGGAAAGTCTGATCGAAAGACAAATGCGAGAGTTTCGGATCAGTCGGGTCGGGGGGTCGGGCGGCACCTTGCCGGACAATGCCACCGAAGAATTTTTGCATCACGACGACCTGAAGCTGAAACTGACGATCGATATGCGTCTGCAACGGGTAGCTCGGAAAGCTTTGCGCGCCCAGATTAACAAGTGGCACGCCCTGCGGGGGACGGTGATTGTGATGGATTCCCAGACCGGGGCCATCCGATCAATGGTCACGGAACCAACTTTTAACCCAAACAAGTTCAACGACCCCAAGTACTCCGACCCGAAAAATCCACTAGGCAGCGTTTTCCGCAACTGGGCAATCGCCGATCTCTATGAGCCAGGGTCTACTTTTAAGCCTTTGAATGTGGCGATCGCCCTAGAGAACAAAGCAATCACGCCCCAAACGATCTTTAATGACAGTGGCGCGGTGACGATCGGACCTCATACCATCCGCAACTCCGATAAGCGCGGCCACGGAGCAATTACAGCCGCAGAGGTGCTGCAATACTCCAGTAACGTGGGCATGGTGGAAATGATGCGCAAGCTGCCACCGGATCTCTATTACAAATGGCTGGAAAGACTGGAGCTGGGGCGGAAGGTGGGCATCGATCTGCCCTTTGAGGCCCAGGGGACATTGAAGGATCGGAATCAGTTTTTGAAATCCCCGATCGAACCGGCCACTACGGCCTTCGGCCAGGGTCTTTCGATGACCCCGATTCAATTGGTGACCATGACCGGCGCGCTGGCCAATGGTGGCAAGCTGGTTCGCCCCTATGTGGTAGAGGGTCTATTTGACAGCAACGGCGTGCGTCAGGACGTAGACAACCGTCCTAGCCCTCGCCAGATTTTTTCTCAGGATAATACGGAAGCAGTCCTGAAAATGATGCAAAGTGTGGTGGAAAAAGGCACTGGCGGCAATGCCAAGATCCTAGGTTTCGATGTGGCTGGTAAGACCGGGACGGCCCAAAAGGCTGCTAAGAGCGGTGGTTACCAAGCCAATGCCAAGATCACTAGTTTTATTGGGGTGCTGCCGGTCAGCGGGCCGCGCCGCTATGTGGTGTTTGCGGCGGTGGATGAACCCAAGGGCGAAGCCTTTGGGGGTACGGTGGCGGCCCCGATCGTGAAAGATGTGATGGATGCCTTGATTCTATTGGAGAAGGTGGTGCCGGTGGATACCAAGAAAGCAGCAGAGCCAGCTTCACCAAAGCCATAGGATGAAGCGAGTAGGAATTTAATACAGGACAAAAAACCAGCGAAAATCATTGAAAGCCCTCATCCCCCAGCCCCTTCTCCCAAGTTTGGGAGAAGGGGAGCCGGAGCCAAAAGCGGAGTCTCTTGCTCCCTCTCCCAAGCTTGGGAGAGGGCTGGGGTGAGGGCTTTCAATCTGTCCGGCTTAAAATAGTACCCTTAGAAGCCGTTACGACCCCAAACCACCATGGAGATGGAGAAAGTGAACAAAACAAGCAAAGAGACCCAACCGAGTGTCAAAACCATGGCTATAAAGAGTTACAGTAATTTTTATTGATGCTACCTATCATACAGGATCCTCTTGCATTCAGGCACCTAGTGGAGATTTCCGATGCCCTTTGACCCCGATAGCCCCGTAGATTACGCTCAGCTCACTTGGTCGCCATTGCCACCGTTGAATAATCAGACGATTTGGGCCATTCTGCGGAAGGAGTTGCCGGATATGGTGGTCAATCGGTTGGTTTGGCAGGCCCTGGGCTACGAATTTCAGGATGGGGTCTGGGGAACGGAGCGGGTGGCGGCGGATTGGCTGGCAGATTACCCGGAGCCACCGGACTTCATTGGCGGTCGTCCGGCCAGTGTGAAACTGACTCGATCGATCCCCCCAGCCAACAAGCAGTTACTCAAAGAATACTTGGGCTTTACTGGCTATAAGATTGGCGAATTTGGGCCACCAGAAACGCGCCGCGCCACGGCAGCCAACTGGTTACTCAGCTACATGCAACAGCAAGGCCAACTGAGGACTCAAGATGGAGACAGTTAAGCAAATAGTGGTGCAGTCTGGCGCCACCCTAGGCTATGTGGATGTGGGAGAGGGGTTACCGATCATAATGATTCACGGGCTTTTTTTAGACCACAGAGCCTTTGAGGCCCAGATTACCGAGTTCAGTCAGCAAGCTAGGGTGATCGCGATCGATATTCACGGTCACGGTGCTTCCTCGGCGATCCAACAGCCGATCACGCTGGAGGAGATGGCCGAGGATTTTTGGGATTTGGTGCGGCAGCTGGGGATAGAAAAGGCCATCTGGTGCGGACTTTCCATTGGGGGCATGACTAGCTTAAGGGTAGCGATCGCCCATCCAGCATCGGTGGCGGGGCTGCTGTTGCTCAATACCAATGCCGGTCAGGGAGCGGTCAAGAAATTTCCTAGTTTCGATGGGCTAAATGCGGTGCTGACCCTACGCTTCCTCTGGCATACAGCATTTCTGAAGAAGCAGGTGATGGCAGCGGGACTGCTGGGGAAAACGACCTTACAGACCAAGCCGGAACTACTGAGCCTCTGGGTGAGTAGGATGCAGGGGATTACTACGAGTACGGTGATCAATGGGGTCGAGGCGGTGTTGGGTGCTAGGTCAATCTTGGACGAGCTATCGGAGATTGTGGTGCCAACGATCGTGGCCAGGGGACAAGAAGATGTGGCTTTGCCCCACGATGCTTGTCTAGACATTCGCCGGAGAATCAATGGTTCTCGACTGGTGAACATTGATCATTGCGGTCATAGTTCGGCGATCGAACAACCAGCCGTTGTGAGCAAGCTATTGAAGGAACTGGTCGAACAAGTTAAAATTTTTGCAAGTTAGGGAAAGCCAATGCAAAGTAAAGTGTTAGGGATTCTTTTAGGTCTGGGTTTACTAATAGTACCAATATCTCTCCCAAACCTGGGAATAGCAACGGTCGAGGCGGCTGCCCCAAAATTTTCAACCGCCAAGGAATCGATGGGCCGGATTAAACTCAATATGAGTTTGGCCCAAGTATCTAAAATCTTGGGCCCCCCGCGTGAGAAAGAAGCAATTACCGTAAACAATTGCGCTGGAGGCTACAACGGCGTCTGGAAGTACAAGGATCTGGAAATTATTTTCGCGGCGGACAAGGCTGATGGAAGTGATGGCAAAGTCGCGGCGGTGACAGTGACCTCGGCGCGCTTCCAAACTGGCCGAGGTATTAAGGTGGGCGATCGGATTGGAAAAGTAGAAAAAATCTATGGCCAGAAATTCGGTGCAGCGCAAGAGGGGAAAAGACAGTTAATGCTAGATGATCAATCTGGCTGTTTTCTCTCTTTCGTCAGTGATAGTCGCGATCGAGTGGAGAGTATTCAATTAAATTGTTTGCTCTGTTAGCATCGCTACCAAATCCGTGTGTTTATCAGGCGGCTTTTTTCAGCTAGATCTTGATGATCTGACCTTACAAGTGGCTGTACGTCATCTGTCATCAGCCTCACGGGAGCGGTTCTCCGCCTGGGCGGCAAACTATCCGAAGGCAGCCTCGCTACTGCCTCCGGTGTGCTCGTCTGGCCAAGGAATGTAGCGATCGGTTAGCATCATGGAAGGACGCAGCCAAGAGCGAAGGAGCGAGGATTGAATAATTGCCGAAGATTCGCTGATCGCTTAAAATGCTGAAAACCCAATGGTGGGGCGCAAGCATTGCGCCCCTACACATTGGGTTTCCTAGAGTTCCTCAGTTTTCCTTTTTTGCAGGAGCCATCGCTATGATCGTCGCCACCAGATCTGCACCGCACCAAGCCTCGGGCGATCGAGGAGATATTCTCACTATTTACCGCGATCGCACCTGGAACCAGTTTAAACACCTGCAACAGGGCTTTGAAAATGTGCGCGGAATCAGACTGTCTTTTTATCGAGGAACGATCGAAATTCTCATGCCGGGTCAAGCACATGAATTATTCAAAAGTATCATTGGGATTTTGATTGAAACCTTTTTACTCGACCGGGGCATTGAGTTCACACCAACTGGCTCCGCCACCCAAGAATTAGCAGGCATAGCCGCCTTAGAAGCCGATGAATCCTACCAGATTGGAGATTTCAGACTTTCGATCGAAGTCAATTTCACCAGTGGCGATGTATCCAAGCTCGATCGATATCAGATACTAGGCATCAATGAAGTTTGGCTATGGGAAGATGGAGTACTGGATGTTTATCAACTTGGTAACGATGGTTATACCCAAGTCTCCCACAGCTCAATTCCAGCATTAGCGTCACTAGACTTATTAGTCCTCACGGAGTGCATTGCGGCAGGGGAAACATCCAGGGTCGATGCGGTTCAGCGGTTGCGAGCTGCCCATCCTATATAGTTATTTAGGCAGGTGATTGTGGAGATGTGCGGCTAATTGGGGAAGATCGATGTGGAATTTCTCGGCTAATTCCAGGGCTGTGTTAGCAAATTCGGTGAGGCCAGCGATCGGGTCATGATCGAAGGCGGCACTGGTTTCGGCTGGAACTACCACGGCACAGTGTTGGCCTTGAGCGGTTAGATTTTGAGCTATGGCTTGAATAGCGGTGGTTTTGCCTACTTGCCGAGGGGCATGAATCACAAAGTATTTTTCTTGGTTGATGAATCGATCGAGCCTAGGCAAGCGCTGGGTGGGAGACAGCATGTAGTGCAGGCTTTGGCGGCAGGGAGCAGCGGTGTTGAAGCTGCGGGTCATGGTTGGGACCTGGGGCGATCTCGTTTCATCAATCAATTGTACCCGATCGCTCAAAAATCAAGCATGACTATGATATTCGTGTTTATTCGGAGGCACCAAAAACACGAAGTCGCTCGATACGGGACTACCCGTTCTAGGGGATCACCATCCGCAAGTATTTGGCCGCTTCCCCAGTGACGAGCAGTTATTCAGTAGCCCCTAGCTTATTGAGCATACCAAGGATAGCTTGTAAAAGCTCTGTTTGACCTTGAGCACGGGCGAGGCGTGCTGCTTGACGCAGGTCGGCAATGCCACCGGGGCGATCATTGAGGTCATAAACTTTCAGCACGCCTCTTAGAGCATAAGCATTGATATACTGAGGATTAATTTGAATGGCCTTGTTATAGTCCGCCAGAGCACCTTGATAGTCATTCAGACTTTGATCCTTCAGAAGGCCGCGATTGCTGTAGGCATCTGCATAGTCTGGCTTAAGGGCGATCGCTTGGTTGTAGTCCGCCAGAGCACCTTGGAAGTCATTCAGCTTATTTTTCTTCAAAATGGCGCGATTGAAGTAGACTACTTCAGAGCCTGGCTTCAGCTTCAAGGCAATCGCTTTGTTATAGTCGGCCAGAGCACCTTGGGGGTCATTTAGCTTATCTGCTTTCAGAAGGCCGCGATTGTTGTAGGCTTCTGCATACTCTGGATCAAGGGCAATTGCTTTGTCATAGTCCGCCAGAGCACCTTGAGGGTCGTTCAGCTTACCTGCCTTCAAAATGGCGCGATTATAGTAGGCAGGTACATAGTCTGGCTTCAGGGCGATCGCTTGGTTGGAATCTGCCAGTGATTTTTGAAACTCACCAACCTGTAGATAAACAATAGCCCGCATAAAGTATGCATAGCTATAGTTCGGGTTTAATTGAATTGCTTTGGTGAACACTCCGAGCGCAGCTCTTTTACCTACTGTGATATCTCTACCCGGATCGATGAGCTTGTTGAAGCCAGAGATGAAGTATTCATCTGCCGCCTCTGGGACTTGGCCTGAGCCAACTCGGATAGCAGACAGAGGAGTTTTCTGCGCCACAATAATGCCAATTTCCCCTAAGCCCTGTACTAACCAACGGACTGGAATGCCACGGTTTAGGCCAATTTTACTGTCAACTCTGGAATCATTATCAATCTCTGTGCCTTCTCGAAATCTATCACCTTGGCCATGGATCGCCACCAAATCTCCATCGCTATTGAAGACTCCACCACCACTCATACCTGGGAGTGTTGGGGCATCATAAATAATACTATAGCCACCTCCATCCCCTTGGATACGACGATTAACTACGGCGATCGCGATTCCTTCACCAAAGGTAAACTTGCGAGACTCCAGTGGAAATCCGGCGGTAAACACAGCATCATTTAACTTCAGCTTACCCGGTGCGGCCACCTTCACTACTGGATAACTGCGGCTGCTAGAAAATTGAATAACCGCTAGGTCTAGGTCTTGACCCAAGAGCTTGATATTTTTGGCACCTACCTGCACCCGTTGCCCATCGGGCAAACTCAGTCGATATTCTCGGCCTGAAGGTAACTGCTTGCATAAACTTTTACCACAAACCACATGGCGATTGGTAGTTAAGCTATAGACCTGGCCTTGCTTGTGAATGATCACCCCAGTACCAATAGTATTTCCATGTTCGATCTTCACAGTAGCAGCCCTAGCCACCTCTTGGATCTCGGCAGGAGTCTTAGCCAATACTGGCGACACCATGACCATCAATACAGCTCCGCCTAATACTACCGACAAACAATTTTTGAAGTAATCCATTGTCTTAGCCTTACAAAACATTGCCTCCCATTATACACTCCTCCCACTGACTATATTCTCTCTGGCAATAGCTCCCCTTGCGACTTTAGCATGTTATAGTCCGAAGAACATTGCTAACGATACCGAGGGAAAGATGAAGTGCTAGCGTTGTATCAACTCGGTACTGATAGTTGTACCCAGGAAAATCCATGGTCAATGCAGTCCAACGGTTGTAAGCTATTCATTTTGCATGAAGAAATCTAAAGTAATCGCCTTATTGGAAACATTAGCCCCTTGGATAGTGGGGTTGATATTTTTGCTAGCTTGGGACTTGTTAGTGCGAATTCAGCAAATTCCCAGTTACCTATTGCCCAGTCCAGGACAAGTAGGGCAGTCCTTGATTCGCGATTGGCCAGTGCTCTCGGCGGCACTGTGGATTACGGCCCAGACCACCTTTTGGGCATTAGGTTTGGCCGTGGTGACCGGGGTTGGATTGGCCCTATTGATGGTTCAGAGTCGGTGGATCGAGCGGAGTTTGTTTCCCTATGCAGTAATGATTCAGACCATGCCGATCGCCGCCATTTCTTCCTTGATCGTCATTTGGGTCAAGAATACCTCGATCGCCCTGATTATCTGTGCCTGGATGGCCGCAGTTTTCCCAATAATTGCCAACACCACCTTTGGACTAAAGAACTTCGATCCAGCCTTAGGGGGAGTCTTCCAGGTTTACCGAGCTTCTACTTGGCAGACCTTAGTGTATTTAAAAATGCCCAGTGCCTTGCCCCATTTTCTGAGCGGTCTGCGGATTAGTGGCGGACTGGCCTTGATTGGTGCGATCGTAGCGGAACTGGTAGCCGGAGCAGGGGGCGTAAATTCGGGCATCGCCTATCAAATCTTGATCGCAGGCTTCAACCTAGAAATCCCCCGCATGTTTGCGGCACTGACCCTCACCAGTGCCTTGGGCATCCTGATTTTCGCAGTGCTGACAATATTGACAAAGTTGGCCGATATGGGCTGTCGCCCAGGCTAGCGCCAACGACAGAGTTGAAATAGATCAAAGCCCTCACCCCTTCGACATGCTCAGGACAACGCCCAGCCCTCTCCCAAGCTTGGGCGTGCAGGGCGAGCGCCTGAGGTTGCCTCTGCGCAGGCAGACGGTTCCCGAACAGGCGAAACCCTCGCAGCACTAGAGGGAGCAGC
>JANMHS010000040.1:0-123182 GCA_031375385.1 Synechococcales cyanobacterium OTE_70_metabat_200 | reverse complement strand
CTAGTTCTCCTCTAGTTTGAGTGAAACAGATTTACTGGCATTGATGCTGGAGCCATTAGGAATTACAATTATCTATTGCAACTTAGTTTAGGGGCCAGAAAAATGAGAGTCGGCTACCAGAAACGAACCACTGCTGGAGATAAAACAATATGTCTTCCTGTACCAGATGGAGTGGATTATAACATATGGATAAAAGATCCTGTAGGTTTTCGTCAATATCTGGATGAACAAATCCGTATCCATCCAGAGCTATTCCCACCTGCAATCAGCAGTGGATATCAGTTAATTGGCTTTGTAGAGTCTAAAAAACAGCAGATAAAAACTAGACGACTGATGGTGAAAGATGGTAGTCGCCAATGCTATCAAATCCGCCCGGATACAATGATGCCTTATATGGTCGGGACAACAGAGGAAGTGGAAAAAGGACTGTATTTGAGAAAAGCTGGGGTGCCCTACGAAGGAATAGCACATGTTCTAGGCCATTCTCCGATGTATTGGTACAGTGTCACTCAGGCATTAGGAAGAATTTCCATAGTTGGTAGTTTGGCTAAAGAGTCAAGCGTTTCTTTCCCTCACCTAGTTGCTGATGAAAAACATAGTTGGTGGTTAGGAAAACGCATTTACATTGCAGTAACTGCGGCGAAAGGCTGCTTTCTAGGAGTCGGACTAGCAAAAAGTGCTAGTACCGAGGACTTGACGACAGCCTATGGAGAATTTGCGCAAGAAGCCCAAGCCAACAAAGCAGACTATTGCCCAGAAACCGTAAATCTAGATGGATGGGAGGCGACACAGGCAGCATGGCAACAGCTATTTCCAAGGGTTGTAATTATGAATTGTTTTCTGCACTTTGTTTTGGGTGTTCAACAGCGTTGCCGCTCCAACAAGATTTTGTATAAAACCTTGACAGAAGAACTATGGGATTTGTATCACAGTCTCAATCCCAGCCAATTTGGACAAAGATTAAGACGGTTTATGGAGTGGGTAGAAGCAGAAGTGGACATGCCTGCTGTGATTCTAGGAAAAATGAGAAAGCTGCATGTCCAAAAAGAGAATTTCAAATTGACATTTCAGCACCCAGACGCATATCGAACTAGTAACCAAGTTGACCGACTAATGAATTATCAAGATCGTTTACTTTACGGAATGCAGTATTTTCATGGTTCTGAAAAAGCCGTTAGACAAGGGATAAGAGCGATGGCCATGTTATGGAACTTTCATCCTTACAGCCAAAAAGTTCAAAGAAAAGCTCCATATTCACGATCACCCTTTGAGGCTCTTAATGGTTTTCAGTATCATGATCATTGGCTAAGAAACTTGCTAATAGCGTCATCCCTCAATGGGAGGCTCACAGGTAGATCTGTTTCACTCAAACTAGAGGAGAACTAGAAATATGAAGCTTGGTCTAACCGAGGAGCTTCTCTGGATGATTCAGGAAGATATGAAGAGGCGATTGCCTCCTATGACCGAGCTATAGCTATTAAACCCAATGAACACAAAGCTTGGTATAACCGGGGAAATTCTCTGGATGACTTAGGAAGATATGAAGAGGCGATTGCCTCCTATGACCGAGCTGTAGCCATTAAACCTGATGCTCATAAAGCTTGGCATAACCGGGGGGTTGCTCTGGAGAAGTTGGGAAGATATGAAGAGGCGATCGCCTCCTATGACCGAGCTGTAGCTATTAAATCTGATCTTCATGAAGCTTGGCATGACCGGGGAATTTCCCTGGGTATTTTAGGAAGACATGAGGAGGCGATCTCCTCCTATGACCGAGCTGTAGCTTTTAAATCTGATTTTCATGAATCTTATTATGATCGGGGGGTTGCTCTGGATAATTCAGGAAGATATGAAGAGGCAGTCGCCTCCTATGACCGAGCTGTAGCTATTAAGCCTGATGAACATAAAGCTTGGCATAACCGGGGGATTTCCCTGTATAACTTAGGAAGATGTGAAGAGGCGATAACCTCTTTTGACCGAGCTGTAGCTATCAAACCCGATGAATACAAAGCTTGGCATAACCGGGGGATTTCTCTGGGTATTTTAGGAAGACATGAGGAGGCGATAACCTCTTTTGACCGAGCTGTAGCTATTAAACCTGATGAACATAAATCTTGGCATGGTCGGGGAGATGCCATCTATGCAGTGCGCGTCTACGAACCAGCTATTAACAACTATGAAACGGCTTTAAGTCATTTTCAAACCACTGTTCATGCTGAAGGCTGGGGCTACCTTCATCGTGCCTTCGGTAGAGTGCATTACAATCATGGCCAAAACAATAATGATAAATTTCCTCTCGACCCCCGAGTTTACTACCAAAGAGCCTTAGCAGCTTACCAAACCGCCGCCACCACCCTCAGCAACTTCCCAGAACTCCACCTAGAACTAATTCAAGATTTCCTTAGAGTTTATTTCGCCTTGCAGCAGCCAGAACAAGCTGAAACCTACCGCCAACAAGGCCGAGAACTCCTCCAACAACTGCTGAACAATCAACAGACCCCTCAACAAAGACGACAACTGCTGACCAAATTCAATAGCTTTCGCCAACAGGAAGTTGATGTTCTGTTGCAAAACAACCAGCCCAGTGCCGCCCTCGCCGCCGCCGAACTCACCAAAAACCTCTGCCTAGAAAGCCTTTTTGATGCCCTCCAAGAAACCATCGTCAGCCCCAGCTACGACCAGATTCAAACCCTCCTGCCCGCAGATACCGCCATCATCTACTGGCACCTCAGCCCCACTGCCCTCAGCACCTTTATCCTTCAACCGGGCGACAGCGCCCCCCAAGCCTTTCATACCAGCAACCTCAAACCCCTCACCGACTGGATCGCCCACTGGGACAACACCAACATCATTGAAGCCACCCCCACCCACTCCAAAACCAAAAAAGATCACCCCGACCTCGCTCCCGCCTTCGCCCAACTCGACTGGCCAGCCCTCCAAGACATCCTGCAAATCGACCAAATCAAACAACACCTCCACCACCCCAGCCACCTGATTTTAATCCCCCACAAAGACCTCCATCGCCTGCCCCTGCACCAATTCTTCGACCTGCCCACCACCTACCTACCCAGCCTCCAAATCGCCCTCAACCTCGCCCAGAAACCCCCAGCCACTTCCCCCCTCTACCTCCACCTCTGCGATCCGCCCCAAGGCAGCGAACTCGCCGCTGCCGAAGTAGAAGTCGCTGTCATCAGCGCTCTTTATCCTCCAGCCGAAACCCTCCCCAACACCAAAACTACCCCAACCGGTTTCCGCAATTTTATTGCAACCGCCGCCCCTGGCAGCATAGCCGCTCCGATCGAAAATCGCATCCTACATTTCACTGGCCATGCCCAACACTTTGCCCGCCGTCCCCAAGACTCCTGCCTATACCTGAATAACAACGAAACCTTCACCTGTAAAGATCTCAGCAACACCAACCTGCAAGCCTATCGCCTGATCATCCTCTCCGCTTGCCAAACCTCGATCGTCCAACGCCAATCCCTCAATGACGAATACGTAGGACTCGTTAGCGCCTGCCTGTGCGGCGGTGCCAACTACACCATCTCCGCCCTCTGGAGCATCAAAGCTAGTACCAGCGCCACCCTATTCATCTACTTCTACCAACAACTCGCCCAAAACATGCCCATTCCTGAAGCCTTTCACAAATCCAGCCAATGGCTACGCAACGTCACCAACCAAGAACTCCAGCGATTCTATGCTGACCTCCTGCCCAAACTCACCGATCGCCAATACATCAACATCCGCCAATACATCAACTTCGAGATCACCCTGTTGAAGGAATATCCCCCCAACGATCGACCCTTCCAAGCTCCCTATCACTGGGCAGGCTTCACCCTCAGTGGCTTTGGATCTGCGCTAAAATGAAAACTCAAGTTCCCGTGGAGAACTCATTCTGCCATGCTCTCTCCCCTCACCCCCCCCGCCGTCAGCCTAGACGACATCATCTATCCCGACTCTGACGGCCAGCCCATGTCCGATAACACCAAGCAGTTTCGGTGGATTACCACCCTCAAATACAATCTGGACTGGATTTTTAGTAGTAACCCCCAAGTCTTTGTCGCTGGCGATTTACTTTGGTACCCCGTGCAAGGCGATAACAAAACTCGGGTTGCCCCAGATGTGCTAGTGGCATTCGATCGACCCAAAGGCGAACGGGGTTCCTATAAACAGTGGGAAGAAGCCAACATTGCCCCCCAAGTGGTATTTGAAATTCTCTCCCCCGGCAACACCAGCAAAGAAATGGCCAGCAAATTGGAATTCTATGATCGCTACGGTGTGGAAGAATATTACCAATACAATCCAGATAGCGGCCATCTCTGTGGTTGGCTCCGCTCTGCCAGCGGATTGCAACCCATCCCCCAGATCCAAAACTGGACTAGCCCACGCCTAGGCATCACATTCGACCCCGCAGCTAGCCCAGAACTACGCATTTATGACCCCCAGGGTGCGCCTTTTTCGACCTTTGAAGAAGTCTCCCGCCGCCTAGAACAACGGGAGCAAGAACTGCAAGCTGTCCTTGATCGCCAGCAAAAGCTCATTGCTAAACTTCAGGATTTGGGTATCGATCCCAACAGCATCATCTAACCCCACTCTCTCCCAAGTTCAAGGAGGAATTTTCATGACATCCGAACAAAATAGCCGCAATACCCTGAGAGCCTTTCTCACGGCCCTCGCTAATCAACAACGCCCCTGCCCCCCAGAACTCATCACCGATCTGCACAACCTCGGACAGCAACTACACAGCGATGCTGACCTGCTGCCAGAACCCGACCTTTTGCTGCAACCCATCCTCGATCGCCACCCCAACCTCAACAAGTCCTATCTAGCAGCAGGTCTCCAAATCCATCAACAACAGAAAGAAACTGTTAAAAAAGATGGCCCCACAGCCTTTGGTGATATCTCTATAGATGGCCTAATTAACACCGTGAAAGTTGTTTGCACCGATACTGACCCGATCGCCGCCGCCCAAAAAACCCAATCCCCAGCCCCTCGCCCCTTCCAAAAAATCAAGCAACTCTTGGGCTTGGGGTCAAACACCAACTAGACCATGGATATTAACCTAATCAATCCTACTGTTTATTTATTTCTCTCCGATTTGCGCCGAGGCTTGGGTGAAAGTGATCAAGAAAATCAAGAACAATGGCAGCGATCCAGCAATTTCTATCGTCGGTTTCGACCTACCCTCCGCGACTCAGAGATACAGCCATTAAGAGCACAGGAAAAATCCAGCGGCTTTAAGGGTTTTATCGATCTGCAAACCGATCGCTTCCCGGATGGGGAGGATGGTTGCCACCAAACCCTACTCACCGAAGACACCTATTGTTTAATCACGAACTACTCAGTTCCAAAAAATCCACCAAAACCATTCCCGGAACTAGCAAAACATTGGGGACTCGATCGATTTCTTGATCGCCAAAACCACCCAGCCACCCTTGGCGAAACTTGGTTATATCGTGCTCAAATCGATGATCTTGAATGTTTCGATACCGCTGCCCAAGCAATCTATCAAACAATTGTCAGCAAAGCTCCCGAAATTTGGCCAAAGCCTGATCAAGCCTGGGAGAAAGACCTGCAAAACGGCGGTCAAGTCATTTGGCAAGGCGGATACCTGTATGAACTATGGCATGAGCAACCTGATCGCACACCAGATTTAAGCCGAGAAATTCCCCGCAACCCACATATCCTAATTTGGTTATTTCCAGCCAGTATTGATGCCTCAATAGTGTTCCAGCGTACTCAATCTCTCAATAAAAAATTGCTTTATCTGCTCCATTCCCGCCACAAAATTCTTGCTGCCACCCATTGGAGCTGGGAATATAGCCAAAACCTCAAAGCCAACTATCCCGAAATCATTACCTACCTCAAAGACTTTCGTCGTGGTAATGTCAGCGATCGACAACTTCAAAATATTCTGATCAGCCTCACGGATTTCACTTACCGTCTCGATTTATTCCAATCCCAATCCCACACGATCGCCGCTAACGCCCAAAATTATCAAAACCTGCTGCTGCAAGGTACAGAGCCAGACAAAGCTCCTCTGTGTTTTAAAACCTTTCTGGAAAAGGTGCCCCAGTACCAAAGGCAAATTGAACTTGACTACGCCCAACTCGCTCCTAGTCGCGAAATTCTGCAAATTCTCAGCCAAACTGTCCAAAGCACCATTCAAATCAACCAAACCAAAGTCGATCGCACTACTAACATCACTATTGCGGCGATCGCTGCCAGTATTGCCGCCAGCCAACTCCTAGCTGCCGTCATTACAACCCAAAAAGTACTGCCGCCCAGCCAGGGCTTCCTCCAAGACACCATCCAATACACTCCACTGTTACTGACTAATCCAATTTTATACGTCAGTTTAGCCCTTTCGTTCTTCTTTGGAGCCGCCATATTTGTATTGCTGCGATGGCTACCCCATTGGTGGGCTAAAATCCGGCGGTCTAAAAAACATTGAAAATCTTCTTGCCGATCAGCATCCACTATTCCTCGTGATGGATCTGAGTTATTTTACCTCGGAATACCACGTAATTATAGATATTGTAAAACAGCATAATTGGTATCAAAAAGCCGATAAAGGTAATCATAAAGACCAAGGCACTGGGGGCCGCAGCAGCTTGGTAGATCGTAATACTCGGGGGAATGATGTAGGGGAAAACGATCGCCCCCAACCCCAAAAAAGACAGTAAGAAAATCAACAGCGTCCATACAAACGGTGCCCGCTCTTGGCACAAGCGAAGACTGCGCAGCAATAACCCAATTAAAATCAGTCCTAGCAATGGAATTGCGGCAAAAATATAGAGCAGTGGTGGTTCGAACAGCCGATCGCGGATTGAAGTCGAGAAAATCGGCGTACTCACCGTAATGAAAATTGCCCCCAGCAAAGTGGTGATGGTCGCCAACCGTGCCGTTTTATAGTGAGTGGATTGCAGCGGGCCGGTAGTTTTCATAATCAGATAGGTGGAACCGATCGTGACATAGCCTTGAATGAGCGTGAGAGCTACGAGAGTCGATCGCCAACTCAGCCAATCCCACGTCCCACCAGTAAAATGACCAGCAGCATCCACTGCAATCCCTTCAAAGACAGAACCCAATGCATAACCCTGGCCCAGCGCGGCCAAAAAACTCCCCACCCCGAAAGCCACATTCCAAATCGTCTTGCGTACGGCATTTTCCCGAAACTCAAAGGCTACGGCCCGCAAAATTAGGCCCAGCAGCATGACCATCACGGGAATATATAGAGCGCTCAGAATTGTGGCATAGGCCAAAGGAAAAGCCCCGAACAGCGCGCCGCCCATCAGTACCAACCAAGTCTCATTGGCATCCCAAACATTGCCAAGGCTGGTCATCAAAATACTGCGGCGTTCCTCGCTGGACGACGTTAAGGATAGAATTCCTACGCCCAGATCGAAGCCATCTAGGGTGACATAAAGAAACAAGAAGAGGCCGAGGATGATAAACCAAACTTGGGGCAGAAAGCTTTGTAGTGATTCCATGAGTAGTCTTGTAGGTCTTGAAAGTGCTGCTGATTTTAGGTATGGTTTGCCCTCACCCCGCCAGATCCTTCGGCTCTGGCCCCCCTCTCCCAAGCTTGGGAGAGGGGTTGGGGGTGAGGGCGAAATCCATGCTTCATACTCTAATTCAGCAATGCCGTCTTGGATTCTCACGAATCCGAAATTTAACGATCCGCTAGGGCTGAGGTTCGGCCGGTCGGCGATCTTCCCGGTGCTGGGTATCCACCGCCACCACCACATCACCCGGTAATGGTAGCTCCAGATTTGGGCCTTTGCGAATAATGCGGCTACCGAAGTAAATCGCGGCCACAAATAGCCCACTATAGACCACCCCAAAACCGGTCAAAGAAGTCAGCACCTGCTCTGGCGGTAGATGAGAAGCCATATCCGCCGTGCGGAGTTCCCCATAGACCGTCCAAGGCTGACGACCTACGCAGCGCACGATCCAGCCGGATTCCACCGCAATATAGCCGAGGGGCGCAGCCCACATCCAAGCCCGCAGTAGCCAGCGCTGCCGATCGATCTCCCCATCTTGCAGCTTCCCACGAAACCATTGCACCACCGTCACCAGCATCAACCCCACCAACAGGAAGCCGATCCCGCTCATCACCCGGAAAGCATAGAAAATCAACCCTACGGCCCCCGGTCGATCGCGCGGTGCCCATTCTTTCAGACCCAATACCGGCTTAGACAGCTTTGACTTGAATTCCAAAATATAGCCCAGACCTTGGGGAATCTTCAGCTCCCAAGCATTCTTTTCTCCTTGAACATCTGGCAGGGCCAACACCGCCCAATCTGCCGTCTGGCCTGCCGGAATCGTTTCCCATTGGGCCTCCATCGCCGCCAGCTTGGTCGGCTGGTATACCTGGACTTGTTCGGCACTGAGGTGACCGACCAGGATTTGCAGAGGAGTGACGGCGATCGATACCGCCAGGACTATCTTGAAAGAGATCGCAAAAAAAGCTGTATTCCGCTTACGCAAAAGATACCAAGCACTAATCCCCCCAATCACAAACAACGAAGTCTCCAGCGTCGCCAAAAACATGTGCAAAATGCTCCTCACTACAAATGGATTCAGCACTGCCTGCAGGTAGTCCACGACCACGAACTTGCCAGCGACAAAATCCCCCCCCGCCGGAGTTTGCATCCAAGAATTGGCCACCAAAATCCAAACCGTAGAAAGGTTGGCTCCCACAGCCACCATCAGCGTGGCCAGGTAATGAATAAGCGGCGGCACCCGGCCCCAGCCAAACAACATAATCCCTAAAAAGCCCGCCTCCAGCATAAAAGCCAAGGAAGCCTCGAAGCCCAAAATACTGCCAAAGAAATCACCCACCGCCTCGGAGAACGGTGCCCAGTTAGTGCCAAACTGAAACTCCATCGGTAACCCCGAAGCCACTCCAATCCCGAAATTCAGCACATATAGCTTCGACCAAAAGCGAGCGTGATGGTAGTAGTCCGATCTCTTAGTTTTCAGCCACAGACCTTCCACTACCACTAGGTAAATCGCCATGCCCGTAGTCAACACCGGCCAGAGCATGTGAAAAATTGCGGTCAGTGCAAACTGCATCCGCGACAGTACCACCGTATTATGCAAAATATCCATCGATCGGTCACCCCTGGAATATTTGTAGAGACTTAGGAGGTTCCTCCCGTCTTTCACTGTAGAAACGAGTTTGACCTTTAGCCACCGGAAAAGCCTCTGGCCAGAGAAATCTTCACATTCATGTTACAAATGAATCGCATTTTGGATTGGAACGTTTTTCGATCAAGACAGTCTGGTGGTATCAGATATCACAATCTAGCTCCAGCCGCTGCTCTAGGAAGATTAAACCTGAGCTGTGTCTGACGGCGATGTACAATATTCCTCAAAATCACTTCAGGTGTGAGCAATGAATCATCTACTAGCCAGCGGTCTTGCGATCGTCTGTCTGTCCCTACCCGGACTCTATACCACCGCTATTCCCGTCGATGCTGCCCCCAGATTGGCCAGGAAACCAACGGTCAAGCCCAAGCCAGCCGCTGAAGCCAAGCCCGAGATGGCCAAACAAACGAGCATCAGTGCTACCACCATCCAGGAAGCTGGAGTACGCTACTCTCTCTCCGCCTGTCGGCGAGTGGAAACCAGCGTAGTCTGCCGTCTATCACTGCTCAGCAAAAATGACAAAGATACAGCAGTCAGCCTAAAGGTCAACGGTACCCGCTTCATTGATAAAGATGGCGAAGAATACTTAGCCAAGGAAGTGCAGATTGGCAGCGTCAAGAGCGAAAGCGAAGCGGAGAACACGCTGATCTCCGATGTATCCACCAAAGCCACCGTCACCTTCGATGCTCCGCCTGTCAACGTTGCTACGATGGCAGTATTGGCCATCAACCATACGCCTGGTGGTACCCTCAAGTTCCGCAACGTCAAAATCCTCAAGTAGGCAGGGTGAACCTTAGGAACAAGAATTTAATAACTTCATCGATCACCCTCACCCCAGCCCTCTCCCAAGCAGGGAGAGGGAGCAAGAGACTTCGCTTGCGCTCCGGCTCCCCTCTCCCCACCTGGGAGAGGGGTTGGGGGTGAGGGCTTCCAATGTAAACTAGGGCTTCTTAGTCTTTGTCTTTCTGTGCCTCCCCTACACATGTCTTCTTCATCCGAAATCTTCAGTACTCAGGAGCAGGAATTACTGACTCCCTTTGTCACCAATCTCGATCGGCCCACCTTTGGTCTGCGCAATCTGCCGGAGGTGGTGAAAGGAGCCTTGTTTTCTCGCTACAGTCGATCGGAAAAAAGCCTGCGCCGGATTTTACTGGATGAATTCATCAATGCCCCGGAAGCCAACTTTGGAGACTTAGCTACAGTCTTCTCCGATCAAAGCAACATTGCCCTCGGCAAAGCCGAAGCCTTCTACGATCGAGTACTAGTTGGCTATGGCGACGATTCGGTAGCGGAGTTGGGCGGTGCCCACCTGGCCTGTGAGGGGATTAGTAACATTGCGGCTAAAGCCCTAGAAGATAGTCGGCTGGGCCTTTCACCGCTGGAGAAATCCACACGCTATGTGGCCTTTAATAAAAAGGTGAACGATCGCTACCTCTATTGCCTAGAGCCATCAATTATGGCTTCGGCCCATGGCGATCTATATGTCCGCACCCTCGATCAGCTTTTTGATACCTATACGGCTCTTTACGAACCATTGCTAGCTTGGGTGCAACGGTCAACTCCCCAGGATGCTCAGACTTCGACCCGAGCCTACCTCAGCGCCACGCGGGCAAAGACCTTCGATCTGCTCCGGGGCCTGCTGCCCATGGCCACCCTCACCAATGTGGGTCTGTTTGGCAACGGTAGAGCCTTTGAGTATCTATTAGTGAAGCTGGCTGCTGCGGCCCACCCAGAGTTACAAAATCTGGGTGCAGCCATGCAGCAGCAGTTAGACCAGACAATTCCGGCTTTTGTGAAGCGGGCCAAGACTGATCGAGGTCGTCAGTATGCTCAATATTTGGCTACCAATGTCAGCAATAGCGCAAAATTAGCCCAAGCACCGCAGCAGTCCAGTCAGTCGATCAATGCTGGCTGGATGCAAATAGGGGGAGTGAGTCTGGTGGAATACGATCCAGAGGCCGAGGCTAAGGTGGTAGCGGCGATTCTCTATCCCCACGATACGCGGAACTATGGGGAAATCCAGGGATTAGCCCAGGGGTTAGGGTTGGCAGAGCGCCAGGAAATCATTAATACCTATGCCGGAGACCGGGCTTCTCGCTTCCATCGGCCCGGTCGGGCTTTTGAGGATACCTATTATACCTTTGATATTTTGGCAGATATTGGAGCCTATCGGGATCTCCATCGCCATCGGGTGCTAACCCAGGAGCGACAGGCTTTTACGGTGCAGCATGGCCATATCGTGCCCATCGAGATAATAGCGGCTGGTTTGGAGGAGCATTATCGATCGGCCATAGATCGAGCGGCGGAGACTTTTGAATTGGTAGCTCAGGATTTACCGATCGCCGCTCAATATATCGTGCCTTTTGCCTTCCTCACCCGCTGGCGAATTCGCCTGAATCTGCGAGAAGCCTATCATTTCATTGAGCTGCGCAGCGCTCGCCAAGGCCATCCTACGTACCGGCAGGTGGCTCAGGATATGTATCATCTGATTGCTGCGGTGCATCCGACTCTAGCTACGCCGATGACTTTTGTGGATCTAGAAGATTATCAATTGGAGCGATTGGGAGCGGAACAGCGGTTAGACAAAAAAATTCAAGAGCGATCGTAGCCCTCATCCCCTAGCCCCTTCTCCCAATTCTGGGAGAAGGGGAACCGGAGCCACAAGCGAAGTCTCCGGCTCCCTCTCCCAAATTTGGGAGAGGGCTCCCTCCAACATAAAATATCAACCGATGCTTTTATCTAAAATTAGCGACTCCCAAGAACTACACTTTGTTCAAGCTACGGATGCCGAAGAACTGTTTGCCCTAACGGAGGCCAACCGAGCCTATTTACGAATTTGGTTGCCTTGGTTGGACTGGACTACCACTGTGGCCGACACCAAACATTTTATTCAATCTTGCCAGCAACAGTTTACGGATAACAAAGGATTCGTCGCAGTCATTCGCTACCACGGAGAACTGGTTGGGGTTATTGGCTATAACGAAATTGATTGGCACAATCAGGTGGGCTATATCGGTTATTGGCTAGCTGCCGATCGACAAGGCCAAGGAATAATTACTAATGCCTGTCGATCGATTATTAATTATGGATTTTTCAAGCTCAACTTGAATCGGATCGTAATTGCCTGTGCCGCTCAAAATCAACGCAGCCAAGCTATCCCCAAACGACTGGGCTTTGACCATGAAGGCACAGCCCGCGAGGCTGAATGGCTCTATAACCATTTTGTGGATCACGAGATCTATGCCTTGCTGAAGCGTAACTGGCGGGAAGAACTAGTACTGAGCAAGCAGGGACGATAGAATCCTGATTTCTGAGGCGGTGCTGCGTTCATTCGGATCTCCTAGGAAAAGCACAGCCATTCCTCGATCTCATAGTTCTCCCTGGCCAACAGCAGCATCAGCGCCTAATCAGCAGCCAGTGCAAACGTCCCCTGCAACAGCTCACTGCAACCCAGATGACAGGCAATTCTCAATGACACCATAACAGGGAATACTAGCAACAACAACATCCTTACTAGTGGCAGTGGTAGTAACACCCTCTTGGGGTTGCTGGAGTAGACACAGTCAAGAACTTTGTCAATAGAACCAACAAACTCATGCCATCATATCGCTTTGCTATTGACAAATAAAAACGCCCCCATTTTTTATCATGATACCTGAAAAACCAACGCCCGAAAAACCATGGTGGGATCACTGTTTAAGCATGTTGGTGCTTTTAACCTTACCAGCTTTCATCTTATTTACTCCATTGGCATTGAGACCACTGCTTATGATTTTGTTGGGTTGGCAGTTCACGAACTTGGTCATGCTTTGGGCTTCGATAGCGGCATTGATAATTTGGATAGCAATATCCCCAAACCCGATAATGCCAATACTTTTGTCACCTCCTTGGATCTATTCCGATTCTCAGCTCAAAGTGTGGCTTTAGGCAAAGGGACAATCGATTGGACGGCCACTAATACTGATAAATATTTCTCGATTAATGGTGGAATTACTCCCATTGCTAGCTTTGCAACAGGCGTAATTTACGGCGATGGCCAAGAACCCCAGCATTGGAAAGACAATCTCGGTTTAGGCATCCTAGATCCCACGATTGCTCTTGGCGAAAAATTAAACATTAAACCCATCGATCGCCAGGCATTTGACGTGATTGGCTGGACTTTAGCGGGGACTGCTCCAGCGGTGTCGATCGTAGAATTCATGGCTAATTCTTTCCGTGTCAATGAAGACGGTACACCAGTAACGACAATTACCCTAACTCGCACTGGACGTACGCTAGGATCAGCCACAGTCAATATCAATCTCACTGCCGGGACAGCAACAGCCGGAACGGACTATGATAGTCGCTCGGTTGAAGTTACTTTTGCCGATGGCGAACTGACTAAAACAGTTATTATCCCTATAGTGGATGATAGTCTCATTGAGACCTCAGAAACTCTAGCTCTCGAACTGACCAGCAGTGAACTCACAACTATTGTGGGTAGTCAATCGACATCAACATTGACGATTATTGATAATGACGTACAGTTAGCCTTCAATCGACCTGACTATACAGTCAACGAAGATGGTACCAGTGCCATAGGTATCAAAGTATTACGCAGAGGTAAAGCCGACACCCAAGTCGGTGCAACAATTATTCTCTCTAATGGTACCGCAGGAAATACTGACTATATTAATGCACCGATCAATGTCGTCTTTGCAGCTGGTGAAGTTGAGAAAATTGTGACGGTACCAATTGTCAATGACACAATTTTTGAACCTAATGAAACCATCAATCTCACACTTACCACTCCGACGAATGGTGCAACGATCGGCACTCAAGCAACAGCAGTCCTCACCATTCTCAATGATGATGTACCAGGATTAAATTTAGTCGGCGATCGCTTAAACAACGTGCTGACCGGTGGCGCGGGTAATGATACTCTCGATGGGCGCGAGGGTAGCGACACCCTAAATGGTAATGGCGGCGACGACACCCTTATTGGCGGTGCCGGTAACGACATCCTCAATGGTGGCGCTGGCATGGATAGTATGATCGGCGGCATCGGCAATGACACCTACTATATCGATAGTAGCAGTGATGTTGTAATAGAAGATATTAACAGTGGCACTGATGTTGTGCGTGCTAGCATCGACTATGTACTCACGGCTAATGTGGAGAATTTAATCTTAGAAAATACTGCTCTAGTAGGCAGTGGTAACATCCTCAACAACAGTCTCACGGGCAACGGTTTAGACAATACTCTCAATGGTGCAGAGGGTAACGATACCTTAATTGGCAACGATGGTAATGACGTCCTTAACGGTGGGACTGGTAACGACAGCATGGTGGGTGGCACTGGTAATGATACCTACTATGTCGATAGCACAAGCGATCGCGTTACCGAAGCGGTTGATGCAGGGGTCGATCAGTGATTGCCAGCATTGACTACCCGTTCACCGGGATCAACTACGCCAACATCGAGAATGTCACTCTTGTGGATAACACCCTGCGAGTTACAGGCAATGCCCAAAACAACATCCTTGATGGGCGAAAAGGGGACGATCGCATCCTTATTCCTTATGATTCCTGAGGCGGTGCTGCATTCATCCGAATTTCCGTGCAAAAAGAGGCGCGCTGCATCCCATCTGCGCCCTTCTGTACCGTAGTACGCATCCGTAAATTGGGGCTGGCAAACCACAGCCGTTCCTCGATCGCATAGCTCTCTCCAGCCAACAGCAGCGTCAGAGCCTCATCGGCAGCCAACGTAAATGTCCCCTGCAACAACTCACCGCCATCCAAAGCACAGAAAATCCGATCGGTCTCCGGCACCGGCACCAAGATGGCCACGCTGCTCTTCAGAGGCACATTTTTCGGCGCACTCCAATCGGCCAGGCCCTTGCCAGACACCAGCAATCCCATGGTGGGAGCAATGCCCTGTTGCTGACAAAGAGTTACCATCTCCGGTCGATCGGCCCCTAGCAGCTCGATTTCAATCTCCGACTTTTGTTGCTCAGAGGCTCGATCGGCCAGTAGGTGACTGGTGCGCTGGGAAAACCACTTGCCCGCGCTCATAGCAAAAAACTCTTGGATAGTCATGGAAATTGCAGGAATGCGTTGGTACAAAAAATTGCTCGCTTTCAGTAATGTAACAGGTTACGCGGCTTTTCTGGCAGCAGGCTCCGCCGGATGGCCGGAGGCGATCCTAGGTCAACATCGCCTAGAATATGGCAAAGTCATTGCGCGTCCCCATGCAGAAAGTTTTCCGCAACAGCCTGTTTTCCAATAGTATTGCCGTGCTGCTGCTGCGAGGAACCACCATTTTTTCCCGCATCGCGGCCCTATTGATTATCGCCAAATTCACCAACAACAGCGAATTCGGGGTAGTTTCGGTGGCTGTGGCCCTAGCGGAAATCGGCAAGGTGGCGGCGGACTTTGGCACCGATACTTTGTCTTTGAAAGAATACGCGATCGAAGAAGATCCCCAGCAAGTCCGCAAATTTGCCAAGACTGTGGCCAAAACCAAGATGCTCTGCTGTTTGTTGGTCTACACCGGTCTGGCCATCTATTTCCTGGCTACCCAAACCATGGCTCATGCCACGATCGGGCTGGTGGCTGGACTGCTGCTGATCACCACTTCCGCCAGCAATTTTTCCATCAACTATTTCCAAGCCCGGCTCCGTATTCTGGAAATTCTGTGGCCGATTATTGCAAACAACTTATTGACCGTCTGTCTGGTCACTTTGGCCCTCTATCTCAATCCTAACCCCTTAATGGGCATCGCCATCCTGCCCCTAGCCGAGGCAGTCAATGCGCTCATTTTGCATCACCACTTCCAGCGGCAAGTGCCGTTCTGGCAGACCAATGTGGATCGATCGGAAATTTTTGTCCTCTTAGGAAAAGGCTTGCCCATTGCTATTTCGATTTTGCTGGTAGCCTTCTACAGTCGCTTGGATGTAATTGCTCTGCAACAGTTCTCGATCGACAAAGCCCTAATCGGTGACTATGGAGTAGCTTTTCGCTGCACCGAACCCTTTCAACTGGTCACTTCCGCCTTCGCGATCACCGCCTATAGTCATTTATCCGCCATTCTGGCCAACCAAAAATTCGCCGCAGCCAACCGCTTTATCCTCCGCTATGGCAGCTTGATTTTCACCTATGGCATAGCCATTTGCGGTCTGCTGGTGCTCTTTGCACCACCGTTAATTGAGACCTTTTTGCCCCAATACAAAGCTTCGATTCCCATTTTGCGAATATTGGCAGCGGCGATCGTTTTTCGCACCCCTACCGCTAGCCTCACCTGCATGATCCAAGCCTATGGTTACTATCGTTGGATTACCTATGTATCTGCTTGGAATCTGATTTTTATTGCAACGTTGCTATTTGTGTTAGTGCCACGGATGTCGACGATCGGCGCAGCCTATGCCCTACTGATCGGTGAGATCGTCAACACCCTAATTCAGGGAGCATTACTCTGGCACATCAGTCGAAAAAAGTTAGTGATTTAGGAAACTTCCGGGAAATTTGTCGATAGTTGTTGTGTGGCGATCCAGCTAGTTATCCTGGAAGTTAGGAAACACAAAAATTCTGCACACCTCATGAACATTCAGCCCAGTTTGTGGTGGCTCGCTGTCGGTGCCCTGCTCTGCCTGATCGAAGTCCTGATCCCCACTGCTTTCGTCTCATTGGTTTTAGGGTTAGGGGCGATCAGTGTAGCCCTCATCGTCTCCCTATCTCCCATCGTCTTCGCCCAACAAATCCTTGTTTGGGCCTTGCTTTCCGCAGGCATCGCCGGACTAATTTATCGCTGGAAACCGCAGTTGTCAGCGATTGACCTCAGCCGCACCGAAGCTCAATCAATTACTGCCTTCAGTCCAGGCAAACTGGGCCGAGTGCGCTACGAAGGAGCCTCTTGGCAGGCCAAATGTAGCGACGCAGCGATTGCTCCCGATCGAGCATTGCGCGTCCTCGGTAGGGAAGGAACGACCCTATTGGTAACCGCTGCCCAATCTGCCGAAATCAATTCATCTAAGGAAACGGCCCCATGACCAGTACTGCATTGGAATCATTAGAATATGTACCGTTGATTATCATCGGAATTGTCATACTCATCGCCCTCTCTGGCATTAAGGTAATCAACCAGGGCAATGAAGCTCTGGTGGAAAAACTGGGTAAGTACAATGGCAAAAAGTTGAAACCGGGACTGAACTATGTAGTGCCATTTTTGGAAAGAATCTCTTTCTATCAAACTATCCGCGAGCGAATAATCGATATTCCGCCCCAGCAATGCATTACGCGCGATAATGTGACTATATCTGCCGATGCAGTAGTCTATTGGAAGATCTTGGATATGGAGCGAGCCTGTTACAAAGTAGAAAGCCTCCAGATGGCCATGGTGAACTTGGTGCTAACCCAGATTCGATCGGAAATCGGCAAGCTGGAGCTGGATGAGACTTTTACGGCCCGCAGCCAGATTAACGAAATTTTGCTCAGAGAGCTGGATGAAGCTACGGATCCTTGGGGGGTGAAGGTCACGCGGGTGGAACTCCGAGACATCGTACCAGCACAGGCGGTGATGGATGCCATGGAAATGCAGATGTCCGCAGAGCGGAAGAAAAGAGCAGCGATCCTGACTTCCGAGGGCGAGCGAGAAGCGGCAATCAATTCGGCCAGAGGACAGGCCGAGGCCCAAATCTTGAATGCCGAAGCCAAACAGCGCTCTGTATTGCTAGCCGCAGAGGCCGATCGACAACAACAAATTCTGCGCGCTCAAGGGATTGCGGCTTCTACCAAAGCTCTCTCCGACTGTTTGCAGGAAAATGCCGAGGCCCACAAGGCGGTGGAGGTGCTGTTTGCACTGGGCTATCTGGATATGGGTACAGAAATTGGTCGCAGCGACAGCGCCAAGGTCCTATTCCTGGATCCGCGCACGGTGCCAGCGGCTCTAGAAGGCATCAAAACAGTCATTGGCAACTTGCCTACCAGCGAATCTAAAGCTTGATTACCACTAGTTGCCGCCGTCGCAGTCGCTCGTTATGCTAGAGATAGCAAACATCTCTAGAGCAAGCCATGCACCCCAGTTTTTTGTGGTTAATCGGCGGCACCGGCCTGTGCCTCATGGAATTTGTGCTGCCCAGTGCTCTCATATCGGTTTTTTTGGGATTGGCAGCGATCGGGGTATCCCTGTTCGCGCTGTTTTTTCCCTCGGCCTTAGCCGTCCAGGTCTTTGTATGGATGCTGCTCTCAGCAGCGATCACCTGGTTGGGTCATCGGTTTAGACCGCGGCAGTCGTCGATCGACTTCAGCCGTACGGAAGCCCAGGCATTGACAGCGATCGCCCCCGGCCAAGCTGGGCGGGTACTCTATGAAGGAGCCTCCTGGCGGGCAAAATGTGGAGACGATACCTCTACCATGCAGCCAGAACAACAGCTTCAGGTCATCGGTCGGGATGGTACTACGCTATTAGTAGTACCCATGAATTATCTCGAAGACCACTAAAGATTAATTAATTATAGGAGATCGATCAATGGAATACTTTTCTCTGATTATCGCGGCTGTTTTGGGCTTTGGCGGGCTATCTGGAGTCAAGGTCGTCAACCAAGGAGACGAAGCCCTAGTGGAAAGACTGGGTAAGTACAGCGGTAAGAAGCTGAAACCGGGACTGAACTATGTAATACCAATGGTAGAGCGGATTTCTTTTAAGCAGACCATTCGGGAAAGGGTGATCGATATTCCGCCCCAGCAATGTATTACGCGCGATAACGTGACAATCACTGCCGATGCAGTGGTCTATTGGAAAATCCTAGATATGGAGCGGGCCTACTATAAGGTAGAAAACCTGCAATCGGCTATGGTGAACTTGGTGTTGACCCAGATTCGATCGGAAATCGGCAAACTGGAGCTAGACGAAACCTTCACGGCTCGCGCCCAGATCAATGAAATCCTCCTCCGAGAATTGGACGAAGCTACGGATCCCTGGGGCGTGAAGGTCACACGGGTGGAACTACGGGACATCGTACCGGCACGGGCGGTGTTGGATGCCATGGAAATGCAGATGTCTGCGGAACGGAAGAAGCGGGCGGCGATCTTGACTTCCGAGGGGGAGCGGGAAGCGGCAGTGAACTCGGCTAGGGGTCAAGCGGAAGCGCGGATTTTGAATGCGGAGG
Organism: Synechococcales cyanobacterium OTE_70_metabat_200; assembly: GCA_031375385.1. GTDB lineage: Bacteria > Cyanobacteriota > Cyanobacteriia > Cyanobacteriales > Chamaesiphonaceae > JAAFHZ01. The sequence goes on along the minus strand of JANMHS010000040.1, from coordinate 103,884 downwards.
CCAGCCAAAAATCAGTATTGCTGGCAGCGGAAGCCGATCGCCAACAACAAATTCTGCGGGCCCAGGGGATTGCTTCTTCTACGCAGGCCCTGTCTCAGTGCTTGAAGGATCCCGATGCCCAGAAGGCAGTGGAAGTACTATTCGCTCTGGGTTACTTGGATATGGGTACGGCGATCGGGCGCAGCGATAGTGCGAAGGTGATGTTCATGGATCCGCGCACGGTACCGGCGGCCCTGGAGGGCATTCGATCGGTGATTAGCGATACCAGTGGTGCTGCTAACTCTATCTCTAACGCTAAGCTCTGATGCTGAAATCTCTGTTGGCGGGTTGGGCTTTCTATACTTGTTTGCCCGCCCCCAGTCAGATGGAGCTGGATTTTAGTCGGATTGCCCGCTGGGCGACGCCGATCGGGCTAATTCTGGGAGGTGTACTGGCTGGTAGCGATTGGCTGCTGGGCCGATTGGAGATGCCGTTACTGGTGCGATCGACCCTGGTGGTGATGCTTTGGATTTGGGTGACCGGCGGCCTGCACTTGGATGGGGCGATGGATAGTGCCGATGGCTTGGCGGTGACAGAACCCCAGCGGCGGCTGGCGGTGATGGCCGATAGTAATACGGGGGCTTTTGGGGCGCTGGCGGCGATCGGGATTCTGCTGCTGAAGGTGGCGGCCCTGAGTGGGATTGCGGAGGGTCGCTGGATGTTGTTGGTGATGCTGCCTGCTTGGGGGCGCTGGGCCCATTTGTGGGCGATCGTCCTCTATCCCTATTTGAAAGCTGAGGGGAAGGGGGCGATGCATAGCAAGGGTGTGGAACCAGGGCCGGATCTGGCTGGTGGTTTGGTGGCGATGTCGATGGTGGCGGCTGGAGTTTACTACTTAGCTCCCCTGTCTGTGGGGTGGATCTTGGCGATTCAGGGAATTGGGTTGTTGTTGAGCTATCCGATCGGCCAATATTTTGCTTGGCGCTTTGGCGGTCATACGGGTGATACCTATGGAGCTACGGTGGAATGGGTGGAAGCGATCGGGCTATGTATGTTGTGTTTGCCCTATTGGCAAAGTTTCTAGGGAGCGATCGGCCAAAACACATCGGTTTCACCCATTATTTATCAACAGCACTTTCAAATCTAGAGAAATTGATTAATAAACAGTGGAAACTACTTTTCCCAGCAATTCAACAGGTGGCATAGATCACATTGTTAACTTATCGAACTCGAAATCGTGGCAACACGATGATATATTGCAAATTGCAACTTCTTTTTGATGCAATCCTGGCGAGCCATATTAGCCTGAATTGTTTTGCCAACATAGCTCGCAGACATTCAATCAAAGTCGATTGCGTAGAAATAACAATTAGTAAATGTATGACCTGTAGGAAAATCCATCGATTATATACCGAAGTACAGACCAGCAGTACACCATTATGTAATCATTGACTCGGCAATCTGAATATCTTTTCTTATTTACCTAGCTCACTGTTGAACTCATTGAAGCTACGTTGCTCCAAATTGTCCTTAGTTTCCCGCGCCGGACGCTTGAAGAGCTTGCGGAAAGCATTATCGATATCATTGAAGCTGGCATTGCCGATCGCCTCATACATCACCTTGCCCTTAAAAGCCCGCCTCATTCTTCGCATACTGCCGTTGACCCAAGCTATCGAGATGGTGTGTAGCAGCTAAATCCTTACACCGAAAGTGCCTAGTTTCAACTAGCGGGCTGGGACAATGAAGCCAGCGAGAACAGCCTCATCCCTGCTGCGATTGAAGTTCTTGGATTTGCTCAATCGACAACTCCGTCAACCTAGCAATGGTTTCTAGGGGTACTTGCTCCCCGATCATCTTCAGCGCAATCTTGATCTGAGTCTCCTGCTCACCACGCTGCTCAGCAGCAGCGATTTTCTCAAGATAAAGGGGCGATAACTGCATAAATAACTCCTGCTCGTTGATTGTGCGCGAAGGTCTTGATTCTAGGATAACGCGAAGATTGGCCAAAGACTCCATCAAAGGAGCACGGTAGGGGTGCGTAATTGGCAATTGAGTCAATTCAGCAAAAGCCCTTGTCTGAAAATTACCCGTACCAAAAAGGCGGAACCATAAAGTATCAGGAGTTTCGGGGAGCTTGTGAACCACAATGAAACCGGTATGCCAGCCACTGGGAGTAAAGAAAACCCCTGAAGGCCAATGGTCTAGTTGTTGGCAAGCCCCAAATTCATCTTGGACTGCTCCGGAAAGCGTTGGGGTAATAATCCACAGAAAAGGCCGCTGGTCGGGAGCTGGTGCGCGTTGCTTAGAACGCTTGGCCTCCCGCAGGATATCATTGTGCAGCTCGTAAAGCTTTGAAGCACAAGCTCTGATTTCGTGGGCAGAAGCCGCATTTCGGAAAGGCTCGAACACCGTAGCTCTTTCAACACAGCGGTGGAGCAGTCCCAGGTCAGATGGCGGCAAGGCTGATGGGGTAGGCTCAAAGTAGATATCGATCTCCCGTACTTCTGCATGGAATACTCTCTACTTCCCTAGCTCACTGTTAAACTCATTGAAGCTGCGTTGCTCCAAATTGTCCTTAGTTTCCCGCGCCGGACGCTTGAACAGCTTGCGGAAAGCATTATCAATGTCATTGAAGCTGGCATTGCCGATCGCCTCATACACCACCTTGCCGCCCTCATCGAGCAACACCGTCTGGGGAATCTTGCCCTGATAATAGAAGCCCGCCTCATTCTTGGCATATTTCCGTTGACCCAAGCTATCGATCGGTACCGGAATAAAATTCGTAGCTCGGCCATAGTAGGACTGTAGCTGGGAAACCACCCCAGCAAAACGCTTGCAATCCTTACTGTCATCCGCATAGAACACCAACAGCGCCGGCTTCTTATTCTCCAAAGAATCTGCTAACCCAATCCGGGCCGGCACCAGAGAACCATTCCCCGCATAGAGCACAAACACATTGCCATCGAACCGATCGTCATCCAACCCGGCCCAAGCCGGAGCCGCCAAAGACCAACAGAGCACCGCTGCCAAACAACAGAGCAGCAAAGAACGCCATGGCGCTCCCAAATAGGTAGTGAAATTTTTCATGATTTTTTTAGGCTTCCGCCGCCTCAGACTTAACCGCTTCCAGCATCCGCGAGAAATAGAACTTACCCTTCGTCATCGCATCCCGGTTGATCCGGAAACCCTTGGCATCTAGAATTTCCACGATCGCCTTTTCCCGATGTAAATAGGCCCGCGTCGCCTTGCTGGGACCCGGAAAGAAGCCGCCAATGGCTTTGAGCAAACTATAGCAGGGTGTATAGGGCGCAAAACTGACAATCAGTCGGCGATCGGCCAAGTCCGCCAAATGCCCGATCATCTCCGCCGCCTTCTCTTGGGGATAGTGAATCAGCACATCCAAACAAATCATCGTGTCATATTTACCGCTCAGACCCTCCAAATCCTGGGTCGTAAACTGCGGGTTGTCATTGTTGCCAAACAACTGTTTTGCTCGCTCCTGAGCCTCTCCCACCATCTTTTCCGAAATGTCGCTGGCGCTGACAATCGCCCCCATCTCCGCCAAGGGAATGCTCAAGGAGCCAACGCCACAGCCCGCATCACAGACCGTCAGTCCCGACAGGTTGCCATCGGCCTTCAGCCACTCTAGCAGCGTATCCACCGTCCGCTGGTGGCCAGTCCGAATATCTAGCTGGACGCGGTTCACCTCGCCATCGCCATAGATCCGTCGCCATCGATCGAACCCGGTGCTATTGAAATACTCTTTGACTATGCTCTTGTCATCGATGGCGTTCATAAGTTCTGTAAAAGCTTTATTTCTATCAGTAAAATTAAATCACAACCCGGCTCGATACGGGAGTAACCGCCCCAATGCAATGTTGACTTGCCCTCATCCCCCAACCCCTTCTCCCAAGTTTGGGAGAAGGGGAGCCGGAGCCAAAAGCGGAGTCTCTTGATCCCTCTCCCAAACTTGGGAGAGGGCTAATGACCATCGTGGAGGTCTTAAGCGAACCTATTGGTACCCACCCTTCGGGATACGGGAGTACCCGAAGGGCGGGATCGGCCATCCGATCGCCGCCGCCGGACAACAACACCTGCCAGACCCTGCAAGAATACTGCTCGATCCCCTAGGATAGGTAATGTGGAAGTTAAGACTCCACTCCGGCTGGCTCACCATCTTTTCAAACAAAGGAATCCATCGTGTCCAACGCTACTAGCTACCTCGACTTTCTCAGCCAAGTTAAAGCAGACCGCGTCCGTCAGGTTACCTTGCTACCGGAGGCGATCGAGTACACCGCAGAAACAGATGCGGGCTTAAAGACTTTTCAAACTACCGTGACCGGCGATCGGATCGAATTGATCGAACTGCTCCAAGAGCGGAATATCACCTACAACATTCGTAGCGACGAAACGGCTCCTTGGCTTTCCTTACTGCTCGGTTTAGCCGTCCCTGCCCTGGCCCTAGCCGGCACCTGGAGCTGGTTGATGAAGCAGAGCGAAGATGGTGGCAGCGGTGGCGACTTTGGTTTTGGAGCCTTTGGTGCTGGTAAGAGTAAAGCCAAAACCTACGCCAAAGGTGATGCTGATATCACCTTTGCCGATGTGGCTGGCGTGAAAGAAGCCAAAGAAGAATTGATGGAAGTAGTAGATTTCCTGAAAAATCCTGATAAATATATCGATCTGGGGGCCAAGATTCCCAAGGGTGTGCTGCTAGTCGGTCCCCCCGGCACCGGCAAAACCCTGTTGGCCAAGGCCGTCGCTGGTCAAGCTGGGGTGCCTTTTTTCAGTATGTCCGGCTCGGAGTTCGTAGAAGTTTATGTAGGCGTTGGGGCCTCCCGCGTACGGGATTTGTTCGCCAAGGCTAAGCGGCAAGCGCCCTGCATCGTGTTTATCGATGAACTGGATGCGATCGGCAAGGCCCGCAGCAGCAACCCCCTCTCCAATGGCGGCAACGACGAGCGGGAGCAGACCCTCAACCAGCTGTTGGTAGAGATGGATGGTTTTGGTACCAATAGCGGTGTGATTTTGATTGGGGCTACCAACCGGCCCGAAATCCTAGATGGAGCCTTACGTCGCCCCGGTCGCTTCGATCGCCAGATTCTGGTAGATCGCCCAGATAAATCTGGTCGGGTGGATATATTAAAAGTCCACAGCCGCGATGTGAAAGTTGGTACCGATGTCAATCTAGACAAAGTGGCCACGGAAACTGCTGGCTTTACCGGTGCGGACTTAGCTAATTTGGTCAATGAAGCCGCCCTGATTTCCGCGCGGCGGAACCTGACTACCGTAGGTATGGCCGAATTCAACTCCGCCTTCGAACGAGTCGTCGGCGGTATGGAAAACAGGGCGCGGGTGCTCAATCCCCAAGAAAAGAAAACCGTGGCCTACCACGAGGTTGGTCATGCTTTGGTGGGTGCCAAGACTCCCGGTGGGGGCAAGGTGACCAAGATTTCGATCGTGCCGCGGGGGGCGGCGGCCCTGGGCTACACCATGCAGTCTCCAGAGGAAGACCGTTTCCTGTTGATGGAAGCAGAAATCTGCGGTCAGATTGCGACGCTGTTGGGTGGCCGGGTGGCTGAGGAAATCGTCTTTGGAGCCATTTCTACCGGTGCTAGCGACGATATCCAAAAGGCTACGGATTTGGCAGAGCGGGCGATCGCTCAATATGGGATGAACTCTACGCTGGGGCCGGTGGCCTTCGATCGGGCCAATAGCCAATTCCTCAATGATGGCAATCAGCGCCGCCAAATCAGCGATGAAGTGGCGCAGCAAATTGATCGGCAAATCAAGGCTGCGATCGATCTAGGTTATGAAACTGCTCGGCAGATTTTGACCGGCAATCGATCGCTGTTAACCCAGATTTCGGAGCTGTTGCTGGAGCAGGAAGTACTGGAAGGCGATGAGCTGGAAGCTTTGTTGCGCCAAGCCGTTTAGGTTTTCCCTCCGTAAACTAGTCCTCGCCTGCCTGGCGGGGACTTTTTGATGTTGCCACTAGCTTATTTCCTTGAAGATAGCCCTGCATCAGCATATCGCCCCCCTGGACATCCGCTGTCCCGCCAGGAATCGATCGCCAACTCACCCGCTCCAAAGCTAGCGCCTCGGTCATCAATCCAATCCCTAGATCGCCCACTGGTCCCGGTGAAAACGGCCCACCCACCAGCTTTGGGGCAATAAAAGCCAGTACCTTCTGAATTGCCCCATCGGCGATCGCTGCCGCCGATAGGGTGCCTCCGCATTCCCAGAGCACCGAGAGACAGCCTCGATCAAACAAATGGGCCATCAATAACTTTGGACTGGGCCGATCGAAGGTCAGCACCTCCACTCCCCGCTCTCGCAGCCATGCTTGCAACTCCGGATTGGCATCGGTTCTAGTCACCACCAAGGTCTGAGCTACATTCAGATCCCAAAGCTGGGCTGTCTTTGGCAGATTTAGACTATTGCTCAAAACTACCCGGAGTGGATTGGGTGCTCCCGCCTGATGGCTGGTCAACAGCGGATCATCCCGGCGCACCGTATTGCCCCCGGTGACGATCGCATCGCAGGTCGAACGCAACTGATGCACGTAATCCCGCGACTCCGGACTACTCACCCAAGCACTATGGCCGGTGGAAGTGGCAATCTTGCCATCGATCGTCATGGCATATTTCAGAATCCCCAGGGGCTGCTGGTGACGCATCCGGTAGCTAAAAGCCTCATTCAATTCCTCGCAGGCAGCGCTCTCGACGCCCGTTAATACTTCTATACCAGCAGCCCGCAGTTGAGCAATACCGCCACCATCCACTAGGGGATTGGGATCGACCATGCCCACCACCACCCGTGCCAGACCGGCCCGAATCACTGCTGCGCTACAGGGCGGCGTGCGGCCATGATGACTACAGGGTTCCAGGCTCACATAGATCGTGGCATGCTGGGCTCGATCGCCCGCCTCCCGCAGGGCAAATACCTCCGCATGGGGCTGACCGGCACCGGGATGAAAGCCCTCACCGACAATTTGGCCATCCTGAACTACTACGGCTCCCACCATCGGATTGGGGGCCGTGCGGCCCTGGGCCTTTTGGGCTAAGGCCAAACAGCGCCGGATCATTTGCCGATCGAATTCAGTGGGGGAATCGCTCACAGGATGGGTTAGGGAAACTTTTCTCAGAGTATCTATTATGGCTTGACTTGCCCCAATGTCCCACAATAGTGGACTATAATTTCCGCGGAATTATGAGCTTGATGCTGTCTCGACTAATGCAAAAAGGGGAGCGATCGCTCCCCTTTTTGTGAATCTATGGTGATGTTCTAGACAGCTACGGCTGCTTCCACCTTGCGCAACACCTTGCCGTTTTCATCCACAATGACCCGCTCGATCTTGGCACCCAGGTTCCGCAGCTTGGCTTCGATATTTTCGTAGCCCCGATCTAAGTGATGTAAACCTTCTACGGTGGTCATGCCCTCGGCGGCTAGACCGGCGATCACTAGCGCGGCCGAAGCCCGCAGATCCGTGGCCATCACCTTGGCTCCAGAGAGCTTGGTGACACCTTGGATAATCGCGTTGTTGCCCTTGACCATGATGTTGGCACCCATCCGCTGGAGCTCTGCTACGTGCTGGAGGCGGTTTTCAAACACAGTCTCGGTGATCACGCTGCTGCCTTCGGCCATGGCCAAGAGCGCCATAAACTGGGCCTGCATATCCGTGGGGAAAGCTGGGTAGGGTAGGGTCTCAATGTTGACAGCTTTGAGTTGCTTGGGTGGTAAGACGCGCATCCGGGGACCATCGATGATAATTTCCACACCGATTTCCGCTAGCTTGGCCGTGGCCGCCAAGAGATGCATCGGAACCACCGGGAAGAGGCTAATCTCCGATCTCATCAGGGCACCGGCCACTAAGAAAGTCGCAGCTTCTACTCGATCGGGGATCACTTCGTAGGTAGCATCATGGAGCTTGTCTACACCTTGGATAACGATGCGCTCGGTGCCAGCACCGGCGATCTTCGCACCCATGGCGATACAGAAGTTGGCTAAATCTACTACTTCCGGTTCCTTGGCGGCGTTGTCCAGCACTGTCTCACCTTCGGCCAGGGTCGCAGCCATCATCAACGTTTCCGTGGCACCAACGCTGGGGTAGTCCAGGTAAATCTTGGCCCCTTGCAGACGACCATTGGCTTTATTCGCTTTGGCATGAACTTCGCCATGGATGATTTCGACCGTAGCACCCAGGGCTTGCAGACCTTGAATGTGGAGTTTCACGGGCCGATCGCCGATCGAACAGCCGCCAGGTAGGGGCACTTGAGCCTCCCCTTGCCGAGCGAGGATCGGGCCGACGGCAAAGAATGCCGCCCGGAGTTTGGAAACTAATTCATAGGGAGCACTATGGCCGGTCACGCTGCTAGCATCAAATTCAATTAAGTTGCCTTGGCGCTTGACCTTAATACCCAATGCTTCGATAATTTGGCACATTTTCCCCACATCAGCCAAGGCGGGAATATTATCAATTTGGCAAGTGCCAGAGCAAAGAATTGATCCGGCCATTAATACTAAAGCTGAATTCTTAGCACCGCTGATTTTTACTTCACCGGAGAGTTTATGCTGTCCCCAAATATGGAGCACTTGAGATTCGCTAGGAGATACTGAAGTCATTGGTGTTGAGCTGGTGATAGGTTTGCCATCCATGGTGAGAGTAGTAGAAGCAGCGGCTCTTTGTAATTAGAATATATTCTACATTTAAGTAGACAAAAATTCACAAGGAAATATGTATTATGCTTGTATTACGGGTTAAGAACTATTGAGAGCAATGGCTTGCTAATACACCTTTAGGAAGGTTTCTTTGAAGCAGTATACCCAGCTCTCAATAAAGAACAATAATGTCATTTTGGATTTTCAGAATCGGTAGAATAAACTACAAAATGTCGCGGCTTAGGTAGGGCTGTAGGGCCGAGGGAATTCTGACGGTGCCATCGGCTTGTTGGTAGTTCTCCAGTAAGGCCGCCATCGTGCGACCGACAGCCAGTCCCGATCCATTGAGGGTATGAATGAATTGGGTGCCCTTCTTGCCAGCTTCCTTAAAGCGAATATCCGCCCGGCGGGCTTGGAAATCGTAGAAATTGGAGCAGCTAGAGATTTCCCGGTATTTAGCCGCAGCAGGCAACCAAACTTCTAGGTCATAGCATTTGCCCGCCCCGAAGCCAAGATCGCCGGTACAGAGTTCCATGACTCGGTAGGGGAGTTCGAGGGCTTGGAGGATGGCTTCGGCGTTGGCCACCAGTTTTTGATGTTCTGCTTCGGAGCTGTCCGGATGGACGAATTTGACTAGCTCGATTTTGTTGAATTGGTGGAGCCTAATCAATCCTCGGGTATCTCGGCCATAGCTACCCGCTTCTCGCCGGAAGCAAGGGGTGTAGGCACAGTGATAGATCGGGAGCTGGCTGGCTTCGAGAATTTCGCCGCGATACATGTTGGTAACGGGCACTTCGGCCGTGGGAGTCAGCCACAGGTCGTCTTCGGCACAGCGGAAGCTTTCTTCGGCAAATTTGGGCAGTTGGCCGGTGCCCTGCATGGCCGCACTATTGACTAGGACGGGCGGGCAAATTTCGGTATAGCCGGCGGCAATCTGTCGATCGAGCATGAAAGAGATCAAGGCTCGCTCTAGGGCCGCTCCGGCTCCCAGCAGAGTCACAAACCGGCTCTGGGCAATTTTAGTACTGCGCTCGAAATTCATGATTCCCAGCTTTTCGCCGATTTCCCAGTGGGGTAAGAATTCTGTACCTTGGGGGATCTTGTCGTCGCCCCAGCGACGCACTTCGACGTTGGCATCCTCGTTTGCGCCTGGGGGAGTGCTGGCGCTGGGGAGATTGGGCAGGGCCAGTAAGAGGGTTTGGATCTGCTGGACAATCTCTCGTTCTTGGGGTTCTAGTTCGGCGAGTTGGGCTTTGATTTGGTTGCCTGTTTCTTTGAGGGCAAGGACTTCTGGGCTATTCGGGGGCACTTTGGCTTGCATTTTTTCGCCCACGGCCCGCCCAATTTCGTTGCTGCGGGCTTGTAGTTCGCTGCGCTGGCCTTCGATCGCCCGCTGTTGGCTATCTAGCTCCACGATCAGCTGGATGCTGTAGTCGCCGTTGCGCTGGTCGAGCTGGGCCTGGATGGCCGCTGGGTTTTCTCGGATTTTTTTAATGTCTAACACGCCTGAGGATTCCTTTGAATATGCCTTGCCAAGCTACCTATGTTATCCCGACCTCGATCGCCTTGGCTACCGCAATCGGTGGACAGATCTAGGAAGGCAGCAGCGACAGCAATAAGCATTCCCAGACCAAGCGCGGTTGGACATAGGCCACCAGCTGACGACGGCTTTCGGCCAACACTTTGACCAGCTCCGCATTCCGAAAAGATTGCCAATAGCAAAACTGTAAATACTCTAGCAACGCTAACTGAGCCACATTGTCTAGCTCCTGATCGACCCGTTTAGCCACCTGCAAAGCCCCCCGCATACGACTAGGCCGCGCACACAGTGCCGCCCGCAGATCTTCTGGAATTATCTGCAACTGCTCTCCTAGTTCGATCGCCCGCCCCGGACTGCCTTGACTCATCCCCAAGATCGTCGCGTCCGCTGCCAGCTCTGCATAACCACCCTGGGTCAAAATCTCGATCGTCAGCAGCTCAGACAAACAACGAAACGGAATCTTCTGACAGCGGGACACGATCGTCGGCAACAAGGCCCCGCCGGGATCAGCCAACAAAATCAGGGTCGCCGCCCCCGGCTCCTCCAGCGTCTTGAGCAGCGCATTCGCCGCCCCCTCCGCCATTGCCTCCGCTCCCTCGATCACCACCAACTGTCGATCGGCCACCAAGGGCGGTCGCGCTAAAAACTGCCCAATTTCTCGCACCTGCTCGATCCGAATCTGGGGTGGAGCCTTTTTCTTGACCCCCGCCTCGGCGGCGGCCGCCGCCGACAAAAGTTGTCCCTGATGGCTGTAAGTCGGTGCGACCCAGTGGATATCTGGGTGATTGCCCTGGCGAATTTTCTGGCAGTTCAAAGGAATCTCCGCCAGGGGCAGATCCTGGCAGAGGATTGTCTCTAACCAACAGCGTGCCGCCAGTGCTTTGCCAATACCCGCTGCTCCTGTAAATAAATAGGCCGGAGCCAGCGATCGCCTTCTTACTGCCTGGGTCAAAAGCTGAATGGCCGGATCTTGGCCCCGCAGGGGGGCAAAAAAGTTAGGTGGATCGGTCAAAGCCGTAACAGAAGTCATCGGTGGAAATGTAAAGAAAATGTTATGATTCGTTCACAGTTAATCTTTGGCTCCCATCGCTAGACTGAGAGTCCCTATAGTTAACAATAACTTGTTATTCCTTTCTAGGATTCGTTAGTACTCCATGGTTTTTTGGAAAAGTCTGTTTAGTGGTACCGAAGGTATTAGCCAAACATCCGCCACTAAGCGGAAAGCCGGGGCTAAGGCGATCGGCAATGCCACCATCCCCATTCAAACCATTGGCATCAGTCCGCCCGGCAGCAATCCGATCGTCCTCAGCCTCAATCGCGAGCTAGATCTCTACGAATTAGAAGAACTCTGCGATGCAGTGGGCTGGGCCAGACGACCCCTGCGCAAAGTACGGAAAGCCCTACAGAACAGCTTTTTAGTAGTCTCCATGTGGGAGTTACGAGCCGGTACCCAAAGGATGATCGGCTTTGCTAGGGCTACCTCCGATGGCGCTTTTAATGCCACTATTTGGGATGTGGTCGTTCATCCAGACTTTCAGGGCAAAAGCATGGGCAAGGCCCTGATGAAGTACACCATTAAAAAGATTCGGAGCGAAGACATCAGTAACATTACCCTATTCGCTGACCCCCATGTGGTGGGATTTTACGATGGGATGGGGTTTGTGGAAGATCCAGAAGGTATCAAAGGGATGTTTTGGTATCCAGATTAGGGGAGTTTTTACTACTACTTCTTACTTTTTCATTAAGAAGTTGGGAAAACTAGGAGAAGTCTCTCCGAACCTTTCCGAGTAAGAACTTGGATTCCAACCCGTTCGGCGATCGCGAAGCTATCCCAGCGACCACATTACGCTTATCATTACTAAGTGATTTTAGGCGGAAGCGGGAACTTCCACGTGATGGTAGGTGGTCAGGACGGAAAACAAAGTTCGCACGTTGTCAGATTCAGTCTGTTTCATTCAATCCAGTCTGTGAGGATCCTTAGTGGAAGCCAGAAAAGTAGATTCTATCCGTCGCCGTTCTAGCAATCGAACAGCCCAAGTTGTCCGCCAAAAACCTCAGAGAAAGAGTAGGTCTCTTGCTGGCTTGTGGATGGGCCTAGCTGGTGTAGGAATTTTATCGGCGGTGGGTGGAGCCATGATTGCGTTCTCCTTTTCCCAGAAGCCTTTTCTCCAAAGACCCCTGAGCGCCCTCGAAGCAGCTGTATTCCGCCAGGGCAATGCTTTTTCTCGGAGTACCCTACAGGTACCGGAAGTCTCTAAGCCCGTTAACATCCTGCTGATGGGCATCAAAACTAATATATCTGATGTGCGCAACGGTGACGGCGAAGATCGGAAGAAAGCTGGTTATGATGCCGAAGTAGATACGCTCCAAGGTCTTTCGGATACAATGATGCTGATCCGTTTCGATCCGGTGAACAAGCGGATCGTAGTGTTAGGAATTCCTCGGGATACCAAAGTAGAAGTCAATGGCCGATCGGTCAAAATTAATGCGATCGATCAAGAAAGTGGCATCGGCCAAGCGGCCAAAGTGGTCAGCAATACCCTAGCTGGGGTGGAAATCGATCGCTATGTGCGGCTGAATAACTTCGGTCTAGAAAACTTGATGGATACCCTGGGTGGTCTGACCCTGACGGTACCTAAGGACATGAAGTATCAGGATGACTCTCAGCATTTCTACGTGAACCTGAAAGCAGGCAAGCAACACCTGGATGGCAAAAAGCTGATGGGTTACCTGCGCTTCCGGAAAGATGCCAATGGTGATGTGGGGCGGATGCAGCGCCAGCAAGGCGCACTCCGAGCCATGCTAGAACAGTGGGTAACTCCCATCAACGTAGCCAGAATTCCCCAGCTCATGTCGATGGTGCAAAAGCAAGTAGACACCAACTTGAACGTAGAAGAAATCATTGCTCTGGGCGGTTTTTCTGCCAGCCACGGCAAGAATAAGATCCAGTCTATGATGTTACCGGGCGACTACAATGGTGATGGCAAGCACGGCATCAGCTATTGGCTGGCCAGCGAAACGGGCATCAAGAATATGATGGCTCGCTATTTCGACCATGGCACCATCGAAGAAGTACCCAACAATCCGGAAACTCTGCGGGTCAAGGTACAGGATACGGGCTATTATCCGGATGCGACCCAGCGTCTGATGACGCGCTTAAGTAAGGAGGGTTACCGTCGCGCCCAGCTCGAACATCACTCCAAAAATCTGAAGGAAAACCTAGATGTTACTCAGATCATCGTTCAACATGGTGGTGAAGAGGTTGGTGAATCTATCCGCGAAAAATTAGGAATTGGCAAAGTAGAAGTTGGCACTGGTGGTGATCTATATTCCGATGTTACGATCAAGGTAGGTAAGGACTGGGGTCAGAAAAAATAGGTTATTCATGATCAGCAAGTTTTATATTTCCCCGATCATTCGGATCACGTTGACGCTATTCTATTTAGCCCTCTTGCTGCCATTGCCCTTTTTGGCCCAACTAACTGCTGGAGCTTCGCCCCTCTGGATGACCGTTGGGATACTCTTGGGCCTGATTCCAGTGCAGGGAGCCTTGGCCCAGCAGGTGGTAACGGACGATCGAGAAATTCGGGTGCAGTATCCCTGGTGGGTACCGAGATTTTTAGTGAAAAGCTGGTCTTTAGCTTGGTCAGAAGTCACCGATCTAAAAATGCGCACGACGGGCCAAGGGGGCTTAGTTTATTACCTGATTGATCGCCACCAGCAGGGCTATCTGTTGCCCATGCGGATTGCTGGGTTTGCTAAATTAACCGAGATCCTCACCAGCCACACCGGCATCGATACCAAGGATGTCAGGCCCCTCTCCCAACCTTGGATGTACTTTATCCTGGCCGGCTTGACTTTGCTGCTATTGGCGATCGATGGCTGGGCCGTCTCCGTCGCGCTGCATCCAGGCGCAATTGGGTACCACCCCTAAGGGTCAAAATCCCCAATTCCTCACCATCGGCGGGATGATCTGATGCTAAGCTTGAATCGCAGTAGTTTGTGGGCGGCGCGACCATGACCCAGTCTTTTACGCAGTATTATCACGAGCGCACCAAGTATGCACCAGAGACCTTAGCGAACAAGAGCGGTGGTCTAGATTGGAGTTTGCAACCCTCTCCTTACAAGGAGTACAAGATCGGTCAATTTTTTGACCTGAAGCCCTTTCTACAACAAGAACAGATCAATGAAACTGATCGCTGGTGGAAACGGCTATCGCTGTTTCTGCTGTGCAGCTACGGATTGACCATCAAAATCCCCACGCGCGTGGCCCCCATCTGTTTGCGGGCAGCTCCTTCCGCTGGGGGACTGTACCCGGCGGAGATCTACCTGATTTCTAAGGGGACTGGTCCGCTGCCCCAGGGCCTCTATAACTATCAGCCTCAAGATCATTCCCTCGTCCATTTTTGGGAAGACGATGTGTGGGCTGCTCTGCAAGCAGCGTGCGGTCTGCACCCTTTGGTCGGTGCTGCCGATTTATTGTTGGTGACCACCGCAGTGTTTTATCGATCGGCTTGGCGCTACCAAGATCGGGCCTATCGGCGGATCTGTTTGGACACGGGCCATCTGCTGGGTAACTTGGAGCTGGCCGGGGCGATCAACGGATTTAGGCCCTGTCCGATCGGGGGGTTTGTGGAGCGGCAGATCGATGAGCTGTTGTATCTGGATCGCGATCGAGAAGGGACGATCGCAGTGATGCCACTGATCGATCTAGAAGGCCGTTTGCCCATCCTGGATCGGCTCCCGATTGCTTGGGCCTCGCCGATCGTCAAGGACTTTGAGAAATTGCCCGACGGTCAACTATTGGCCCCTTGCCACCGGGCTACCAGCATCGAAAGTACTCCCAAAACAGCCCAGACGCTGCCGGAGCCGGTGGCTGATAAGTACAATTTCCCATTTTGCCTGAAGGTCTCGGCCCAGGGCCAGTCTATCTCCTGGGAAAATAATTCCTTCCTCGATGGTCTAGAAGATACAATCCTGCGGCGACGCTCCACCCGTAGCTATACGGGCGGCAATTTGCATTTTGACCAACTGAAAAGTATTCTGGATTTCACCTATCAACCTCAGAATTATGCAGATAGTGGTTTAGACGAGCGGCCAGACTATTTCGATCTCAGTCTGATCCAAAGCTTCATTGCGGTGTCTGGCATTGATGGTTTGGAGGAGGGCTGTTATTACTATGCTCCTCAGCTGCAGGAACTCCGCCAAGTTCGCTTTAAGAATTTTCGGCGAGAGCTACACTATCTCTGTCTGGGTCAGGATCTGGGCCGGGATGCGGCGGCGGTGATTTTCCACACTGCCGATCTCCAGCAGGCGATCGACCGCTATGGCGATCGAGCTTATCGTTATCTGCATTTGGATGCGGGACACCTGGGACAGCGGATGAACTTGGCTGCTACTCGTTTGGGGGTGGGCGTGAGTGGCATTGCAGGCTTTTTTGACGATCTGGTCAACGAAGTCTTGGGAATTCCCGCCGATGAAGCTGTTCTATACATCACCACTCTGGGCCAACCCCAAGATTAATCTGCAATGATTCTGAAACTTTCTGAAAAACTTTTAGTTACTGCGCTAGTTGGCATCGTGCCGGTTGGTTTTGGCTTGGTGAACCAAGCTGAAAATATCCGAGAAACTATTCAGCTTTCCAAGTACAAACCACCGACGGAGGTGGCCAAACTGGCCCTCGACACCAAGATGTCGGAAACGGGCCGCAAAATCTTTTATCTGAATACGCCTACTATTGAGGAAAAAAAGTCCGGTTTGAATCTATGCAAGAAAGATGGGGCCAAGGAAAAAACCGTGATTCTGGGCTGCTATGTTTCCAATCGGGGCATTTTCATTCAAAAGGTCAGCGATCAGCGCTTGGCCGGTATCATGCAAGTGACTGCTGCCCATGAAATGTTGCATTCAGCTTACCATCGTCTTTCGAAGGAAGAACGACAGCAGGTGGATGAGGAATTGAATCGGGTCTTCGAGCAAAGCAAGAACGATCGGCTAAAGAAACTAATTGGGATCTATCGCAAGCAGGATCCGGACGTGGTGCCCAACGAGTTGCATTCTATTCTAGGCACGGAAGTTTCTAACCTAGGGCCGTTCCTGGAAAAATACTATCAGCGTTATTTTTCCGATCGATCGGTGGTGGTCGCCTATGCCCAGCGGTATGAGAGTACTTTCAATAATTTACTGCGCCAAGCGGAGGAGATCGATCGGCAGATGGCAGCCATGAAGCCGGAGCTGACGCGGTTGGAGGAATCCACGAAGCAGCAGAGTGGCAATATCGAACGCAAAAGAGCGGAGCTGAGCCGATTACAAGCTAGCAACAATATTGGAGAGTACAATAGCCGAGTTGCTAGCTTTAATCGTTTGGTGGATAACTATAATCAACAGGTGAGCTATCTTAAGCAGCAAGTCGCTACTTATAACAAGTTAGTCAAGACTTATAACGCCGTATCTACGGAAGAAAAGTCTTTAAATGAATCTTTGAATAACGGTAGTAATTAGGCTCGGTGCATTCTATTAATACTGGGTGCCAGATTTGCGGTGGTTAATGGCCGTGACGCTGGTGGGGGCTAGGACTTTGCCGTTGTTGGTGATAGCATAGAGCAGCCAGTGATCGCCACAGTCCATGCGGTTTTGCACCGTACATTCCAAATAGGAAGCCGCTTCCTGCAAAATAAGGCAGCCATTACCAGCCGTAGCCGTCTCTAGCTCCGCAAATTGGTCGTAACCAAAAGCTGGAGGCTTCAGAAAACTGCGGCGAATATTCTTGCCTTCCTTCAGCACGTTGAGCACAAACTGCTCGCCGGGATGGGCCAAGCATTCCAATTCTCGATCCTTGGCGATCGCCACGGTCACCGCTGGCGGACTAAAACCCGCTTGGGAGATCCAAGAAGTCAGGAAACCCACTGGATTTCCCCGATCATTGGCCGTCACCACACAGAGGGAGCCAGTTACCCGCCCGATCGCTTGCCCTGTCCGGTCGGTCTGACCGTCCACACTAGCCTGCCGGGGTGCGCGCACCTTCTGGGCCTTGGTGAGCTTCTTCGCAAAACTCCGGCCCGCATCCACACATTGCTGTAAGGTCTCTTCCGTGGGCGCAAACTTTACCCGGATCGTATCGAAACCAAAAGGATAACCCACATCTCGCAGCTTACTCTCGATTAGATCCACCGCTTCGCCGCTCCAGCCATAGGAGCCAAACACCCCAGCTACTTTCGTTTGATTCGCCGTCGATAGCACCACTCCTAAAGCCGTTTGAATCTGGGTGGGGGGATGGCCGGCCAGGGTGGGCGAGCCAATAATAAAGCCATCGCACTCTTCCACAGCGCGGGTAATTGCTTCCGGTTCCGTAAACTCGCAGTCGAGCGACCTGACCGCCACTCCCGCTTGCGTAATACCTTGGGCGATCGCCTTGGCCATGGTAGCCGTATTGCCATAGGCCGAGGTATACAGTAGGGCTACTCGCAGATCTCGACTTTCTTGCTGGGCGCACCACCGTTGGTAATCCAGCGTCAGCACGCTACGACTGTGCCGGATCATCGAGCCGTGGTTCGGAGCATATAGCTTGGCCGGAAATTCGGCCAGCTTGCTCATAGCCGCAGCGACTTGGGGCGCTTGGGCCGCATGGAGACAGTCGAAATAATAGTGGCGATCGGCATCTAGTGTTTTCCAATGCTCATCAAAGACCGCATCATCGCAAACATGGCTACCAAATAGCTTATCGGTGTACAGAATGCCCGTGGCCCGGTCAAAAACTGCCAGAGCGTCTGGATGGCGGGGGGTGGGTACGAATCGGAATTTCAAGATATGGCCATTGCCCATATCCATTTCTTCCTCATCTCGGGCAATGTGGACTTTCAGGGTCCGATCGACACCGAATTCAATCCCCAGATCCTCAGCTTCATTCTCGCGCGGGGAAGGTACATCGAAAGATTGGTTGGCAAATACCGATCGCAAGGTATTCACACCGGGTTTCGAGCAGATCACTGTGGCATAGGGAGCCGCTTCTAGCAGTAGTTTCAAGGTCGCAATCCGGTTGGGATTGACGTGGCTGAGAATAATGTAGTTAATCCGCTGATAGTAAGCATGGTGCCCCAGCTCTTCCAAAAATAAATCTGTAAAAGACTCACCAGGCGGGTCGATCAGCACGATCGAGGGAGCTGCAATTAAATAAGAATTGGCGGTGGTACCCTTCTGGCGGGCATATTCTACCTCGAACTTGAGGCGCTCCCAAGTCCGAGAGCGAAAGATCGTGGTATCGGTACCAATTTCAGCAACTTGAACATCACGGGGTTTGAAATTAGCCATAGCAGAGAGGAGGGGGAATCAGGGAAGGGATAGGAAATATAACTGGTCTGAATCTAACTAACGTCACTAATCGCTAGTCATGCTTTTCATATAATCTTTTTTCTGGATCAATACCCACAAAAGTAGGCGAAATCCAAGCCCGCACTACTAGCAAAAAGCCCATGACTAGTAGAAAAGCACAGGCCGATAAAATCTGCGTCCAAGGCACTTCTAAGACACCGCGCACGATCACTTCCCGGAGAACCGAAACAATCGCTACTTCTATAGCTACCGCGATCGATACCCGCTGTTCTTGCAAGTAAATAATCAGCAGCCGAAATAGCTCCACCAAAATCAAGATAAACAGAATATCAGCCGTAACTGCCTGGAAATCCAGTGGTGGCAAGATGGAAATAAACATCGATCTCAGCTGCAACACCATGACACCAAATAAACCAATGCACAAAGAAATAATAATAAAATCTTGCACCGTTTCTAGTACCATCACGACGCGACTAATCCAAACAGGGGGAGAAGTGCTGCGATCTTTGATTGTCTTGTCCATACTGCCACCTGTGATGATTATTTCGATCTTTATCAGTAGTGGTTGCCTACTTTTCGATGATGCACCGCAGTCAGCGCATCGTTTTTAGCTACGCGCCCCACATCTACGCTGCTATAGACAATCCAGTGATCGTCACCTTCCATCCGACCAATTACTTCGCATTCTAGGTAGGCCAAAGAATCGGCCAAAATCGGACAGCCATTAGCAGCCGGATAGACCTTGATGCCAGCAAACCGATCAGCTCCCGGTGGAAAGCGTTTGAGGAAATGCTTCATCAGCGGCTGATAGTTGCCTTCTTCTAAGATGTTTAACACAAAGCGATCACCCACATGCATAAAAGACTCGATCGCCCGATCCTTAGCGACGGCAATGGTAATGCCCAAGGGTTCCAAGCTGGCCTGCGCGACCCAGGAAGCCAGCATGGCACTAGATGCGCCCTCTTTCTGGGCAGTGATGATATACAGTCCGCCACTTAGCCGACCCAGAGCCTTATCTAAGTCATTATCCAAAGACTTCATTTGTTTGATGCTCCGATCGCGGGTCAGCCATTGACCCAGATCCGTACCGGCTTCATCACAGATCTGATAGGTGTTGGCATTGGGCGCTTCTTTGATTAGAATCGGCCCAAAGGCTTCGGTCACACCAATTTCTTGCAGCTTATTGCGCAGGGGATAGACCGATTCATCGTCGCCACCGCCCGATTCAAATAGACCGAAGGATTGCTTGGCATGGGTGGCCGCCATGATCGTGCCCAGCAGCGCTTGGGTTTGGGCCGCATCTGGGCCGGACTGGGGTGGCATACCGATCACAATTCCGGCGGCGATGTCGATCAGCTCTCGGACTTCATGGGGTTCTGCTTCCAATAAATCCACTAACTCCACCCCTACACCAGTTTTGGCAATACCTTGGCCGATCGCATGGGCTAGTTGGTCGCTAAAGCCATATTCGGCAACGTAGAAGAGGGCTACGGTAGTGGTGGCTTTAGCCTGGGCTTGACTCCATGCTTGATAACGATCCACCAGTTCCGGGATGTGATGTTTCAGCAAGGGGCCATGGCCGGTGGCGATCATCTGGATCGGGGGCAAATCTCCCATCCGTTTGATGGCCGCTAGCACCGATCGAGAATTAGGACCCATCAAGCATTCGTAGTAGGTTTGGTAATCGGCATTCAAAATTTCTAGGTCTTCGTCGTAGGTCTGGTCATCGCAGTAATGCATCCCAAATACATCGCAGGTAAACAGGGTGCTGGTGTGATGGTCGTAGGTCAGGATTGTATCGGGCCAGTGGAGATTGGGGGCCGAGACGAATTCCAGAATGTGGCCCTGGCCCAGGTCTAGCTTTTCACCGCTTTTGACGATCTGCTGTGGGTAGGGCTGATGGATCAGGCCATCCAGAAACTGCATCGCTACTTTGGCTCCCACCACTACCATGCGGGGATTGAGTTGGAGTAAATCGCGCACCAAGCCGCTGTGGTCTGGCTCCGTGTGGCTAACTACCAGGTAGTCGATGTCTGCGGGGTCGATCAGGTCGAGCAGGGCATCTAGGTATGGTTGGCGAAACTTAGCATGGGAGGTATCCACTAGGGCTACTTTGTCACCCCGAATCAGAAAGGAGTTGTAGGTAGTGCCATTGGCCAAGGCAAATTCAATGTCGAAGCGATCGCGGTCCCAGTCGAGCGATCGCAGCGCAGTGGTGTCCGCCGCAATTTCCAGAATCTGCATGGTGAGTCTGGCTGGGGCTTTGGCTTGGAGTGCTACCATAAAAGAACCTCTATGTATTAAGTCTCTGATTTAAAGTCTCTCTATGTATTTTGACTGTTTTAGGACTCAGTTGTAAAGTTTCGATCTGTTAATCCATCGATCGGTAAAACTGATGACAGCATCTTCCCCAAAAATCCGTCAGTTACTCCAACGGCAACGAGATTTTTTTGCTACGGGCCAAACCCGCGACCTACAATTTCGGCGAGCGCAACTCCGGCGGCTGCGGGATGTAATTCTGGCCTATGAGGAGCGGATTGTGGCAGCGGCCAAGGCCGATCTGGGCCGGCCCACTTTGGAAGCTTACTTTGAGATTGCGGTGGTCAAAGAAGTCCAGTTGGCCCTCAAACAACTTGCCAAGTGGGCAAAGCCACGGCGGGTAGGTACTTCGATCGAGGTTTTCCCGGCCCAGGCTTGGGTACAGCCAGAACCTTTGGGAGTTGTGCTGATTATTGGGCCTTGGAACTATCCTTTTCAGTTAATGGTTTCACCTTTGGTGGGGGCGATCGCTGCGGGTAACTGCGCGATGCTGAAGCCTGCGGAAGATGCCCCCCAGACTTCTGCATTGTTAGCCGCGCTGGTGGCGGAGATTTTTGCGCCGGACTATATAACGGTGGTGGAGGGAGCCAAAGAGGTAGGGCAGGCTCTGTTGGCGGAGCGGTTCGACCATATTTTTTTCACGGGTGGGGCGGCGGTGGGGCGGTTAGTCCTAGCGGCAGCGGCTCCCCACTTAACGCCGGTCACTTTGGAGCTGGGCGGCAAGAGTCCTTGCATTGTGGATCGATCGGCTCGGCTAGACCTGGCGGCTAAGCGGATTGCTTGGGGCAAGTTTATCAATGGGGGCCAAACCTGTGTGGCTCCGGACTATTTGTTGGTAGATCGATCAATTAAGGCGGAGTTTATGACTCATTTGCTGGGGGCGATCGAGCAGCTCTATGGATCAGATCCTGCCGTTAGCCAAGATTTTGGGCGAATTGTCAACGAAAGGCACTTGGATCGCTTGGAGAGTTTATTAGGCGATTTGGCAAATTGCAGCACTGCCGGAAGTCGATCAATTGTATTGGGTGGCCAGATAGCTGTGGGCAAAAAAGCACCTTTGGTAGCGAATGACAAGGACAAGCTTTGCTATTTAGCGCCGACCGTTGTGGACGAAGTGACTTGGGATGATTCTCTGATGGCGGAGGAAATTTTTGGGCCGATTTTGCCGGTGTTGAGTTATGAAGATTTAGGTGAGGCGATCGCCGAAATTAATCGGCGGCCTAAGCCTTTAGCCTTGTATATTTTTGCTCAAGATCAGTCAGTGCAGCAGCAAGTAGTCGCTAGCACTGCTTCTGGTGGGGTCTGCATTAACGATACTATAGTGCAGTTTTCGTTGCTATCGTTGCCTTTTGGCGGAGTGGGCCAAAGTGGGATGGGCAGTAGCCATGGTCGAGCTGGCTTCGATACTTTTTCCCACTACAGATCTCTGTTGAAGCGATCGATGTGGTTGGATATTGATTGGCGATATGCACCATATAGCGCAGACAAGCTCCAGAAGATGCGGCGGATTCTGACTAGTCGGTGGTTCGGTGGGTGATCTTAGCGTCAGTTCTGGTTGTCAAGGAATCAACTATTCAGGAGATTTTGACAAAATCTTGATGTGTTCTAAATTTTTCGTTCTAAGGCTTCCCTCACATCTTTGTAGACTTCATTGAAAGTTCTAAAAGATTCTTGGGAGATTTCTTCGCTGACGAGGGCAGCTACGGCCTGAGCAAAGATTTTATCCAGTTCTTGCTGTTTGTTGATGACTGCTGGCTGGTCAGTGCGATCAATATTCAAGCAACCCACTGCCAACTTAATATATTCATCGGTTTTATCCTTTTGATTCTTTAGAATCTTGACTCTCAAGCCCACCAGCCCAGAGCCAATCAGAGTTGCACCACTAATAATTACGCTGATCAAACTAGAATGTGCCTCTAAAAAAGTTGGTTTATTGCGATCGAAGTAAGCCGTCACTCCCGGATGCACCGCCACATTGATTTCATCAGTCAAATTTGGCCGACTAATTTTAGTCACTAACGGCTTCAAATCAGCAAACTCCCCTGGAATCGCTGCCATAATTTGCTGGCGCTGCTCAGTTAAAATTCGGGAAATCTCGCGCACTACCCAATCATCAATATGTCGATCGACTACCAGTAAATGCTCTACTCCCACTGTTTTCAGATCTTGGGGGGGAATCGCCGGGTTGCCCTGGTAGGCTCCTTGGGGGACAATCTCGGCCTGGAATGCCGGATACTTGAGGCTCATGGCCTCGGCTTGCTCGATCGGCAGCAGCTGCCCCTGATATTTTTGCACAAACTCCGTAATTGCCGGACTGCCCGGGGCCCGGGCGCTGAATAAAGCATCGATGCGGCCTTCCCGAAAAGCCGCGCTGACCTGTTTTTGACTGGTGCCTACAAACTGCAAATCGGCCAGAGTCAAACCATAGTGATTAGCTACTTCCAAAAAAGAGTGGAATTGACCGCTGGTTGGAGCTAGACCAATTTGTTTGCCTTTTAAATCCACGAAATTATGGATGGCAGAGTTTTTATTGACCACCAACAAAAATAAATCTCGATATAACACCGCGATCGCCCTAACTCCATCTCCCGTAGGCACATCCGCTTGCACCGTAGCTAGTTGTACCTTGTTGGCTTCTAGCAGACTAATGTTTTCGACAGTGCCACCTGTGGGCAGAACTTTGAGCTGAATGCGCGGTTGATTGGCAGAGACCACCTGAGCGATCGCCTTACTGAGCACATAGCTCTCCGATCGGGCATCACCGGCAGCAAAGTCCAGGCGATAGACCTTATTAGTTTCAATGAACCTCCCGAAGATCAAGATGCTCAAGGCTACCACGACGATCGCCAGTACAATTTGTTGAATTAATCGCTCGCTAATTTTAGGCAACAAAGGATCCTTGGATGTGATTGAGATTTAGAGGGGTTCGGTAGTCCCTCACCCCAGCACTCTCCCAAGTGGGGAGAGGGGGCAAGAGCACAAAACGAGGTTTTTGGCGAAAGAGAAAATTCATTGGCCAAGGTTGCACAATACTTATTTAGGTCATAGCACGTCTTCGCTCCACCATCAATCCATGAACACAACTAACTGAACTGTGCGGATTGCTGATTGAATTTCTTAGATGTATCGTAGGTTTTGAATTCAAAAACTAGCATTTTTGAACCTCCTGGAACCTTGTGGTACGATGCTACTCATGAGATCGCAAGAATTCATGGTGGTATTGACTCATTTAGCCCCAAACACCTCGTGTTATGGGGTTCGGCTAGATGGTAAAGGAAATCCCAGATCTGCTTCTGCTTTGGCAACTTGCTGAAGAGTGGTAATTAACGAATCGGGACTGACGGTAATAGAATCAATACCTAGATTTACCAGGAAGGGGATTAACTCTGGGTAGTCGGTGGGGGCTTGTCCGCAAATACCAATCTTTCGATTAAATTGCTTTACTGTTGTAATGGCAGACTTGATCATTTGCTTTACACCCCGATTGCGTTCATCAAAAAGGTGGGCGATGCGCTCGGAGTCACGATCAATGCCCATGATTAGTTGAGTGAGGTCGTTTGAGCCGATCGAGAATCCGTCAAAAATCTGGCAAAATTCGTCTGCCAACAACACATTGAGGGGAGTTTCACACATGATATATACTTCCAAATCATTTTCGCCGCGTTTGAGTCCTTGGCTTTCCATTTCGGCAATGACTTTGTACCCCTCTTCAGGCGTGCGACAGAAAGGAATCAAGGGAATGATATTAGTCCATCCTTCACCCCGAACCCGTTTGATGGCTTGACATTCTAGGTGGTATGCTTGCTTGTAGTGATCGTCGTAGTAGCGAGAGGCTCCACGCCAACCAATAGTGGGATTTTCTTCATCCGGCTCAAACTCTTTGCCGCCTATTAAATGAGCATACTCATTACTTTTGAAGTCGGACATTCTTACGACCACAGGTTTGTTGGCAAAGGCTTGAGCAATTGTTCTGAAGCTGTGAGACAATTTATCCACAAAGTATTCAGGTTTATATTCGTATTCTGCTGTTAGTTCAGCAATTTTACCTGCGACCACCTGATCTTGGAGGGTGTCGAAATGGACTAGAGCTAGGGGATGGATCTGAACGTCGTTGGCAATGATAAACTCTAGTCTTACTACACCAATACCATCACAGGGTAATGAGGATAAGCTCTGGGCTTCTTCGGCACTACCAACAGTAATGTAAATCTGGGTGCGAGTTTGGGGGAGATGGTCTAGTTGAACTTCTTCGATGTCAAATTTTAATGACCCTTCATAGACCTTTCCTTCTTTCGTCGTCTTCCCATCTTTTTCCTCTTCTACACAGGAAATAGTTACTTCTTGCCCAGTATGTAATACTTGAGTAGCAGTTTTGCATGCCATTACGGCCGGTAGCCTCAATTCTCGGGCAGTAATAGCTGCGTGACTGGTTCTGCCACCGCGATCAGTAACTATCGCAGCAATCCGACCCATCGATGTTTTCCAATCGGGAGAGGTTCTCCAGTCGGGTTCCATTTTGCTTGTAACAAGTACATCTCCCTTTTCAAGTGTGTGGAGTTCGTCAACGCCGGAAATAACCCGAACTCGACCGTAAGCGATCGCTTGACCGACGGCAAGACCGCTAACTAGAACTTTTGGCGACACACTACTATGTTCAGAAAGTTTGTAACTGCGAAGAACGTTACTATACATAAGCTGCGCTTTTGTCTGGTGTAGGTAAGGTTACCCGATCTTTGTTAGACCCGACCTTAAGGATAGCACCGAAAGTTGTTGGCAGCAGCTTAGAAAGAATAAACTAACAATAGCTCTTTCACATGGCCCGTAACAGACACTAGAGGTCGTCCTCCTACTGGCCTCTCAGCTATCGAAACACTGACTATGGGGGGTCTGAAAAACTAGTTTCCAACCGCTCCTAGAGCTTTAAGTGAGGCTTGCTGTAAATCGCTCAAACCCTTAGCTCCAGAAATTTTCATTCCTTCGTAGGGTCTGGGTTCTCTCAAGCATTTGATGAATTCTCCGGTGTTTGCATGCCACAGTCGAATCGTACCATCTTTACTAGAGCTGATTAGGATATCCTCTTCTCGGCTAAAGGCAACCGCTCTGACTTCATCGGTGTGTCCGTTATTACCTGCAAGGACATTGAAGCACTCGTCAGTGTCAGGATGCCATAGTCTGACTGTTCGATCATTCCCGCCACTGGCAAGGACTTTACCATCGCGACTGAAGGCAACCGAGCGGACTTGGTCGGTATGTCCCTCCAGAGTTCTAAGACATTTACCAGTATCCAAATCCCAGATTTTGACCATATTATCGTAACTGCCACTAGCTAGAGTTTTGCCGTCAGGAGCAAAGGCTACTGATCGGACTCGGCCTTCGTGACCTGGCAAAGAGTACTTGAGTGAGTGATCTTTGTTTTCATCGATCTCCCAGATGCGTACTTGACAATCATCACTACCAGTTGCAAGAAATCGACTATCTCGGCTAAAGGCAACCGAGCGTACCCATTTAGAGTCAATAGTATCAATTTCTGTCAAGAAATCACCTGTCTTAACATCCCAGATTTTGAGAGTAGACTCGTCACCACCACTAGCTAATAAATTACCATCAGGGCTAAAAGCCACCGCCCAAACCCATGTTTTGTGCCCATGAATCGGATCGTCTATCTTATAAATTAATTTTTGATCATTAGTATTCCACAACCCGATCGTATGGTCGAAACTGCCACTGGCTATAGTTTTACCGTCGGGGCTAAAGGCGACCGCCCAAACCCATGTTCTATGACTTTCCAGTCTCTTTACTTGATTGGTCTTAACATCCCACAACTTGACGACCTGATCATCGCTACCGCTAACCACGAACTTACCATCAGGGCTGATATCCGCACCACAAATCCAGTCCGTCCGACTTTGTAGCGTTCGCAACGACTCATTACCTTCAGGAATATTCCATAACTTCAGAGTTCGATCCCAACCGCCACTAACTAGAGTTTTACCATCGGCGGCGAAGGCAATCGCCCTTAATCGATGGGTATGTCCTGTCAAGTTTTTAATGCATGTGTATGTGCCAGTTTTGCGATCCCATAGCTTAACGATGTTGTCGTAACTGCCACTAGCCAGCATTCCCTCTTTGTTAAAGGCTACTGATCGAACGTAGTCTTTATGACCTTCTAAAGAAGGTAGCTCCAATGGCTTATGAATACTGAAATCCCACAATTTTATCGTACCATCATCACAGCCAGCCGCCAAAATCTTGCCATCAAAGCTAAAGGCAACGGACTGACTCTGGGTATTTATTTTCAAGATATGTTCACAAGTATTATTTGTAACATTCCATATTCTCAGTGTTTCATCTTTACTGCTACTGACTAATTTAGAGCCATCAGGACTGAAGGTGATCGTCCATACCCAGTCAGAATGCTCCTTTAACTCTTCACCTTTACCCGTCCGCAGATTCCACAGTATAATACTACGGTCGTAGCTACAGCTTGCCAGCAAATCTTTGTTCTGTGGATGAAATGCAACTGCTCGCACTCGATAGTCATGTCCTTTTAAAATGGGATAGGTTGGATGTTCAGAAAGTGTACCGAGATCAAGATCGACAGTCCATAGTTTAACGTTTTGATCGTCACTACCGCTAGCCAGCAGCTTACCGTCATGGCTAAATGCAATGGATCGCACCCAACTATTATGGGCTTTGATATGTTCGCACTGAGCCAAATCCTCAACACGCCAGAGTCGAATTCCGCCACCGGCATCACCAGTAGCTAAATACTTACCATCTGACGGGCTGAATGCCACAGAGAGCAGACTACTAAAGGTTTCCGTAAAACTAGATTGGATAAAGCTTGCAGCAGTAAAATTCACATTAGGTAGTCTTGCCCCCTGCAAATATGCCTGACGAATATCGAGTGTGGAGAAATCATATCCTTCGAGATCAAGTTTTTGGGTGATCGCTAGATTCAAAATATTGCCAGCGGCATAACCCGAGCGCCACATAACATTATCGCGAATTTCTGCTAATATCTTTTTGATCTGTGCTAGTAAATCACGATCAGTTCTGAAATTGGTTGACAATTTATCGATAATTGGTTTGAGGATCAATCTAATTTGATTACTTCTGATATGATCTTTGGCAGTTGCCTGAATCAGAGCATGACGATTAAACAGATCGATTTCACCATCGATAATTTCTTGACAAGCAGCATTGATGAATCTTTCAGTTATGTATTCAAGAATGACGGGTTGCAGCGTAAAAGCTTTATTTCTTAGTTCTAGGGGGATGCGTTGTTGGAGAGACTGAATATTAGCAGAAGCTTTGGACTTGGAGCCTTCTAGCATATCTTCCAGTAAGTCTTTAACAGAGATTGGTTCTTGTTTGATCGCCAGCCAATACAAAATTTCGCGTTCACTTACTGACAAACGATCAAAGTGCCAATTCAATAATTCTTTTATACCCTCAAATGCATGTGCACCTTCAACTAAGAAATCGGCAATAATATCACGAAACCCTCCAGGAAGGGGTGTATGGATTTGAAGGGCTGCTAGGTTTAGTGCTAAAGGATGGCCGCCATAGAGAGCAATTAATTTCCCCCAATCTTTATTATCACCAGTCAAAGTCTCGAATTTTGACAATAGTAATTCCTTGGCTTCGGCAACATTCAAGCCGCGCAGATTCAGAGAGCGAATAACTCCATCTTCACTCCCTAACTTAGCGATTTCTCCTGGAGTTTCTCTACTCGTGAGCAGCAGACAGCTTTGGTGACTTGTTTCGGCAAATAAACTGAGAAGTTGACCATATCCAGCATAGCCATCTCGATAATTTCCGACTGTCTCTTGCCCTCTCAAAATTGACTCAGCATTATCTAAAATAACTAGGCAGCGGTTCAAACGTAAATAGTTTAGTAATTGTGATAGCTGACGGTCTAAAGTGTCCTTGGTGGCAATATTGCGATCAGATAAATAATTGATAACATCTACCAACAGATCCTCGATACTGGGGGCATTGCGGAGCGATCTCCAGATGACATAATCGAATTCATCCTCAATTCTCCGCCCCAACTCCAATGCGCAATCAGTTTTGCCGATCCCGCCAATGCCCAAAATTGCCACTAGCCGACATCGATCACGAATGATCCAATTCTCTAAGTCATTAAGTTCTTGAACTCGACCAAAAAATTTCCTAAGTTCTGGTGCAGTTCCCCAATCTTTGAAGCGAGGAGTTTTCTCGATATAAACATTATCTTCGAGGACAAAAATGTCAGAATTAATTTGAATTCTCGATAAAATCTTACCATCAGATCGGATTTTTGTTTCTGGCATCTTCTCTCTGATCTCAGAGTCTGAATTAGCTAAGACTGATAAAGCAGCTGTTAGCTTGCTAAATGCTGCAATAATTTCTTGTGCGTGCGCCTTGTCTTTTTCAAGAATTGCCAATCTTTCTTTGTAAGCATATTTCGGTGTATATGGAATCATTAACTGCCAAAGTCGATCAGGCTTTGAGCCGAGTTTTCGAGGAATATATTGTTTGAAAATCTCAATGAATTCTTCTTGAAATGCATCTAGATAATTGCTTTCACTCATTTCAACTTTGCTGGGAACGACAATTGTTTCTAGTGGACGCTTAAAGCTTTCCCTGACTTCTACTGCGTCATGATTCTTAGAGGAAGACAACATATTCAGAGTTCCTTCTATGCTTTGATCATTGGCAGAAGTAAACATAACAATGACGTCAGTAAGCTGATAGATACATACACCGCCAATTTCACTAATACCAGTTCTACTATCAATTAAAATCACATCAGCCACTCGCTTGAACTGGCGACGCAACCACTCAAAATAGACATCTCCCGCCCACACCTCATAAAAATCATTCCAGTCAAAATTTTTAACGCGACTGGCATATTCAAAAAACTTATTTTCTTCTCGTTTTCCTGCAGACAACAACCATAATTTCCCCGCCGAACGTTGATTGTCGGGGTAAATATCAAAGAAAAATTGTTCCGGTCGATCAAAAGGCAAAGAATCTAGATCGTCGTCTTCATCAAATTTTATACCGTGTGCCATCTGCTCTTTATAGTCCAGCAGCAGATCGATGACGCCTTTGCGATCATAAAATTCCCTGTAATCGATGGGGAAAAACTTCTCTAACCCTGGAGCTTCTAGATCCCAATCCACCATCAATACCTTCAATCCCGCTCGATAAAATAGCTCTGCCACATTTGCCAAAGCCATTGATCGACCAACACCACCTTTGTAGGAATAAAAAGTATAAATCATATTTTTTTCTCATGCTGCTTGTGGTAGTTGAAAGACTGTGTAGCGTATTTTATCACCTTGAGCTTGAGTAATTCCAGAGATCCTACGAACAGCCTCTATTGCTGATTGATCCGGTAATAAGATTTCAGAAGGCTTGAATTTTTTATTTTGTACAAAAAACTCCGGTCGAATTAACTCTCGACAATTCATTTCCCATTGGTCGGGAAAATCTTCTCTGGTAAAAATCTCTAATGATGCTTGAAAGCATTCGATCGATCTTTTCAGATTCTCCTCTTTATTCCCTTGGATCCGAGCAAAATAAGCTAAGCCAAGACTGTGTTGGAACATCGCCCAGTATTCAGGATGATCTGCTCTGTTATAGATATTTAAGGCATAGTTAAAACAATCAATTGGCTCGTATTCTCTGACTGGTAGTTCTTCCAGTACCGATGTTTGACTTGACTCGCTCTCACCAAACTGTGCATACGATCGTTCGATTTCTGTTTGCCAGTCGGGGTGCAGCCAAATAATTGCTTCTCTGGATATTTTAAGTTTTTGGAAGGCAGCAACTACCAAGGCAGGAATATCTTGCTGAGCTTTAAGATCTATGTAAAGATCGACACCAGCCTGGGGTGAATGTTGGTATTGCCCCAGCGTTACCGCAGATCGTTGTTCCGGTAGAGACAAGAAAGTAAACCGCAGATCGTCTAGGTCGTCGTAGCCATTAAAAATAGGCAGGCACAAAGGAGCTACCAAAGATCTCAAGTCAGCAGCCAGAAAAGCGACGATCGTTTGTGCTGGCGAAGCCTGTTCAAATCGCACGCGGCTAAAATTTCCTGCAAATGGTGTGGAATTACTCATAACTCAGCTAAATAGACCGGATCTACTTGGTTGCAAAAGATGACACGTACCCTGATCTTAGCCCAATCATCCTCGTTGTGCACCCCTGGCCGCTCTCCTGACCAGTACACCAGTCCTGGCCTAGTGCCACTATCGGGTTTTACTGGGGTGGTAAACTCGATCCCGCGATGTTGATCGCGATCAAATATCTCTGGGTAGGTATAGGCTTTGACCTTGGGAATGTCGCTAAAAAAACTATTTCTAGCAGGCCCTCCCCACATTTCTTGACTGGCTATTTGCATCCTCGCCACCTCATCTGTCTGCGAGGAAGAATTAATTCGGTGATACATTGGCAACTCGGTCACACTATTATGCTCGAACTTCCCGTCCAACATAACATTGATCGTGATTTAAACACTATTAAGCAGGGGAAATGGTTAAGTGATGTTCCCTAATTACGGGGCCGCCGTTGCTGGTAGCGCAGTGGAACCTCCCAATTTTCCTGCTTTCCCTCCACCCGAGGGCATTTTGTGAATTTTTATAAAGAATAATATAAACATGACTTTTTGTTAAAAAATAGTCATAGCCATGGTAAGTATATAATCTCCCGCCCAGCAAGTTAGATTTCTGCTTTATGAGCAACAACCCGCTATTCCGCAATCCCGATTCCGAAGCCAATCAAGCCCTCGAAAAAGAATCGCACCTGCCCATGACCGGCTGGCAGCAAGAAGTTTCCCAAGGCTTGGAATATGGACTAGAAGCCGCTGAGAGCATCCGCGATCGCACCATTTCTACCTTCTCCCGTGGCGAGCTGCCCCACTTCGCCGGCATCAACACCTTCCTCAAAGCCCCCTACCTAGAAGATGTGCGGCGAGTCGGTGAATACGACGTCGCGATCGTCGGAGTGCCCCACGACTGCGGCACCACCTACCGGCCCGGCACCCGCTTTGGTCCCCAAGGCATCCGGCGGATCTCCGCCCTCTATACCCCCTACAACTTCGAGATGGGCGTAGACCTGCGGGAATCTATCACCCTCTGTGACGTGGGCGACATCTTCACTATTCCTGCCAACAACGAAAAATCCTTCGACCAAATTTCCAAGGGCATCGCCCACATCTTTAGCTCCGGAGCCTTCCCGATTATCTTAGGCGGCGACCACTCGATCGGCTTTCCCACCGTGCGCGGTGTTTGCCGTCACCTCGGCGACAAAAAAGTTGGGATTATCCACTTCGATCGCCACGTAGATACCCAAGAGACCGATCTGGACGAACGGATGCATACCTGTCCTTGGTTCCACGCCACTAACATGGCCAATGCCCCGGCCAAGAACTTGGTCCAACTGGGAATTGGTGGCTGGCAAGTACCTCGCCAGGGCGTAAAGGTCTGTCGCGAACGGGCCACCAATATCCTGACCGTCACCGACATCCTGGAAATGGGACTCGATGCCGCCGCCGACTTTGCCCTAGAGCGCGCCTTGGATGGTACTGATTGTGTCTACATCAGCTTTGATATTGACTGCATCGATGCGGGATTCGTCCCCGGTACTGGCTGGCCAGAACCCGGCGGTCTCTTGCCCCGCGAAGCTCTAGCCCTGTTGGGCAAGATCATTCGCCGCGCCCCGGTCTGCGGCCTAGAAATTGTGGAGGTATCGCCTCCCTACGATGTGAGTGATATGACTTCCTTGCTAGCCACCAGGGTGATCTGCGATGCCATGGCCCATTT
Organism: Synechococcales cyanobacterium OTE_70_metabat_200; assembly: GCA_031375385.1. GTDB lineage: Bacteria > Cyanobacteriota > Cyanobacteriia > Cyanobacteriales > Chamaesiphonaceae > JAAFHZ01. The sequence continues at coordinate 71,247 of JANMHS010000040.1, read as the reverse complement.
AGTACTCTCTGGCCAACTCCCTCGCCCCAAGCCCTCCTACATTCACCCCGAAGCCAATATGGCCGTCGATCAAGCTTGGGGCTAGCACTCTATGCATGAAACGGACATGACCAAGGCGCTGATTCTGACCATCCAAGACTGGTGGGAATCCCAGCCAGAAAAACCCTCGATCGAGAAGGTGCATCTGATTGTGGGCAAGTTCACCTGCGTGGAGCCAGCCGGTCTGCAATTTGCCTTTGAGGTACAGACCCAGCAGACTTTTTTGCAGGATGCGGAGCTAGTGATCCAAGAAACCCCCTTGATTGCCTACTGCGAACCTTGTCAGCAGGAATACAATCCGGAAATTGGCCTAGAATACTCCTGCCCCCACTGTCGATCGCCCATGACCGAAATCCGCTCCGGTCGGGAATTGAAGATCGATCGCATCGAACACCGCGCTATTTCTGGAGATTAACCAAAATGCATCAAACCATGGATACGGCGCTAGGCATCAATATCCTTCATGCCAACCAAAGCGGCGCAGATCACAACCGCGCTCATTTTGATGAATGGGGAATCACCTGCTTCAATATCATGAGCAGCCCCGGTGCCGGGAAAACAGTGTTGCTAGAAAAAACCCTAGCAGCTCTGCAACATGACCTGAAGATTGCCGTAATCGAAGGGGACATGACCACCGAACTGGATGCGGATCGCCTACGCAAATGCAACGTGCCAGTCATTGCCATCAACACCGGACGCTCTTGTCATCTGGATTCCAAGATGGTGGCTGGAGGCATTCACCAGCTAGAAAATCAGCACAATCCAGCAGATTTTGACGTAGTGTTCGTGGAGAACGTCGGTAACTTAGTTTGTCCGGCAGAATTCGAGGTAGGCGAACATGCCAAAGTCGCTTTGCTCAGCATCACCGAAGGAGAAGATAAACCATTAAAATATCCAATCATGTTCCGAGAGGCTCATTGCCTATTGGTCACTAAAATAGACCTCGCACCGCACTTAGATATCGATCTGAGTGTCATCGAACACAATATCCGTCAAGTAAATCCCGCCGCTACTATCATTTTCCTTTCAGCCCATACTGGTGAAGGGTTAACGACCTGGTTAGATTGGCTCAAATCAAAATTACATACCCATGAAAAGTCGATTTCCTTACAGAAACGCTCCGCGAACGCTCACTAGTTGCATCTTCGCATTCCTGCTTTCCCTGACCTTGGCCGTAGGTTGTAGTACCACTACTCCCACTGCAACTTCCACCAGTTCCGGGAGCGCTGCCCCATCCACTAGTAGTTCCCCAGCCACCAGTGCTTCTGGAGAAATGACTCTGGCTTTCAGTGCTTGGCCGGGCTGGTTTCCTTGGCAAGTATCTGAGGAAGCAGGCATTTTCAAAGAGAATAAGCTATCCGTAGCTCTCAAGTGGTTCGATGGCTATACTGATTCCCTGAGCGCACTAGCTGCCGGTAAAGTCGATGCCAACAGTCAAACCCTCAACGATACAATCAGCGCCGTTTCCAAGGGTGCCGATGAAGTGATTGTCTTGGTGAATGATAATTCCACCGGTAACGACCAAATTATTGTCACTCCAGAAATCAAAGCACTCGCCGATCTCAAGGGTAAGAAGATTGCGGTGGAAGAAGGTACTGTCGATCATTATCTGCTGCTGTTGGGCTTGAAAAAAGCCGGATTAGCGGCCAAGGATGTACAGATCGTACCACTGGAAACTGGTAAGGCAGCGGCAGCTTTTGTAGCCAAACAGGTGGATGCCGTAGCTGCGTTTGCGCCATTTACTACCACTGCCATGAAAAGAACCGGCAGCAAAGTGCTGTTTAGTTCTAAGGATTATCCAGGAGCCATTTCCGACCATTTGGTCTTCACTCGCAAATTCATCGACCAACACCCCGATCAAGTTCAGGCAACTGTTGATTCCTGGTTTGCCACCTTGGATTACATCAACAAAAACAAAGATAAAGCCAATGCCATCATGGCGAAGCGGGGAGCTGTATCGGTTCCAGAATATCAAGAATATGCCAACGGCACTAAGATCTTTACGATCGAGGAAAATCTCAAAGCTTTCCAAAGTGGTAAAGATAATACGTCTCTATCTTTCGTAGCCGAAGACCTCAGCAAGTTCTTGATCGAGAACAAGCTGGCCGATAAGAAACCCGATCTGACGAAGCTGTTCGACGATCGCTTTGTCAAGGCCTATGCCCAAAAGGCCAAGAAGTCCTAAGTCTGTCTAGCCTTATCGTGGGTGGAGGCATTTAGCCTCCACCAATGCTCACTATCTATCTTCCTCCCCATGAGCAAAGATCCGGCCACGTTACCTAGAGACAGAGACCTGCGCAAAACAGTGTTTTGGCGCATGGTCGAAGATATTCCGCGCCCTTTACAAAATGGTTTGACCGTTGCTTCGATCGCCCTGCCATTCATGGTGTGGTGGTTGGTTACGGCGATCGGTAATGTGGATCCGCTGTTTTTGCCGGCTCCAGCCAAGGTGCTAGAAGCCTTTGGTAGATTGTGGAGCAGTGGAGAGCTGGTCAAAGATACCTGGGCCAGCTTACAGCGGGTGAGCAGCGGCTTTCTGCTGTCGGTGCTTTTTGCCATTCCGACCGGCGTGCTGATGGGCAGTTTCCCCAGCATTCGGGCTTTGCTAGAACCTTTGTTCGGCCTGATTCGCTATATGCCAGCGCCCGCTTTCATTCCGCTGCTAATTCTCTACTTGGGAATTGATGAAACTCCAAAGATCGCGTTGATTTTTATTGGCACCGTCTGTTTTAACACCTTGATGATCATGGATGCGGTCAAGTTCGTACCCAAGGACTTGCTGGAAGCGACTTTCATGCTGGGAGGCAATCGCTTCCAGGCACTAACGCAGGTGATTTTGCCCCATGTATTGCCGGGAATTATTGATGCTTGCCGGATTAATCTGGCTGCCGCTTGGCAGTTAGTGATCGTCTCGGAACTAATTGCCGCTACGGAGGGGCTAGGTCGGCGGATTAGTTTGGCTGGCAGAAACCTGAAAACCGATGAGATTTTTGTGGGTATCATTGTCATTGGTCTGATTGGCATGGCTTTCGATCTGCTGTTTCGCTTACTTCTGCACATTTCCTGTAAATGGGCCGATCAAGCGAAATGACATAACGAATACAAAATCTTATGCACAATTCTTGAGACACTAACTCTGACTACCGCTCTAAAATGTATAGTTACCGCCAATTGACGGAGGTGAAAACCCAGATAGTAAGGTTTAATTAGGTCGCATCAGTTTACCAAACACCAAATCAGCTTCTACATCCTATGGAATTGCAAATTTCGGGTTTACATAAGCATTTTGAGACCAGCAGCGGTAAGCTAGTGGTGCTCAAAGATATCAATATGATGGCCCGATCGGGGGAGTTTATCTGTGTGGTGGGAGCCTCCGGCTCCGGCAAATCCACTTTACTGCGCCAAATTGCCGGATTAGATCGGCCAACTGCTGGAGAAGTGCGGATTGATGGTCAGATCATTAGCACGCCAGGACCCGATCGAGGCATGGTGTTTCAGCATTACACCCTCTATCCCTGGATGACCGTGCAGCAAAATGCCGAGTTTGGCCTCAAGCTACAAGGAGTGGCGGCAGCAGAACGGCGGGAGCGGGCCAGCTACTATTTGCATGTGGTGGGCCTATCGGAATTTGCTAAGTCCTTGCCCCGGCAGCTTTCTGGCGGCATGAAACAGCGAGTGGCGATCGCCCGAGCTTTGACTTCTAACCCCAAGGTGCTGTTAATGGACGAGCCGTTCTCAGCATTGGATGTGCATACCAGAGAGTCTATGCACGAGTTTTTGCTAGATCTGTGGCGCAAGACCGGTCTTACTATTTTTATGATCACCCACGATGTGGATGAGGCCGTGTTACTCTCCGAGCGCATTTACGCCCTGAGTTCCCGGCCCGGTACCGTCCGCAAAGAAATGCTCATCGATCTGCCCGAGCGCGATCGACATATCAAAGCCAAACCAATTTTTCAGGGCTATCGAGAGGAACTGATGAACCTGATGCGTAACTACGAAACGGCTGGTGCCGATGAACCCACCAAAGTACTTTTGTGACCGATCCACAAGCATCCCAATCTTGCCCCAAAAATCCTAGGGGCAACTGCGGTTAAAATGGACTAGTTCACACAACGGCTTTGTCATGCGATCGAAACTCTCCATTTCTCTGCAAATTGTGGGGATTTTCTTATTGAGCATTGCTCCAGTTGCCGCCCAACAAAACCCTCGGCAGATCGACATCGATCCCGAAATCATCCGCAACAGTCCGGTGCTCCAACGCTGGCTGAAGCAAATTCCCGATGTAGCTGCCGAGATTCGGAACGACCCCAGCTTTGTGCCGCGGATTAGGATTGGCTATGACCAATACCCGGCCAGCAACGGAGCCAGTGGTTGGCAGGTCACGGTCAACGATGTCCTGATTGGTCGAACTGGTGTGGCCCTGAACGCCCATTACCAATATCGCCCCGATGGTTCTCTGAACTCCTATGGAGCCGATGCCAACTATTACTTGCTGCCCTTAGGGGGCTACATCAACGTGGCACCAGTGGTTGGCTACCGCCGCCTAGAAACCGATCACTACAAACGGGAAGGAGTGAACCTAGGTGCTAAAGTGATTTTGGTACCATCCCGTGGTGGTGGTGGGGATATTACATTGCAACAGACTTGGGTGGGACTGGGCACCGATGAAGAGGTAGGCATTTCTAGTATTAGCTCCGGCTATGCCCTCACCCATAACTTGCGCCTCTCTGCGGAAATCCAGTTCCAAAATTCCCGCGAGAGTAAAGATAGCCGGGTGGGCGTAGGTGTGGAGTGGTTGCTGTGGTAGCAGTCGGATTTAATTTAGTAATTTCCTTGGGCTGCTGGTGGGTTGTTTGGCAATTGGTGGGCTGGCATCGTTGGTTAGTGGCGGCTGATGGTTGGCTAGCTGCCGCCAATGCCCACAGCGAAAAACTGCCGGAGCTGTATTTCTTGTTAATTCAGCAGCGTTATCGAATCCTGAAGTTCGATCGGGCCTACCGCGATCGGGCTGCGGCCCTAGCCAAGGGGCGGCAGTTATTGACGCTGCTACTTTGGCTGCTCCAACTTCGCAGACTGTAATCCACCCCGCCCCCACGCTGTTCGCGTTAGTATACCAGAGGCATCGCATGGGGACGATAGATAGATAGACAGCAGAGTAGCTATTCTTTTTCTTCCGTTTGAGCGCTGGCGCTAGTGGATGGCATGGCGATCGGTTTTACCTTGATTTCCATGTTTTGACCTTTCCGGCGGACCGTGACTGGTAGCTCTACGCCCAAAGTGGATTTTTCTAGCTCCGATTGAACATCGCTGCCATTGGATACCGCTTTGCCGTTCACCGCTGTAATGACGTCACCGGGCTTGATGCCAGCTTGGTCTGCTGGAGAATTGCGCACGACTCGCCGAATCAGCACGCCCTTGTCCACATCGATCTGAATGGGGCTATCGGAATTTTGAGCTAATGACTTCCGGAGCTGCTCGGTGATGTTCATCATTTCCACGCCCAGGAAAGGATGTTCGGCCTTGCCTTTGGTCACCAGTTGGTTGGCAATCCTTTGGACTTGGTCGATCGGAATGGCAAAGCCCAGGCCCTGGGCATTTTTCAGAATTGCCGTATTCATGCCAATCACTTGGCCCGTCGCATTCAGCAGCGGCCCGCCGGAGTTGCCAGGATTGATCGCGGCATCGGTTTGAATGTAGTTCACCCGCTTGCTGCCATCGCCCACCTGGCTACTAGAACGACCAGTAGCGCTGATGATTCCCGCCGTAACCGAATTATCCAGACCCAAGGGGTTGCCGATCGCGATCGCCCATTCTCCTGCCTTGATTTTGGCCGCATCACCCAAGGGCACAGTGGGGAGGTTTTCTCCTTCGATTTTGACCACGGCCACATCCGTCACCGTATCCAGACCCATCACCTTACCAGCAAAGCTGCGACCATCCTTCAGGTTGACGGTAACCTTGTCGGCTCCTTGTACTACGTGGGCGTTGGTGATGATCTGACCTTTGGCATCGATGATGAACCCAGAACCAGTGCCTTGCTCCGTTTGGCGCTCGCCACTATTGGGCGCTTCGCCAAAAAAACCACCAAAGGCTGAGCCACCAGAGGACTGACGGGTCGTCCGGGAAGTATTGATCCGCACTACCGCTGGCCCGACTCGATCGACCACTTCCGTAATGAAGTTGCCATTGGCCGTCACTGCTGCGGCGGCCGTAGATGAAGAATTCTCGATGGGGGTAGCTCGCGCGGGAGCAACGGCATTGGTGAAGGAGCCATTTTGCTTGGCCACAAGATAGCCGACTGAAGAGCTAGCCAAGACACTGAGTATTAGCAGAGACCAGTAGTTGTGACGTTTGAGCGACATGGTGTTATCGGGTTCAATTTGCAGTTTGGTGGAGACTAGATGTAGCTTCTGTCTCTGCATTGAGACATGGAGAGCCTAGGGCTGAAGGGCAGCACTACTTTACATTTTATCTTCCCCACCCAGACTTTGACGAGTTCCCATTGCGGATTGTTGCCAATCGCAGGTATTGCCACTAGCTCGGAGTTTGCTATAATGGCCTTCTGCGCTTCTGGAGAGGTGGCAGAGTGGTTGAATGCGGCTGACTCGAAATCAGCTTTAGGGTCACACCTAACGGAGGTTCGAATCCTCTCCTCTCCGTATATTTATGATCGGCATATTTACGGTTGGCTCACTTGGTGATGCCTTTGATCATGTAGCCGACTACCGCGCCGATCGCCATGGCTCCCGCTTGGCCGGACTGCAAAAAGTTTTGGAAGGATACCTGAATGTTGGCCAGCAAATCGGTCTTCAGCGCCGCGTTCAGGGCTGCACCATCTGGGGAAGCAGCTTGGAGCAAAAAGGTATGGAGTTCGGTGGACATATGTATTGCTGGGTAATGGCTTTCCTTTCTAGGTTTCCCTTTTAGCTCCAAAAATCTTCAAGCTCTTGGCGCAAGATAAAGTGTGTTAAAATACCCACTCTTCGGGACTAGCTGCTGTGCCTAGGGCAACGTCTAGCAGACCGCCACATCACTTAAAATCAAAACACCATGGCCAAAACCAATCTAGAATTTTTAGCGGATAGCGATCCAGCGATCGCCCGGTTAATCGGTTCCGAACTGGGTCGCCAGCGCGATCATTTGGAGCTGATTGCCAGTGAGAACTTTACTTCTGCTGCCGTGATGGCAGCTCAAGGCTCGGTGTTGACCAATAAGTATGCGGAGGGCCTACCCGGTAAACGCTACTATGGCGGCTGCGAGTTTATCGATGAAATAGAGCAAATTGCGATCGATCGGGCCAAGGAGCTGTTCGGCGCAGCGGCGGCCAATGTGCAGCCTCACTCTGGTGCCCAGGCGAACCTGGCGGTATTTTTGACGCTGCTGAAGCCCGGTGACAAGATTATGGGCATGGATCTATCCCATGGCGGTCATCTCACTCATGGTTCGCCCGTAAATATTTCCGGTCTGTGGTTCGATAAGTCTTTCTATGGGGTCAGTCCGGAAACCGAGCAGTTGGACTACGATCTGCTGCGGGATCTGGTGCTGCAACATAAGCCCAAGCTGCTGATCTGCGGCTTCTCGGCCTACTCGCGGATCATCGATTTCCCCAAGTTCCGGGCGATCGCCGATGAGGTGGGAGCTTTCTTGATGGCGGATATCGCCCATATTGCCGGATTGGTCGCTACGGGACACCATCCCAGCCCGATCGAATATTGCGATGTGGTGACTACCACTACACACAAGACCTTGCGCGGGCCGCGGGGTGGTTTGATTATGACCAGGGATGCGGAACTGGGCAAGAAGTTAGATAAGTCGGTGTTCCCCGGTACCCAAGGTGGGCCGCTGGAGCATGTGATTGCGGGTAAGGCGGTGGCCTTCGGTGAGGCTCTGCAGCCAGAATTCAAGACCTATTGTGGCAATGTAATTGCCAATTCCCAAGCGATGGCGGCTCAGCTCCAAGCCAGGGGTCTGAAGATTGTTTCTGGTGGTACCGATAACCACTTGCTGCTGGTGGATCTACGATCAATCGAGATGACTGGCAAAGAGGCCGATCGGCTGGTGGGCGAGGTCAGAATTACGGCTAATAAAAACACCGTTCCTTTCGATCCAGCTTCGCCTTTTGTCACCAGCGGTCTGCGGCTGGGTTCGGCGGCAATGACGACGCGGGGCATGGGCTTGACAGAGTTCACCGAAATCGCCAATATCATTGCCGATCGGCTGTTGTCTCCGACCGATGAGTCGGTGGCGGCAAGTTGTCGTCAGCGGGTGGGGAATCTGTGCGATCGCTTCCCCCTCTACCCACACCTATCGATGCCAACACCTGCATTGGTTTAGCTGTGTAATCAACGGGCGACCTGAATGGTCGCCCGAAATGTCTCTGTCAGATATAATGGTTGGGTTTGACATCCCGGAAAGATCTTTGGCAATCGACCTTCGCAGCTACGTATTCATCGATCGACTGCAGCGCCAACACGCCGCCTATCTGGGCACCGAAGCCCAGGGCTTCCTACCCTTACCATCCGATGCCTCTCTCTGGATCGAAGTCTCGCCGGGGGTAGAAATCAACCAAATGATGGATATTGCCCTCAAATCTGCCCAAGTTAAACCGGGAGTCCAGATCATCGAGCGCCTCTATGGCTTGATGGAAGTCCATGCCAGCAATCAAGGCGACGTTCATGCCGCAGGCAAAGCCATTTTGCAGTACTTGGGAGTGGGCCAGACTGATTGTCTAAAGCCCCGCGTGATGTCTAGCCGGATCATTCGGAACATTACGGCCTACCATACCCAGATGATCAACCGTACTCGGCGCGGCAACATGATCTTGGCCGGACAGACGCTCTATGTATTAGAAGTAGAGCCAGCAGCCTATGCGGCGATCGCTGCTAACGAAGCCGAAAAATCTGCCCTGATCAACATCCTCCAAATCTCGGCGGTGGGAGCCTTCGGTCGCCTCTACCTCGGCGGCGAAGAACGAGATATCGTGGCCGCCGAAGCTGGCATCCTCGCAGCCCTGGCCAGTTTACCCGGTCGGCCCTTTCCGGACCAAGGTAAACAAGAACTATGAGTGCAGCAGCAGCCCTGCGCCGGGGCAATTGGCTAGACTGGCGATCACAACATTCCGAAGCACCAGATTTGAGTGAGGCCCCATTGGCGGGCCTGGATTTGCGCGGACTGGATCTCCGGGGAGCCAATTTGCGGCGAGCAAATCTCGCTCTCGCTCAGTTGACTGGGGCTAATCTTAAAGAGGCCAATCTCAGTAATGCTTGCTTGGATGGCGCAGACTTTTCCGGGGCAGATCTGCGCTCGATCGAGATGATCGACGGACAGGCGATCGGCACTAACTACCGTGGGTCCAATCTCGCCCAAGCCCATTTAATGGCCAGCAACTTTACGGATGGAGATCTGCGCGATGTGGATTTAGCGGAGGCTCAGGTGATTGCCAGCAATTTTACCGCCGCTAATTTACGTGGGGCAGACTTGGCTCGGGCCATACTTCATCGATCGAACTTTTGTTATGCCCAGCTAATTAATGCCAATTTGGCGGCAGCAGACTTGAGCTACGCGGTGCTCGTCGCCGTAGAAATGGGATCGGCACATCTCTATCAGGCCAATTTGACCAAAGCCCGGTTGGGGCGCGCCCATTTAGTGGGTTGCTATGGAGTCGGGGCGAATTTCCAAGGAGCCGACCTCACCAATGCGGATCTATCTTGGGCGCAGTTGAATAAGGCTAACTTGCGGGGCGCTACGCTGCACGGCGCTAACCTGCGGGGGGCTAATCTGGCTGGTGCCGACCTCGGCGGTGTAGATCTGGCCACGGCAAATTTGGCAGGGGCTAACCTGAGGGGAGCGATCCTGGGCTAGCCAATAGTGGTATCCTCACCCCTTAGATCCGCCAAGATGGCTCATCCTAGGCCATAATCATAGTCAGACCTTACTAATACTCGATCGAACATGATACCCACCGTCATTGAGCAGTCCGGCAGAGGTGAAAAAGCCTTTGACATTTATTCGCGACTTTTGCGCGAACGTATTGTTTTTCTGGGTCAGCAGGTCGATTCCGACATTGCCAACATTATTGTGGCCCAGCTCCTCTATCTGGAGTCCGAAGACCCAGAGAAGGATATTTATCTATACATCAATTCCCCTGGTGGCTCCGTTACAGCAGGCATGGGTATTTTCGATACCATGAATCTCATCCAGCCGGATGTTTCTACCATTTGCTATGGTTTTGCAGCCAGTATGGGAGCCTTTTTGCTGGCGGCTGGAGCCAAGGGTAAACGCCGCAGCCTCCCCAACTCCCAGATTATGATTCACCAACCCTCCGGTGGTGCTGGTGGTCAGGCGACGGATATTGCTATTCAGGCCGAACAAATTGTCAAAACTAAGAATATTTTGAATCTCTACATGGCCGAAAATACCGGCCAGCCTCTAGAAAAGATCCAGGAAGACACGGAGCGAGATTTCTATATGTCGCCCAGCGAAGCGCTGTCCTATGGATTGATCGATGAGGTCATTTCTCGCCCCAGATTATCAGTGGTTCACTAAACCATTAGCTGATATTTTAATCCCCCCTAGATAAAGGGGGGATTGGGTGGTGTGGTTTTCTAAAATCACTCTCCAAAATCGATATGCCAGATACCAGTAGCCACGTTTGCTAGCTGCTTTTGTCTGGCTTCCACTTTCCTTTCGTCCCAAGTATCGTAGTGTTCGGCGATCGCTTTAGTGATCTGGAAGCTACTTTTGGCGTAGACTTCTCGTTTGAGAGCATAGCCTTGATTACCCATCTCGCGGTTACGGGCAGTTTCTAGGGGGGTCATATTACCTAGACGATAGATCAGGCAATCTTGTTTTTCTTCTTCGATCTCAGACCAAGCTGCGCCGGGATGTTCGGGCAAGATGTGCTCTAGGTTGTAGGTGGCACTCTCGAATTCGAAATCCTGTCCCGATTTTTGATGTTCGATTTTAAAGAGGATGTAGCGCACAATTTTCTTGTTACGAATGTTGGCAGTGCGTAGTTCCTTTTCCGTAAAAGCCGCTTTAAATGGTTGGTCTTCTGGGTATACCGCCCGGAGGGCTGCAATTACTTGGGCAGCATGGGTATAGGTGCCATCAAAGACTTTGCCCGCAATGTCATTATAAAGCTGTTCCTGTTCTTGGGTTTGCAGGTTACAAATAACGTTGTAGCGGAAGGAGATGACGGCGATCGCCTTTAATATCCGGGTGAAGGCCGGTCTGTCTTGATCGAAGAATCGGCCATAACAGGTCATCAGCATGGCCAGCGGTTGGCGCACACTGAACATTTGCAGCTGTTCTAGGGAGAGTTTTTCATCGCGGTTCCAATCGGGATCTTGGGGGTCGCGCAGGGCGGCATAGACTGCTGCAGAGGCATCGAGATCTCGGACTAAACCAAAGGCTGCGGCTCTGTTGGCAATCCGCTTGCGAATGGTTTTAAAGAGATCGGATTTACGGACGAGTTTGTTTCTACTGTTCCAAAATATGCGTAGAAACTCTGGAAAGCTCTCGCTACCTAAAAGACCAACAATCCTTTCCCAGCTTTCTTCTAAGGATCTTAGATCGGTTTCATGGGTCTGCTCAGTATTAATCATGGAGAACAAATAGTTCTTAAGTAGATCGGTAGCCGAAAGGCGGACACCACGAGAATTGAGTGTTTCGAATACTTTAAAGGCATTTAATTCATCAGTGACCGTAATAACCGTAAAGAAGAGCTTGTCTACTAAGCCATCAATGAAGGCGGCCAAGTCTTGACCGCTTTGTACCGTAGTACCACAGCGTTTTTTGATGCGATCTTTGAACCAGCCGAAGGCTTTGCGGAGTTGGTGTTCCGAGGCATTCAGTCCCCGCTGGGGAAGGTTTTCTAGGGGGACGAGATAAGTTTGGTAGTAGCGGTTATTGTGGCGATTTAGCTCTAGTTTAGAGCGGGGGATGAGGGTGACGGGGTCGAGGTAGCCGATGTAGCTATTCTGCAATTGCTCCTGACGTTTGGTGTTGTTGTTGGCATCAAGGTCAGCGGCAATTAGGTCTTGGAGATGGCCAAGTCCGGCCAGGATCAGCAAGCTGATGGTGGTGAGCCTTTGCTGGCCATCAATGATGTCGAACTGTTTGCTATCGGAGGATTGCAAAACGAGGTATCCCAGATAATGGGCGGGTTCGCCATCAGCATTGAACAGGTCGATGATGTCTTGCCATAAGTCGTCCCATTCCTCTTCGCTCCAGGAGTAATCGCGCTGGAAGGGGGGAACGCGGTAGGTTAAGCCGTTACCGAGAAGCTGGCGGAAGGTAGAATTGGTGGTGTTGAAATTCATGGTGGCCATGGTTCATTCCTCTTGGGCTGCGAGTCTAGGGATTTTCCTAAGGGCTATACGGAATTTGAGGATGAGAAAGATCGCTATCTCAGGTGTCAATCTTCTAAGGTTTCTAATAGTAATTCCACTTGCTCTTGCTGAACGGTCAGGAATTCTTCGCATTGGCGCAGAGATTCTACACCGATCGCGAACTGCTCCAGCACTTCCTTGAGTTCCAGGTCGCCACGTTCGATCGCATCCAAGATCGTCTCTACTTTTTCGACGGTTTCTTCATAGCTCCAATCAGCCCCGCGACTCCTTTTCATCCTGCTTTTCCACAACTTTGACCAGAATAGAACCCCGAGCTAATTGAATATCTAGCTCCTGGCCCGCCTTTAATGTAGCAGCATCCCGCAGAATTTGGCCCTGCCGATCGCGCACCACCCCATAGCCCCGTTGTAAGACCAAATTCGGATCGAGGGCTTGGAGCCTGGCTTGGAGATGCGATTGGATCTGCTTGGCACCTTCCAGGCGAGCACCGATCACTTGGCGCAGTCTTTGTTGGAGTCGAGAGATTCTGACCTTTTCTTGGGCTACCAGCCGATCGGGCCGCACCCGCTCATAGCGCTCATGCAGCTGGTGCAACCGATATTGTTCTTGGCGAGCCATCCGAATCATGGCCACTTGGAGCCGATCGATGCGGCGTTGCTGGGCTGCCTGCATTTCTGGTAATGACGGTACCACCAAGACAGCGGCAGCAGTGGGGGTGGCGGCAACCCAATCCGCTGCCAAGTCAGCCAAGGATTCATCGCGTTCGTGGCCGATGCCGCTCACAATTGGGATCGGACAGTCGGCGATCGCTTGCACCACCAGCTCCGCGTTGAAACAGCTCAGATCTTCGCTGGCTCCCCCGCCCCGCGCTAAAATCAGCACCTCGGCTCGCCGATCTTGGGCCACTCTGGCGATCGCTTTGGCAATAGAAGTGGGGGCGCTGTCTCCCTGCACAGTTGCTGGAGACAAGAGCAGAGTGATACCGGGATAACGCAGCGCAATGGTGCGCCGAATATCCCCCCAAGCTGCCGCCTGAGGGGAAGTGACTACGGCAATGGTTCGTGGATAGGTGGGGAGGGGGAGCTGCCGATCGAAGTAGCCTGCTTGAGTCAGCCGCTGGCGCAGTTGTTGGAGACGCAGGGCCTGGAGTCCTTCACCAGCAGGGAGAACTTGCTGAACTTGGAGCTGGTATTTGCCTTGGGGGGCATAGAGGGCGATCGAACCCAGAAGATAGACTTTTTCTCCGGCCTGGGGTTGCAGGGCCAAGCGCGGCAACTGGCGCTGCCAAATCACGCAATTAATCGCGGCCTGGCCTTCCGGGTCTTGCAAAGTAAAGTAAAGTCCCGACTTGGCCAAGCTGGCGCTGGAAACTTCGCCCATGACCCAAACCTGCTGAAACTGGGGGGCTTGCAGGGAATTTTGGAGGCGATCGGTCAGAGCCGCAACGCTGAGCGCCGTAGTGGTGGTCGGAAAAAGCAGATCGATCATGTGGGCGGGAGTGAGGGCCTGCTGCGATTGTATACCCCCTAGGCGAGCGGCGATGATCCTCAGCCCTCGGTCGGGTGATCGACTGCTCCGATTTTAGATAAGTTCAAACTTGTGACAGAGAAGGGCAAAGGCCGCAGACATCATTGTGATCGGCAGTGCAATGATCAGAGGTTGCCCTTGGAATACAGCACAGGAGGTCACGATTCCACCACCGATCGCCCCCGAAACGGCGCTGCCGATCCAATCCTTCCGCGTGTCTCTGTTATACATCGGATTTTATTAAAAACAATCTCCCCTGAAGCTATCATTTCCTTCGATCGAGGTCGATCTAAATCCTCATTTTCGCAATTAACCTTTAGATTCCTTGATATTTCTTTGCGATCTCTAACTCAACTGCTTCTCTAGTTCTGGCACAATCGCCATGGGAGTCGTCAGTTGTAAACCATCGATGATGGTGATTAGCTCGCGCTCGAAGGTGACCTGAGCGCGGTTAGTGCGGCCACCAATGTAGACCTCGCTGTCCTTGCGAGCGACCCACACTTGGGAATGGGAAAAATAGCTCATCACTACCCCAGCCATCAGTAAACCAAAGCCCAGATAGACCACCGGTACGCCAGGATCCGCTTTGATTTGGAGACCGGTGCTGCCGATCAGCTTTAGAACCTGAAGATTGACCCCATTAATCTCGATCGAGCTGCCCTCCCGGACGGAACCTACCAATTGGCCGGTGGTATCGTACAGCAGTACTGTACCCTGCATGTCTTTGGCTAATAATGAGATGCCAGCACTCAGGTCGGGCTTAGTGGGAATCCAAGTCCCCCAAATCCGGGCTTTATCTGTCCCCAGTTGGGCCATGGGCAGCTGGAATACCGGACTGTTGTTGATCTTGACTCTGACTCCAGCAATTCCCCAGTCCGTTTGGTAAAAGGTGGTGCCCTGGTAGATCAAGGGCTTATTAACGTAGATAGTTTCCCGCTTGAGTTCCTGGCCCGTAGCATTATCCAGCACTTGCAGATCCGAATAAAACTGATCGATGTCACCAGCGGGACTGTAGTCGATATGGAAATCCTTAACAGCGATCGAGTAGTCCTTCGGCACCTGTCCCGCCGACCAAGGGCCAGCTTCAAACACATTTTTTACTTGAAAAGTAGTTTCGCTGGGCACCATTTCCTGGGCAATAAAACCACTCAGAGCACCAATTACACCACCGATTAAGACGATCACCATGCCGGCATGAACGACGATCGGGCCGATTTTACCAACCAGGCCTTTGCGGGCGTAGATTTTGTCGCCTTCCTCGAAGATGCGGTATTTCTTGGCGATTAATGCCTCCTTGACTGCGACCAAGTCCACCCGTTCTAGCTTGGCGCTGAGAGCTAGCTTCTCAAAGAAGCGGGGCTGGTCATAAAAGCGCCAACGCCGGGCAGATTTCAGCATTGGTAATTGGGTGCTGAAGGTACAGGTGGCCAAACTCACACCAAAAAAGGCCAAGAGGCCCAAATACCACCAAGTCCGATACACATGGTCTAGACCGACCACCTGAATTACTTTCCAGGTCAAAAAGCCAAAGAGCGCTGGGTGTTCCGGGTAATTACTTTGGTAATAGGCGGGATTCTGGCCCTGCTCGATTACCGTACCGGCGATGCTGAAGAAGGCAATGGCCAAGAGCATGGCGATCGCCAACCGCAGGTTAGCAATCCGCGTCACCACCTGCCGCCGCCACCAGCGCCCAGCTTTTTCGAGACCACTGAGTTGGGCTGGAGAATCGCTCGTCATGTTTTTTAAGGAATTTTAATAATCCTTAGATTTTAATGGATTTTTTCCAAGAATCGATATTCTCGGTGCCAGCGATAATTTGCCCCTGGCGATCGAACAGCACCGTGGCCACCTCTAGCTGCCGATCGGCGTACTTGCGCACATAGGCCATGGCTTTTTCACTTACTAGTTCGTGGAGGTAGCCGAAGGTCAGTTCGGCCATCTCGGCAGAGACCAATAGCTGATAGGCCCCATCGGCGGTTTTTTGGTCGAGCAGCACCTGCACCATTTCGGCGTTGCCCCCTACGCGGATCAGAGCCGCAGCCATAATTTCTAATTTAGCGTCGGCTAAGTGACTAGAGGTATTGAAAATACCCCCGGCCAGCTTGATCAACTTACCTTGGTAGCCCAGGAGCAACACAGATTTAACGTTTTGCAGGGCGGCTTCTAGGAGCAGCGCTCCGATCCAGTTACCGGTTTGGACGATGTGACTGGCTGGGATGCCCGATCGATCGGCTACTTGCATCCCATTGCTGCCAATGCAGAAAACCAACTGCCCGTGGGCTGTGGATTTCGCTTGGAGCTGCTGCCGCAAACTATCCAGATGCTCTTCGGTAGAAAGGGGTTTGGAGATGCCACTAGTACCCAGGAGGGAGAGACCCTCTAGGATGCCAAAGGCGGCGTTAGAGGTGCGGGCCGCTAGCGCCTTACCGGCGGGGAGGATGATGGTGACCTCGGCAGTTCGATCGGCGGGAATTAAGGGCTGCAAGTTAGCCGCAAACAGGCGGCGGGCGTAGCTGTAGATCGCCGGACTGCCGTCGGTTCCCCGACCGAGTCCCTCACCACCAACAATTACCAATGGTTCCGCACCCCGTGGCTGAATGGTCACCTGGGCCCAGATCGGTGTGTCCCGAGTCAGATCGAGGTTGTCTCCGGGGTCGCTACGGGTAATGGCAAGAGCGGTGTTGGGCTGGAGGTGAGCTACTTGTTCGATCGAGATTTCGGCGCTTTCTGGTAACAAATCGAGGGTAACTGTGGAGCTAGCTCGATCTTGAAGGCAGAGCAGAGCGGCCTTGGCAGCAGCGACGGCAAAAACTGGCAGGGTATATCCGGTGCGGGCCATGGGCAACTTTAGGATTGGATCTTAATTAAATACCCATTGCTGCCTTGATCTTCGCGAGAGCTGCTGCTTCTTTATCGCTGACCTTAGAAGCGCCAGAACCAAACAGACCGCTACCGGCAGCATTAGCGACCACTTCGCCAACACCGTAGACAAAGGCTTTGTATTCTTGGATTTCGGCGGGGGTGGCTTTGCTCGCCAGATTGGCCACTACGCTATTGACCGCTTCGATCGCCTTGTCTACAAACACCCCGTTGGCAATTTCTTCGGCCTTGACTTCTGGCTTGTTCATTTTAACGGTGCCGCCCCGGAGCGCTGCTTCGGAGAAGGCTGCTTGGATCACTGTATTATTGGGGTATTTAGTAGCAGCATTTGTGATTTCTTTGGTCATGGCAGCAGCTTCGATCGCGCTAGAAATAATCCCAATATCGGCCATTGCCACGGCCATTCCGGTCAGCATGGCTCCGTTGGCGATCGCGTTTAATTCTTGGTCTGTATAAGTTGCAGTCATGAAAATACTCCAGATCATTATGAGTTACTGGCTATTCTAGCGGCAATTTCCTACCGCAATGATTTTGCGAAACATAATGAAAAAGTTATTGATTCTGGGTGGTACCGGCGATGCGGCCAAGCTGGCAGCAAAAGCGATCGAAATCCCTGGATTGCAGGTAGTCTCGTCTCTTGCTGGCCGCACCCAGCAACCAACAATACTGGCTGGAGCTGTGCGGATCGGTGGCTTTGGTGGAGAACACGGCTTGATTGAATATTTACGATCGGCACAAATCGATATAGTCATTGATGCGACCCATCCCTTTGCTGCCCAGATTTCCTGGCATGGCTGGCGGGCGGCTCAAGCTTGTGGTCTGCCTTGGTTGCGGTTTAATCGACCCAGTTGGCAGCAAGTTGCGAGCGATTGTTGGCTGCCGGTAGCTAGTCATCAGGAAGCTGCTGCTCTGTTACGGGGGTTGGCCCAGCGGGTTTTTCTGACCATTGGTCGTCAGGAGCTGGGTAACTATGCTCATTTGACGGATATATGGTTTTTGATACGATCGATCGATCTGCCGGTGGATGTTTCTCTGCCACCCGGTGAAGTTATTTTGGCTAAAGGTCCTTTTGACCTGGCTGATGAACAGGAACTATTGATTAAATATGAGATTGAGGCGATCGTTAGTAAAAATAGTGGCGGCGATGCTACCTATGGTAAAATCGTCGCCGCGCGGGAATTGGGGTTGACTGTTGTGATGATCGAGCGGCCTTTAGAGCCGGTGGGAGATCTGGCGACTAACCTAGATGCTGCCGATCGATGGCTCCAGCAAATGCTGACTACTCATTAAAAGCAGCCGTGTCTTGCATGCGAAGATATAACTTCATATGAAACACTTGTAAGAAAGGTATGATGAACAGACTGGCTAAATTAGTGACTATTGATGCTATGCCGTTTCCAGCAGAACTCCAGATAGATTCCGCAATCATAGTAACTACAATTAGAGGTATGATGAAAACCAGCGTAACTAACAGCGAGCCGAAAGTTGCCCACCATCGGCCTTTAACTAAATTCATGCTGTAGTTAAAGCTATCGAATAGGGAGCAATTATTAGATACCATTGCACACAAGAAAAAGCCCATGGCTACTGATAGATAAATCCCAGGCAGCAGGAATAGGATGAGGCCGACAGCAATCGCAAGAGAATAAAGTATATAACCCATGAACGCATTCAAAGACGTACCAATCCCTTTGTTGAAAGCTCCACTGGCATCAATAGTACGTTCCCGTAAGTAACGATAGATAAAGTAAATGGTCGTAACGGTCATAACTACACTGACTGGAATCAAAAGAAATAGCAGCCCCCCAGCTAATGGAGTTATGCCACTGGCTAGAGGAGCAAGAGTTTCCTGTAAGATTGACAAAACCACCGTTGGACTACCTAGCAATATTAGCGGTAAATAGATCGGCCCTGTCTGGGAAAAGCTCTCTTGTAAAAGATTGAAAGGTTCGATCGCCCTGCCGGGACTAGAGTAAGACATTCGTATTAATTGAATTGCTAAGTGTTACGTTCGCAATTATACATCGATCAGTGTCAACCAGAAATCCAGCAATCTTCATCAAGGTTCTGGAGCATAAACTATCTCGTAACCTCATATAGAGCTTGGTGAAAACCACTATAACAAATAGGTCAAGGCACTAGTATGGTCTTGCGGCTCTCTTGTTCTCTTTCCATCAGTTTCTGCCGAGCTATTGGACTCAAATTCTTGCGCGCGTAAAATTTCGCAAAAAAAGAAGCCATCCCCATGGCTGACTTCCCAACAAAAATCTTGTTTTATTTCTAATTTGATATTTCAGAGCGACTTTCCGCCGCAAAGAACTGACTGTAGATAAAACCAGCCGCTAGGGCACCGGCGATCGGAGCTAGCCAAAACATCCATAGTTGAGCGATCGCATCGGATTTGCCGAGAATGCCTACCATAATCGCTGGGCCAGTACTGCGGGCTGGATTGACGGAAGTGTTTGTCAACGGAATTGAAATCAGGTGAATCAATGTCAGTATCAAACCGATCGGCAATGGTGCAAACCCTTTAGGCGCTCTATCATCCGTAGCACCCAAAATAGTCAGTAAAAAGAAGAACGTCATCAATACTTCCATCATGAAGCAAGAAAACATCGTATAACCCTGGGGAGAGTGGGCACCAAAGCCATTGGTAGCCAGAGCATTTGTACCAGAAATGCTGTAACCATCCTTACCTAATGCCGTCATGTAGATACAGGCTGCTGCGATGAATGCTCCTGCGACTTGTGCTCCGATGTAGGGCAGCAATTCCTTGCTCGGAAAACGCTTACCCGCCCACAGGCCAAAGGAGACCGCCGGATTTAGGTGGCAGCCAGAAATGTGCCCGATCGCGTAGGCCATCGCCAAAACCGTCAAGCCGAAGGCCACCGACACTCCAAAAGTACCAATGCCCAAACTTTGAGCGATCTTGGCAGCGGACTCGGTCTTGGCTTGAGTATTGACTTCCGTATAGGAAGCCGCCAGCACCGCACTACCACAACCACCAAAAACCAACCAAAAAGTACCGAAAAATTCTGCTAGGCAGCGTTTGCTTAGAGGCATGATTTTACAATGAGAAATTAAACAACCAGTATTATACCTGGTGTTTCAACTAAAAACTCTGGAGTGTTTGCTAAACTCAGTAATTAGCCCAAGCTCCTATCTCCAAGATTTCGGCCTCCGATTTAAACTAGGCTGGTTTCCGATCGAGCTTCACTGCTTGTTCTAGCGCGATTTTCTCCCGAGCGCGCTGAGCATAGGGCTCTAGTCGGTTCTCTTCCCATCCTAGCAACAGCCCTAAGTCCGGCACTGCCAACCCCCTGACCAGCATTTCCACACACCAAGTTTGCTGTGCCTGTGCCAGGGTTGGCAATTGACCGTTGCCAAAGCCTCCCATGATGGGAATCGATGGCTCCAGCTTCGTCATCAACAGCTGCCATTGCTCTGCCAAATCTCCGGTAGTTAGCGATCGGCCCGTTGCCAGATCTAAGAACAGCTCTGGATAATCATCTTTCCGACCTCGCAGCCACTGGGTTAGCGGGTTTTTTTGGTAGGAGCCGTAGCGCTTGCCCAAAATCCATTGATTGATCAGCACTTGGCGTGGCGAGCTGCCGGTGATTTGCATCAACTGCTGCTCCCGATCATTGATATACTGCACCCGCCGCAGGCGAACGATTTCATCAGGCTGTAAGCCCGCCGCAAATAATAAATAGACCCAGGCAAAAGTCTGATTCCCCTGTTTTTGGGCCTGTTGAAGAATGCTATGCACCAGGGTACTGGGGATATCTGCAACCACCGTAACGATCGGCGTCGATTCCGTAGCTGCCGGAATCAATAGATCAATGACATCTTGAATAAAGGTCGATCGATCTTCGCTCTCCCCTACCTGTCCATTCTCGCCCTGGGCCGCACCGATCAACTCCAACAGGGCATAGCCAAAAACGAGTCGATGGATTAGTTGGGCTAGCCGATCACTCATCAATCCCAAATTGGGCCATCGATCGAGGCAGTTTGCCAATTGTCGATCGAGTTGGCGTAGCCCTTGGGCAATGGCTTGCCGATTAGCTAATGGATACTGTCCGGCTTCTCCAATTACAGAGAGCAGCAGTGCGGGCACCTTCATCAACTCATCTAAACAAGTCTGGATGTAGCTACGCAAGAATTCCTGGCGATCTGTGCTGTTGCTGGCCAAAGTCAAGGTCTGACAAAGTCGATCGAAAACACTCTGCTCGCTCTGGCCTGCTCCTGGTGCCTTGTCCATCAGCGCCAGCAGTAATCCATGTTTATTGCCAAACTGTCGGAACAGGGTCACCTCATTAACCGTAGCCAGTTCGCTGATCTGTTTGGTGGTGGTATCGGTGATGCCTTGGGCCGTAAAGAGGCTAGCAGCGGCCTGGAGGAGTTTGTCGCGAGAATTGCTCATGAAAAATGCAAGTAGCACTTGCAAAAAATAGAAAGGCTTGCTAGGATAGAAATGCAAGCGTTACTTGCAGCGGTTCCAATATAGCTGGGTCTCCTGCAAATGTCCAGCCTGTCAATGTTTCTCCTACCCCTTCCTTGAAACCATGCGAATTTCTAGACAAACCCAGCGGTCTACTGCGCCGCTCAACTGGACTAATGTGCTATTTTTCGGCGGCGTTCACTTAGCAGCTTTGGCCCTAGCTCCAGCTTTTTGGTCTTGGTCGGCGCTGGGCGTGACGATTTTTCTGCATTGGTTGCTGGGTTCGATCGGCATTTGTTTGGGCTACCACCGGTTGCTGACTCACCGCAGTTTCCAGGTTCCCAAGTGGCTGGAGTACGTTATCGCGACGATCGGGGCGCTGGCCATGCAGGGCGGCCCGATCTTTTGGATCGCTGGTCACCGCAAGCACCACTTGCACACGGAGGATCTGGATTTGGATCCTTATTCGGCGAAGCGGGGTTTTTGGTGGAGCCACATGGGTTGGATTTTACAGCCCCATGGCAGTGTTTTTGATGAGGCCAAGAATCTGCGCTTGGCTCCGGATTTAGCTAAGTCGGCTTATTATCGCTGGCTCGATCGCTATTTCTTGTTGCTCCAGATTCCTTTGGCGGCGTTGCTTTATCTCGGTGGCGGTTGGTCTTGGGTGGTCTATGGAATTTTGGTACGAGCGGTGGTGCTTTGGCACAGTACTTGGCTGATTAATTCGGCGAATCATATGGCGGGCTATCGATCTTTTCAAACTGCTGATAATTCACGAAATCTTTGGTGGGTGGCGCTGTTGACCTACGGAGAGGGCTGGCACAATAATCACCATGCGGAACCCAATGTGGCTCCGGCAGGCCGCGCTTGGTGGGAAGTTGATATGACTTGGTGGGTAATTAAGCTGTTGCGGCAAGTTGGTTTGGCTAAGCGGGTCATCCTGCCTGGTAATTAGAGTTCTGGCTTAATAGCTCCCAAGAGTTTTTTCTCATGGTTATTAAAGATACCATCAGGCTTTGGGAGCTTTTTATCCAGGCTTTGTAATTGCTTAACTCAGAAAAAATGTGGGTTGCAGACGTTTTTGTCCGAGGAAATTGACTGAAAATCGTGAATTTTGGGTTTTTTGGTACCCAAAGACATCGAAAAGGGGGTGCCGAGCGTTGATAATCTTGATTTCTCTAGGCTGAGCAATTGCCAAAAAATCAAGATTATGATAACTTAATTGGGGGATTTACTGGTCGAAATGACGTGAATATCCACGTTTTTGAGCAGCCGCAATATCTTCTGAACTAGAGAGCCATGCCATAAAATTTGCCAGCGTGACTTTTGGCTTTCACCAATTACAATTTGAGTGATGTGGTATTTTTGAGCTGTGCTGGCAATTGTCTTGATTACATTGCAATCTTGTACCCGTATAAACTCCCCATCAAATTCTTGACAAAGTCGCTCACAGGTTTCAATATGTAAGCTTTCGGTTTTAGTTAAGAATCGATCAGGCTCAACCACAAATAGTACATAGAATTGAGCATGCATATACCCAGCAATTCTCGCTCCTCGGCGTAAGAGTTGTAGCGAATTAGGGTAGGTAGAGACACATACCAGCACTCGCTCATGAATATTACAGAATGTCTGTGCTGCTATTTCACCATTAGACTGCTCAGTATCTTCAATATTATCAGCTACTTCTCGCAGCGCTAACTCCCGCAGTGCCACCAAGTTGCGTCGCTGGAAAAAATTATTCAACGACTGATCAATTTTTTCTGAAGCATAAATTTTGCCATCTCGCAGCCGCTCTTGCAGAGTTTCGGGAGTAACATCTATCACTACCACTTCATCAGCAGTTTCCAGAATGCGATCAGGAATGCGTTCGCGCACCACAACACCAGTGAGTTGAGCGATAGTATCATTCAGGCTTTCTAGATGTTGAATATTTACCGTGGAATAAACATCAATTCCAGCACATAACAATTCTTCCACATCTTGATAGCGCTTTTCCCATGTGGAACCGGGGATATTAGTATGAGCTAGCTCATCTACTAATGCGAGCTGGGGCTGACGACTAATGATCGCGGCCACATCCATTTCGGTGAGTGTTACTCCTTGCCAAGTAATCTGCTGACGTGGTATTTGTTCAAGCCCGATCGATTTACTAGCGGTTTCTACCCGACTGTGAGTTTCGAGTAAACCGATCACAACATCAATCCCCACCGATAGTAGCCGCTGCCCTTCTTCCAACATCCGATAAGTTTTGCCGACCCCCGGACTCATCCCAATGAAAATTTTATGTTTACCGCGATGATTCATTTGCATTATTCTCGAGCACTAGCTAGGCTGTCTAGAGCTAAGTTTAGTTTCAGAACATTTACACCAGGTTCGCCAAAAATTCCCAAAAACCGTCCATCAGTGTTTTGTTGAACAATTATGGTGAGTTTTTCAACTGGTAACTGGCGCATTTGGGCTATTCTTTTGATTTGGTTTTGAGCAGATTCTGGGGTGATGTGAGGATCAAGACCAGAACCAGAAGTATAAATTAAGTCAGCGGTAGGCTGAATCCCTACTCGTTGTAGCCGGTCTAAATCACCAACAATCATCTTACGCGGTTCTGGGTCACTTTTGCCTTTAATCCGATCGAGCAGTGCCGGATTGCTGGGAGCTAAATTACTGGCACCAGAAACGCCAGTTTGAAGGATATTAGCCTCATCTTTTTTAGGATTTGCAGTACTATAGTTAGTAAAACTGGGGCGACTATTGAAATATTTATCACTGGTAAATGGCTGGCCAATCAAGGCTGAACCAACAACTTGACCTTGGGTATTTTTCAGGAGACTACCGTTAGCTTGGTAAGGAAAGACTGCCTGACCAATTATCAGTATCGTAAAAGGATAAATCACAGCTACTAATACCCATAAAACTATCGTTGATCGAATGGCTCTACTAATTTCACGGATGGGATTCATAATTTAAAACCGTTCGGGTTGAAACATTACAACAAACAAATAGCCAGAAAGAATGATCGTCAGCAAAATTAGCAGGCTGAGAGCAGTGGCTTGATGTGGTGAGAAAGAATTACCTCCGTTGGCTGCCAACACCATAGAGGACATGATTAAATCAAAGCATACCGCCCAAAATAGGTGAATGGGATATTTTTGCCCAGCTCGGCGAAGACTGTTCAGACCAGTGAAAAATAGGGGTTTCATAGTTAGGTAATAGGAATCAGGATGTCAATGATTTTGATGGCAATAAAGGGAGCGACAACACCGCCCAACCCATAGATCAAAATATTTCGCTGTAGAAGCTGATCGGCGGTTAGAGGCCGAAATTTAACACCATTGAGGGCTAAGGGAATCAAGGCAGGAATAATTAGAGCATTATAGATCAGAGCGTCTAGAATAGCTGACTGAGGGCTTTTTAAACCCATGACATTGAGGGACTCAATTCCGGCTGCTGCAAAAATAGTAGGGATAATTGCAAAATACTTGGCAATATCATTAGCAATCGAAAATGTGGTCAAAGCCCCTCGGGTAATCAAAAGTTGTTTCCCGATCGCCACCAAATCAATTAACTTAGTAGGGTCGGAGTCTAAATCCACCATATTTGCAGCTTCTTTGGCGGCTTGAGTACCCGAGTTCATTGCTACCCCTACATTAGCTTGGGCCAATGCTGGTGCGTCATTAGTCCCATCACCGGTCATAGCCACCAACTTTCCTTGAGCCTGCTCCCGCCGAATTACCTCAATTTTGTCTTCGGGGGTAGCTTCTGCAATAAAATCATCTACCCCGGCCTCTTGAGCAATTACCGATGCCGTAATGCTGTTATCGCCAGTTAACATGATAGTTTTTACTCCCATGCGGCGGAGCTGATCAAAGCGTTCTCTCAAACCTGATTTAACGATATCTTTGAGGTAAATTACTCCATACAAGTCACCATTTTGACAGACTCCTAGAGGTGTGCCACCCAGCCGAGAAACTCGTTCGTAAGCTTCATCAAACTCAGCAGGAATTGTACCACCGCGCGACCTAACAAAACCGCGAATCGCATCCACTGCTCCTTTGCGAACTTCTATTCCACTGGGTAGATCGGTGCCACTCATCCGAGTGCGTGCTGAAAACTCAATGCCTGCGGCTTGAGATTTATCGAACTGCATTGTCGCCCCCAATTTTTCAGCTAGCTGGACAATCGATTTGCCTTCGGGAGTTTCATCAAACAAGCTGCCTGCCAGAGAAATCTGAGCGACTTCCAGCTCAGAATGACCATTAACTGGCAAAAACTGATCCGCTAGCCGATTACCAAGGGTGATGGTACCGGTTTTATCCAGGACCAGAGTATTTACGTCTCCACAGGCTTCCACTGCTCGCCCAGAAGTGGCAATTACATTGAATTGTGCTACCCGATCCATACCAGCAATGCCGATCGCACTTAGTAGTCCCCCAATAGTAGTAGGAATTAGAGCTACCAGTAGTGACACTAAAATAGCAATGGTAATTGGCGTTCTCACATAGTTAGCCAGCGGCAGTAAAGTAGCTACTACAATTAAAAATACCTGAGTTAGCACTGCTAACAGCACCGTCAAAGCGATTTCGTTGGGAGTTTTTGCTCGTTTGGCTCCTTCTACTAGGGCAATCATTCGATCAATAAACCCCTGACCGGGATCAGCCGTAATCCGAATGATTAATTCATCAGAAACCACTCGGGTACCACCAGTGACAGAGCTAGCAATATCGGTACCGGGCTGTTTAAGCACTGGGGCTGATTCACCAGTAATTGCCGATTCATCCACGGAAGCGACACCGACAACTACTTCGCCATCAGCAGGAATGGTTTCACCCATAACGACTTTAACTTGATCTCCTTTGCGAAGTGCAGTGGAACTGACCTGCTGCACAGTCCCATCCGGTAAAACTTGATTGGCAATGGTATCCGATCGAGTTCCTTTCAGAGCCGCAGCTTGAGCTTTGCCCCGTCCTTCGGCGATGGCTTCGGCAAAGTTGGCAAATACTACGGTAAAAAACAAAATGATTGTAATCAATCCATTCAATAGCCGTTGCTGATTGCTGTCAGCTTGGACATTGCCAAACAAGTTGGGGTCAATAGTAACGAGTAAAGTAACCACTGTGCTGATCCACACGATGAACATGACGGGGTTTTGTACCGCCGTGCGGGGATCAAGCTTGATAAAGGCATTGCGGATGGCCTGTTGATAGAGCTGGCGACGAGACTCACTGGTGCCAGCCCGTTTCGATCGAGCAGATTTATTAATCAAAATTAAGCTCCACGCATCAGTTGGAAGGCTTCGGCGATCGGACCCAAAGCTAAAATAGGAAAGAAAGTTAAAGCACCCATCACCAATAGTACCCCGGCAGTAACCACCGTAAATAGTACTGTATCAGTGCGGAGGGTACCAGTCGTAAAAGGTACTGGCTGTTTGCGAGAAATCCCCTCGGCTAACAGTAACAAAGCGATCATCGGGATGTAGCGACCACCCAACATGCTTACTGAAGTACTCAGATTCCACCATAAGCCAGTGATTGCCGGCTGACTATCGGCTAGCCCTTCAAAGCCAGAACCATTATTGGCAGCAGCAGAAGCATATTCATACATCACCTGGGTCAATCCATGAAAGCCCGGATTACTGATTCCAGCTAGCTGTTCAGAAAAAGCCATGGTGATCGCACCGGGTAGCAGAATAAAAATTGGGTGAATTAATAAAATCAAAAAGCTGGTCAATACTACCTCATTTTTTTCGATCTTGCGTCCCAGAAACTCTGGAGTACGTCCCACCATCAAGCCGGTCACGAATACTGCCAAAATTAGGTATGAAAATAGATAGGCTGTGCCAGTCCCCTGACCGCCCCAGACAATTTGTAGAAACATATTAGCCAGCAACACAAAGCCCCCTGCTGGCATGAATGAATCATGCATGGCATTAACTGCACCACACATTGTGCCGGTAGTTGTCACCGCGTACAAAGCCGACTGCGCCCAGCCAAATCGCACTTCTTTGCCCTCTAAATTGGGCTGGGTGTTACCAAGTAGCGAATTAACCAACGGATTGCCCTGATATTCGCCAATCGCCGTCACGCCGATGAATACTAAGTAGATAGCAAATACCATGCCAAACACCAGCCAAGCCTGCTTGCGACTGTCTGCAATCACCCCGTAGGTATAGATCAAGGAAGTAGGAATTGCAATCATCGTCAAAATTTGCAGCAAGTTAGTGAAGCCATTAGGGTTCTCAAAAGGATGAGCGGAGTTAATAGCAAAGAAGCCTCCACCATTTTCGCCCAGCTCTTTCAGAATCTCAAAATGAGCCACAGGGCCAAGGGCGATCGCCTGACTTACTTGGGGATTTTCTAGCGTTGGCACCACCACAGTTCCATTCAGGGTTTCTGGGGTTCCGGCAGCAACTAAAGCGATCGAACCAAGTATCCCGATTGGCAGCAAAATTCGAGTAATGGCCAGGGTCATATCTTCGTAAAAGTTACCCAATGGTCGGCCAGTTAAGCCTCGAATAAAGGCGATCGCCACGGCAATGCCTGTAGCTGCTGAGGTGAAAAACATAAAGCCCAATCCCAGCATCTGAGCAAAGTAGCTATAAGTTGTTTCGCCAGAATAGTGTTGTTGATTTGTATTAGTCACAAAAGAAATGGTGGTGTGCAGTGCTGTATCCCAGGTAGGCATTCCCAACCCAGTGGGGTTCAAAGGCAACATACCTTGCAACATCAATATTGCAAATAGGCCGATCGCCATTGCTAAATTGCTAGCTAATACTGCTCTCGCATATTGCCAGCCAGTCATCGGAGATTTAACCTGAAGGCCACTCAATTTGAAAATTAATTTCTCTACTGGGTGCAGCAGAGCATCGAGCAGTGTTTTTTGACCCAAGTAAATTCGAGCAATATATCCACCTAGTAGTGGAGTGATTACTAGAACTATCACTAGAGTTAAGCATATTTGTACCCATCCCTGCAGCATGATTTAATTTTCTCGCATCGGTGGAAGTTAAGTTTTTAGCTAAAGTGATCATGTCGCAGTTCTAGTGTGTTGCAAAGGTATAAAATTGTGTTTAGCAGAGTTTTCTTGGTGCTGTCTGGATTTCATAGATAGTTTAAGTACAAGTGTTTAGTGGGCGTTTAGATAATGTTTAGTCTAATCTATACCCACTTTATTGCTAGAGCCAAATATTTCTCGTTAGACTGAGTTAACACTAGTCACTCGTATCCTATGAAGCTGGGAACTATACCACTGCAAATTTCATCTTGGCAGCATCTCTATCGCCAAAACTCATCTTGGTTTTGGGCAACCATTGGGTTGTTTGGATTGTTATTTACAGTCGAGATGCTGACCCCCCCAGACTATGTAATAGGATACTTGTACATCAGTCCAATTTTGTTTACCAAACCTCGTCTAAACCGAACGACAACTTGGCAGCTTATCTTGATCGCCGTAATTCTAACCCTACTGAATATCTGGGTTCCCGGCAATGAACCAATTCACCCAGCCATGGTGATCAATCGCCTAGTTACGGTTTTGGCGTTAGTGGTCACTGGAATTTTGAGCAATCACAATCACCAGATTCAGCAAGCTCTTGCAAAACAACAAGCCAAGCTACAAGTGCAAGAACAACTAGGCAGTCTACGAGAAGACTTTACGTCCATGCTGGCTCATGATCTTAAAACTCCGCTGCTAGGAGGAATTGAAACCCTCAAAGCATTTTATCAGGAGCGGTTTGGCACCGTGCAACTCAAACAAAAAAGTGTGCTAGAAACCCTAATACGTAGTCACCAAAACAGTCTTCAGCTCATCGAAACTCTGCTAGACATCTACCGTAATGATGGCGAAGGTTTACAGCTACATTGTGTGCCGATCGATCTGATCAAATTAGCCGAGTCAACTACTGCCACACTGCTAGATCTAGCGGTCAGTCGCCGAGTTCATTTATCACTGAACTATGGAGCATCAGATTTTCGTCAATTTTTCTGGGTGAATGGAGATGCTCTACAACTACAGCGGGTATTTAGCAATTTGCTGAGCAATGCCATTAACCATTCTCCCCGAGGCGCAAAGGTGGAAATAGTCTTGAGCACCCAAGCCAGCCAGCAAATAATCAAAGTAATTGATGCCGGAGCGGGTATTCAGCCCAATGAAATGCCTCACTTATTTGAGCGCTTTTACCAAGGAGAAAGCGATCGACAGGCTAGTGGATCTGGTTTAGGGCTATATTTAGCACGTCAAATTGTGGAAGCTCATAAAGGAAGTATTTGGGCAGAAAATCGTGCTTCTCAAGGAGCTGTTTTTTGCTTTCGATTGCCTGCTATTATTCATACATCCCACCCCACACCTTAAAATGCCCCAAGATCATCTGAAAATTTTGTTGGTTGAAGACGATGAACTATTTCGTCTCGGTTTACAAGTGCGGTTACAGCAGGAATCTATTATTGAGATTTTGGTAGAAGCCCATGACGGTGAAACAGCGATCGATCTAGCCAAACAGCAGTCTTTTGATTTAGTACTGCTAGATATCGGCCTACCGGGTTTGGGTGGCATTGAAACCTGTCGGCAATTGAAACGGAATCATCCAAATCTACCAGTTTTAGTGCTTACCTCTCATTATGAACCAGTATTAATTACTCGGTTAGTAACCGCAGGAGCACAGGGCTATTGCCTCAAAGGAGTTGCTGCCGAAAACTTGGTTTTAGCGATGCGATCGGTTATTGCTGGTGCTTCTTGGTGGGATGCTAAGGCCACTGCTGAAATTCATGCACTGTTTCAAAATAGTTTGGTGAATTATCAAGCCCCGATTAATCCCCTAACTCGGCGAGAGCAGGAAATTCTCACTCTCATTGCTGCCGATAAAACGAACCCAGAGATTGCTGAAGCGCTCTATATTACAGCAGGTACGGTGCGTGTTCATGTACATGCTATTTTGCATAAGTTGGGGGTGGCTGATCGAAAGCAAGCAGTGATCACGGCCACTCAAAGCAATCTCTTGAATAGTTAATACCTCTGTGTGGGTGTGGGGATGGAAAACCTCCCTGTGAAATGATTATGTGGTGGTTACGAGTGGTATTGCGTTACAAGTTGCTGGACATATTGCTTGGACGCGCCATAGCTGACGATCGCTACATCGAGGTCAATATGCCTGTAGAGATTCAAGGCACGTTGGATTCCTCCAATGATCCAATCAGTTTCGTTGCCAAAAGCCCCGCCGCCGAGAAGTGTAAGAAATAATTTGTTGTTTCCATTTCTTGTCGAATTCAAGATTGCAGTACAAAGCGTGGCCTCATAAGATGCCTCTAAAATGAGCCGTGCGAATTCCTGCCAAAGATTCGAGGCATGAGGGGAATAGGCAACTGGTAAGGCAGAGCAATAGGCCTGTGAGACTGTGTGCTTGGAGTCATTGAGCGTCACTTGCGTTCCCCACTGGATGCCAATGCGTAGTAACTGTCGTAATCGATCAAGGTCACTCTCATTGGATGCTCGAAGTCGATTTGAAATCTCGACCAAACCACTATGGGATGCTAAGGCATAACCATTTCTCATTTTCCAGAGACAATTCTCGGAATTTCCCAGTGCGGCTCCAATATCTGCAAGGCAATCGATTTGGTTCTTTACTGATTGGCCTATTTGCCCATTTACGGGTGCAAAGTAGTTTCGATAAATTGTGCCTGCACCAGCTGCCACAGCACAAGCTGGTCCTTGAGTACGATCATTTTCGTAAATCCCTACACCCCTCTCTGGAGTTATATTCGGCGATACCATTTCAAGCAGATTGAACTGAGAAGCTACCTGAAAAAGCGAATCGGCATATGATTCATTTGTGTGCAGATGTTGGACATTGGCAACGACTTCACGTACCGATATTTTCCCAACTTCATATCCACTAGAATGAACCAGTTCTCTCAGTTCGGCCAAGGAGGGTGTTTCCAATTGGCCGCAAACCATCACTCTCCCACTTATATTAGATTTCAAGAACTGACCATCAACAGTGATATTCTCACGAACCTGTTGTGGGGAATCTTCAGGAAAACCAGTTAATGTTTCAAACCACATTATGGAAACTACCTAGTGACGTAAAGGTTACAATGATATCTCTACCGGTGCCCGGTTGCATACGCAACGACTTGAGAGTTTCGGATCTTTCGAGTTGCTCCACTATAAGAGCTTTGAATATCATCTCGCATGGCTTCTATCTATGGCTGCATAACGGTCGCTAGCAACCTTGAACTCAGCAGCTTCCTGCAATCCGCTGCGCTGTAATTGTTACACGGCTGGTACAGACGCTTTGATCATTTCCTCAGGACAGCTAACGTTCCTGTTCACCCGCCGATAAAGAATCTTCGGTATATTTAACTTGATTTTGGTCGGTGTGCAACAGGTTTGTTATGCAGCGCGCTATATCGAGCGAAGTCTAGTTTATGCATGCAGACGTACTGATTATTTTCACGATCTCCTGAAATGATACAGATTCCAGAACAGACAGAAGATTTACTGCTTTAGCTAGTAAATATGACGTATCTTCATAATCATCCTTGCTTGGCAGGACAATCTGAATTGGCTTGCCTTGATCGTCAACTCCTTTTTCAAACACAAGTAGGCGTGGATTAGGGTGACTGACCGACATCCAGTGATTCTCTTGGAGATAGTTGACCACTTCAGCAACGTGAAGCTCTTGGATTTCAGGGTAACTTGACAAAACTTCGGGGGTCATCACCATTCTCCTATTTTGACGTTCTCTATCAAGGTTAACAAAGATTTTGGGTTGAGGCGTTGCGATCGCGGAATTCTGATCCTGACGGACTGGCGATTGTCGCTAGGGCTACCACTGAGGTATTCCCAGTAGCAGGTTCCTTGTAACCTGAGTTGTGTTTCTTCACAAATGAGCCATTGTGCAGAATCCGAGGGCAAGGCTAACAAAAGCAGGATACAGGGTGTGGCAGCTCTCATGCTGCGCCTGAGAATCAAATCATTGTAGGTCTTCACCTCCAAGTCATAAACAACCTGAGTATCATTGAGCTGCCATTGGGTCGAGGCTTTGAGTTGAAAACTGAGAGAAAAGCCAGATTCAACCCGGCGACTCTGGCGCACTACAACCTCATCAAAACTGCCATCCACGCCGTAGTCGTATTCCCGAACGGCTAAGTTGAGTCCAGCGCGTCCAGCGATCGCCCGAACATAGGCACGACTTAGGGATTCAGCAATATGTTGGTCAGTTAGCACTGTTGCTTACGATGAGTAGGACGATTGGCTGAATCGTAGCATAAATATTCACAAGACTAATAGTAATACTAACCAACTGGATGCAACCACCCTTTAACAGCAGCTTTCGCAACTTTAAGATACTTGTTCTCCAGAATGAATTCATCAATTGCTGTTTCACCACTTGCTTGGAGTGCCCCTGCAACACGACGCTTAAAGCTTGGGGTGGTTTCATCATTCACATAAGCTACCTTTTCAGTTTCTGTTGCAGTCGGGTTTGTTTGTTCCAAACTTTTTAGGAGTTTTTGAATTTCTTCAATTTCTCATATTATATTAAGAATCTGTGATGTTTGCTGTGCTCAAAATGTCTAAACTGTTTCACTGAAGATCTAAGCGGCATAACAACTGATTAGACTGAATCCATTCCGCCTAACACCCCAAAACAGGATGATAGGTCGAAATTTTTCTGCCTAACACGCCTCCAGGGGGTGATTAGGCGGAAATCCGTCAGACTAACACTTTTAATTAGGAGATTAGACTGACAGAGTTCAGCATAACACCCTATCCACTTCACTGAAGTAGCAGCATAGAATCTTAATAATCTCAATGGTTAGTCTGTTTTACTTCCTGCGGAAGCCCCACCAAGAGGATTGCTTGACCAAGTTCGTGATGCCATCAGACTGAGCTATTACTCCTACTGGACTTGCTACGCAAGCTTCCGTTTGGGAACTGTCTGCCTCAGCAGAGGCGACCTCAGAAGAATGTAAAGCACTGTAAACCTACATTCAGTGGATTTGCTGTTACATCTTGCCCCCAGAAATATGGGTGTACCGGAAATCGCAGCATTTCTGACCCGCCTGGCCACGCCGGAAAACGTAGCGGCCTCCACTCGATCGCACCAGTCCGAGTCTGGCTAGCCCGCACTGCCAAATTAGCACTGTTCGATCGGTCAAAATACCGATCTTAGAGATCCCATTAATCAGTGTTCCTGGGGTCATATAGCCCACTGGTCTTAGTTTCATCCATTGCCGATCGAACCCACCTGCCTAGCACCCCGATCGCGATCGTTGCGAATTTCAGAAGTCTTTGGTAGCTTAAACCTCACAAGAAAAAATGATTATTTAATATGGCTGTGATCTTTGGTGATGAGAACGACAACCTGCTGAATGGCGGCATAGGAAACGACGCCATTGACGGCGGACTAGGCGGCGACATCATCTTTGGAGGTGGTGGCAACGATACCCTGATTGGTAGCGGCGGCAACGACGTCATCGATGGCGAGAACGGCAACGACTGGATCAGAGGGCTGCTCGGTGACGATTATCTGTATGGGGGCAACGGCCAAGACAGCATCTTCGGGGGCGCTGGTGACGACTATCTCCATGGCGGCGATGGCCACGACATTCTAGATGGCGAAGACGGCAACGACACAATGTTTGGTGGATCTGGCAACGACCTGATTTATGGAGCCAACGGCCAAGATTTGATTCTTGGGGGTGGCGGTAGCGACACCATTGACGCTGGCCAAGGCAACGACACCATTGATGGCGAAGGCGATAATGACTTTATTAATGGTTTAGATGGCAACGACTTCATCTACGGAGCCGACGGAAGCGATACGCTGTTTGGGGGCGGCGGCAATGACTTCATCCATGGCGGCCAAGATGCCGATATTTTGGATGGAGAGAACGGCAACGATACATTGATTGGCGATGATGGTAATGATTTTCTTTATGGGGCCAATGGCGACGACTCGATCGAGGGTGGTAATGGCAACGACCAAATCAACGGTGGCTCCGGCAACGATATCCTAGTCGGTGGCGATGGTATCGACCACTTCAACTTTGAATCCGCTTTCACCTTCAGTCCGGCCATCATGGGCTTAGATATTATTGCCGACTTTAGGATCGGCGAGGACAAAATCGGCCTATCGCCAGTCACTTTTGTGGGTCTTAACCTCACCCAGGTAGACTTTGCATCCGTAGTCGATAACGAAGCTATGAGTGTCAGCAATAGTGTAATTATCTACAGCCAATCCTCAGGCACCTTGTTTTACAACCCCAATAAAAGTAACAGCGGCGTTGCTGACGAAACGGCCTTCGCGATTCTCTTCGGTAACCCAGATTTGAGCGTGGATGACTTTAATCTAACCATTCAAGCCCCCAGATTTTAAATAGATCAGCTGTGCTGAAGTGCCAATCGTTGCTGTACCTCCAGCCAGACCAGCAGAGCATTGATATCTGCTGGATTGACTCCCCCGAGGCGACTCGCCTGTCCCAACGTCAGCGGCTTGAACTTATTCAGCTTCTCCCGCGCTTCCTTAGAAAGAGTCGGAATAGTGCTGTAATCGATATCCGCCGCCAGCGATCGATTAGCCTGCTTCGCCACCTGATCGATCTGATTTTGCTGACGCTGCAAATAGCCCGCATATTTCAGCTCAATCTCCACCGCCTCCCGCTCGCCGATCGATAACAACTCCGCCCCAGCCAAGCCATACTTCACCAAATCCCGATAGTGGAACCCCGGCCGGCGCAGCAGCTCCGCCAGCGTCACCGCTCCACCGCGAATCACCTGCTGAGCCTCATTCATAATCGCTTGACCCACCTCATCATGCGATCGCACCCGCGTAGCATGGAGCCGCTCCAGTTCCGCGGCAATCCGCTCCTGCTTATCCGTATAAATTTGCCAACGTCGATCGTCGATCAGACCAATTTCTCGACCGAGGGGCGTGAGCCGCCGATCCGCATTGTCCGATCGCAGCACCAGCCGATATTCCGATCGACTAGTCAGCATCCGATAAGGCTCCCGCAGATCCTTGGTACAAAGATCATCAATCAACGTGCCCAAATAGCTTTCTTCCCGCGCAAACACCACCGGAGCTTGCTGCCGAGCCCAGCGAGCCCCATTGATGCCCGCCACCAATCCCTGGGCCGCTGCTTCTTCATAGCCGGTGGTGCCATTGATCTGGCCCGCACAAAATAGCCCCTCCACCTGCTTGGTCATCAAACTGGGGTAACACTGAGTCGCTGGTAGATAATCGTATTCCACCGCATAGGCTGGCCGGAGCATTACGCAATTCTCCAAGCCCGGCAGGGTGCGGAGCATTTGCAACTGCAGGCGTTCTGGGAGACCCGTAGAGAAGCCTTGGATATATAGCTCCGGTGTATCCCGGCCCTCCGGCTCGATGAAGATTTGATGGCTATCCTTATCGGCAAAGCGCACGATCTTATCTTCGATGCTTGGACAGTAGCGCGGCCCCTTCGCATCGACCCAGCCACCATAGACCGGCGAGAGATGAAGATTATCTTTAATTAGCTGATGGGTCTCTGGGGTGGTGCGGGTCAAGTAACAGGACATTTGCTCCCGCTCTTGCCAGACGGTAGGGTCGAAGCTAAACCAGCGAATCTCTTCATCGCCCGGTTGTGCTTCCATATTGGTAAAGTCCACCGATCGCCGATCCACTCGGGCGGGCGTACCAGTTTTCAGTCGATCGACCTCGAAGCCCAAGCGCGACAAAGTTTCCGATAGGCCATGGGCCGCAAATTCTCCAGCGCGTCCGGCGGGCATCGATTTATCCCCCACCCAAATGGTGCCACCTAAGAAAGTGCCGGTGGTCAGAATCACGGCTTGGCAGCCGAAAGCTACGCCAAAGTAAGTTTCAATGCCCCGAATTTCCGAGTTTCCACCCAGCACCAAATCCGTGACCATGGCTTCCCGGATCGAGAGATTGGGCTGGTTCTCCACGATCGTCTTCATCACCGAAGCATATTCTCGCTTATCAGTTTGGGCCCGCAAGGCCCAGACCGCTGGGCCACGAGAGGCATTAAGGACTCGTTTTTGCAGATAGGTGCGATCGGTTACCCGGCCAATTTCGCCCCCCAGCGCATCCACTTCATGGGTCAATTGAGATTTGGCCGGCCCACCTACTGCTGGGTTACAGGGCTGCCAAGCAATGCGATCGAGGTTCAGGGTCAGCAGCAAAGTTTTGCAGCCGAGACGAGCGCTGGCCAGGGCTGCTTCGCAACCAGCGTGGCCGGCACCCACCACAATTACTTCAAATTCATCCTGAAATTCGATCGCCATGGCTTTACTCTGTTCTTTTCTCCCTCCAATTTAGCTTGCCTGGCGGAGAATTGGCGATCATGGGACAACTAACTTGGCCAGTCGAGTGCGGGCTTTGCCTGATGGCC
The DNA here is from genome assembly GCA_031375385.1 of Synechococcales cyanobacterium OTE_70_metabat_200. Lineage (GTDB taxonomy): Bacteria > Cyanobacteriota > Cyanobacteriia > Cyanobacteriales > Chamaesiphonaceae > JAAFHZ01. The sequence continues at coordinate 34,618 of JANMHS010000040.1, read as the reverse complement.
GACATGCTGCGATCGTTGCGCTTAGGATCCATTATTTGGCTGAAATTCAATGCATTCATTGGTAGCCCTCACCCCCAACCCCTATCCCAGGTGGGGAGAGGGGAGCCGGAGTGCAAGCGAAGTTTCTTGATTCCTCTAGTAGGGCTTCCCAAGGTGTCCCTCGTTAAATTGACACCCTTGGCCATTATTAAATTCTTGTTCCTTAGGAATGAGAATTTAATAATATTGATGATCCGGCTCCCTCTCCCTTGATGGGAGAGGGCTGGGCGTTGCCCTGAGCGAGCCGAAGGAATGAGGGTGGTCGATAGAATTCTTGTTCCTTAGCCGAGCATTTTCTCCTGCTGTACCCAACGGCGCATAAGTTCTACTTTGTAATGGTATTTGCCATCTAAGCTATGAACAACGTCATGGCTGGCTAGTATTTGGAGTGCAGATTGCAGGTTCTCGGGGGTTAGCTGTGTGGATTGGGTTAGTTCTGCGAGGGTCTGGGCGTTGACGAGCGATCGCAAGATTTGCAGTTGGGTGGGACCTTCTTGTTCTTGGGACTGACCCCAAACACCGTTGAAATAGGCATGGCCATCACGGTAAAAATCTGGGGAGTTTGTAATGAATTCGACATCTTCTATTGTAAAGAGTGCTGAGCGATCGATGCGTTCTTCGGAGCGCTGGTAGTTATAGCGGTGAACAAGGCTGTCACAGATAATTTGGATCAGGTATGCCTGACCATTGGTGAGAGCGTAGATTAACATAGTAGCTTCTGGTGTAAAGTCAGCGCTAAAATCTGCAACGGGGTTTTCGATTAGCCGCTTGGCAGAGTCCCAAGAAAGGAAACTGACATGAATTTGGCGGGTACTACCAAAAAAAGGTTCCCAATAGGCTGCGGTCATTTCGGGTAGGGTGTGGAGTCCGGCAAAAACAATTACTAGCCAAGGATAGGATTCAATTAAAGACCGGAAAAACCGCAGAATCTCCGGTTGGATTTGTCCAGATTGAATGAGGTCTTCAATAATTTCAAACTCGTCGATGGTGAGAATGAGATGTCGATCCCGCAGGACGGGTACTCCCGTATCGGTGACTATTGATTCAATTTTTTTCAGAAATTCTCGACTGAAGATCGTAAAGGGATCGCCAACCAAGAAATTGTCTCGGCGTGGCTCCGGGACAACAGCATGAGGAAGAACATCATAAATAGTAGTAGCAATATTATACAAAAGCTCGCTGGTATTGCTGGTGCTAATGCTGCGCATATCGAAGTTGGCGATAATATCGTGATCAAAGCGATCGGTTAAGTTCCGCAGAATCGATGTTTTACCCATGCGGCGATGGCCATGGAGCACAATAGAATTCAACTGTCCAGCTTTGCCTAAAAGGGCTTCGATTTTCCCCATGATATCTTCGCGCCCAACAAAGATATTGCCGATAGCCGGAACTCCTACGGTGTAAGGACTAACTAGGCGCTGAATAGTAACTAACCGGCCCTCATTGCCACCAGCGGTAATGATAATTTGCTGCCATTGCTTAATAATTCGCCGTAGCAGCACAGCTTCAGGCAATTCTGGGTCGGACTCTACTGTGGTACTGATTTTCTGCAAGGACTCTGTGGCGCGGGTGATGGCAGCGAGTTTATTTTGATTACTAGAGGATGTTTGGTAGGTTCTGATTTCAATGCCAATCCTGGCGAAGGTTTGCAGCGCTTCAATAACGCTGGGTCTGAGGTACTCTTGGTCTGTGGATGAGTCATCGGGGTTGCCCTGACTTTGGTTCTCTACTAGATAAGAGGATGGAGCCAGAGACTTTGTTTTTACTAAATCTGGTTCCTCTGACTTGGCAGAAGGAGTTGGCGGGTGAGGGTTTTCCGTTCCATTGACAACATCTCTTTGTATCCATTGGGTGTGTTGTGGCGCTGTGCCAATATCTGCGATGGTTTCGTATTGGAGGAAAGTATCGATCGTATCTAGAGAATGAACGATTTCGTTGCCATAGGGATAGCTTGAGAGACTGGCGTAGAGGAACCGTAGTTCTTGTAGAACAATTGGATGATCTTCATCTAATTGATATTTTAATGTATAAACCAACCTTGCAAAATCAGTTAGTGGGGTGTGCTGAAGATTGTGCAATGGCTTCGTTAGGGCATAAGCTATTCTAAAGTTGGATTTTCTTTGAGATCCTGAGTTTCCCCAGAAATCAACGGGGCAATGAGATATTTCTGCCAGCAGAAATTCTCTTTTGGAAATGAATCGTCTTCGATCTGAGGATATACTAGGAATTGTAACATATTCAGATAAAAAATTCTGTGAGAGACCTCTATAGAAAAAAAGCAAAGGGGAATAATGACCATGAAGATAGTTGTGCAGGGCTTTCTGAATAGTCCAGTGCTGAAACGCATTAGGAATTTGATGAATTAAAACTTTCAACCCACTGGATTCGTTCTTTCTGAGCTGAGTAGTTAAAAATTTCACGCTACTTGGTAATGGCAAAACTGACATGTCATCCCAGTCCAGTGGATGATGCCGTGAGTGAAAATAATAACTCACAATGCTAAAGCATTGGATAATATAAAATGGTACTCGCAATGATCCAACACTTATCGCAACACCTTCTGAAATACCTTCTGAAATACCCACCACAACACCCACCGCAACACTGAATAAAACGCCCATCGCAACATCTCCCACAACACCTCCCACAACACCGACTGCAATACCGAACATAACACCTAGCGCAATACCTCCCACAACACCGCTCACAACACCTACCGCAACACCTACCGCAACACCTACCGCAATACCTCCCGCAACACCTACTGCAACACTTCCCTCAACACTTCCCGCAATACCGACTGCAATACCGAACGCAACACCATACAGCACTGGTGGAATAGTGATGGAAAGCCATGAATCCCAGATTTGCCATGCCATGGGAGCTGATATCAAATCCTCGCTAATGCCACAAATGTAATTATATACTGGTTTGCCTTGACAAATATCTGGATTCAAATGAATGATTGTAGTGTTGAGAACAAGAGCTAAAAGAATTACTGCAACTATCGATAGCCAAAAAGGTAACATCAATGCAATCAGGTAAAGTCCCCGATAAGCGGGCAATGTAAAAGTCGTTGAAAAATTACCTAATACCCCGCTGGTTTCGTATAGTTCTGGATTTGCTTGGTAGAGGTAGCTTTTTAAGTTCGTTGGCCTGAAGAAAATCCAATGGGCTACCAGTAAGTGGTGGCGAATATCCCAAGGTTTAAGAACCGTTGGTAAATCGCTGTTGTACACCGGAAATGTTGGCATATTCTAGCTCCTGCTTTGAATTGAATTTTGATATTGCCGATCGGCTAAGAGCATGATTTCTTGAGGTTTGCCCGCTGCCATCTGATGAATTCCCTCAATCTGCGTGGGTGTAAACACCATCCCTAGGGGAGTCAAACTCCGAGTAATAAAATTTGTGGTTTGCTGCAAAGATACTGGCCTAACTTCTATGGCCGAACAGAGATCGGCAAAGGGCGAAGAACTATGAGTGTCATCTGGAAACAATTCGCGCAGCGGCACCTGACTAGCCACCACCATACTCAGGGGTCGATCGGCCCCATCGCAGAGGTCACAGAGCTGGTCGCGATCGAGCTTCGTAAAGCGCTGATCATCTTGAAACTGATCGATATTGTCTAAGCACACCACATACTTCTTCTTCCTCAGTTGTCTGGCTAAATCCCGGCCTCTTAATGGCGGATCGATCTTTATCTCCTCGCAGAGCGTCGGGAAAAATAGACCACCGGGGTTAATGCTACGTAGATTGATGTAAACAAATTGTTGGATCTGCCCAGTCATTCGCTGCATTCCCTGAGTACAAATTTCTCTCAGTAGCTCGGATAGCAGACATCGTTGGTTCTGTATTCGTTCGGCCATTGGGGATAGTTGAGATCTGTTTGCTGATTATCCCCCAAAAACGAGCGTAACAGAAGAGTTCCCTAGAGATTCGGCGATCTGCCAAAATTTTTCAAGCATCATGGGGACTATCCTCAAGCGGCTAAAACAGTTCTGGTAATTTAAAATGGCCGAACCCGACAACAAACTCTTCCTCTCAATGCAAAGTCATGGTTAAACTATTCCAACAACTACTCTTTACTGTCACCATCCTGGTGGTTCTTTTCTACGGCACTGCGATCGCCCTCTCCTATAGCAATCCCGACCAAGTGGCCATCTCCAAAGCCTTGATCTGCACCGCCGATCGGGGAGCTGATAGCATTTTTCAGATTCTGCGCAACGGCAATCTGCTCAATGTCCTCGCCGAAAAAACCTTAGCAGCCCCGTCACTATCATCGCCACCTTTGCCAGCTCTTCCCCCCTCCAACCCGGCAACCTCAAAATGCTCCGGCAAGAACTAATCGACCACCAATGGTAGAAACGCATCCTGCCTGAGGCAAAACCTTGCCTAGTTCGTTACCGACCTCATCCAAATCTAGCAACCGCCATCAGCGGTGGCAAAGAACTAGGCACCTTCACCTAAAAGCCCTAAAGTAGAGATAGAGATCAAAGATTCTAACCAAAACTCCCTGACGCATCATGAATCAGCAAACTCGCATCATTCTTGACCCAGCTATCCTAGTTGGTAAGCCCATCATTCGCGGCACCCGCATTGCTGTCGAATTCATCATTGACCTGCTGGCTCAAGGGTGGAGCACTGATGAAATCCTCCGTAATTACCCTGGCATCAGCCTCGAAGACATCCAAGCTTGCCTTGGCTATGCTAGCACTGCATTAAAAACCGAGAAAGTTTACGCCATTTTGGTCTAGCTCATGCGCTTCCTTGCCGACGAGAATTTTCCTTTAGATGCTGTAGAAGCACTACGCGAGCAAAAACATGACGTGGCTTGGATTCGCACAGAATCCCCTGGCATCTCCGACCCTGAAGTACTGCATCGCGCTCAGATAGAAAACCGTATTGTGCTGACTTTCGACAAAGACTTTGGTGAGCTTGCTTTTCGTGAGCAACTTCCTGCTGCTTGTGGCATTATTTTGTTTCGGATTATGGCACCTTCCAGTGCAGTTGTAGCGCAGAAAGTAGCCGCAGCGATCGCCATGCGCGACGATTGGGCTGGACACTTTAGCGTTGTTGAAGATGACAAAGTACGAATGCGACTCTTTCCCTAAAGACTAAGCCCTGCGCTCCGGCTCCCCTCTCCCCACTTGGGAGAGGGGTTGGGGGTGAGGGTTTCCAATGATTCCTTAGGAGTCCCCAGTGGGCAGTACCTCTGCTGGGCCAGAGAAAACCGCGTGGCTGGCGCAGGCGTAGACCTGATGGGCACCTTGGGCCCGCAGCATTTTGGCACCTTCGGCGATCGTGCCGCCCATATCAATCATGTCATCCACCAGAATGGCCGTCTTGCCAGCCACATCCCCGATCACATTCATTACTTCCGCCACATTGTGGGCCTGCCGCCACTTATCGATAATTGCCAAGGGCGCATCATTCAAACGCTTGCAATTGGGCAGATCGCTCCTCTGGGAGCAGTGCGGAGTTGTTGTAGTATTTGGCCTGTTGGCTGCGCAAGAAGAGGACGATAGCGATCGCTATGACCGTAGTGACCGCAACATAAATGGTAATGGCCTGCTGGTTGGAATTCCCGGTTTTACTATTGTAGGTAGTTCCGCATTGGGAGCATTTGACATGGTTGAACATTTTGGGACCCAAAACTCCACCCCACCAGGTAAAGGTGATTTCTCTAGCCTCTTGAGACTTACATTGGGGACAGGGAGCGTATTGAGCCATGATTCTTCTCGGGAAATTTTCAACTACAGGTGGCTCTAGGTTACCCCAGAGCTGGAGACGATCAAGATCTTCTCCGATGCGTTAGCGGAATACGATACTGACGGAGGAATATTCGTGAACCCGCCAGATTACTTCGCCAATTAGATTCGCCACAGACAGCGGGGTGAGCTGGGGAAACATTTTATCGGGGGTCATCGGCAAACTATTGGTCACGATCACTTCCTCGAAGACACCGCTGGAAAGACGTTCCACCGCTGGGCCAGAGAAAACCGCGTGGCTGGCGCAGGCATAGACCTGACTGGCACCTTGGGCCCGCAGCATTTTGGCACCTTCGGCGATCGTGCCGCCCGTATCGATCATGTCATCTACTAGAATGGCCGTCTTACCAGCCACATCCCCGATCACATTCATGACTTCCGCCACATTGTGGGCTTGCCGCCGCTTATCGATAATTGCCAAGGGTGCATCATTCAAACGCTTGGCAAAAGCTCTGGCTCTGGCTACGCCTCCCACATCTGGGGAAACCACCACCATATCCTGCAACTTCTTGCTGAGCAGATAATCCACAATCACCGGTGCTGCATAAATATGGTCTAGGGGAATATCGAAATAACCCTGGATCTGCGCCGAGTGTAGATCCATAGCAATCACTCGATCGGCCCCGGCGGTGGTCACCAAATTTGCCACCAGCTTCGCGGTGATCGATTCCCGGCCGGCGGTTTTGCGATCGGCCCGCGCATAACCGTAGTACGGCAATACAGCTGTGATCCGACTGGCCGAAGCCCGTCGACAGGCATCAATCATCACCATCAATTCCATTAGGTGATCGTTGACCGGATGGCAGGTGGGCTGGATGATGTAGACATCTCGGCCCCGAATCGATTCTTGAATTTGGACGTAGGTTTCACCGTCCGCAAAGGTCTTGGTGGTCATCGGACTCAGATCCATGCCCAGGTAGCGAGCAATTTCGCGGGAGAGCGGAATATTCGCGGAGCCAGAAAGGAGACAGAGATTGCTTTCGGCCGGTGCTGCGGACACTAATTTCTGAGCAAGAGGCAAAGTTGCAGACTGGATCACAACGCATCCTCGGAAGATCGATAATTTGCACCCGCAATTTTAACACCGATATTCACCAATTCACGATTCCTTCCATCGATCGCCCAAATTATCAATCATTACGGGCTTCTTCGGGATCTGCCAGCACCCACCAGAGAAAATAGGATAAATTGGTACTTGTCAGCGCGCCCTAGGATTTCTATGACTACTAATCTGCCTAAAACCCTCATTAACTGGCCAGAGCAATCTGTGGACAAAGAATCCAGTGCCTGGGCCGACTTTTTGCAAGAAACCTTAGGACTGACCAAGCGCCTCTTTATTCAACTACAGCGTCGCCCCAGTACCCTGGTGGCGGGGGTCGTTCAGCCCCTGATGTGGCTGTTGCTGTTTGGGGCGCTGTTCCAAAATATCCCCCAAGATCTGTTTGGTACTAACTACAATCGCTTCTTGGGAGCCGGAGTGATTGTGTTCACTGCCTTTGTGGGAGCCTTGAACGCCGGACTACCGGTGATGTTCGATCGAGAATTTGGCTTCTTGAACCGATTGCTAGTGGCTCCTTTGGCCAGCCGTTACTCGATCGTCGCCGCTTCGGCCATTTACATCGTGGCCCTGAGCTTCGTCCAGACCGTAGCGATTATCGGACTCAGCTCCCTGTTGGGTACGGGCCTGCCTAACTTAGCAGGAGCCTTGGCGATCGGGGTGATTCTGCTCCTCCTGGTAGTTGGGGTGACGGCCTTGAGTTTGGGTTTGACCTTTGCGCTGCCCGGTCACATCGAGCTGATTGCAGTCATTTTTGTGACCAACTTGCCCTTGCTCTTTGCCAGTACTGCCTTGGCTCCCCTCGCTTTCATGCCCAGTTGGCTGCGGGTGGTGGCCTGTTTGAATCCTTTGAGCTACGCGATCGAACCAATTCGTTATCTATACGTCAATCCTAATTGGCAGTGGTCAAGTGTGGTTTTGCAGGCTCCCTGGGCCGATGTGACCTTCGGCGGTGCCGTGACCGTGCTCTTGGCCTTTGCCATCCTGTCGCTGTTCGCCATCCAGTCTCTACTTCGTCGTCGTTTGGCCTAATCCCAGCGTGTTTTCTCCGTTGTAATATTCCACCAGCTTACTGTCAACCAATGACTGGCTGGGTTCTGGGGTTACAACTGCGAACGCAAAGTAGGTTCGGCCAGATGTCTCCAGCAGACAGTCCGATCGATTGTGTACAATGTTTATATCTAGTTGTGAGTAATTAGCTATGTTTAAGTTTACTTTTGCCCTGTTGGGCCTGATGAGTTTCGCGATTGTTTCTCCGGCAATGGCCCAGAGCAACACTAATGGAGATAATCGCGATCCTTTTGCGCGGGCATCAGCCGGTGACACGGGTGGTCTGATGCAAATTTTGCATGGTTTGCAAACCGGTGGGGTTCGCAACGACTCCGAATTTGCTCGCCAACAGCAGCAGCAAGTCTCCAGCTCGACCGCTAACTTCCGGGCTGAGCAGCTGCGCCGTTTGCGTGCCCAGCAGCAAAAACCCCAAGCTACTAAGCCTGCACCTTAGGCGTTGGTGTTAGCCTGGGCGACAGCCCGCATCGATTTGACCCCCATTCGGCGACCATTTTCCTATTCGTAGGTTATGGCGTGGCGAGGAATCTCCGCACTTATAGGGCGGAGAGGATGTCAAAAAAAGCGCCCATCGATCAAATGGGCGCTTTTTCCTTATCCATAAAAATCGACGGGTCAAGGGCGCAGGTGCTGCGCCCTTGACTCGTTGGAATCATTAGGTGTTAGCTAGTTCGGCAACTTTCTCTGGCGATAGGGTGCGGCCCGAGTCGGCGAAGCCTTGGATTTGGTCGAAGTTGAGGTAGCGGTATAGATCGGCGGCAAAGGGATCAATTTTTTCAGTGACGATCGCCAAGTACTCAGCGACGGTGGGCAGATGGCCCAGAACGGCGCAGACCGCCGCTAGTTCTGCGGAACCCAGGTAAACTTGGGCACCGTTCCCCAAGCGGTTATTGAAGTTGCGGGTGGAAGTAGAAAAAACCGTGGCATTGTCCGCAACTCGGGCTTGGTTGCCCATACAGAGACTGCATCCCGGCATCTCGGTGCGCGCACCGGCAGCACCAAATACACTGTAGACGCCTTCTTCCTTCAGTTGCTCCTCATCCATCCGGGTGGGCGGACAGATCCAGAGGCGGGTCTGGACAGGTGGCCCACCGGCTAGCACCTTAGCGGTGGCTCGATAGTGACCGATATTGGTCATACAAGAACCGACGAAAACTTCATCGATCGCCCCGCCTGCCACTTCACTCAACAATTTCACATTGTCCGGGTCGTTGGGCGCAGCCACGATCGGCTCTTTGATTTGGTTCAGGTCGATCTCAATAATCTCCGCATATTCCGCATCGGCGTCGGCCTCCAAGAGTACCGGGTTGGCCAGCCACTCTTCCATTTGGGCCACCCGGCGCAGAATGGTGCGGGCATCTTGGTAGCCCCGAGCTACGAGGTTTTTCAGGAGTGCTACGTTCGATCGCAGATACTCAATTACCGTCTCGGGATTCAGCTTGATGGTACAGCCCGCGCAGGAGCGCTCGGCGGTGGCATCGGTCAGCTCGAAGGCTTGCTCTACTTTTAGATCCGGGAGACCCTCGATCTCCATAATCCGCCCGGAGAAAACATTTTTCTTGTTCTCTTTGGCCACCGTCAGCAGACCCTGCTGAATGGCCACATAGGGAATGGCATTCACCACATCTCGCAGGGTCACACCGGGTTGCAGCTGTCCCCTAAAGCGCACCAGCACCGATTCTGGCATATCCAAAGGCATCGCCCCGAGCGCCGCCGCGAAGGCCACCAGTCCGGAACCCGCTGGAAAAGAAATTCCTAAGGGAAACCGGGTATGAGAATCGCCACCGGTACCCACCGTATCCGGTAACAGCATCCGATTCAGCCAGGAGTGAATAATCCCATCGCCCGGCCGCAGGGCCACGCCCCCCCGTTGGGCGAAGAAGTCTGGCAAATCGTGGTGAGTCTTAATATCCACCGGCTTGGGGTAAGCGGCGGTATGGCAGAAGCTCTGCATCACCAAATCTGCACTAAAGCCCAGGCAAGCTAATTCCTTCAGCTCGTCCCGCGTCATGGGTCCCGTCGTATCTTGGGAGCCAATGCTGGTCATCAGGGGTTCGCAGGCCACGCCGGGCCGAACTCCAGGTAAACCGCAGGCTTTGCCGACCATTTTTTGGGCTAGGGTATAGCCTCGATCGCTCGCCGCCCGAACCTGGGGTCTGATAAACAGGTCACTGGCACTCCAGCCTAGAGCTTGACGAGTCTTATCCGTCAGTGCCCGCCCGATCAACAGGGGAATCCGGCCACCGGCCCGCACTTCGTCTAGGATGGTCTCCGGCTTCAGCTCGAAGCTGGCTAGTACGGTTCCCTGTTCGTCGGTGATTTGGCCTTTGGTAATATGAATTTGAATTACCATCCCCGTTTCTAGCTGGGTGACATCGCACTCGATCGGCAACATCCCCGAATCTTCGGCGGTATTAAAAAAGATTGGCGCAATTTTGCCACCTAATAGGTAGCCGCCCGTACGCTTGTTGGGTACACAGGGAATATCAGCCCCCGTATGCCAAAGCACCGAGTTGATCGCCGATTTTCTGGAAGAGCCCGTACCGACCACATCACCCACATAGACCAAGGGATGACCTTTAGCCTTCAGTTCCGCGATCAACTCCAGACTTCCAGGTAAGCGAGTTTCTAGCATGGCCAAGGCATGCAGCGGAATATCCGGACGAGTAGTGGCCTGGGGAGCCGGTGAAAGGTCGTCCGTATTGGTTTCGCCCGGTACCTTAAAGATGGTCAACGTCACTACTTCCGGCAGCTCGGGCTTGGCCGTGAACCATTGGCCAGCGGCCCAAGCATCCACTACCTGACGGGCATAGCTATTGGTCTGGGCTAAATCCCAAACATCATTAAAGGCATCGTAGACCAGCGTTGTCTTGGCTAACGCTTGGACGGCGGCGTTAGCCAGAGTTGGATCCGTAGATTTCAATGTATCGATCAGCGCCTGCACGTTATAACCACCAAGCATGGTGCCGAGGAGTTCGATCGCCTCCAATGGCTGCATCACCGGACAAGCAGCAGAAACATTGACGATCGCGGCCAAGAAACTAGCCTTCACATAGGCCGCCGGATCCACGCCCGGTGGGACTCGATCGCGTAACAGGGCTAGCAGCGTAGCTTCTTCACCAGCGGGCGGATTTTTCAACAGTTCGCACAGTGCTTCGGTCTGGCTGGCATCCAGCGGAAGAGGCGGAATTCCTAGGGCGGTGCGCTCGGCGACGTGTTGGCGATAGGCTGCTAGCATTTAGTTCTGACAAGAATTTGTGGTCTCCCATTATCGATCATTAGGGAACAGACTGCCAAATCGTCAATCAGGTCAAAGACTGATTTCGCTCAACTACCAGCCCAGCAAATTCTATCGACCGCTGATAGTACACCTAAAGAACAGGTATTAACCTTACGGATCGCGCCTTAGACTTACTGGGGCTTGATATAAGCCACAGCGTTTTTGTTGACAATCACCTTGGCGGCATTGCCTGCCAACAGCAGACAGAAGTAATCCGTATCCTGCCAAGATAGCTGACCGTTGAAAACATCCCCAGTAACCAGCTTGATTTCCAAGGAGCTTTTGTCCTTGATGATCTGCTGCATCTGGCGGGTGCTGGGTTGATTGATATCTAATTCAGGCATGATGGGTGACTGGGAGTAAAATAGGTGAAAACAAGGAAAAAACCGAGCTATGTCGATTGAATTCACCAAGTATCAAGGTCTAGGTAACGACTTCATTCTAATAGACAATCGTCACCAAGCCACCCCCCGCATTACTCCGGCCCAAGCCATCCAGCTCTGCGATCGACATTTTGGCATCGGGGCCGATGGAGTGATTTTTGTGCTGCCGGGGGAACAGGGAGCCGATTACACCATGCGTATTTTTAATTCCGATGGTTCGGAGCCGGAGATGTGCGGCAACGGCATTCGGTGCATGGGTCGGTTCATTGCAGAACTAGAGGGCCGGGAAAACCAAAGTATTATCTACAAAATCCACACCCTGGCAGGCTCGATCGTCCCGGAAATCCTCGCCGACGGTCAAGTGCGGGTGGATATGGGCGAGCCCCGGCTCACTGCTGCGGCAATTCCGACGACGCTGCCGGAGCAAGGTGGGCAAGTGGTAAACCAAACCCTGCGAGTGCTGGAGCAAGACTATCAGGCTACCTGTGTGAGCATGGGCAATCCCCATTGCATGATTTATGTAGAAGACGTGGCCACTTTCCCCCTAGCGGAGTTGGGGCCAAAATTCGAACACCATCCGGCCTTTCCCCAACGGACTAATACTGAATTTGTGGAAGTGGTGCGGCCTGATTACGTCAAGATGCGCGTTTGGGAACGGGGTGCGGGCATCACCCTGGCCTGTGGTACCGGAGCCTGTGCCACCGTAGTGGCGGGAGTCTTGACTGGTCACAACGATCGAGTCTGTACCGTAGAACTGCCCGGCGGCCCGTTGCAAATTACCTGGTCCGAGGCCAATAACCATGTATACATGACCGGCCCAGCCACTGTGTCTTTCCGGGGCAGTGTGGAGCTTGGCTAGGCTGCGCGTCGAAAATCTGGCCTTAGCCCTGGCCTATCAGGTATTGCTGGAGCCGTTGTCTTTTGAGGTGGCGGCGGGAGAATCGATCGCCCTCACCGGGCCGAGCGGTGCCGGCAAAACGCTGCTGCTCCGGTTGCTGAATCGCTTGGCCGAACCGACGGGCGGCACCGTCTATCTGGATGATCGAGATTATCGCCAGTGGCCAGCCCCCCAGCTCCGCCAGCGACTGCTATTGGTGGCAGCGCCCCATTTGTTGGATATGAATGTCCAGGATGCCCTGCTCTACCCCTTGCGCCTCCAGCGTCTCCCCAAAGATGTAGTGGAACAACGGATCGTAAAATTGTTGGATCATTGGCCGATTCCGGAAGCTTGGCTGACCAAAACGGCGGCTCAGCTCACGCCGGCAGCCTGTCAAATTGTGGCGATCGGGCGGGCCTTAATCGCCGAACCCCCAGTGTTGTTATTAGATGAACCACAGCAACTGCTGGGTGCGGAACTATTGACCCAGCTGCGGACTATTGCCAAACAACAAGAAATGGCCTTGATTATGGCGGGGAAAGAAGTGGAGGCCGATCGATATTTCTATTTAGACCGGGGCAAGTTGCAATGGGAGCGGCCCAGGGTAGATTGGCTCACTTTAATGGATACGATAGCCGCTGCCGATCGAGCAGCCAACGCCGATTGGGAGTAGCAACTGCTGCACAGGAGCCCTAAAACAGTGGATCTGCCGATGGCTTCGCACTGCTAGCACCACTGTTGCCGGAGCTGCGAGGGGTTTCGCTGGTACCACGCGCTCGGTTGTTGTTGGATTCACGCGCCGTTCTTTGGGATGAACCACCATTGTCAGCGTCTGGGGTGGAGCGCCGGGAACGGCTGGGGGCAGAGGATTCCCCACTGTTATCGCGGGATCGTCTGGGCGTACTACTGGCTTCGCCACTATTGTTACTGGATGTGCGAGATCGTCTGGGCGTACTGCTGGGCTCGTTGTTAGATTCGCTGCTGCTAGAGGGGCGATTGTTGCTACTGCGGCTGCGTTGGGGCTGGGCTGGAGGATCCTCCGTCGTTCTGCGGGAGCGGCTGCTAGGGGCGGTAGTCTCTGACCGATCGCCGCCGGTATCCGTCTCCGCCTCGGGAGTGGTGGGAGCTTTGGGTGTCTTGGGTGCTTCGGTCTGGCTATTGCGGCTAGATGTGGCTACCTCGGATTTGGGCGATTCTCTGCGCGCTGGCGTAGCCGCCCGCCGAGCCGTACTGCCGGTGGAGCGATCGGTGTTTGCTCTGGACTGGGAATTGGTGCGGCGATCGCTGCCACCATTACTACTTTGGTTATCTGTGGAGGCCGTCTGTGGCGTACTAGCTGCCACAGAACTTGGGGTGATACTAGATTGCTCACTGGGCGATGGGCTGGTGGTAGTCGCCGTGGAGCTAGCCGGACTGCCTACAACCGTCGGACTGGTGATCGTGGTTGGGGTGGTGGTATTAGTGCCCGATTTAGAGAACATATTATGAACTCCCCAAGCACCGGTGCCCAGGACTGCAACTCCAGCTAGGGCCAACCAGCTGCGCTTCAGAATCGGCCAAAGTTCTCCTGAGCTGCTGCTGGGAACCTTCACCGGGCCTGGGACTCGCTGCTGTTGGCCTTTCTGCTGCTTACCGCCAGGCGAGATTACCACGGTGCCAACGCCCGTATTGCTGCCTGTTACTCCTAGGGATTGCAAAGCCGCCAATGCTTCAGTGGCCGTCTGGAAGCGGGCGCTGGTATTTGGGTGCAGCATCCGGTCAAGCACTTCGCCAAACTTGGGATCCAGAGTGACATGGTTGCGCCAATTCCACTGCAAGTTTTGGGGATCGATCAAGCTGGTGGGTTCCTTGCCAGTAGCCAGTACCAAAGCAGTAGCTGCCAGGGCATAGAGATCGCTGTGGGGGTAGGTGTGGCCCCGTTGGAGCTGTTCATGGGGAGCATAGCCTACCTTGCCCAGACAGGTGGGTAAATCCGTGCCGCCGATCGCCTGAATTTCGGCATTGACCGCCAACTGCTTCACGCCACCAAAATCGATTAGCACTGGCAAATTATCGCTGGAGCGCAGAATCAAATTATCCGGTGCAATATCCCGATGAATCACTCCTAGGGAATGAATGTATTCCAGGACGGGCAGCACGTCTAGCAAAAACTTGCGGACTTCCTCTTCGCTAAAATTCTCGTTGTTCACCATCCGCTGGCCCAGAAGGTAGCGATAGGTGGGGCCAGCCACGTAGTCTTGCACCAAGAATAAGCCACCGCCGCCGCTGTTCACCTGAAACAGCTCCCGAAAGCGCGGAATTTGAGGATGGGTGAGTTGGTGCATGACGTTTGCTTCCCGTTCGAACAGAGTTTTGGCTTTGTTCAGAGCATAGACCCCCTGCACTTGGGGCGCGAATTCCTTCAGCACACAGGGCTCGTTGAAACGATTCAGGTTTTCACAGAGATAGGTACGGCCGAAGCCCCCTTGACCGATCTGCTGAGCAACCCGGTAGCGGCCTTCCAATACCTCTCCTACTGATAGCATCAGTTTGTTGGGGGGTGGCGACAACTTTTCCCCACAAGTTTGGCAGAATAGACTGCTCGTGGGATTTTCGTGACCTTTGTTGCAAAAAATAGAAGACATGCTGGTGGAACTCGCGAAGAAATTCTAAGGACAGGAGGCAACAATTACGAGTCTACACTCTACATTTTCAAGAGGGTGCAGCGAATTTGCTCAATTCTACAGCCGACAATCAACTGATTTCGATTGCGATAAATTTTTTACTACTACTAAATAATACTTTGAATACCTAGCTACTGAATGCGTTCTCGCGGAAATCTCGTTGGCGGAGCCTCTCTGCAAGAGAATCGGCCCTGTTGTGCCTAGGCCAACGCCATACCATCTTGAAACTTTTGGAGGGAAATATATATCCAACTACCTGTAGTAACTCTCTTTGGCAGGGCCGAGCAACTCTTGCAACTTTTCTTAATTGAGCTAAGACCAGAGATTATTGTTCGGCACTGACCCTCCGCAGATCTTAGCTAATCCCGACTAAAAAAGTCGGGTATAGTTGACAGTCCGAAATAACGCTATTACTATGTTTTCAACGATTGACTAAAACCCTGTAAATTTCTTTGGATTTATAAAAGGCGAGCAACCCATGACCCCAGCTACTTTACCGACCACCGCTGCCAAAGGACTAGCCTGCAAAGAGTGCGGCGCAGAATACGAACTGAAGCCCGTCCATATTTGTGAATTCTGCTTTGGCCCCTTGGAAGTTCAGTACGACTACGAGTACCTGAAGAAAGTAGTCACTCGGGAAAAAATTCAATCCGGCCCTAACTCCATCTGGCGCTACCAAGATTTGCTGCCCGTAGCCAGCGACCCGATTGATGTGGGCACCGGGATGACTCCCCTCATTAAGTCCAATCGGCTTGCTCGCCGCCTTGGACTCAAGAATCTCTACATCAAAAACGACTCGGTCAACACTCCCACCCTCAGCTTCAAGGATCGGGTAGTATCGATCGCCCTTTCCAAAGCACGGGAATTTGGTTTCTCCACAGTTTCCTGTGCCAGCACCGGCAACTTGGCCAACTCCACCGCCGCGATCGCCGCCTATGCCGGTTTGGATTGTTGCGTGTTCATTCCTTCGGACTTAGAAGCCGGTAAGGTACTGGGTACGGTGATCTATGGGCCAAAGGTAATGGCCGTGGAAGGCAACTACGACCAAGTGAACCGGCTGTGCTGCGAAGTAGCCAACACCCATGGCTGGGGCTTCGTGAACATCAACTTGCGCCCTTACTACTCCGAAGGCTCCAAGACGCTGGGCTATGAAGTGGCCGAGCAATTGGGCTGGCAGCTCCCCGATCACATCGTTGCGCCCCTGGCCTCCGGCTCCCTATTTACCAAGATTCATAAGGGCTTCCAAGAATTCATCAAGCTGGGCTTGGTGGAAGATAAGGACGTGCGTTTCAGCGGTGCCCAAGCAGTGGGCTGCTCGCCAATCGCCAAAGCCTACGCCGAAGGCCGGGACTTCATTGTGCCCGAGAAGCCCAATACCATTGCCAAGTCGATCGCGATCGGCAACCCGGCCGATGCAGTTTATGCCCTGGAAATCGCCAGGAAAACCAACGGCCACATCGAAGCAGTCACCGATGCCGAAATCATCGAAGGCATGAAGCTCCTAGCCGAAACCGAAGGCATCTTTACGGAAACTGCCGGTGGTACCACCGTCGCCGTCCTGAAGAAGCTGGTGGATGAAGGCAAGATCGACCCCGAAGAAACCACGGTGATTTACATTACCGGTAACGGTCTGAAGACCCAGGAAGCGATCCAAGGCTACGTGGGCGAACCACTGACGATCGAAGCCAATCTGGAGAGCTTCGAGCGAGCTTGGGAACGCTCCCAAACACTGGAGCGCTTGGATTGGCAACAGGTTTTGGTCTAGACTTAGTTTCTCGTTGAATTTTCTACTGTTTTTCTTTCCCTGTTGTACGCCATGGCCGTTAAAGTTCTCGTTCCGACTACTCTCCAATCTTTCACTAACAATCAGCCCACTATTCAGATTGAAGGCAGCAGCGTCGCCGAATTGCTGGAGCAGCTAGATGTTAGCTGTCCCGGCATCAAAGCTCGCCTCTGCGACGACAGCGGTCAACCTCGCCGCTTCTTGAATCTCTATGTAAACGACGAAGACATCCGCTTCCTAGAAGGCACCGCTACGCCCCTGGCTGATGGCGACCAAGTAAGCATCGTTCCGGCCGTAGCCGGAGGCTAAGACCCGCTTTCTGATATTTCCAAAAAAGCCGCGGACGTCAGTCTGCGGCTTTTTTTCATAGGGACTGAATCTGACAGATCCAGTCTTTTTTTGCTCCAACAGCGTGATAATTATTCCTTGTCAGCAAAGCTGAGGCCAGAAGCAAATTCCTCACCGTAACCTTCTTCACCATGCTCGCTGATATCCAAGCCCTGGTATTCGGCTTCTTCTCTAGCCCGTAACGGCATTACCAAACTCAAACCTTTGAGAATGACAAAAGTACCGATCGCCGCAAAAGCATAGGTAGCAACGATACTAATTAACTGAATCCCTACTTGATTTACATTTCCATCGATTAAACCAACAGGATCTTTTGCCCCCGTAATTGCTTTAGTAGCAAAAATCCCCGTCAGAATCGCACCGACGGTACCACCTAGACCATGAACTGGAAAAGCATCGAGGGAATCATCAAACTGGAGCTTAGCTCGCAGACTAACGCCAAAGAAGCAGACCGTAGAAGTAATTGCGCCTACTAACAGAGCAGCCAAAGGACCCACATAGCCCGCACAAGGCGTAATGCCCACCAGACCAGCTAAGAATCCACTAGCAATCCCAACAGCAGTAGGTTTCTGACGCAGCACCCATTCTAAAATCAGCCACATCAAGCCAGCCGCAGCAGAGGCCAGCATCGTAGTTACGAAAGGAACTACGGCACCCTTCGCACTCAGACCACTACCGCCATTAAAGCCAAACCAACCAAACCAGAGCAAACCAATGCCGATCAACACAAACGGCACATTATGAGGAGCTGCTGGCTGGGTTTTGAATGTCTTACGGGGGCCAATGACCCAGGCCGCAATTGCTGCCGACACACCAGAACTAATATGAACCACGTTGCCACCGGCAAAATCTAGCGCGCCCATGCTACCCAACCAACCCTTACCCCAAACCCAGTGAGCCAAGGGGGCATAGATAAAGGTAGACCAAAGGATCACGAACCAGAAGTAAGCCTTGAAGCTCATGCGTTCCACGATCGCCCCGGAAATCAGGGCTGGTGTAATGATCGCAAACATCATTTGGTACACCATGAACACTTGGTGCGGAATAGTACCAGCGTACTCTACGGGAGTAGTAGCCGAAACATCATTCAACCCGAACCAATTCAAACCACCAATATATGGGTTGACAGCTTTGAGATCGAACTTCAAAATTCCAGCAGCCTTGGTGGCAGCGACATCGATCGGATTATCGAAGGCTAAGCTATAGCCCCAAAGAGCCCAGGTCACACCCACAATACCCATGAGCAAAAGACTCATCATCATGGTGTTGAGGACGTTGCGCGACCGCACCAGGCCACCATAGAAAAAAGCCAGACCAGGAGTCATTAACAGCACCAAAGCTGCGGATACCAGCATAAAAGCCGTATCCCCAGCATCAACCGGATCTTTGGGAGCCGCCGCCACCGCAGCCTGTGCCCAAGCACTGGTCATGAGCGGGCCCGTCAGCCACCAAAGTGAAACTAGAGAAATAAGAGATATCTTTTTTAGCACTATGTTGAGTCCTTCACGCCAAAACAATTATGGAATAGCCAATTGTGTATAACAGTGCGACAATTCTCTGCTGATGGGCCTTGGCAATCTGTATCGTAGAATACCTTTTATAAAAATTGCGAAAAAGTTTGCAGCAACGAACGTGGCATTTAGCCTAGGAACTAGCCGATTTGCTTACTTGGTAGCGACCACTGCCAAATTCCAGGCATAGCGACTAATGCCCGGCATTTTCTTCAATAACCGATCGACCTTTTCCAACCGCCGATAACCCGGTGCCAACCGCTGGTGCTCCAAAATGATTTTTTTCCAATACCTTTCCTGGTTCGGATTGACTCGCTCGATCAAATAAAACCTCAGGAAAATCCACAGGGTCGCCAGCCAAAAGGTATCGTAGTCCGTCTCCGCAAAGATCGATCGAACGTAGCGCACGATATTGATATGCAGCGGGGTTTCGTCTTCGGTGCGCACCGAAGTAGCCATCCGCCGATAGACATTAATTACCGGATTGTGCCGGAGGGGATCCCAG
The DNA here is from genome assembly GCA_031375385.1 of Synechococcales cyanobacterium OTE_70_metabat_200. GTDB lineage: Bacteria > Cyanobacteriota > Cyanobacteriia > Cyanobacteriales > Chamaesiphonaceae > JAAFHZ01. The sequence continues at coordinate 15,336 of JANMHS010000040.1, read as the reverse complement.
AAACAAGCCTGCCCACCGGGCTTTAGCACCCGATGCATCTCCGCAATACAAGCCGTGGGGTCAGGTAAATGGTGGAGCAAATTAGAAGCATAGACAATGTCAAAGGAATTGTCCGGAAAGTCCAGGGCCATGGCGTTCACCGTGGCCCCAGTTACTTTTACCCCATTCTTCTCCGCCAGCTTCAGAGCCACCTCTACCATCCCCTCGGAATAGTCCGAGGCAATGCAATCCGCCCCTTTCTTGGCAAAGTAAACGCTGTTCTCTCCGGCCCCACAGCCCAGATCTAGCAGCTTTTTACCCGACACATCCCCCAGCCGATCGAGAATAAACCGGTTTTCCGGGGCCGTACAGGACTCAAAATAATCCCGCACCATGATGCCATCTATGTCGATCGTTGCCGCCCACCCATCGTGGAACTGCCGCTCTTTTTCAAATAAATCCATGAAATTTGCCTAGTTCAAAGAATACACCTGGCCATCCACCAGCAGCAGATTGATGCCTTTGGCCGCCAGTTGCCGGGTGGTTTTCTGGAAAATCCGACTGTCTGGTACTTTGATCACTCGCTGATTCCGATCATTAGAAAAGCGCTTGGCCACCCGATGATTGTCAAAAACTGGCAGGGTATTCTGGGAAGCTTCGGCCACCGCACCGCCTAACTCGGCAAATTGCGCCAAGGGGCAAGCCACTAATTCTGCAAAGCGATCAACCACAATGTAGCAAGTGCGGGGCAGGTTAGCCGCCGACAGGGGCTGGACATCCCGACGCGGATCCGTAATGGCAATCAAACTGGGTTCGGCCATTTCGGACCAACCATCCTCCTCCCCAAAATCTTCATCGTCATCTTCCAGCAGGTCGCCCATATCTTCATCGAAAATATGGGCCATGGCCAACAGACCAGCGGTTTCTTCTGGCTCACTCGCTGGGGGCGTTGCTGCGGATTTACGCTGAGGCACCACTGGTTTGGGAGGGAGTTGGGGAATTTGGGGAATTTGGGGAATTTCAGGAACTGGTACCTGACCATCCACCGCTCGCAACAAACTCTGGGGTGGCCAAGCCTCTCTTTGCTCCGGTTCCACCTCAGCCTCGATACTTGCTGGCTCATATATTACCAACGCCGTGGGCAGCTCCGTGGCCTTCTGGGCCTTAGTCACTGGGCGGGGTGTCGAGATATTGTCTTCGTCCGCCGCCGAAGACCGCCGCCGAATCCGTCGCCGATTGCCGCGCTCCGGGCGATCTTCGATGGTGGATTCATCCAAAGTAACGTCATCTGGCCCTGACGGCAGTTCCAGCAGGGTTTCTTCTTCGCTGAAATCCCCACTATCCCCTTTCTGAGAACGCTTATCGGAAATTAAAGATTCGTACTCCGACTCTGGAATATTGTTCTTCAGCAGACGACTGACCGTAGAATTACTCACGCCGTAGCGAGCAGCCAAAACGGCCATGCTATCCGCCGAAGATCGATAGGTGCTCACGATGGCTTTTTTATCGGCGGCGGTCAATTTGCGTGGACTCATGAATTTCCGAGCGAGATGGTCTGCCCAAATTCTAACCCACTAACAGCCCCCGATCTAGCTATCGGCGAATTAGACGCTGCACTCGATGAGCATTTTCCCATTCCAACGCAGCAGCGATCGATAATTGCAGCAGCCCCGCCAACCAAAATAGCTCCATGGGGTCGCCACTGCGATAGCTGGAACCTTTGGCCAAAAAGGCGAACCAAATATCCGCCACACAGATGCAGAGCAGTCCTTGGGCCATGACCTGCCAAGCGGTGGCCAATCTGCCCCCCCAAAAGCCCATGGACAAAATTGCTGCCATAATTACTAACAATACGTCCGCAAAGACATAGCAAATGCTCATTCCATCGGCTAAGTACTGGAAAGAATTGACAAACATTAGTCCCCAAGGATGAGCGTTGGGATTGGTGATGGGCAATACCGGATTGGCCATATCTACAACTTTGATGGCTACCCACACGGCCAAGGCCGAGATCCCAAGCACCACAGTGCCCTGCTGCCAATTCAAAGTGATTTTTTGACGGCTAATCAAAATGCCCAAGGCTAATGCGAACAAAACATAGAAACACATAAAGAAAGGATCCGCAGGGGAAATATCGGGGCGCAGTAGCAGAACCTGCTCCCAAAACAGCATAATCACTTGGGCGATCGTCCCGGCCACCGAACCCCAGCCCAACAATTGCCAAACCAGCCGCCCACTGGGCATATTCCGACTCCGCCCGTTGCGCAGACAGAGCAGCGCCGAGGCCCCAGAAGCGAGGATCAAGAACAGATAGGTGCTCACCCGAAACCACAGGGGCCGAGCTACGCCAGGATCTAAAAGACTGAAGAGTCCGTAGGTCAAAATAGCCACAAAGAGCATGGCAATGCTCCAAACAGTAACTTTGTGGCTATTCCAGCGGTGCTGAGACTTTACTCGCAGCAAGGTGATTTCGGTACTTTGACGGTAGTCCATGGAAGTGGTTTAGAGAATGGGAGTGGAAGTATCGAGGGCGGTTTCGGCTAGGGTAGCGCGGACTTGCTGCGCGCAATCGCGGCCCACATAGCGGGTGGCCAGGGTCGCGAACTCGGCCACGATCGCTTCTCCCTGCTGCCAAAGATGGGCAGTCACTGCTGGGGTCCTTTGCCTTAAGTAGCTCTGGAGATTTGGTTCTCGATCGAGCAGCGTGTGACTACTGGCCAACACATCGCGACCAAAAGCCCGCGCTCGATCGACTCCAGCCAAATCTTCAATTACTAGCCAAAAGGTTTGCAGCAACAAAACTACCAAAGGCTCCAAAGATTCCACTGGTGACTGTTCAATTGTGCGCGAAGCTACCAAAGAATCCATTGAGCCATTGGGCCGATCGTGCAAAGACCACAAAGAATAGGCATCGACTTCTGCTAATAACAAATAGATGCCGCTGCCATAGTCGGTTAAGTTAGACCATTGCCGTTCCGCTTGCTCTTTTTGACTGAGCGAAAACTGGGCTAATGGTTCATACAAATTACTGAAATATTCTAAAAACTCAAAACCGGTCGGTTGATCGTTAGGGACGGTGGACTCTAGCGGACAAAACCTACGGACGGCTTCACTGGAAACAAAAAACATGATAAATAAAAGAGACAGGGCAAGGTAGAAAAACCCCTTTTAGCGCTGCCCTCGAAGCCAAAAAAAGGTGGTTTTAGGCCACCTTTTTTGCATCACCATTCTGAGAAAATAAGCCTAGACTTCGTAGGGCTGTTTACCGCTGAACTTGATGGTAGCCGGTTCGGGATTGCTGCCAATATTTCTATCGACTTTACCATTGAATTCTCGGCCCGCGTTGACTTTTTCAGGAAATACGCCATCTTTCGGATGAAGTAGATCGCTTTCGCCATTGGGGAGAACTCGGTAGATTTTGTAATCCTCGATTTTCGGCTTGAATTTGGTGCGCAGTTGGGTGCCCAGTGCCAAGCACTGTTCTTTGCGGGGCAAGTACAGAAGGTTCTCGCCTGCGTTCATAGTGGCTGCGCCGCCCGTAGGCATTTCAAAAACTTGGGCGCTCTTGCTAGTCCAAGTAATTGCGTATTTTTCTTCAACGTCTGCTTTGGAAAGCAATCCGCCGGTGTTACCGCCAAAAATGGGGGTTTTGCCAGAGAGAGTCATATTTTTTATCCGCCCTACTTTTTATATAGATGGGTTTTGAGGGAATCGTACCATTGCCCATGAAGCAGTATTAACACCTTGTCAAGAACTGTAACACTTGCTTACCAAGGCACTTTGGCCGTCCAGCCCACTAAGTAGGGGTGACCCCAAGCGAACAGGCCGACAAATAGGGCTACACCCAGGTAGGCGGGCCGCAAAAATTCTGACCAAACCAGTTGCTGTCGCCCTTGCCAGATCGCTAGGAATGGAATAACTGAGGTGCGATCGCGGACTTCTGTAAAAGCCGCTCCGTAGCGCTGGAACAACCGTCGATCGCCGTGCCAAACCGCAAACAGGTGATGGGCGATCAGGCCGATCGAGGTGACTAACATAAAGCTGGATCCGATCCAGAGTCCGTGGGCTAGGCACCAGATGAATTGACCGACCATCTGGGGGTGGCGGGAGATTCGCATAATGCCGGTTTCGTAGAGCCGCACTTGGGGCTTTTGAATGGCAGCGATTTCCAGCAAGTTGAAGGTAGCTGGGTACAGAAACAGGAAGGAAATGGCCGAGGCCACCCAGACAAATGCCATCAATCCCGGTACTTCATGGAAATCCCACAGGATCTGGCCATCGTAGCGGTGGTTGAAGAAGTAAATGATCAGGATGGTCGCAAAGGGGATGCTGACGGCGGCAAACAGGATCCGATAGAGGCGGGGGCCGATTTTGCTTTCGCCCCAGGGGCGGAGGGCGGCCAGGCCGCTGTGGGCGATCGCGAAGCCCAACAGCATCGCCAGAATAACGTAGTGGCTATCGAGAGCAATGGGCATGGTCGGAAATTTAGCTAACCTTCCTAGCCTAGCGGATTCTGGCCGATGAATCGCTAGTTTCTAGATTCAGCTCGGCTGTACCCTGAGCTTTTTGCAAGGAAAGATGGCTGGCTCTATCATGGAGACTGGGAATTTTTATAATCCAGCATAGCCATGACTAATCTCGGTAACATCCGCGACCTCTATCAACAGGTGATTTTAGAGCGCTACAAAAAACCCAAGCATCGCGGGGTGACCGATCCTATCGATCGGCACCAAAAGGGCCACAATCCTTCCTGTGGCGACTCGATTGAGTTGACTTTGCAGCTAGAGGGTGACAAAATCCTCGCGGCCAAGTTTGAGGGCGAGGGCTGTGCCATTGCCATGTCTTCGGTGGATCTGATGGCCGAAGCTTTAGTGGGCAAATCGATCAAGGAGGCTTTGGCCATGGTGGAGAGCTTTCAGGCCATGATGCGGGGCGAAATTGAGTTTCCCCACGACCTGCGCAAGCTGAATGTACTGAAAGGGGTAGCCCAGTTTCCCGTCCGGATTAAATGTGCTAACCTAGGCTGGCACACGCTGCGGGCGGCTCTGCAAGCCAGCGGTACCGAAGTTATAAGTAACGAGGCAGAATAATGTTCACTCCTGCATCTTTTTTGGAGTACTCCAAATACGGCGGCATTGCTACCATTGCCCTGACATTTTTGACCATTTTGGGTCTATGGCTGCAATGGGGCTTCCGCTTCCGGTTAGTGGGGGTGACGGGCTTCATGATAGTGCTAACCGTGGGATTGTTCGGCCTGAGTTTGGGGTTTTCGCCCCGCCAGAGTTTTCCGGGGGCCGTGCGCTATTCTTTGATCTACGACAATGGCAACAGTCAGGCAGTGGTCAGCGTGGCTGATCGACCGATGACTGTGGCGGCAGCGGAAGCTACGTTGCGCCAAGCCGCCCAGGATCTCTATTCCTTTGGCCGGGTGGGTGAGGGCGATGGCAATATGCATGTGCGGATGCGATCGATTATCCATCCCCAAGCAGGTGTGTCGGAACCGGTCTATCTAGGGGAAGCGGTGCGCAATCTTTCCAATCGCGATGGTGTGGAGCTAAAAATTGTGGTTGATCCCCAAAGCCTGACGAAGCTCAAGGGCTGAGTTGCAAATTAATTGAGCCAATAGGAGGGGGTGGATGGGAAAATCCGCCCTCTATTCGTTGGCATCAGCGAATATATGGAGAAACTGATGGGTTGGAATCGACGATTGGCTTTTTTGATTTGCATTGTTTTACTGCTATTAACGGCGATCGCAGTGTTTTGCAGCACCAGCGGCTGGGCCTACTGGCTGGAGCGATTGGCTCATTTTCAGCTCCAGTATTGGCTGATTGCTGCCAGCCTAACTTTGGTGCTGCTGGTGCTCCGCCAGCCAAAGCCTTTATTAATTGGGCTATTCTGCCTAACTCTATTATCAACAAATATTGTTACTTGGTATATTCCATCCATGGGCCAGACCACGCCTTTGGTCAAGGTAATGTTTGCCAATGTCTGGATCTATAATCGGCGCTATGCAGATACTTTGGCATTAGTGCGTGCGGAGCAGCCAGACATTGTAAGTTTTACGGAATTAGATGGGCATTGGGTGCAGCAGCTTGATCAGCTGAAGGATATCTTGCCCTATCGGACAGAGCATCGCCATAGCACTATTTTGTATAGCAAAATCAATTTAGCGGGTACGGAAATTATCGATCAAGATCCACGCTTCCCCAACACGGTAATTGTACGCAATTTGCAAAAGGCCGGTCAAAAATTTACGGTGGTGGCTACTCATCCCCAATCTCCTCGCAATGCAGCAGCATTCCAAGAGCGTAATGCCGCTTTAGATCGGCTGGCCACTTACTTAGCCAATTCTCCAGATAATCTGATTGTGATGGGTGATTTTAATGTTTCGCCTTGGTCTCCCTACTATCGTAAGTTTGTGGAGCAGGCCCGCTTACTCAATGCCCGTCAGGGTTTTGGGATTCATCCTACCTGGACTAATATCCAGATTCGCCAACTACCAGATTTTTTGCAGCCATTTTTATCGATTCCGATCGATCATGCTTTTACCCGATCAGGTAACGTCAAGCTGCGGACCACTGGTTTTCATGCCGCACCAGATGTGGGTTCTGATCATTTACCGATCGTGGCGGAAATCGCTACTGTAGATTCTTAGAGTAGTACTCTAACCCGCTTGATAGAGTCTTCAATAGTGGTGAACTCTAGTAACTCATGCTAGAATTTGGGCCTAGCAGTCTGACGATATGTATGGTTCAGCAACTTTCCTCTCCCCCCATTTCGGCTCTTGGTGAACAGCGGGTGACCTTGCGGCATATTTCTTGGGATGCCTATAATCAGATGCTGAATGCTTTGGGCGATCGACGATCTGTCCGTCTCCATTACTGCCAAGGTACCTTAGAACTGATGGTTCCCCTCGAAATTCATGAACAATCCAGTGATCTAGTTGGCGTTTTCATTCGGGCTTTGGCCTTCGGGGCTGGGCTGACCATCAAAGGGCTGGCATCTACTACCCTCCGCTGTCGGAATCTGGAGCGGGGTGCTGAGCCAGACAAGTGTTACTACTTACAAAATGAACCCTTGGTGCGGGGTCGGCCCGTTGACCTGGATTGTGACCCGCCGCCGGATCTGGTGGTAGAAATCGATATTACCCATACAGACTTGGATAAAAATTTGCTCTACAGCGCGATGGGTATTCCCGAACTCTGGCGGTTTGATGGCCAAACGCTGCAAATTTTTCACTTGCAAGGGGGGTCTTACCAATCCTCTCCCACTAGCTATGCTTTTCCCTGGGTGACTGCGGTCATTTTTGAGGATTTTTTAGGGCAATGTCAGGAACTAGGGGAAACCCAAGCCTACCATAATCTCGATGCTTGGATTCAGCAGCATCGTCCGCGATAGACTGTCTACTTCAACGAGATATAGTGATTGATTGAGCCCTAGCGAAAAACCAAGATACGCTGCACCATCAACTGCCGAGTCCCTTTTGACAGATCTGATGGCGGCTTACTAGAGCCTCAGAGCTTGATTAGTGGCTGGTGAGCCAGTCCTCTAAATCTTGGGGGATTTGGAAGTCCAATAAGTCTTCGGCGAGTTGCTCGATCTGCTCGATAGGTAGGGCCATGACGGTAGTAGCAGTGGTAGGATCGATCAATTTTAGCTTGCGCTGTAGCTGGCTTAACACCACCTCAGCCTTGCCTTCGGCTTTGCTAAGGCGTTCAATGCTGCTGATATATGCCATTTGTTTTTCTCCTTCGTAGGTAGTTAGGTCAGTTCTAAAGGCAGTTTCTAGGTTGGCAGGTAAGGACAACACCCAGTCGATAAACCGGAAGAGGTCAATCACTTCCTGTCGGCTGTAGCCTTTTTCATAGAGCTTGATGACCAGTTGGAACTTGAGGGTTTTGCGGCGCTGCTGACTTTTAACGCTTTTGGTAGCTTGGGCGGCTAGGTGAGCCTGGACGACGACGGCAAAGGGGTTGCTGCTGGCCTCTAGCTCTGGTTGGTGTTGTTTATAGTCTACCAATTTTGTGATGGGGAAGAAGAACTGAACGCCACAGCCCAACAATTCTTCTTGGAAGGATTGGGGCCGCCAGGTGGAACTGGTGTCACCCAGGACAGCGAGGCTGACGATGGGACGGCGGAATTTGTCGCGGAGGCGGCAGTGATAGATGTAGACTCGTTCAGAAAATTCGTCTTCTTTTTGGTTCTGGACTTCAAGGTGGATGAGAATCCACTGTTCGGAGCCGCTGTGGAGATAGACTTTGACGAGTTTGTCGAGGATGCGTTTGCCGGTTTCAGCTTCGCGAGTGATCTGTTGCAGCTCCCCATCGAGAAACTCAAAGCCCCGGCTCCAGTCGATGTGGTTGTGGATGCTGGGGAAGAAGAAGGCTAGAAATTGGGGGAAGTAGGCTTCGAGGATCTGTTTCCACGGTGGGTCTAGGGGAGTGGGCATTGGATAGCTTCGTTCAACAGTGGATTTTGAGCCGGTTTTGTAGGACAGCTACTCAGTTAGGCTGCTCCATAGGCTAACATGGTTGAGTTAGAATGCTTGGCAAATCCTTACAAGTTCCCATGGTCTCGATTAAGAGTTTCTTTCGGTTTGTGGCTCGGCCTGTGACAGGTCGTGGTTCTTCGTACCATGGGATTGTGGGCCAAACGTTGAGGGGACGGTACAAAATCTTACGCAAGCTGGGTCAAGGGGGTCTAGGCCAGACTTATTTAGCTGAGGATTTACAGATGATGATTGTGCCTCGTCCTCAGCGGGTAATGAAGCAAATTTTGCCAGAACAAATGAATACTGGTGCGCGGCGATATTTCCGAAAAGAAGCCCATGCGCTGTCTAGTTTGAAGCATTCCCAAATTCCTGTTTTGTACGATTTTTTTGAAGTCGAAGGGATTCCCTACATTGTGCAAGATTTCATTGAGGGCCATGATCTGACCGCAGAAATTGGCCACTATGCAGATGTGGAGACTGTGGATAGGGCTAGGTGTTGGACGGAGCAGGATGTGATTATTTTCTTGATGGATATGCTGGGGATTTTGGATTACATTCATACCCAGAATATCATCCATCGGGATATCAAACCATCAAATATTATGCGTCGTCAGAGCGATGATGTTTTGGTTCTGATTGATTTTGGTATTGTCAAAAATACCGATGACAGTGGAGGTTCTTCGCGATCAATAGCATTTGGTACTAAAGGCTATATGCCTCTGGAGCAAGGTCTCAGCAATGCGCAGTTTAATAGTGATGTCTATGCTTTGGGTATGACAGCTATTCAGGCAATTGTAGGCATTCCGCCTTACTATTTATCGATCGAGCAACGGCTCTCACTACTGGGTGGAGCAGTGAGTCCGGCCCTGTTTACAATCATTCGTCATCTGGTTGATGAGGACTATAAAGAGCGCTGCCAGTCTGCTAAGATAGCACTGTCATTATTACAGCCGCTAGTGTTGAAAGAGCGGAGTAACTATCGATCGCCTAGCCGCTTTGCCTCTCAATCTACATTGAAACCAACTAATCCTCCCGTGTCAACGGTCAAAGCTTCAAAACCCAAGAAGAATCTACGAGCTAGTTTAGATGATTACATAAGAGATACGATAGCAAATTTGTATGCTTTCGCCATTTTTGTTAGTCCTCCGGCATTGATTTTATTCATATTGTCTCCTTTGGTATTCCCTAGGAGCACGTTGCTTTATGATGTGATGCTTTATATGCCTGACAATTATTCTCTTTACTATGATCGCGGTCTTCGGAAGCAATATACGCTCAACGACTATCAGGGGGCACTAGCTGATTACAACAAAGTGATCGAGATTGATCCTAAATATGCTCTGGCTTACAATGCTCGCGGTGTCCTAAAGCATGACAAACTTAATGACCCACGAGGTGCTCTGGCTGATTACAAAAAAGCGATTGAGCTTGACCCTAAACTTGCTCAGGCTTACTACCATAGCGCTGTTCTGAAACAATATAAGCTCGGTGATCCACAAGGTGCTTTGGTTAATTACAACAAGGCGATTGAGCTTGACCCTAAATATGCTGAATTTTATAGTAATCGCGGTATCCTAAAGGAGTATAAGTTCAGTGATCTTAAAGGTGCTTTGGATGACTATAACAAGGCAATCGAGCTTGATCCTCAGTATGCTTGGGCTTATTATGCTCGTGGACTATTGAAGAAAGATAAGAGTAAAAATGCCCAAGATGCGATCGCTGACTTCCGTCAAGCTGCTAAACTTTACCGTCAACAGGGTCAGGCTAAAGACCTGCAAAAAGCGCTCGATCGCCTCAAAGAACTAGGAGCTAGTGAATAGCTCATTCCCTCAATCTATTTCGATTCCTAGCTCCCGCAACTTTGCGGCCAACCGCTCAGCCCGCTCCCTTTCCTGCCGTGCTTCCTGACCAGCTAGCTCAGCCTGTTGCTCCGCTCGATCGGCCCTTAGTCGCTCTTTCGTAGTTAGCTCTTCGAGTGTAGGAATCCAGTTGCCAGAGCGATCAAACCAGCGCAACCATAGGCGTTCCATCCCCTGAAAAGCACCTTGCCATACCCCCAGACCTAACTGAGATTCTTCTAGCCACACTTTCTGATCAGCAGTAATCAGCATAGGCTGATAGCTACCCTCAATCAGCTGGAAAGCCCGGAACTGATTGTTGTAGCGATTAAAAAGAAAGTAGTAAGGAATCTGTAATATCTGCTCATAAACCTGCCACTTAGTCGGTGGCTTGTTCACCTCGCGCAAAGTTTGACCCAAGTCTTCGTCCTCTGTACCCGGTGACAACAGCTCTATGACCACAAAAGGGTTCACCCCCTCATCCCACACCACATAGCTCAAGCGCAAATCTTGCTCTTGGTAGAAGCGAGAAACACCCAATACCCCAAACCAATCAGGACGCTTGTGCCACAGAGGATGCTGGCGATCATAGTAAAGATTCATATCTGTCCCGGTAAAGATCCGCTCTGCTGGATATCCCCATGGCTGGAAAGTCTGGCGTAATAGCTCTGGCTGAAAATCATGAAACTCGTCTGGCAACCCCATTTCCTCCGGATCTTCGCTGGGCAAGTCGTACATGGTGGGCCAATTTTTCTGAGCGGCCACAGACAGGTCAGGCTGATACATAGACATGCTCCACTAAAACAGCTTCAGTTCCATTGTACCACTAATGATTCTTTTCGAGATAGCTACACAGCAAGTCTTCCTTTCTGTCCCTAGGTCTTGCTAAACTATGGGGGCCTCTCCTTGCCGCACCATGGATCCACAAGTCATTGTTACCATTCGCTCCGGCCCCCTGCAAGGCCAACAGCACAGCTTCAGCAAAACTGGCACCTACTCGATCGGGCGTAATGACCAGTGCCAGATTGCCTTCCCCGATGATGCTATCCATCGGAATATCTCCGGATATCACTGCGATTTGATTATAGAATCTCTCAATCCGCTGGCTGTTACCCTAAGCGATCGAGATAGTACCCATGGCACCTTGCACCAAGGGCGCAAAATCACCACACCCGTTCCCCTCCGTGACCAAGACCTTTTTGGTGTTGGTGATATCTTGCTAGCCCTGCGTCTAGAAGGGCCGCCCCCAGAGTCCCCAGTAGCGGGGCCCCGTTCTCGGGCAGCTCTTCCTGATGGAGTCAAAGCTATCGGCCCTAAATTTATCGCTCTAATCAAAAACTTCCTAGAAATTGCACCACCGGTAGTCCCCAGCTCTCCCAATCCAGCTAATCCTCAGCCTCCAGAACCTCGAAAATTCCAAGATTATGAACTTGGTAATTTGATCGGTCAAGGCAGCTTCAGCGAGGTTTATCTCGCTACTCATCGTGAATCGGGCAGAATTGTTGCCTTGAAAGTATTGCAGCCCCAAATTGCCCAGCAGAGCGATGCTGTTCAAAGATTTATGCGAGAGATTGATAATACCAAAGTTCTGAATCATCCCAATGTTGTTAGGTTGATTGACTCACAGTTTTATCAAGGCTCTTTCTTTTATGCTACTGAATACTGTAATGCTGGAAACCTTGCAGAATTGCGCAAACAGCTGGGCGGGCAATTGCCCCTAGCTTGGGCCAAGGCTATTATCACCCAGGTGCTCACTGGTCTTGGCTACACCCACCAAGTGGAAATACCAGCCATGCCCTTGCCCAACGGTTACTACGGGCCGGGACAAGGATTGGCCCATCGCAGCCTCAAACCCGAAAACATTTTGCTGCATCAAGAACAAGGACTACTCCAAGTCAAAATCAGCGACTTCGCCCTAGCCAAATCCTTTGGCTCCGCTGGCCTGACTAAGGATGCCAGCACCTTCGCAGGTACCCCAGAATTTATGCCCCGCAGTCAACTATACGATTACCAGTCGGCCCGTGCTGCTGGTGACCTGTGGGCCGCCATGGCCTGCTTTTACGAACTCCTCACTGGCCAGCCTCCCCGTAATTTTAGTCGTTATCCCGATGACCCCCTGCGGGTGATTGCTGAAGTCGATGCCACCCCGATTCTGCACCATACCTCCTATTTGTCACCTGGTTTGGCAGCGGTGGTCGATCGCGCCCTGGCCGAAGACCAAGACGTACTACACTACCAAACCGCCGAAGCTCTGCTAGCAGACTTGGCCACAGCCAATTAAAACTCAATCCCCGATCAGTCACAATAATTAAGAACTCTCCCATTAAGACTATGGCTCCCCGACCCACCAACCCACCATCTAGCTCTAATGCTAAAAAAACTAGTAACCGAGTGCCTAAAACTTGGGCCGTACTAGGAGGCAAAAACATCTCTGGCTGGGCCGAAAAAACCAAAACACCGATCAAGCAAGAATTTCGCCGTCCTCTAAAACTAGGAATCCTAGGCTTTGGTAGTTTGTTCTTGGTAATTTGGCTGTTTAGTGCCATCTATGGATCTGTTCGTCACCTCTGGTCTAACAGCACTCCCGTTAGCTCACCCAGTACCACCCCAGCTCCAACCAAGGTGGCACCTATGGCGCCTAGCACTACTAGCTCGGATGCCTGCACCAACATCGGCAAGGTAATGGAGCGTGGCAATGTTAGCTACCGCCAGGTAGACCAACGGTTTTATCAAAAATATCCCGATCGAGCCAATCAACCCCTAACCGATAGTGCATCTGACGCTCTTCTGAAGCAGGCTTGGTGTCAGTTGGCTAGGGAGATGGCTAAACAATAACCCTACCCATATCTACTTTTATGGTCACTAACGGTCCGTGGCGGAGAGATTGACGACAGTATAGATTCCAGTGTCATGAACATTGGGTCAGGAATATGCTGATCACGGGTTCAATGAACAGAGAAAATATCAGTTCCTCTGTACCAGATAAAACAGAGTAGAACGAGCATCGCCCTGAGTCCTTGCGTGAGAACTTTGGTTAGTTTGGAATCTTGGTGAAACCCAGCAGCTTGAACAGTAGTCCAGCAAAAGCTGTACCGACGATCCCTAGGACACCCATGAAAAAAGTGAACTGTCTACTTTCGGTGGCAGATATCCGGTTAGAGAGTTCCGCGATCGCAGTTATAGTACTTGCTTGGTTGGCCTTGACGACATCAATCTCTGCCCGTACTTGAGCAAAACCAACTTCCATCCTTTGGGACAGGGTGGAGATCGCACTGAGTATTTCTCTAACGTCAGTTTCAGTGGGTGTAGTCATGGCTTCAGGCTTGATATAGATGCCTTCATTCTACCCCTTGCTGGCAAGGCTGACCACGGGGCGACAATAGGTCTGCGATCGCCCTTGGTCTTTGCAGTATGATGGAGCTGGGCAAAATAGGGGACTCCGGCAGTATGTGGGCACCAGGGCAACAGGTCGATCGCTTTCAGTTACAGAGAATTTTAGGCCAGGGTGGATTCGGCATTACTTATTTGGCTCAGGACGATCGTGGTCAAAGTTGTGTCATTAAGACTCTGCGGCCCGATTTGCCGAATTTTAACGATCAACAAGCCAAGTTTCGCCAGGAAGCCTTTAATCTGTTGCGTTGTGAGCATCCCCACATTGTCAAGGTGCAGGATGTGATCCAGCAGGAGGGTATTTCGGGCATTGTGATGGATTTTGTGGCGGGGGATAATTTGGCGGTGACGGTGCAGATGCATCCCCAGCGGCGGTGGCTGGAGAAAGAGGCGTTGGTTTGCATTGAGCAGGTGGGGGCGGCATTGGAGATGATGCATGGGAAAGGGTTATTGCATCGGGATGTGAAGCCGCTGAATATCATGATGCAGGCGGGGACAGGAGTGGCAATTTTGATTGATTTTGGGTTGGCGCGATCGTTCAGTCTGGAGCAGCAATCGTCCTTGAGTTCCAATATGGGCACGGAGAACTATGCGGCGTTGGAACAGTTTGAGCGGTTGACGGGGTTATCGTTGGCCTATGATCGCTCTGGGGGTCTATATACGGATGTCTATGGGCTGGCGGCTACGCTGTATTACATGGTGGTGGGGGAGTCGCCGATGTTTAGTGCGCGGGGGCGGGCGGAGACGGTCGCTTTGGGGAATTCGATCGATCAGTTTATGTGGGAGAAGCTGAAGGTTGCGGGGGTGAGTGATCGGGTGCGGGAGGCGATTATGGGGGGGATGCAGGTGTTGCCCCAAGATCGGTTTCCGGCGATCGGCGATTTCTTGGCGGTTTTGCAACCCCAGCGGTCTGCGCAGCCTCAGCAGACGGCGATGAAAACCGGTGATTTGTTACGTAACCGCTACCGGATTGAAAGGGCACTGGCGGCAGGGGGGTTTGGGGAGACCTATTTGGCGGTGGATTTGGATTCCCCTCGTCAACGCCAAGTAGTAGTAAAGCATCTCAAACCAGTTCGTCGGGATGCAGAAACGTTGAAGCTAGCTAAGCGCATGTTTGAGTTGGAAGCGAAGGTGTTAGAGGAGCTGGGCAGTAATAGCGATCGGATGCCGGTACTCTATGCCTATTTTGAAGAGGAAGGGGAGTTCTATTTGGTGCAGGAGTTTATTGCAGGGCAGACGTTGACAGCGGAGTTGGCGGGGCGAAAGTTGTCGGAATCAGAGACGATCGCTGTGCTCCAAGAGATTTTGATGGGTTTGGCGGAGGTTCATAGCAAAAATAAAATTCACCGGGATCTGAAGCCAGAGAATATTATTCGGCGGGCCAGTGATGGCAAGCTGGTGTTGATTGATTTTGGCGCAGTGAAGGAGGTGCGGCAGGCCAGCTTGACTACACCGCATCCGAGCATATCAGTTTCGGTCGGGATTGGTACTAGGGGTTATAAGTAGTCACGCAAAATTAATTACATATTTCTCTCCAAAGCCTATGATCACTTTGTCAAGGTATTCGTTGAGGGTTTTCAAGCTCTTATAAGCCGATAGTTCAATCCACTCATATTTTATGAATCGCCATAATATTTC
>JANMHS010000138.1:0-2079 GCA_031375385.1 Synechococcales cyanobacterium OTE_70_metabat_200 | reverse complement strand
TGAAATATTATGGCGATTCATAAAATATGAGTGGATTGAACTATCGGCTTATAAGAGCTTGAAAACCCTCAACGAATACCTTGACAAAGTGATCATAGGCTTTGGAGAGAAATATGTAATTAATTTTGCGTGACTACTTAACAACAGCATCGCTACTGCATAACAAGGGCAATTACCAAAATCTTCATCTATCAATGCTCTTTCTATCTGGCATTGCATTCGCCAACCGAGAAACTTTAGAGCAGCAAGTGATACATGATCACCAAGATTCAGCGCACTATCTATAAACTGAATAATTGTAGAATTCTCTCCATCAGTATAATCCCAATTTTCGTTCTGATATTCATAATCTTCAGGTTCAAGCGAAGCCCAAATCAGCACCGTACAGACAAACAGTCGCATCCAATGATTACGCTGAGAGATCAATTCCGGTGTATTTAGACTGTCCCATTCTGTCCACCGAGTCAGACACAGCACTTCTGCTGGATGCCACTGGAGCGGGACTGGAATACTGCCAGACCTAATTTGCTGCAATGCCTCTAGGTGAATAGCTACATCATCGCCATAGTCGGCATGGGCGATTTCAACCAACATCGAATCATCAATATGCTGGAATAGGAGGTCAAGCAGTGGCCGATCGGATGGGTCAAGATTTGCCAGTACCAAGATTTTGCTCTGCGGCTTGTAACGGACCATCAGCTTTAACAATTGGATGAAAATAGTCTTTGGCCACAGCATCGTTCCGATCAAATACTCCACCTCTATCTTAACAATGCTTGCAGCGATCGCCAGCAGCTCACTACACGTCAAAAATCACGCACCGATCAAACTTCTCCCTCACCATGTGATCGGTACTATAATCTCAACTCTTACTCCTACCGCACAGCATAAACCCACCGATGGTAGGTCTTTCACTACATTTTGTTTCGGGCATCGATCGACAAAGACCCTAGAGTTGCTACACTCATAGAGACCGATCGGTTTGTAATCCTCTATGTCCAAGGCACAAAATACGAAAGCGCACATTGTCCAGGCAGCGGCCAGACTCTTCAATCAGCAGGGTTTTGCCGGAGCTTCCATGGCCGATATCATGGCAGCTACCGGATTGCAAAAAGGTGGCATCTACAACCACTTCAAAAGCAAAGACGAAATCGCCATTGCGGCCTTCGACTTTAATGTGGCCCAGTTGCAGCGGCGGCTCAGGCTAGCCCTCAAAGGCCAGCGGCAGGCCATAGATCGGCTGATCGCCACCCTGGATTGGTACGAGCAACTGCTCGACGAACCAGAAATGCAAGCTGGCTGCCCGATTCTGAATACAGCGATCGACAGCGACGACACCCATCCAGCCCTGCGCCAGCGGGCCCAACGAGCCATGAACCAATGGTTAGAGCTGTTTCAGCACATCTTAGAGCGCGGCATCCAGCGGGGAGAAATAGTGGCCAGCCTCGATACGGAGGAAACAGCAACTTTCCTGATTGCCTCGATCGAAGGTGGCGTAATGATGAGCAAGCTCTACGGCGATCCTCAATATCTCAATCGCACCCTCCGTTACCTGCGCAAATACCTCCGCCAACTGACCCCCTAAATTTTTTGCGCCAAAACAAACCGATCGGTCTTTTTGTCTCCCACCAAAACACCATGCTAAAACTCTACTATGCTCGCACTTCACTACTTTCCCGACTCATTTGGTTAGCCCTACAGAAAAACAGCTTCCTCATCAATTGATCGAATTGACACTCTTAGCTCTAAAGAGACTGAGATTCTGCTGACAAAACAACCTTTGGAAAAACCAAAGTTTAGTTTTCGCTACGGCCGTCAAGTACCGTCTACCCAGTCCGCATAGATCTAAGTCTAAGTTTCTGGCTACTTTTTTATTTTGATGCTTTCAGAGGTTTGTCACAAAGCCGAATCGTGGTACGCTCCACAACCTGCCATTACTTGCTCCTTGCTCGTCATACTGCCGCCAAAATTGCTTTTGACCGTTGTTTCAGGGGAGCCGGGATTTCTCCGGTACTAGGATGTTTCAACACGCAGACTATTTGTCTTACTTGCAATCTAAATTGTAGCAGAAAGATTACG
>JANMHS010000109.1:0-2751 GCA_031375385.1 Synechococcales cyanobacterium OTE_70_metabat_200 | reverse complement strand
GGATCCAGCCAGAACATCTTTACTGTCTTGGTTTGTAGACAGCTACCTCACCTTGAACCCGGTGGAGACATTGGAATTCCAAGAGAAAGTTGATAAAATTAAGCCAAAGCAGCAAAAGGAGCAGGTTATGCAAATGGTCACTAGCTGGATGGAACAAGGTATTGAACAGGGAGAACAGCGCATTGCTCTGAAGATGGTGCAACAGGTCTTGCTGCGTCGAATTGGGGCGATCGAACCCGCAGCCGATCGCCGTTTGCAGCTCTTATCTGTCCCTCAGTTAGAAAATTTACTGAATGCTGCGTTGGATTTTAGTGCCCCACAAGAGTTAGAGACTTGGCTGGAAGCAGAAGAATCCGCTGGATAAGCCAAAACTACAAAAGGAGCAGAGCAGGTCAGTATGGCTAGTTTTGATTGTCCTTATCTTCATAGAAATGGGACTGTTGATATTGGGGATCGATCGGCCAATCTTCGTTTTCACCGCCCACCACGAGGCGATCAATCTCCACATATTCCCGGCTCAAGGTATTCAAGCTATTAATCAGCACATCTAAGGCGATCGCATCGCTAGTGCCCAGATCGAACCAACAGCGCCCCCAGAGGCCCTCATATTCCACCTCGCCCATATTGTGCATCAGCGAAGACATCGCCCGATCAGCATTGTCCTCGTCATATTCCATATAACTGACCTCCAGCCCCGTCTCCTGGACTTGCAGATTCTCCGCATTAAAGCCCCCCAATTTACCCAGCAAAAACCAAGAAGAAAGAACCTCCTCAATTAGGTCTCGCTCCTGACCCGATGGCACAGTCTTGAACTCCATCCAGAGCCAAACATTGAAAGGATCGAATTCCCGAAAAGTGATTTCCATTGAATGTATTTCTAAAGATTGCAGCAATACTGTTGTATTGTAGTGTAGGTCAGTCTCCTTCGCACATGCTTTTTCTCAAAGACCTCAGCTACCATCCCCCAGCAGTCACCGCCCCGATCTTGAAAGCCGTAAACCTAGAGCTAGCTCCCCAACAACTGGGCCTAGTTATCGGTTCCAGCGGTTCCGGCAAAAGTACCCTGCTAGAAATCCTCTCGGGCTTGGCCGATAAGACCGCCGGAAAAATTCTGTGGCGCGATCGCATCCTCGATCGAGAAAGCCTCCAACAGATGGCGGGCTTGGTCTTCCAGTTCCCTGAGCGGCACTTCTGTGCCAGCACCGTCCTAGAAGAACTGCGCCTCGGCCACCCGGAGCTGGGTAGCAGCGAAAACATCGTCCAAGCTCTCAATAACGTCGGACTGGGCGAACTCCCCCTCAACCATTCTCCCAACGACCTCAGTGGCGGCCAGCAGCGCCGTCTCGCCCTAGCAGTCCAACTGATCCGTCAACCCCAGCTCCTGCTCCTAGACGAACCCACTGCCGGACTGGACTGGTCAATGCGCCAGCAGCTAGTCAATCTGCTGGCCCAGCTCAAGCAAAAATGGACGCTGCTAGTGGTCACCCACGATGCTGGCGACCTACTAGAGATCGCCGATCGCTGTTGGTCGATCGAGCGTGGTGAAGTCCAATCCGTCGAAATTTCCAACCTATGACCATGCAACTGCCGACTCTGCTTTCCCTATGGGAATCTACCACTGGCTGGCAACCCAACGAAGAACAGCTCCAACAGTTCCAGAACTTCTACGAGCTGTTGGCCATGGCCAACAAGAGTCTGAACTTAACCCGCATTTTGGAGCCAGAAGATTTTTGGGAAAAGCATCTCTGGGATTCGCTGCAACCAATTCTGACGGCTCCCCAGTTAGCCGGAGCTACGATGGATTTGGGTACCGGCGGTGGTTTTCCGGGGATTCCGATCGCCATCGCTCATCCAGATTGGCCGGTGACAGTGGCGGATTCTACGGCGAAGAAGATTAATTTTATTCGTTCTAGCTACACGACGATTCCGCTAGAGAATGTGGTGGCGCTGGTCGATCGGGCCGAAACCTTGGGACGCGATCCGGCTCACCGCGATCACTATCAACTGGTAACGATCCGGGCCGTGGCGGAACCAGCGGTCTGTGCGGAATATGCGGTGCCTTTGTTGGCGATCGGGGGCACGGCGATTCTCTATCGCGGCCATTGGACGGAGGAAGACTCGGCGACGCTGGAGAGTGCCGTGGAGCAGCTAGGGGCATCGATCTCCCAGGTTTCTCAGTTCACCACCCCCCTGACCCAAGGGCTTCGGCACTGTATCTATCTGCAAAAAAATGCTCCAACGCCGATCAAATTTCCGCGCGCAGTGGGCACCCCCACCCAAAAGCCTTTGACTTAGACAGACCCTAGGATTATCCCAAGCGATCGACAAATTCTAGGCTTTATGAACATTTCTAATGAAGCCGCCATAACTTTCGCCACCATACCTGGAGCCTATGCCAGGTGAAGTGTTTGCGATATTTGTGGATGGTCTGTTTGCCGACAACCAATGCCCCGACCCAAAAGAGTAGCTCGGCGATTACTAATAATGCGCCGCTGGCTAACAATCTTTGCTCGATGGAGATGGGCCACCAAGGGATTGTGGGGAGAAGCATCCAAGGGATAAAGGAAAGAGCGACTAATCCCCAACCCCAAAACTTTAAATATTTCATGGTTATTTAACGTCAGTTCGGGTTAAGAAACCGACAGGATAAGCTTGCAGTCTACAACCTTTCTAAACTGATCCCTCTAAAATTCTCATTCTTCTCCGGTTCCCCCCAGAATTGGGGGGTTAGGGGGGCGAAGTTGACCGGAT
>JANMHS010000102.1:0-3567 GCA_031375385.1 Synechococcales cyanobacterium OTE_70_metabat_200 | reverse complement strand
CTCCTGGATCGCCCCCGCCGTCCCCGCAAACTTCTGCCAGTAGCTCTCCCCATAGGCCAAGATCTTCTCGATCCAGTCATTGGCATGGATCGTATTGGCATTCACCGTATAGGTCACATAAAAGCGCAAAGACTTCGGCTTCCGCAGCCCCCGCTTCGTCAACTGGGCCGTCCGCTTCTTCTCCGCCAACAACAAAAATTGCAACCGCGGATTCTGGGTCTTCAGCACCAGCTTTTTGTCCGTGTCAAAAGTCGAACAATGAGAGCTAGCGCCAACGTTTTCTCCAGCCGCGAACTGATCATTTTAAATGAGTTCAGTCAACTTGCTTCACGATTAAGTTGTGCATAATGATTAGCAATGGAAATAGATGTGTGCTTCCTCTCGACTTCAGGGGCCAAAGTTTTAAGAGTAGAACTCATCAGTTCTAAGGTCTTAGCCATACCAGCATTTTGACCATGTCGATCATTTATTGATACGCTCTCTCTCTCATAGATACCAGCAATGGTCAAAATAGCATTGACAGCTGCTTCACAATCTCCTGAAACTTCAGCCTCATTCAAAAGCTGCCAAGAATGACGAAGAGTATTCAAACTATCACTGCTAAGCTGACTCAATTGAATAGGCTCTGGAATATGAGTTATCGATCTTCCTGTTAGAGACTCCCTTTCAATTCTTTCAAGCAAAGGTTCGGAAATTTTCAATGATTCTAGAATACCCGATTTCGTCCTTATGATTCTCCCTTGACACTCAGCATTTAAGACAACAAGGTCAGAGGTAGCCCCAACAATCTTCACATCAGATATCATATAAAAACTGAACAATATATCAAATATTGAATGCAGCCTACTATCAACAAAAGACAAAGATAAAATATCCTGAGACTCTATGAAACCATATCGTCTCACAGTCCCTAGAAATCTAACACCTCGATCTTCCTGATTCAGGAGTATCCTCATCTTTGTTACATCGCAACTATTGAGTATCTCCAACAAGTCCTGATTAACCATAGTTACATCAAAAAACTCAAAAATTTGTATTGCTAAAATTAGATATACCAACAAGATCTGATTTACGACAATGGTTCTATATAAAACTACTGCCGTAAATCAGTGAAAATTATCGTTGCTGTTGAGGAGTGCAATTCACTACTGTAGGTATGACTTCCTTAGTTCCAAAAACACCTCCAACTTGTCCTGTCACTAATACCGAAGTTTCATTTGTGGGCATGTAAATTTGAGCATTACTTGTGAGTGTTGGAAGGTAATTAATACCTCCCCCAGCTCTAGTTTGCCCCGATGTCGTTCCTTGGGCCTGTATTGTGTAGGCTCCAACCATTGGGTTCAAGGGAGAGCTGACCAAGCTTGTTTCAACTACAGTGCCTCCATTGCCTGGCAATCTAGTGCAACTGTTGGTTACACTACCACCATTACCTACTCTCGTTCTTGTTTCAGCAATCAGGGATGGATCAGCATTTCTGTTGTCAAGCTCAGCAGATGCTGCATTAAGTGCTTGCAATCTATCACTAAGGTTAGATTGATTGGGTATAGTATTGGAGTCAGAAAGTGACCCTTTATTTAAGGTTTCCATCGACATAGCTTTCACTTTATATATAAGACAATTAGCCAGCTACTTTAGCTTAAAGCTGCCTAGATAAAAGTATAGTGTATGTTTGTCATTATAGTCAAGAATACATGAAAATTAAATTTTTGATCATATTGAACAGACCATCTTAATTGATGAATCTTGCAGAAACTAGCGTGATGATTGTACTCTCCCTGATTTTCCTGGTGCGTTTTTAGCGCCTTGGCGATCGCTGTTCTTCGGTGTTTTCTCTGCCAAAGCATTGCTGCTATTACTCTGCATGGCAGAAGTAACAAAGTACACACTGGCCCCACTGGCTACCGCAGACACCAGCACCACTCCTATTGCAGCGATCGCTAACGGTTTCCATTCCCGCTGCCGAGTAGCCGATTGCTGTTGCATGACCTTTCTAATCCCAACTGTTACCTTAGACAGATCTCCTTGGCCTTTCTGCAAAGATTGTAACTCCTTTGCCCAATTGGCATCGCGTTTTTCCATTGATCGTTGCAAAGCCAATATTGCTGGCTCTATGGCATCTATCCCTGTCTTCAAAACGCCCGAGTTATGTATCAAGGCCACTAAATATCCGGCTAACTGCTCTGTTGATTGCCCTGTGGTATTGGAAAGATTAGCCGGTGACTCATTTACTTCATTATTTTGGCGCTGTAAATGCCCTATAACGTTTTCTAGGCTTGTTGCCAAAAGTTCAATTTGCTTTTGTTGCTCTTCAAACTGCTCAGGAGAAACAGTAAAATCATTTACGGATGGAGGAGAAATCATAGTTTTTGCTACTTGTTTGTTGATTGTTTAGGTCAAGAATTTTTGAGTGAATAGAATAAGACAGGTTGCTCATTTTGATGGTCTTTTGCGGGGATAAATCGATTCAGTGCTTCCACCCGCTTCTCAATATCTAGGGCTGTTACGGCTGGTTGCTGACGGCTTTGCTGAAGCTGACGCATTAAGTAATCAAAATGAGATGCCCCATAGGCCCGACGCTGCATTTCCCCTTCACCCACGTGAACTTTCATTTTCAGGGGAATGCTAGCCTCGTCTCCGTTGGAGTAGGCTGGGTTAATGAAAAGACAACTGCCTGACGGTAACTTGAGGATTTCTTCTGGTGAAAAGATCTTTTTGGTTTTGTCTTGATCCGAAGAACTATTACTACCGCCGTCTTTGCTGTTTGATCGACTCTTTTGCCGATAATGCACCTCCTCATCCCCTAGGTAATCCGAGAAATACTTGGCCGATTCGTATTCGCCAGGATTGAAGATAAATTTGGTGTTGCAGCCAGACATAATGGCCCTAGCTGTTTCTTTATCGTAGGCTTTTTCCAACTGAGTCATATTTTGGTAGCCTAGTACACCACAGAATCCCGCAGACCTACTCTCGTTTAGCCAGTTCACCAACTTCGGTAAGGAGAGAGTCGGCAGCTCATCCAAAAACACTGCCAGAGGGTCGATGCGCTGTTTGGCGATGTTGCGGGTGACGATCATGTGGAGTACCGTGGCCAAAATTGGCCCCACAATGTCACGACGGCTTTGATCCATCCCAAAGATGATCATTTGTTTGCCTTCTAGATCCAGAGGGATTGTAGATTCACCGCAGAGGCAGGGCAGAATATCAGGCGAGACAAAATTGGTGAACATCAAGGAAGAAATGGCGGCCACGCTGGCGGCGGTTTTCTCCGATTCGCGCATGGACATAAATTGGTCCCAGCTGGTTCTGACCCAGGGGCTGATGTTCGATGCTTTGACTCGATCGATCAATTCCGATGGATCCAGGGCCAGAATTTTTTGGCAGGTGAGCAGGTCTGGGTATTCGCTGAGTTTGGCCAATTGCAGGGTGGCTTTGATCAGTTGGTCGCCGGAGAGTTGGAAGAAGGGATCTTCGGATCCTTTGCCACCATTAAGACTAAAGTTGGCATTCAGAACCTTGGCAATTTGGCCCGCTGTTTCGGCATCGTCTGGGGATTTTAAAAAGTCTAAA
>JANMHS010000098.1:0-1578 GCA_031375385.1 Synechococcales cyanobacterium OTE_70_metabat_200 | reverse complement strand
CTCTATCAAGATGCTCAATCCCAAATTCGCTACTGGAGCTTAGTATTACAAGAGATTGCCGATCGACGTACCTTAGATCGAGCCATTGCGATCTATCGTCGAGGAAATATCTCGATCGCGATCGAATTAGCCGCGACGATCCGTCGGCGGAGTCCTGTATATGGCGATGCTCGTTCCTATATTGCTGATTGGCGGTTACTTTTAGCACCCCGTGCCAGTCGCAATTAGGGATCTAGTCTGGGAGTTGACATAGTTTAGTCGGATTGGTAAATTGCTGCTACCTAAATGAAAAATATTCAAATTTCGTTGTGGGATGAGCGAAAAAGTCACATCCTACAACAGTGGCAGTTTACGCCTCCGGCACCAATTCACATTGGTAGATCGCCAGAACATCAAATTGTGATTGATCGACCATCAATTTCCAGGCTGCACGCTACGATTGAGTACACTAGTATCCGCAAAGATATTGGCTATTGGGAAATTAGTAATCACAGTGCTAATGGGACATTTGTCAATGGTCTGGCTACAAATAAAGTCCTATTAACCGACGGAGATCGCATTCAGTTATCGACTGATGGTGGACTATTGACAGTCGAGTTAAATGTACCAGTGGTGGCTCCAGTTAGGTGCGAGCATCTGAATCAATCTCAAGACGCGCTGTTTTGTGTTAACTGTGGACAACCAATTACCATCAGTCATCAGATCAATCGATATCAAATCCTCAAAACCCTTGGAGTCGGGGGCATGGGTACAACTTATTTAGCTTGGGATACAGCTAAACTATTGGTGCTCAAAGAAATGAATGCGGATATGGTAGAAATTCCCAAAGCACGGGAATTATTTGAACGAGAAGCCAAAATCCTGCAAAGTTTGCACCATTCCGGTATCCCCCAATATTATGATTTTTTTGTTGCCGCTGGACGCAAGTATCTGGCGATGGAACTGATCCACGGGCAAGATTTGGATCTGTACATTATGGAGCATGGCACTGTAACCTTGGCTCAGGCGATCGACTGGATGATTCAACTATGCGATATTTTGGGCTATATTCATCAACAGCAACCGCCCTTAATTCATCGTGATGTCAAACCAGCTAATATACTGGTGCGGTCGATCGATCAGCGGATTTTCTTGCTCGATTTTGGTGCAGTCAAAGAAATCGGTACACTAGGCGGCACAAAAATCGGCGCACCTGACTATATGGCACCAGAACAAAATAATGGTCAACCCTGCACTCAGTCAGACTTGTATGCAATTGGTCCCACATTGATTTTTCTGCTGACAGGGCGTAATCCGGCTGAATTTCTGGAGCTACAACCAGACGGCTATCGTTTCAATGTCTCTTCCGTCGCCACAATTACGCCGCCAGTGCAAAGTCTGATCGATAAAGTCACTCAACGTCGATCGCGAGATCGTTATCTTACCGCTGCGGAGTTAGCTCAGGCACTGCATGAGTTGAAAGTTTAAATGTGAATTTGTGAATTATCCTCGATCAACAGGGAGTAATAAGATTGAAGGTACAAATTCTGAACATCTTTCGATCGATCACTAGCATTGATATGTCAGAATGCAATATAG
>JANMHS010000071.1:0-23366 GCA_031375385.1 Synechococcales cyanobacterium OTE_70_metabat_200 | reverse complement strand
TCCGGTCAACTTCGCCCCCCTAACCCCCCAATTCTGGGGGGAACCGGAGAAGAATGAGAATTTTAGAGGGATCAGTTTAGAAAGGTTGTAGACTGCAAGCTTATCCTGTCGGTTTCTTAACCCGAACTGACGTTAATTTAGATGCCGACGAAAATCATTGGAATTGATTGATTCATTGTAATACTTTGAATAGCATGGGCGAAGGCTGAGTAATCCAAGAAATCCAAAGTTAATTTCGAGGTCATTCTTTGCAGCAATTCCAAATTCGGGGTTGATTGTACTTCGTAAAAATCCAAAACTTACTGTCCACGGCCTGGTTTACAATCAACAAAGCCCAAAGCTTCGGTGTCAAGAAAACTAGCGATTGCCATCTCGACAACTGCTTCGATTGGGTACTCAATTTCGGTAGCACGATCGATTAGAGCAGTGCGAATTCGTTCGGGTAATCGCAATAGAATGACTTCAGCATCAGCGAGGGAGAGTTGTTCGTGAAGTTGGGTCTGCATAGTTTACATCTCTGCTGGAATTTGAACGTTGTATGGTGGCTCGGTTGCTCTAAGGATGATAGCTTCTAGTTCTAATAGTAGCGTGGGATTTCCCCAGTAGGCAATGAGTTCTACTACAATCCGCACGTCTTCGTCATTGTATTTATCGAGCCATGACCACAAAAAAGCTTTGTGGCCACCGCTGAACCGTCCCCGTAAACTCTTGGTTTTGCCAATATAGAGTAGTCCATCGGTTCTGTGTCTGACAGCATAGATGCCAGGACGAGCAGGGATGTTTTCAAAGCCACGGGTGAGAAGTTGGCACTGTTAAAAGGGCATGAAAGCAATATTGTCCAAGATCTTTCGAGCTTGGATTTGCAGTTCGGAGTTATTCATTGGACTAGTTTTGAGGCTGGGTCATTCTTAGACTTTCACTAAATTCAATATAATCCCCACTAGTGAACCTAGCAACAGGCTAATGGTGGCTAACAAGCTGATGCCAAATCCAGGGCCACGTTTTTCGGCGGCTTGGTAGTAGCCCCAGGCATAGATAATGCGGCCAATGACCCAAACGGTACCTATGCTAGCAGCAGCGATCGGGTTCACAAAGTGGGCAAAAATCCATAGGGCAGGCAAGAACAAGCTGAGCTGTTCTAAGGTATTTTGCTGCACCCGCACTACTCGATCGAAATCTGGACTGCCAGACATCTCTGGTGCTTTTATTCCATATTTGGCTCTGGCTCTACCCACGTTGATTGTCACTACAAAAAACATGATTAGTGCGGCAATGGTGACTAAACTAACCCATGGTGACATAATAATTTCCTCGATCGTACAGCATACCTAAGGGCTAGTATACAGCCTTCCTTTGTTTCGATCGAGGATGGCGGAGGCTGAGACGACTAGAAATAGCGTTGACGTGACGGTTAATAGGTGTTCAAACAGGAGGCTGTTGATTTAGCGTTCTAGTTCGCGGCTAGACCAGTTGTTTTTGAGAGCTGCGATTCTGTGAAATACCCGTGCTTACTGATCCTCGACTCACATGATGGTGCGGTAATGTATCCAAGAAAGGTTGGGGTGGATCTGTCCAGGTTGCCAATTTTCCGATGAACTAGAGGCGAGGAGTTCGGTGTCGGGGAAAAGACTACGCAGTGCGTAGCCTTTTTGGTCTGGCGTGAGCAGATGCGGAAAGGATAGATAAAACTGCCGCATTAGCTTAAGATTTACATAGGAAAACCTTTTACTGTGATCTTTTCCTAGTTTCTGGGCGAGGGTTTTCAACAGATTCTCGCCATCTTCTGCCCGTTGACTACTTTCTTTACAAAGAAAACCTAAAGCGATTATCCCTGCTGCATGATAAAGAAGTTAAAGACCGCCCAAGTCGATGAACTGTTTTCCCAGTGGGATAAACATGATTCCCCTGGCTGTGCTCTCATGATCATCCAGAATGGCAAGATCATTTACCAGCGAGGCTATGGAATGGCAAACTTAGAATATGACATTCCCATTTCGCCTAATTCTGTCTTCGAGATCGCCTCGAATTCCAAGCAATTTACAGCGACGTGTATCATCTTACTCGCCAGACAAAATTTACTAACTTTAGATGATGAATTACAGAAGTATATTCCAGAGATGCCTCAATACAGTCATCCGATTACCCTTCGACACCTGATTCATCACACCAGTGGTATTCGAGATTATATAGATCTGATAAATTTTGCTGGGATCATTAATGAGCATGAGTATTCAGATGAAGAGGCTATTGGCTTGATTGCTCGTCAGCAAAGCCTGAACTTTCAGCCAGGAACAGAGCAACTATATTCCAACTCTGGCTACTTTTTATTAGGTGAAATCATCAAACGTGTGTCGGGTAAATCATTGCGCGTATTCGCTGAAGAACATATTTTCACGCCACTTGGAATGAAGAATACTCATTGTCATGACAATTTCAGAGAGATCGTCAGAAACAGAGCCAATGGGTATGCACCAAAAGAAGGAGGAGGCTTTGAGATCTGCATGTCACTGCGCAATAACATTGGAGCTTCAAGCATTTATACAACTATCGAAGATTTATTTCTCTGGGATCAAAACTTCTACAAAGATATAATACTAGGTGATCATGGGCAGGATTTAATCGAAGAAATAACTACTTTAGGCAAGCTCATGGATGGCGAAGTATTATCACAGTTCAATGGAGCTGGCTTGACGATCGGTAAGTATAGAGGCTTGAAAATGACTAACCATGGTGGATTATGGCAAGGTTATCATAGCGACATGGTTCGATTTCCTGATCGCCAGTTTTCCGTTATCTGTCTTGCCAATTTGAGCACATTCAATCCAACTAAATTATCGCTTCAAGTTGCCGATATTTATTTAGAGCATGAATTTACCGAAGTGATCACAAAACCTATTTCCAGATCTGTTGAATCCACAAATCCATCCTTAGCCGAGCTAGAAGCCAGAACAGGCTTTTACCACAATCCCACGACCAACAACATCTGGGAGCTGGAGATTAAAGATGAAAAACTCACAGCTAAAGTAGTCGAGATGTATTTTCAACTCATCTCAATTGATGCCACTCATTTTCAATCTATCGATAGTACATTCAACTATGATATCGACATTGATTTTCCTGGAGATCTAAATCAAATGATTGCAAGGATCAATGCTGGAAAAGGCATTGAAATTTTCACTCTTCAAAAGATGCTGGCCTCCACACCTCAAGGATTGACAGATTATATCGGCACTTATTATTCTACCGAGCTAGAGTCTGATTACAGAGCAACCTCGGAAGGCAATAAATTATTCATCAAAGGCAAAGGCTATCCACCATTTCATCTGAGACCGATCAGCCAAGATTCATTTCTTGCAGAAAACGATCAATTTGAATTTATCCGCGATGAGGATAATCTCATTATTGGTTTCAATAGGTGTGGAAATAGGGTACGGCAGATCCATTTTATCAAGCAATAAAGATGAGACTCTAGCCTCGTAGGGATGCATAGTGGTTTCATGCCTGGTGAGGTACGATTTTGAGCCTCAAGCACTTGCATGGCAACCTTTTGTGTTTCTCATCCCGAGAAGAACCGCTATATATCAAGCCGATGTCGCTGCATAACAAACCAGCTGGAGCGGACTTTCTAGTAAGTTATTCCGGTAGCCTCAAGTTGGCACTGGTGCTCCGAAACCATAGCCCTAGGTCATTGAATGCTAGAATGCTGGTGCGAATTCATTGGTAATTATCTTGAATCCCAAGCTGCTCTGGCGCAAATGGAGAGCCGATCGGCAAAAGCACCTCATCGATCGACTCGGCCCCCACACCACCTGGCTAGGCAACGCCGAAAAGCGGAATGGCGGCTACCTGGCGATCGGCCAAGATACCCACTGCGAAGCCCAACTGATCTGCCACCTGCCAGCAGCCAGAATTGAAATTGGCGATCGCTGCTTTCTGGGTAACGACGTGATCCTCGATAGCGCCACCGCCATCCAGATCGGCCACGACACCATGATCGCCTTCCAAACCATCGTGGCCGACCACGATTCCCACTCAATTTATTGGCACGAGCGGGCCACCGACGTAGCCGACTACCGGCGCGGCCAAGAAAACTGGCAATATGTCGCCCGCCAGGGGGTGAGCATCGGCGATCGCTGCTGGATTGGGATGCGCTGCACCATCCTCAAAGGCGTCAACCTCGGCGAAGGTTGCGTCGTAGGAGCTGGCTCGATCGTCACCCATAGCTTCCCGCCCTACTCCCTCATTGCCGGCAATCCAGCCCGCCTAATTCGTTCCCTAGATCCCAAACCGGAAGAGCATCCCGATGGTAAAATCAGCTAAACCTAATCCCAGAACAGCGTGAAAGCGATTACCCTCCTCGGCTCCACCGGCTCGATCGGTACCCAGACTCTAGACATCGTAGAACGGTACCCCGATCAGTTTCGCCTGGTAGGTTTAGCCGCCGGTAGTAACGTAGATCTGCTCATCCAACAAGCCCGCCAGTTTCGCCCAGAAATCGTCGGCATCGCCGACGACAGCAAATTCCCAGCCCTGCAAGCAGCCCTCAGCAGCCCAGACTACAAGCCGCACCTAGTATCCGGCAGCGCCGGACTCGTAGAAGTAGCCCGCTATGGCGATGCAAAAAGCGTTGTCACCGGCATCGTAGGTTGTGCTGGACTGCTGCCCACCATTGCAGCGATCGAAGCCGGCAAAGACATTGCCCTAGCGAACAAAGAGACCCTGATTGCCGGTGGCCCAGTGGTGCTCCCCCTCATCGAGAAACACAAAGTCCGGTTACTCCCCGCAGACTCCGAGCATTCCGCCATCTTTCAATGCCTGCAAGGCGTGCCCGCCGGCGGACTGCGCCGGATTATTCTCACCGCCTCCGGTGGCTCCTTCCGAGACTGGCCCGCCGAAAAGCTCGCTAACGTCACCGTGGCCGATGCCCTGAAGCATCCCAACTGGGCCATGGGCAAAAAGATCACCATCGACTCGGCCACCCTGATGAACAAGGGACTAGAAGTAATCGAAGCCCACTACCTGTTCCAGATGGACTACGACCAGATCGACATCGTGATCCATCCCCAGAGCATCATTCACTCCCTGATCGAACTCCAGGACACCTCCGTGCTGGCCCAAATGGGCTGGGCCGATATGCGGCTGCCCTTGCTATACGCCCTTTCCTGGCCCGAGCGGATTGCCACCGACTGGCCCGCCCTGGACTTAGTAAAGGCCGGAGACCTGACCTTCCGGGAACCCGATCGAGTGAAGTATCCCTGCATCGATTTAGCCTATGCCGCTGGCCGAGCCGGTGGCACCATGCCCGCAGTCCTCAACGCCGCCAACGAACAAGCAGTGGCCCTGTTCTTAGAAGAACGGATCGATTTCCTCTCCATTCCTAAATTAATCGAGCAAACCTGCGATCGGCATCGTCCGGATCTGCAGGCAGAACCAGGTCTCGAAGACATTTTAGCGGTCGATCGCTGGGCTAGAAAATTCGTATTAGAAAGCAGCCAAAAACTATCGATCGCTACAGTTTGAGAACCTTTGTCAGTGCTAGCTTAAAGATTGCCGAGTTGCGTAATTCTTTTGCAGAGGTAGCAGTCGCTACCTCGCTTCCCTAGCTTCCTTACTTTAGAGATGGCAAAAAATAGAGTAGAGTATTGATGGTATTGGCCCAGACTGTATCCTAAAGCAGTCAAAACGTAATTTATTGCTAGCGGTCAAGGTTTTTTCTTACCCACTCCTATGTCTCCTGTCGGTGAATTATCGCTTGTCCTGTTTTTGATTTTGATCAATGGTCTGTTTGTCATGTCCGAGATGGTGATCATTTCGGCGCGCAAAATTAGGCTTCAGCAATCAGCTAACCAAGGCAGCCGCAGAGCGCGCATCGCCCTAGACCTAGCCAACAATCCCAATCGCTTCCTACCCACGGTTCAAGTGGGTATTACTTTAATGGTGATTCTCTCCGGTGCGCGGGGCGAGCACGCCGTGAGCGAACAACTCAAACCAATCTTGTCAGGTTTAGGTATCCCAATCCTCCAGAAACATGCAGAGGCAATTGCTTCCACCTTAGCGATCGGCCTAGTTACCTACTTCACCATCGTGATCGGCGAACTGGTACCCAAACAAATTGCCCTCAGTAACCCAGAAAGATTAGCCCCACTCGTCGCTATCCCCCTGACTTGGCTAGGAAAAATCGGTAGCCCGCTCAATCGCTTGCTCAGTATCTCCACGGACTTAATCGTCAAGCTCCTAGGCATTAAAGCCTCCAGTGATCCGGAAGTCACCGAAGAAGAAATCCGAGTGATGATCGGTCAGGGTACCGAAGCAGGCACCTTTGAAGAAGCCGAACAGGACATGATGGAGCGGGTACTGGCCTTGGGCGATCGGCGGGTCGGCTCCATGATGACCCCCCGGCCAGACATCGTGTGGTTGGATATTGAAGATCCTTGGGAAGAAAACTGCGCCAAGATTGTAGACAGCCAATATTCCCGCTTCCCGGTCTGCCAAGAAGTGCTAGATAACGTGATTGGAGTAGTGCATGTGGCTGATCTGCTCAGTCAGACCCTCTCCGGCCAAGCACCGAACCTGACCTCTTCTTTGATCAAGCCGCTCCTAGTCCCGGAGAGCACCAAAGGACTCAAGGTTCTGGAACAGTTCAAGGAAACCGGCACCCATATTGGGGTGGTAGTAGATGAATATGGCGTAATTCAGGGTCTGGTGACGCTCAACGACCTGCTCGAAGAAATCGTGGGCAATATTCAGGACGTGGAGCAGCCCGCCCCCCCCCAAGCGGTCAAGAGAGATGATGGTACTTGGTTGTTGGATGGAATGCTTTCGATCGAGGAGTTTATCGAGCTATTCCAGATCTCTGAAGATTCGATCGAGCAGCGCGGTAGCTACAATACCCTCGGCGGCTTCATTATTCTCCAATTGGGCAAGATTCCCAACGCCGCAGATAACTTTGAATGGGAGCGGTTTCGCTTCGAGGTCATGGATATGGATGGCAATCGAGTAGATAAGGTACTAGTGAGTGTGCTGAGTCCACCTACCGATTCCTGATACCATAGAGGCGATTTTGCTTCTCTCCAACTTTGCAGCCCCATCCTATGTCCGAAGAACAGCTCAATCTTTTTGGTAACTTAGCCCCGGAGTCCAGCACCCCGGTGGTGCGAGAAACACCAGCGCCGGAGGTGGATAGCTTCGACCTGATTCCCACCAGCGCCAAGGTGCCAATTGCGCCTGGTACCTATGGGGATATCGGTCAATTGGCCACCCATTGTGGTCTCTGTCAGCGCTGCGGCTTGGGAGCCACCAGGCTCAATCCGGTGGTGGGTCGAGGGGCGATTAATGCGCCAGTCATGATTGTGGGTGAAGGGCCAGGGCAAAATGAGGACGAACAGGGTCTGCCCTTTGTGGGTAAGTCGGGCCAGCTCCTGGAGAAAATCCTGGCCTCCGTGAACTTTTCGACCGATCGAGAAATCTATATTTGTAATGTAGTGCGCTGTCGGCCACCGGATAACCGGGTGCCCAGCCCCGACGAAATCGCTGCTTGCAAGCCCTATCTTCTAGAACAAATCCGGCTGGTGGATCCCAAAGTGATTCTCTTGACCGGAGCCACGGCCCTCAAGGCTCTCACCGGTCGCAAGGAGGGCATCACCAAAGTTCGTGGCGAATGGATGGAGTGGGAAGGCCGCCTTTGCATGCCAATCTTCCACCCAGCCTACCTGCTGCGCAACCAATCGAAGGAAGAAGGTTCGCCCAAGTGGCTGATGTGGCAAGATATCCAAAAAGTTCGAGCTAAGTTGATCGAGCTAGATAGCATCTAGCCAATGGTAGTGGCAGCAGCTGGCGGGCCAAGAAACTAATTGCTCCCTGCCCCAGCCAGCGCTCGACTCTAGTGCTCAATCTTGATGGACACAATCTTATCGCCTTTCCGAATGGCATTGACTACATCCATATCCTCGGTTTTACCAAAGACTGTGTGGCCGCCATTGAGGTGAGGCTGGGGGGCGTGACAGATGAAGAATTGGCTGCCATTGGTGTTCGGGCCAGCATTAGCCATCGATAGGCTGCCAGCTTCATGCTTATTCTGGTTGATCTCACAGTCAAACTTGTAACCGGGTCCGCCAGTTCCAGTGCCCTGGGGGCAGCCACCTTGAACCATGAAATTGTCAATCACGCGATGGAAGTTTAGGCCATCGTAAAAACCTTTCTCCGACAAATCTACGAAGTTTTTGACGGTCTTGGGCGCATCCGCATCAAAAAACTGAATGTTGATGACACCTTTGTCTGTGGTGATAATGGCGCGAGTCATAGCTTTTAGTCCAAAAATAACCTCCCTATTTTAGCCCAAGCCGGTCTTCTGCCCAATAGTATTGATTTAGTAGAAATCTCCCAACTATTGAACCAAAGCGTTTTTTTGGGCGATGATAGACTGTTAGCTTTCGATCCGCCTTTGTAATATTGGTTACCTTGCTGCATGTTAGTCGGTCAAGTTTTGCAAGAACGTTATCACCTAGTTGCTCGGGTGCATGGGAACGCCGATCGGGACACCTACGTGGCCCTAGGCAAGTTGGCGGCACCCGATGGGGACAATGCCCGCATCCAATACATCCTCAAACATTTTCATCCGCCCGCCGCGCAGGGAGGGCCAATCATCGAAAAGCGCCTGCAAACTGCTGCCCGACTTCAGCAGTTCAACCAGCTCTCGCCACAAATGCCTCAATTGTTGCAATATTGGCTAGAGGAAGACCAGTTTTTTGTAGTCTATGAATACATCGATAGTCAAAACCTGATCGGTGAACTCAGTGGCCAGACCGAGCACCAAGTAATGTCTCTGCTGGCAGAGGTTATGGAAATTCTACACCCGCTGCATCAGCAACAGATCGCCCATGGCAATTTGCATCCCGCTCAGCTCTCCCGACGGATGACCGCTGTGAGCATTCCAGCTGCCCGCCAAGACGCAGAGCCTTCACCGCCAGAACCCCTTGACAATCCAGACCAACGCCAACTGATCTTGACCGATGTGGGTTCGCTGGCCTTTACGGACCGCCAGACCCTGGGCGCACCCCACTTGCTCGATGTAGATATGCAAGCGCTAGGCCAGCTGGCAATACATTCCCTATCGCGGATCGGCGAACCACCAGAGGCCTGGCGCTCCCATACTACTCCCCAATTCCTAGCCCTGATCGATCGTCTCTGTGCCGATCGGCCACCGGCTTTAATCGAAGCTTGGGTAGAACTGGGCAAGCTGATGCAACAGGTGCTGGCCGACCGACCAACCCCAATCGCCACCGGCAATCCGACAGCCATCCATACTCAGATGGATCGACATTTGCTGCAGGGCAATGCCCCTGGCGCGATCGCCGAATGCACCAAACTAATTGCTCTAGAACCCAAGCCCCTACATTTTCACAATCGGGGGATTATCTATTCCCAAGAGCTCCACGATTATCAGCAGGCCATCCAAGATTTCGATACGGCTCTGTCTCTGAAACCAGACTTGGCCCATGCCTACAAAAATCGGGCCTATGCCCATTGGCAGCTCGGTCACTTAGTGGAGGCGATCGCCGACTATGACCAAAGCTTGGAGCGCCTGCCCAATCTGGCTGTGGTTTATTGGGAGCGGGCCTTAGTCCACCAGGAAATGGGCGAGCTGCCAGCAGCTCTGGCGGACTTAAATCAGTTTTTGATCTATAACCCCTACCATGGGGAAGCCTATCTACGGCGCGGGAATCTTCAGGAGCTGCGCGGCGAGCTGGCCTTGGCCGTGGCAGATTGTGACCAGGCGATCGCCTGCAATCCAGCGGTGCCAGCAGCCTACTTTCAACGAGGCAATCTGCGGGCCAGTCAGCAAGAATATACCCTAGCGATCGCCGATTACAGCCAGTCTTTGGCGCTCGATGCCCAGTTCGCCCCGGCTTACCAAAGACGGGGAGCCATTTACTACCAACAGGGCGAAGTGGAAAAGGCCCGCTATGACTATCTCCAAGCGATCGGTCTAGCTCCCAGTGCGGCCCTCTATTATCAATATGGCCTGATGGCTGACGATCGCCGGATGGCTCTAGATAGCTTTGATCGGGCCTTGGCCCTGGAACCCCACCGAACTAAGATCTACTGCCAGCGGGCCGCGATCTTCCAGCAGGAGGGACAACTGGATCGGGCCTTGGCAGACTACGATCGGGCTTTGGAATTTGAACCGGAGTCGATCGAGGCCCTCTGTGGACGTGGGGTAGTCCGGCAGAAGTTAGCGGACTATGGCGGCGCTAGCTCCGATTATCAAAGGGCTGCTCACCTCTATCTCGATCGGGGTCAACAACAGGATTACGAGCGATTATTACGAGTGCTGGAATCCTTACAGAAAGCCATGTTTTAACAATTTGCAAAAAAGATCTTAAAAACCCTTGACAATTCCTGGGAAAAAGTTATTATATAAGAGTGTGAGGAGTAAATAAAGAAGAGAACCGAGACGAAACACGGCCAGTCGTCGGTTCTCTTTTTTGTTTTCCATAGATAGGATTTTTTCACTCAGCCCAGATTTTTTCTGTCACTGTCAAAAGCCGCCCCGACATCGGGGCGGCTTTTGGTTGGGGATGGCTCAAAATGGATCGGCTTCTACTAAGGGCAACACCCGATCTGCTGGGAGTTGGGGCGACTGCGCTGGGTCGAAGGATTCTACCGTTAAGACTTGGGGCGGCGTGGCATCGGGTGGATAGATTAACTCCACTTCTACCAGTTTCCTGACGCCAGGGGCAATCTTGATGGCCACCAAAGGCTGCCCCTGCTCTCCCTGCCTTTGGACGAGGTGAATCGATCGCACCACCGGCTCTGCCGGATTGTCGCCGGGATAGGTCAACTGTACGGTACCGCGAAAGAAAATATTCGGACTAGTTTGAGCGTTAAAACTCAATCGATCGCGCTTAAATTCGTCCTTCAGCGGAGTTTGGATTTTGATTGCTACAACTTGATCGCTGCCCGTATTGTTTTGCAAGGGCATGGTCAGCCGATAGTGGGTAGAGTAGTTGCCATGGGCATCGTAGGCCGTATCTGGGTAGCGAACCAGCAGTCTGGCCGACTGGACTTGACCGGTACCTAAGGTACCACTATCTGGGGTGTTCAATACATAGGAAAAAGCCTTGCCTCGATCGGGAATAGACAGATAGCCTTTGGCTGGGTCGTCGGTCACGAAGCCTTCCCAGCGACTTCCCTCCGAAACTCCAGCTACCCGACCATATATTAGAGAGCCATACCGACCAGGTGGGGTGGGCGTTACGTCCCTAGGGGTGGCTAGGGGTAAGGTATCCAGTGCGGCTTGCCAATCCGCCTCGGTGGGGGCTTCGTAACGGACTGGGGGCAGAGGTGGCGGGCTGTCTAAGGGGCCAAGAGGGGTAGGCAAGGGGGGCGCTGGGGGTTGGATGACTCGATCGAGTAAAGCCATACTAGCCACCTGGACTTTGCCGCTACTCCGCAGGCGCATCAGACCAGAACGAGCGCTGCCATTAGGAATAGGTCGATTGAAAATCACCCGGCTCTGGCCGGCGGGAATGACGATCTGGCTGGGTGCTTCGCTGATCCCGCGCAGCAAGTCCGTGGCCAAGCGCGAACCGGGGCCAGAGAAAATACGACCTTCGGGGTTGTTGGCATAGGCGGGCAAGGTCTGGAAAGAGGCGTCATCGGCAGTGGTGTAGCTGAGGGATTGCAAGATCTCTAGCTGCACCGCTGTGGAGCCGTTGTTATAGACCACAATGCCCAGGTTGAGGCGGCGTTGATCCTGGGGATTCGTGAGATTCGGTCGAGCAATATGGTGAGTAAACACATCGAAGCGATCGGAAAAGCTGTAGTTTAGATGGACATTGGCATTGGGGCGACCTTGGGGCGATAGGGTGGAAAGCAGTATGCCTTCGCTTTGCACTACCTCCGGACTGTTGCTGTTAAAGACTGGCACCTGATCCAGTCCACCGGGCAGCCGCCGCACTGGCTGTTCCTCAATAATGTATTGAGGAACCGGCGGCGCTAGATTGGCGGGAGTCGCTTGGGCGATCAGCGCCGTCGCCAAAAAAATTAGCATATTAGTAGTGCTCCAGTAGCATGTGTCGAATTGCTGTTACAAAAGTTTGCCCAGCAGCTGTTTGCAACTCATCATTAATGTATTCTCGCCACTCCATATCGGATAACACGGACTCCTCTTCAGTGAGGTTCAAATATCCTTGAACAGCTTGCCTTCGCTGATTTTTTAGAGCAGCTGCATTGAGGTTAAATACTCGAATTGTCTCCTCTGCTCGATATTGATCTTCTGGTACTAGATTGCTGCGAATAGTGACGGTTCCATCAACAACGAATAGCAACAATTTCCCTGGATCTTCCATGTCCGGCTTAATCAGATCAGCAGGTTCATGCTGATGCTTGTCTTTGTGTTTGCCGCAGTGTTCTTGGTTATTACAGGAACCAAACAGATTTGACCAATCAAATGTTTTTTTGGGAAAAAGGCTCCGTTGACAAAAATGTTCGATATGCTGCTTGGGAGTAGTGATTTTGCTTTCACAATAGGCACAGCGATCGAGCTGCATGGCCTGCAAAGCTTTCCAGATTTCTGTTTTATCTTCTCCGTTGACTTTCTGCCAATCATTATTAGAGGTGCGATGATGCCGCTGTAGACAGGAGGGCGCTTTCCCGCGATCAAGTTTGTGCATGGCTTAGGCTATCGTTGGGAAACCTTGTGCTTAAAAGCCTGAAAGCGAATCAGTCGATCGCAGTCCACAATAGCTGGATGCTCTGTGCCAAAATGCCGTTCTAGCTGCTGGCGCAGGCTCTGTGCCGACTCTACTTCCTGCTGATTTTGTTGAATCAGGGCTTTATATTCACTGAGCCAGTGAGCCGCATCCTCTTCTGGTACAGGATTGACATCCATCACCTGCGCGAGAATGTCTGAGCTGGAAACACCCTGTGTTTGCAGGCTCGGAGTTTCACTGTGCATGGTCAGAATGTCATCATCGCTAGTTTGTGACAATAGGCGAATAGCGGTTCGATCGACTGTACTGAGTACTTGGGGGCTGTGAGTAGTCACGATAAATTGGATCTTTGGAAATGCTTGATGTAGAGAGTGGAGTACCCGCTGCTGCCAGCGAGGATGAAGATGCATGTCAATTTCATCGATCATCACAATACCTGGACTGTTGAGAGGAGAGTCCAATCCGCTCAAGCCATTCAAACAGACGCAACGAAAAGCCAAGTCAGCGATCAGCGAGATCATCGCTCTGGTGCCATCACTAAGCAAACTGACGGGTAGGATTTCTTGTTCTCCTTTCTGCATCACTAGCTCTTCGTGACCGACGTTGTAGTGAAAATTTTGCCATCCCTCGCTCTGTAGCGCTTGGTTCACAGCCTCTTGAATCATTTCCAGTGCTTGACCTAGGTTATTTTGAGGCATTTGTAGTTGTGCTAAGGTGGCCTTTGCCATCCAGGCTTGTACCTGAGCAAAACTTGATGCTGATGATAGGCAATCTTCGTAGCCCAGTGACCGACTGGCTGTGAGGGATTTACGGGTATTGAGGTTGTGAGCTTTCCACAGGCGGCCTGTGCTGTAGTAAGCCACCACTGGTAATGTTGTAAGGGCTTCCTGCCGAATCTGACTTTGCAGCTCTTTGCCATACTGCGTCAAGTCTGCAGCTCCTTTGATGGTGGATTTATTCTTAGGGCCAGACAGCTCGCGACGAATCGAGATTAACCGATCATCAGACAACTGGAGATTGGCAGAGATCGATACAGGATATTTCTGTTCAGATTGCAATCCTGCCCTACTAACATAACGGGCATCGGTGTTTTCGATGTGCTTGGCCTTGCCCAGATCAAAAGCACCGACAAAGGTACCTAGGGCAATTCTGATGGCTTCCAAAATAGCTGTTTTCCCTTGACCATTTGTGGCTACGAGGACAGTTAAATATCCATGAAAGTCCATTTCCAAGTCTGCAAAGCATCGGAAGTCCCGCAGGTGCAAAGTTCGGATCAACATATTTCCTGAGTTGAGACAAGATCATTTTTCAGTATAACGTCTGAGACTTGACCGACCTCGCCCACCGCCAACGTAATTGAGTGATTAAAGATTGGCGAACAGGAATGATAGCTCGCAAGGTAGATCTAATTAGTTTCTAGGGTACCCAGGGCCAGCTGCCAACAACAAAACCAAATGGCTAAGGCAACAGACTGCGCACGGTGGCTACTAGTTCGGAGACCGGGATTTCTCGTTGTTCGCGGGTAGCCAACACCTTGAGCTGGCAGCGATCGGCCAGCTTTTCGTCAGGGCCTTGGACGATCGCGATTTCTGCCCCTAGTTTCTCGGCTTTCTTCAGTTGGTCACCGACCTTGCCAGGATCCAGGTTACTGATGGTATTGATCCCGGCCTGCCGGAGCTGCTGAGCCAGACCGAGGTAGCTATCGACTAATTGGTAGTCTAGGTTAATCACTACTACCCTAGCTGGCGACTGGGGCAAGGGAATGACGATTTTTTCCAGGAGCAGATTCTTAATCAGGCGGGTGAGACCGATCGAAATCCCCACACCGGGCATATCTTCGCCCGCAAAGATGCCGACCAGTTCCGCATAGCGACCGCCGGAGCAAATGCTGCCCAGACTTTCGTAGCCCAGCAAGGTAGTTTCATAGACCGTACCAGTGTAGTAGCCCAAGCCTCGGGCGATCGAGAGGTCGATCGCAAAGTTGGCCGCAGGTACCTGCAAGGCCCGCACCCCAGCAATCACCGCCGTCAGTTCCGCTACGCCTTGCCGAAATTCCTGGGCTTGGTCGTCGAATAAGCCTTGGAGCTCTTGTAGGATTTCGTCGGGACTGCCTTGGATTTTGGTGAAATCAATAATTTGGATAGCTCGATCGGCAGTCACCCCAATCTTTTCCAGTTCGGCCTGGACTTTAATAGGGCCAATTTTATCCAGCTCATCCACGATATTGATGCAGGTACGAGCCAATTGGGGGGCAATGCCGATCGCCGTAAAGAAGCCGGTAAGCACCTTGCGGTTATTGATCCGGATACAGAAAGCTCCGATATCGAGCTGGGTGAAAATCTCCGAGATAATCGCGGGCATCTGGGCATCGTACAGCAAATCCAATTTGCCTCGACCTACGATATCGATATCGCACTGACGGAACTGACGGTAGCGACCGGCCTTGGCCCGTTCGCCCCGAAATACCATGTCCATTTGGTAGCGAGCAAAGGGAAATATCAGGTCGTTGAGATGCCGGGCGATGTAGGCCGCCAGCGGCACCGTTTGGTCGAATTTCAAGGCCCGGTCGAGGCCACCTTCATCAGCATTAGCTACCAGGGGCGAGATGCCATAGATAATGTTGTCACCCTGTTGACCCTTGGCTTGTAATACTTCTAGGCGCTCCACTGCCGGAGTCTCGATCGGGGTGAAACCGTAGCGCTCGAACACCGCCCGCATGGTATCCAGAAATCGCTGTTCCAGCCGTTTTTCACCGGGCAGGAATTCGATGTCGAAGCCACTGGGGGAAGTATAGTTAAATTTTTCTAGCTTACTCATGAATCTATGGAGGCGCAGGGCGATGGATGTCGATGGTAGCACGATCTAATATCTAGACGGCAAGTAAAAAAACATGGAGTGATCGCTCTAAATCCTAATTCCTTCGGTAGAATGGGCGGAGATTTTAATCCCACTTTGGAGAAAACCGATGAATCCATTAATTGGCATGATTGCCAATCAACTAACTGGCCCCGTGGTCAACCAGATTAGCGAGCAAATTGGTGCAGACAGCGGCTCTACCCAATCCGCGATCAACACTGCTCTACCGATGCTACTCTCAGCCATGGGCAACCACGGGAATCCAGACGAGCTGCAACAAGAAGCTCAGAACCAGGGCGGAGTCTTAGATGATGTGATGGGCTTTTTAGGTAATTCCCAGTCCAGTGGCATTGGCGGGATGCTGATGAACCAATTTTTGGGTGGCAACCATAGTGCGATCGCCAATCTCGTCGGTCAGCAATCGGGCCTGAATTCTGGCGCGGTGATGACCTTGCTCGGGATTCTCACCCCGATCATCATGGGAGCCATGGGCAAATCTACGGAGGGTAGTGATGCCAGCGGCCTTTCTCAACTACTCGGCGCTGCAGCTAGCAGCAGCGGCGGTAACGACCTCCTAGGGGCAGCTACCAAGATGCTAGATGCCGATGGTGATGGCAACGTGATGGAAGAAATCGGCGGATTGCTTAAGAACTTTATCTAGGCCAGTACCCGCAGGTGGTGGAACTGGGGGTCGCTAGCACCAACAATTTCGCCACCGGCTGCAAGGATTTTTTGGAGATAGTCGATCGCCGCTTGGGTCACTAATTCCCCTAGGACGATGGTGGGAATTCCGGGCGGATAGGGACAAATCGTTTCGGCTGCGATGCGGTTAATAGATTGTTCGATCGGCACCATTACCTGGGCGGCAAAGAAGGCCGCGCGGGGCGACACCGCAGGTTCTCGAATGAGGATCTCTGCGTCTGCTGCCCCAGGCAGATCTAGGGTCGGACGACCCGCCTGGGCTAATCCCCGCATTCCGGCCACCAACATTTCCATATCCCACTCCCGATTCCCGATGCTGACAATGAAGGTCAGATGGCGGAGGGAGGGCATTTCGGCAATAACTCGGTATTTTTCGCAGAGCAGCTCATCGGCCTCATAGCCCGTCCAGCCCACCTCGTTCACGGTCACGGTCAAGCGGGTGGGATCGAAGGAAACACAACCGGGACTTTGGTGGCTGGTTAAGTCCAGCGTTAATAGACCGGGGATATCGACCAGAGCCGATCGGGCTTTGGCGGCTAGTTCTAAGGTGCGATCAAGCAGTTCGTGACCGTAGGTAGCCATTTGGGCGCGGGCGCTATCGAGGGAAGCCAGCAGTAAGTAGCTAGGACTACTGGTTTGCAGGATTTGCAGACAGCGGTCTAGCCGTTCCACGTCGATTAAATTGCTTTTTACATGGAGCATGGAAGCTTGGGTCAGTGCCCCCAACAGCTTATGGGTAGACTGCACCACAATGTCTGCCCCGAGGGCTAGGGGTGAGGGGGGCAGCCCTGGATGAAAGCCAAAATGGGCACCATGGGCCGCATCTACAATCAGGGGAATATTATGTCCATGGGCGATCGCGGCCATGGCCCGCAGATCTCCACTGACTCCATAGTAGGTGGGCGCTACCACCAAGATGGCTCGAATATCTGGGTATTGGGCCAACGCTTGCTCGATCGAGGCCACTGTCAAACCATGGGCAATATCGAGGGCCGGGATGTACTCTGGATCCACAAAGACTGGCAGGATTCCACTATGAATAGCTCCGGCAATGGCCGATCGATGGACGTTGCGGGGCATCAATAGGCGATCGCCCGGTTGACAGGTAGCCAGCATGGCCGCGATCACTCCGGTGGTGGAGCCATTGACCAAAAAGCGCGTATGCGTTGCCCCAAAGACTTCTGCGGCTAGGTGCTGAGCTTCCTGAATGATCCCTTGGGGATGGGCTAAGTTGTCCAAACCGGGTAGCTCAGGCAGATCGAGACGCAACCCAAACTGCTGCCAGATATCCAGGAAATCCTCGCCCATTCCATGGCCTTGCTTGTGACCGGGGGTA
The DNA here is from genome assembly GCA_031375385.1 of Synechococcales cyanobacterium OTE_70_metabat_200. Classification (GTDB taxonomy): domain Bacteria; phylum Cyanobacteriota; class Cyanobacteriia; order Cyanobacteriales; family Chamaesiphonaceae; genus JAAFHZ01. Next base: position 5,759 of record JANMHS010000071.1, on the reverse strand, counting down.
TAAAAAGGAGCACAATCTCGATCGGCCCAACGCCGCAACGCTGAAATTATTGGTGTATTGTTCGCCATGGTGCCTACGAATATCGGTAGTGGACTAGAGATTTCAGCTGTCCAGCACGCTCCGAATTTCGGCGTCTTTGCCCCGGAAGCCGGTCATCAACGCTCGATCGGCCCGGACAAACAACGGACGCTTTAGTAGCATGGCATCTTTGGCAAAAGCTGAGACCCATTGTTCATCAGACCAAGTTTCTCGCTCGGGGCCTAGCGATCGGTAGGATTGACCGGAAGTATTGCGCAGGGGCTTGTTCCCCAGGGTCTGCACCCAAGACCGAATCTGGTCGATGGTCGGCGGCTGTTGCTTCGTATCGATGAATTCGTAGTCAATTTCGTTGTGATCCAACCACTGCAAGGCTTTTTTGCAAGTGCCGCAGTTGGGAATGCCATAGACTTTCAGTTTCATGAGGGTAGTTTTGGTGTGTAGAGCCAGTCGATTGTACCCGAACAGTCCCAGGTTCTTCAATCACGCTCCAACTAACCGCAAGCAGGCCGAGAACCAAAGACTTCTGCTAAAATGGTTGCGCACTGAACTGAGCGATTTTACCCATGCGGATCCTAGCGTTTGTCCCAGGCGGCATCGGCGACCAAATTTTATTTTTCCCTACCCTAGACGACCTGAAGCGCAGCTATCCCAATGCTCAGATCGATGTGGTAGTGGAACCTCGATCGAAGGCAGCCTACCAAGTTTGCAAAGCTTTTCCCCAGGTAATTCCCTTCGATTTTAAAGATGCTAATGGCCCAGCAGATTGGGGCAATTTGTTAGGAACTGTGCGGGACAAAGAATACGACATGGTGCTGTCCCTGGGTCGTCAGTTTGGGGTGGGATTCTTTCTATGGCTCACGGGTATTCCCAAGCGCATTGGTTACAAGGTAGGGGCCGGACAGTTTTTTTTAACGGATCCAGTAGTCTTAGAGCCAAATCAATATGCGGCCAGTATGTACCATGATCTGGTGAAGGGTCTAGATATCCAAGGAGATTGCCCACCATTGAGTGTCAATGTGCCCAAGGCCGATATCGAGTGGGCTGAGGCCGAGCTACAGCGGCTGGGGGTAACGGAGAGCGGCTATATTCTCATCCATGGTGGAGCCAGTCAGCTCTCCCAGCAAATTGGCATCGACAAAATATATCCTGCCGCTCAGTGGCAAAAGGTGATTACGGAGATGCAATCTCGCCAAGAAAAGCCGATTGTCTTTATCGAAGGCCCGGACGATCGAGAACTCACCATGACCATTCTGCAAGTTTGCCCCAATGTTAAAATCGTCAAACCTACGGATATTGGTAAATTAACCGCTATCATCGCGGCGGCGAGCCTGATGATCTGCACCGATAGTGGCCCTATGCACTTGGCGATCGCCACAGGGACCTATACTTTTGCGCTCTTCGGGAGCACCGACCCGGCTAAGCTGATTCCACCGAACAGCAAGACCACCGCCATTAAGTCCAAGACGGACAAGATCGCCGATATTTCGCCAGCGGAAGTCATTGCTAAGATCTGGAACCACTGATAGATACCAGAGTCGATTGATTCGGCTCTGGTATTTTCTTTGTAGTGAGGTCACTGCTTTATTCTAGCTTGGAGGGGCAATTTCAGGTGAGCTACTCGTGGCGATGTGTTGGTTATTATTGGTAAGCGGACGACACATGAATCTTCATGGCTTGTTAATCTGCTCCTTGGTAATCAACTGTATCGAATCCCCTTTTCCCTTTCGCTTAAGAAGGATTGCATCAGCCTTCCATAAGCACTTGGGCTTCATTTCAAGAAAATCACCTTTCCCTCTGGGGTGCTCCGTAAACGCCACCACGGAGTTAGACTTGACAAAAACCAATAGGCTGATGTTGTCATGGTCGCCAATGGTGCTTTTGGATAGACCGTCCCAGGGGAACCCAATTTGCTCTTCAATTGACTTGTTCGTTGCGTATGGGCCAATCACGCAAAGGCGCTCCCAGTCATACGCAACAACGTTTTGGAGGTCGATCGTGGTGCCTGACGGGTTGTCAAATTGAGCACCAATTTTTTGACTGATAGTTTTGTCAGGGGCATCGCAGCCTTGCAGTATTACAGCGAAGAAGGTGACGATGAGCAGTCTTTGCATAAGGCCAAACGAATAGCTGTGAAGTGTATTTGTGAAAAGCCTAGCGTTCCGGCTGAGCGGCTGCAAGTAACCTTTGCAACACTACCAAGATCTCCTGGCAGTCCGCTCCAGCCGGGTTGTTAGCTGGCTGTCGCAACTGATTTGACTACATCTATCAGACTCGCTACGGACTCTAACGCAGATGGATGTGTTGCACCTCCTACTAGAATACAGCTTATTCCTGCTGCTGTTGCTCCGCCTAGATCGCGCCTAACTGAATCCCCAATTACCACTGCATCTTGTGGATCGACTCGCATTTCTTCTAAGACTTTCAAAAATGGACGCGGAGATGGCTTGACCATTCCGCAATCTGAAGAAAATGATGTGGCTTCGCAAAGTGGCAAAACACCACATTGCCTCAGTGTCTCAACCCATAATGTTTTCGGTGCCCATATGTCAATGACTAAACCAAGTCGAAACTCTTGAGAGAGACGCTCGATCGAAGCTGTATATTCTGGTGGAACAAATCCCAATTCATGACGGGCAAACGTCTCAATCAAAAGCTCCAAGTCTTTCTCCGACAAGGAATCATCATCCTCAGCATTCAAAAGGGCTTCTCGCAAACTCGGAAACGCCTCTCGATATTGCGGATCAGGATAGCGAATATCTAAATAACTGTAAGCGGCTTGAATCAATTTATTGACTCGGCTTTGCTCCATTATTCCACCAAGCTGACGATAAATAACGGAATAGTCTTTATCAGAGCCAAACTGATCAGCACCAAACATGAAGGTGTCATTCATATCTAATAACACGGTGCTGAATTGGTCGATCATCTCTTTCTACCCAATCGATTAAAGACAGCTAACTAGTGGTTAGACTGAAAGAATTCTGCCTAATCTCCTCAAGAGGCGCTTAGGTAGAAAAATCTCCGCCTATACCCAGGAAAAAGGGTGGTTAGCCCGAAAAATTTCCGTCTAATCCCCTAAATCAGGTGCTTAGACTGAACTCATTCAGCCTAAACGCTGTTGTGATCAATTGGTATAGTTTTTAACATTATGTTACACAATTCACTTTCGCCATAGTCCACCGGTATGGATCAGCCTACACCCACGTTCTCAATCGCAGTGGGCGTGGTGTCGTTAGTCCTCTAGACCATGGCTAAGACTAAAGTTCTAGCTTCCCTAAGCCCAAATACTCCACACCAGCCGGTGAAATGCGGAACCGACAGGGTAACACCAGCAGTCCTGCCGCCACAGCCTGGCGCAACAGTTCACCGTAGCGGGGGTCTCGATCGTCCCCTGGGCCAAATTTTTTAGCATCATCCCGGTTGATGAAATACAACATCGCCGCCTTAGCCTTGGGCATCACATGCATGGCTTCCTGGAGATGTTTCTGGCCCCTAGTGGTTTCCGTGTCGGGAAAACGCACGAAGTCTCCTACTTTCCAAGTGGTATTTTTGACTTCCACATAGATCGGCAGATCGTCGCCAGTCAGCAAGAAATCAATCCGACTGCGGCCATCCACGCCATACTTTACCTCCGATCGCACCTCCAAGTAGTCGCCCAACTCTGGCCACAGCCGTTGTTCCAAAGCCAACTTCACCACCTTATTGGGCAGGTTGGTATTGACTCCAATCCACCGCTCGCCTACTTGGATCATCTCCCAGGTGTAGGCTAGCTTGCGCTTGGGGTTGTCGCTAGCCGAGACCATTACCGGCGCGCCAATTTCACAGAGACCGCTCATGGCTCCGGTGTTGGGGCAATGGGCCGTAATCTCAGCTCCACTATCCAGCCGGATATCCGCGAAAAAGCGCTGGTAGCGGCGTAGGAGTACTCCAGATTGCAGCGGTGGATATTGATAAAGCATCGGATTCGGGATTTGTTTGAAAAAAGACCTAGTATAGGTTAGCAAGCTCAGAATTCCAAAAGATGACCGAAGAATTTACCGATGCCCCCAACCTGACGATCGAGCAGGCGATTGAGAATTTGCGTGGTGCCGACTTAGGGCTGCGAATCTATGCAGCTTGGTGGATCGGGCGCTTTCGGGTGGATGACCCCACGGCGATCGAGGTGCTGATCGGCGCTTTACTGGATGAAGACGATCGCACGGGGGTGGGCGGGTATCCACTGCGGCGCAATGCGGCGCGAGCTTTAGGCAAACTAGGCGACACGCGGGCCGTGCCAGCACTGATCGATGCTTTGAGCTGTGCGGATTTTTATGTGCGGGAGGCCGCAGCTCAGGCCCTGGAAGCTTTGGGCGATCCCCAAGGGATCCCGAAACTGATCGCCCTCCTAGAAGATCGGGTGCCGGGGACTTTGCCTGCGACGGAGCCACCCCAGTTGACCCAACCTTTCGATGCTATTTTGGAGGCCTTGGGCACTTTGGATGCCCGATCAACCAAGGAAATTATTCAGCCTTTTTTAAATCACCCGGTGGCCCGGATTCAATATGCAGCGGCCCGGGCGCTCTATCAGTTGGTCGATAATCCAGCGGTGGCTGCCAGTTATGGCGATCGATTAGTTCAAGCTTTGCAAGGAGAAGATTTGCAGCTGCGGCGATCGGCTTTGGCGGATCTGGGGGCGATCGGTTATCTGGAAGCAGCGGAGCCGATCGCCGCAACTCTGGCTGAAAACAGTCTGAAACTCATTGCTCTCAAAGGCTTACTGGAAAAACAGCTCCAGCCCAACACCGAACCTTCGCTGGCAGCGATTAGAGTAATGAATCTAATGGATGGACTACTGTAGTAGTTCCAGGTCGGGCAACGATTTTCACCAAAAGCTGTAGGGTAGCAACGGCGGTGATTGGGCTTTCTTTAGACAATCCCAGCAGTATAATGGGGAAGAATCAGGTAACACAGAGATCATGGATAATCAAGAGTTAGCCAACTTACTACAGGATTTAGAATCCGATCAAGTGGAGCGCAAAGCTTCAATTTCCGATCTCAAAAAGATTCGCCAAGCTATCTGCGCCTTTGCCAACGATCTGCCCAACCATCAACAGCCTGGCGTGGTTTTTGTGGGCGTGAGTGATGATGGTAGCTGTAGCAATCTAGAGATTGACGATCGACTATTATTGACCCTCGCAAGTATCCGTTCTGATGGCAATATTTTACCCTTTCCACTTTTGACCGTTCGGAAAGAAGTGATTGATGGTTGTGAACTGGCGATTGTTCTAGTGGAGCCTTCTGATGCGCCGCCGGTCAGGTTTGATGGTCGGACTTGGATTCGAGTTGGGCCACGTCGAGCAACGGCAACGGCTGAAGAAGAAAGACGACTCAACGAAAAACGGAGAGCAGGAAATCTGCCTTTCGATCTGCGACCTTTTCCATCTAGTTCCATTGACGATCTGGATATTGACGCCGTTCAACAGGACTATTTAGCGACAGCGATCGCACCAGAAATCCTGGCCGAAAACCACCGTACTATTTTTCAACAGCTCAGCTCCTTGCGATTTGCGACAGCGGATTCTCCACCGCTACCAACTACTTTAACGTCAGTTCGGGTTAAGAAACCGACAGGATAAGCTTGCAGTCTACAACCTTTCTAAACTGATCCCTCTAAAATTCTCATTCTTCTCCGGTTCCCCCCAGAATTGGGGGGTTAGGGGGGCGAAGTTGACCGGATACAA
>JANMHS010000070.1:0-18650 GCA_031375385.1 Synechococcales cyanobacterium OTE_70_metabat_200 | reverse complement strand
GAATTTTAAGCCGAGACACATTGAAAGCCCTCACCCCAGCCCTCTCCCAAGCTTGGGAGAGGGGGCAAGAGACTCCGCTTTTGGCTCCGGCTCCCCTTCTCCCAAACTTGGGCGTGCAGGGCGAGCGCCTGAGGTTGCCTCTGCGCAGGCAGACGGTTCCCGAACAGGCGAAACCCTCGCAGCACTAGAAGGGGTTGGGGGATGAGGGCTTTCAATGATTTTCGTTGTTTTTTGTCCCGCATTAAGTTCCTACCCGGAATTTGTATCCTGCGACATGGAATCTTGCATAGCACTGGCGATACCGGTAACTAAACTGACGGCTGGGCGGTAGCCTAGCTCGGTTCTAGCCTTTTGGATGTTTAGGGTTTGATCGTAGCCTAAAACCCCGACGGTGTAGCGGGTCAGGAGTGGTTCCTGGCTCAAATTCAAGGCTCGATGGCCCAGCTCTAGGCAGGTAGCAATCCCAGTGGCCACAGCTCTAGGCAGCGGCTTGATGCGCAGACCACCAGTCAAATGCTCATCGATCAATTTTAGTAAATCGTGGAAATAGATCGGTTCTCCATTGCTGATATTATAAATCTGGCCATTGAGCCGACTGCCTGCTTCTCGACAGAGCAACAGTGCCGAAATCAGATTATCGATAAAAGTCAGATCCATCCAAAAGTGGCCACCCCGGATTAGCGGAATACCGGTGGTCTGGCTGGCGCGGAGGAGACGTGGTAATAGGGCAGTATCCCCCGGCCCAAAGATGCCTCTGGGGCGAATAATAATTCCTGGCAATCCAGTATTACCAGCCGGGGCATCAACACTGATCGCCCTTTGTACTTCCAACTCCGCCAGCTTTTTGGTAGTAGTGTAATCACTGACTTGCCGAGCGCCAAAGGCCACATCCTCCGAAATATTCAACCGATCCTGGAAATCGAAATAAACACTAGAAGTGGAAATATACACCATCCGGCCGACCCTATTAGCTAAGCATCCCTGAATCACATGACGAGTCCCCAACACATTGGCTCGATAGAAATCCTGGTAGCGGCCCCAGGCCGAGGACAAGGCCGCGCAGTGGTAGACCATATCAATATCATACAGAGCTGCGGTGGTCTGGGCTAAGTCCGTTAGGTCTACCAGCTGAAAGTCAATGCCCTGCTCTTTTAAAGTCTCTCCCACTCGATCGTTGCGGCCAATTACCCGCACATCTTCCCCCAACTGCTTGAGCTGCAGGGCCAAATGCTTGCCAACAAATCCCGTGCCACCGGTTACGACTATTTTCATAAGTCCCCATTCCATTCGATATCAAAAGTAGTAGCAGCGGTCAAACTGATCCCTCGATCGCGACTAATTCCATAGAAACCGAGCATCATTTGGGCTAACCGCCACCCAATCGACAAATCCCGCCGATCCCACAACAAATCCTGGGCTTTAAATAGCTGCTGCCAATAATGGCCCCATTGTCCTTGCTGAATCGCCCTAGGCAAACCATAGACCAACATTGCCAACAGCAGCATGTAGGGCTGCAATGGCGGGGCAGTCTCCGGTTGGGAACCGTTCAACAGAGAGGCGACTAGACGATCTTGGATCAAGCAAAGACCACTAGTAGCCCGAGGATTGCACTCGATCGGATAAATCACTCCCTGCCGATCGACAATCAGATCGAAGGCAATCTGGCCGGTGAATGCCAAAGACTCTACTACTCTTTGAATCCAGCGATCGATCTCCGGCAACTGAACCAGTTCGTAATAAACACAGGCTCCATCCGCAGCGGTGAACTGCACTGGATAAATGGCCGTAGCAACAACTGCTCCGGCATGAGCCACCGAGTAGGTGCAGTATTGCTGACCTGCGATAAATTCCTGGACGACCCAGGGGGATTCAGGAGTGACATTAGGAATCCCCCTCAATTTCCCTGGGGCCGGGCGGAGAGATTCAGAATGGGTTGCGGAGGCATTGGTAATATCTTTAATTAAAATGGAATTCAGAATTTGGGCTTGGGTGCCGAACCGAGAATAGACTGGCTTCAAGACAAGACCATGGTCGCCCTCAGCCTCCAGCCGACAAGCTAGTTTTAGGCTCTCTTGATCGGTCACCAGCAAAGTTCGGGGCGTTGGCAGAGATAAACTAGCAATGTGTTCGATGAATCGATATTTATTATGCAATAAATCCAGCTTGGTAATATCGGCACAGAACACCTGACAATGTTGGGTCAAGAGCTCGCGATGCTGGGCAATATAGTAAATTTCCTCACAGGTAGGCAGCAAAAGATCGATGTGCTGGGCTTGCACGATCGCCAAGAGATCTTGAATATAACGATCGACCATCCAGCGCGGGCTGGCCACCAGATAGTTCTGCACTACTGCTGGCGATCGGGCGCAGAGGTGCTGGGGAATACTCTCGGCGGAAAATACTCGCCAGCCAGCTTGCTGAAAACAGCGGGCCAAAACCAGGGTGACCGGGGCGCGGCCGCCAGTCAATAACACATTAGTAGTCAAGCACCATTCCTCCGATCGAGAAACCCGCCGATGTACCGAGAATCAAGACTCGATCGCCCCGACGTAAGCGATTTTCCTGAATAGCGATATGCAGGGCCAAAGGAATCGAGGCGGCAATATTGTTGCCATGGTCTTGGATGATCACCATCAGCTTTTCCTGGGGAATACCCAACTGCTTGCCAATCATGGCAATAGCCATCAGACTGGCTTGGTGAGGAATCACCAGATCGATATCATCGATGGTGAGGCCGATCGGCGCTAGCAGCCTGGCTAGAAAGCCCGGAAAAACCTTGGCGGCTAGCTTGTACACCCCTCGCCCATCCATTTTAAACAAGAAATTCTCTGGATTCTCGCAGTATTCCCGCGGTGCATAGTTATTACCACCGCCCTTGCACTCGGTCAGCTCCGCACCTTTACCATAAGTCTCCAGCCGGGCAGCCAAAATCTGCGCGCCTGAGGTACTCGACGTTCTCCCAATAATTACCGCCGCCGCTCCATCCCCAAACAGCGTCGCCGATTCCGGATCCTGCCAATCGATGCCTTTACTAATCAGCTCCGTGGCCACTAGTAAGACCCGATCGTACTTACCAACCAGAATCGGGTAAGCCATGGTTTCTAAGCCCACCAAAAAGCTCAGGCAGGTAGAGTTAATATCAAAAGCTGGAATCCCCGAATCTCCACCACCTAGCTGCCGTTGGATGAGCGCCGCATTACAAGGAATTGATTGCTGGGGAATGCCGCTGGTGGAAACAATGCAGCTGATATCGGTCAACTGCAAGTTAGCATCCGCCAAAGCCGCCTGGGCTGCTTTAGCTCCCATCTCTACCGCTGTTTCCGCGGTGGCAAAGTGCCGCTGCCTTACCCCCACCCGGTCTTGGATCCAGGTCACGCTAATACCCAGTTTCTGGGCAATTTCCACATCTGTGACAATCTGGGATGGCAAGAATTTACCTGTTCCTAGAATTTCGATCGGAAGAGCATCCACCACTAGCAAACCCACACTACAAAGTCTCGACTACCATCATACAGATCTCAGAAATCCCTAGCACACTATAATAAATCCTTGGATATGACAATTCAATGGGTGGATTTTAAGGTTCCATTGCTACTTTGATCACCCGGCGGTGGAGCATATCATCAAAAGTTTGGCTGAGATCTTTGAGGGGACGGCGATCGCTCACCAACAAGCCCCAATTAATATCCCCCTTAGCAATTAGGGCCAAAGCTTCCCGTACATATAGGGGCGTATTATGAAATACGCCTTTCAGCGTTAGCTCGCTATAGTGCAACTGCTCGGTCATCACCGTAATCGTCGTGTCCTTCGGACAGCCTCCGAAAAGATTGATGGTGGACCCTGGACGGCCACAGGCGATCGCCGTTTCCCACACGGCCGGAACCCCCGTAGCCTCGATCACCACATCGGCTCCCCAACCCTCCGTGAGACTCTTCACGATCGATGGCATCTCTGGATGGTCGTGGTAATTCCAGATTCGCTTAGCGCCCAGTGCTTCACCGACCTGCAGGCGCGGCTGGTTGCCACCAAATAGCCAGACCTCACAGCCCCGCTCGGCCAGCACCGCCACAAACATCAGACCGATCGCCCCATCGCCAATGACTACTACTCGATCGCCAGCCTGAGCATTACTACGAGCCACCCCATGCAGCACACAGGCTAAAGGCTCGGTCATTGAGGCCAGTTCCAAGACCAGACCGGCCGGCACCCGCAGCAAATTCTGCTGGACAATCGGAGCCGGCACCCGGAGATACTCCGCAAAAGTGCCATTATTCCAAGTCAGCTGCGGACAAAGGGAAAATTCTTGGCGCTGACAGAAAAAACATTGGCCGCAGGGAGCCGAATTATTCGCCACTACCCGATCGCCCACCTGCCAGCTGGTAACTCCTGCACCTATTTGGGCGATCGTGCCCGCCGCTTCGTGACCGAACAGCGTCGGCGGCTTCAGCATCTTGGCATGGCCACCGCGCCGCCACACCTTTAGATCGGTGCCACAGGTCGTTGCTGTGCCCACTTGAATGACTATCTCCCCCACATCAGCTTGGGGATCGTCACGGGTTTCTAGTCGAAGGTCTTCGCGACCGTAGAGAACTGCTGCAAGCACGGGGAAACATATATTAAGAGCATCGGGCCAGTCGATCTTAGCAGTTCTCGGATCCAGCACCGCAAATTACCCATTCCGACAAGTACGCTAAAATACCAATTAACGAGTCTTCAGAGTACGCGAGAAATTTTCCATGGGTGAGCAACAACAACAAGAAGAAGCCAAGTTGGTAATTGTCTACTTTGCCAACGGCACTAAGCAGTGGGTCAAAAGTGGCAGTACCAACCTCTGGGCCAGAGAAGGCGGTCACGTTTGCAAATTTTACGAAGGTAAAGTCTACAACACGTCCCCTGGCCGCAAGGTCAAGATCAAGCAGCACTTTAAGCTGCTCAACGCGGTGCTGATGGATGTGGAAACTGGCGAATTTCTGCCCACCGAACGCCCCCAGCTCCTAGAGCTGATGCCCAACGACAAGGCCGATTCCCCCCTGTGCAAATGGTGGGAAGTGGACTGGAGCTGCGAAATCGTCTTTGAGAAAAAAGAAGACAAGCCCGCCGTAAAAAACAAACCAACCCTGTCCGTGAAAGAACCAGTGGCGGAATAGTTCAATGCACCTACTCATTCCCGCTGCGGGCTTAGGTAAAAGGATGGGCAGCAATCCACGGAACGAGGGACTGCCCCAACGCAACAAACTGCTCCTCCAGGTACTCGATCGCCCTATCCTAGCCTGGACACTGCTGGCCGCCGCTGCTTCCTCCTCGATCGAGTGGATCGGCATCATCGCCCAGTCCGCAGATCGATCAGCCATTCAGGAAATATTGGCCGACTTGGCGATCGCCAAACCCATTGAAATCATCCTGGGCGGATCCACCCGTCAAGAATCGGTCTATAACGGTCTCCAAGGACTACCGGATACTGCTACTCACGTATTGATTCACGATGGGGCCAGGTGCCTGGGCACCGCCGCACTGTTCGATCGCTGTGCCGCTGCCCTAGCAGACTGCGATGGTCTGATCGCTGCCGTGCCAGTCAAGGACACCATCAAGGTGGTAGATAGCGCACTCCAGGTAACCGATACACCCGATCGGGCTCACCTCTGGGCGGCCCAAACCCCCCAGGGATTTAGGGTCTCGTTGCTCAAAAAATGTCACGAACAAGGGCGGGCCTTGGGCTGGGAAGTAACGGACGATGCGGCGCTGTTCGAGCGCTGCGGTCTATCGGTAAAAATCGTGTTAGGCGAAGAAACCAATCTCAAAATCACTACGCCCACGGATTTGCCGATCGCCGACTTTATTCTGGGCCAGCGAGTCGCGCCATCAGCATAGGATATTCGCTAAGATAGTCGCTAACAACTAGTTTCGTGACCCAATAGACCCAAAATGAAATACTCCCTGCTATTGCCGATTGTCGGTGCTCTGGCAATTTACGCTCCCGCTACCCATGCCCTATCGGCCCCGGAGGTCGCCAAGCTTGCCAAGCAGAGCACCATTCGGATCGAGAGTGCGGCTTCGCCGGGCTCCGGCGTAATCATCCAAAAATCAGGCAATAGCTATACCGTACTGACCGCCGCCCATGTGGTGCGCAATCGCAATAATACTTACCAGGCAATGGCTTTCGATGGCGGCGGTGGAACAATCACGGATATTAAAGAATTTCCCAATCGGGTAGATCTGGCGATCGTCCGGTTTACCAGCAACAAGAATTATGCCGTGGCCAAGTTAGCCAAAGATTCCAGCGAGGTCGCAGAAGGCTCCACCGTATATGTTTCCGGTTTTCCCGTCAGCGCCGTTATCACCGAAGCCATCTTCAACTTCACCGAAGGCAAAGTCTCCGCCAATAGCTCTCGTCCCCTTAGCGACGGTTATTCTTTGGTCTATAACAACAACACGCTGCCCGGTCACAGTGGCGGCCCGGTCTGGAACGATCGGGGAGAAGTGATCGGCATTCATGGCAAAGGAGATATCGATAGCAAACAGCAGTCCTCGGAAATCAATCCCAACATCCGAGTAAAAACTGGCTTCAATCTGGGCATTGGGATCAATACCTTCGCCCAGCTCTCCGGACAGGTGGGCTTGAGCGGCTTTGGTGGCACGACGGTAGCCACAACCAACCAAACCAGGCCGGTGGACGATCTGCTGGTCTCTGGTCTATTTAAGCTCCAGAGCCGCAACTTTAATGGAGCGATCGCCGACTTCGATCGAGCCATCCAATTAGAACCGACTAGGGCCACGGCGTACCAGTACCGAGGTAAAGCCCGCGCCTATTCCCTGCAAGAAAAGATTTTACAGAATTCTGCCTATCTTTCTAATCTCTATGGGCAATTGCTGAACGACTTCGATCAAGATGGCGATGTACTACTGTACAAACAGTTTCAGCCGGAGCTACGAGCGGCCCTAGCCGATTATAATCAGGCACTGAAGTTGGATCCCAAATCCAGTGCCAGTCTCCAAGGAGCCGCCGAAATCCACATTGGGTTTGGTGAATATCCACAAGCCATTCAGCTGCTGAATCGGGCTTTGCAGCTCAAGCCCGAGACGGAGACCTATGCCCTACGAGCCAATGCCCGGCTCAAATCCAATGATATTCCTGGAGCTACGGCGGATATCAATAAAGCGATCGGCCTTTCCAGTAAAGACCATTCCCTCTACGGGGTGCGAGCTGAGATTTACAGTAAGCAACAACAGTTCCAAAAAGCCATTCAAGACTACGACCGAGCTTTAGGACTAGTCCCCAAAAACGAGCGCTTCAGAATTTTAGGCTACTCGATCAGTAAGGTGACGGCCAAATTCAACGCCAAGGATTACAAGGGTGCCCTCACAGACATCACTAGCGTGATTGACAGCAAAGATGCCCAAAGCGCCCCAGCGCTGACACCCACCCTCTATATGTTGCGAGGTGTTTTGAATTTTAATTTAGATAAACTTCCGGCAGCTATCCAAGATATCAATGTAGCGGCTAAACTTGACCCCAAGAACTCCATCATCTATTTTTTCCGAGGGGCAATCTACGTAAAACAGGAAAAATATCCCCTAGCCCAGGCCGATTTCCAGAAATCCATCCAGCTCACACCGGACTTTGCAGAGGCTCATATTTTGTTGGGAGCCACTTATGTGATCCAGACAGAATTCGCCAAAAGCATCCCTAGTTTAGATCGCGGTATTCAACTGGCCGAAGGCAAAACCAGTAAGAGAGAGCTGCTGGCCCAGGGTTACGAAATCAGGGGATACGCCCATTTGCTGACTAGTAAACGCTCACAGGCGATCGCAGATCTGAAGCGGTCAGTCCAGCTCTACAAAGCTCTCAAAAATACAGCAAAGGTCAAGGAGATTCAAAGCCGCTTAGACAACATGAAGAATACTGGTGGCTAGGATTGATCCCAAGTCGATCACCGTCTTAGTGCTTAGTGTATTCTGGCTAAGATGCGAACGACACCCTCGGCCCCCATGAATTCCACTTTTTGGATCGTTGCCCTGATCAACTTTGTGAATGCCCTCAGCTTTACGATTTTGATTCCCACGATCTACATCTACGGCAAACAGTTTCAGTTGGATGACTTTCAGACTAGTTTGCTGTTTGCGGTCTACTCGATCGCTCAGTTTTTTGCGACCCCGATTATTGGCAAATTGTCCGATCGGTTTGGTCGCAAGCCCATGCTAATCCTGAGCCTAGCCGGCACCGTGGTAGCTAACTTCCTGGCCGGTACCGCCAGCACCGCTGGCATCCTCTTTTTTGCCCGCTTCCTAGATGGCATTACCGGCGGCAACGTCTCCGTCGCCCAGGCGATCATCACCGACATCACCGGCCCGGAAGATCGGGCCAAGGGCTTTGGGGTATTTGGGGCCGCTTTGGGTATGGGTTTTGTCATTGGGCCAGTACTCAGCTTAGTGGCCCAGCAGCGCTCGATCGGCACTTCCTTTTTGGCTTCGGCTGCGATCGCCGCGATCGCCCTGGTGCTCACAATTTTCCGACTCCCAGAAACCCTACCACCAGCCCGCCGCCAAATTGCTACTTCTATTTTTGATATCGGCTTGGATAAACTGATCTCTGGTCTGGCCATACCGGGTGTAGGTATTTTGGTAATTGTGAATTTTCTCACGGGCACCACCTTTACGATGTTTACCTATGCCTTTCAGCCCTACTACCTGAAAGTTTTGGGTCAGAATATCAATTCTCTGACCATGCTATTTTTTGTGTTTGGGATCATGGGCGTATTGATGCAAACCCAAGGAATCAAAATCCTGACCAAGCGGCTCAGCGTTGCATCCATGCTGTTAGTAGGCCTATTCTTTCGTAGTACTTGTTTTGCCCTGATGCCCGTCATCCCAGATGTGCGCTACTTCGTGACGATCAGTTTGATCTTTGCGATCTTTAATTCCTTAGTACAACCGGCGATCAGCACCCTGATTTCGATCAACTCTAGGCCAGAGGAGCAAGGGATGACAGCGGGGATCAATGCTTCCTATCTGAGTATTTCCAACGGCTTTGGCCCGGTAGTCGCGGGCCTGATGATCGACCAAAAAATGACTAAGGCGGCAGATTTGGCTGAAAAAGCCGGTGCGGCAGTGAATCCTGCCAACTATGGCAGCTATACCTATCCACTCTATGCAGCGGGTTTTTGCACCTTTTTGGTGCTGATTTTGGCGATGCAAACCAAGGCCCAATATAAGCCAAAAAAGGCTCCCAGCTAGTGCAAGGGGAACCTTTCATTCGAGATCAACGACAAGGACGGTAGTAAACTTTTCCCCTTGGCTGGTGGTTGCCAAGGGAATTTTCTGTTCTATTAGGGGGTGCGGGCGTAGTCGTCTTGGAAGCGCACAATGTCATCCTCGCCCAGATATTCGCCGTTTTGCACTTCGATCATGATCAACGGAATGACTCCGGGATTTTCCAGGCGGTGTTGGGTGCAGGGTGGTACAAAAGTTGATTGGTTGCTGTAGACGATTTTTTCTTCGCCATCGCAGGTCACCTTTGCCGTCCCAGACACCACGATCCAGTGTTCGCTGCGATGGTGGTGCATTTGTAGACTGAGGCGGTGCTGGGGCTTGACTTCGATGCGCTTAATTTTGTAGCCTTTGCCTTCTTCTAAAATAGTGAAGGAGCCCCAGGGACGTAGCTCGGTGGCAGCGATTCTCACGGAGAGAGGCTCCGCCAACGGATTGATTTCGTTATTCTCGCCAGACATTTGACTTAGGGACATTTTTTGCTCCTTAGCGACTTTCCCAGATTCTACCCGGAATTGACTTAGAGATAGCATTTTCGCCAACTGCCGAGGTAGCTCATGGAGGCGCAAGCATTGCGCCCTTGGTCATTGGGGATTTGCTAGGGAACCAAGAAAATCCCCAATCCATTATTCACCTTGGCCGCAGTGGCCGGGGATCGATCGACCAACTGCCCACCCAAAAACAAACTAGTAGAACTGCCCCCATCCAAATTCAGGGCATCCACCAGCCCCATTTGTTGGAGCAACTGAGCTAGCTCACCCAAGGTCGGCCCTTTCCCCCCGGCCCGGGCATGGACAGCAACGATTTTTAGTTGACCGCGACTATCGATCCCGATCGCGCTGCGAGCAGCAGACTGGGTGCCAAAGGAGCCATTAAATTTTTCTCCCTGAGCATTCAACACCACCTGACGGTTTTTCAGCAACCACGGCCCGGCCCCCAGCACATGAGTAGCTCGATCGAAAGCCACCGAACTGCTCCGACTGGTCAGCTTAACGGAGCTACCCACAGTCCAATCTTGCAAAGCACCATTACGACCTACCAGCAGGTAACCATTATTGGGAATCGATACCTCCTGACCATTGGCAGGGCCAACGGCGGTGACCCGATCGGCCTGCACCGTGACGATCGATTCATTATTTCCCGGTTGATAGCTGCGTCCCCAAGCGCTGGTATAGCGAGCAGTGTTGCCGGGATAGCCGCTGTTCAGCAAGCTGTTGGTGAGCTGATGGCCCCGATCGTCCTGGATAATTTCGCTGTAGGTCAAAGGAGCAATTTGCCAGCCGCCCCGCGCCTGCCAGCCCACAGCTGCACGCCCAAGAATCGGGCTAGAGAGCCATTTTCCATCGATTTTCACCGCCCCTAAAGGCTGGCGAGTATTCCGATTGAAATAGCCGCCATTAATCGCCGCTGCCGCCCCATTCGTACTGGCTAAGCTCCCGATCGAGCCACTACCCACTACACTATTTTGGCCAAAAATTGGGCGCAACTGCACTTTCTGGGCATCCAGCTCCAACATCGAAACCGGAAACTGAGTCTCCTGCGGAGAGGCTACGCCAACGCTGCCCAAAACCTGCCACTTCTGCTGCCAGACTAGGCCCGGTGCCCAAGCAATCCGCCGCTCGGCCATGGCCAGCGGGGAAATCTCGATCGCGATACCACCTCGCTGGTTCACCGCCCGCGCTCTGGAACCCAGCTTAATGGGGAACTGAATCACCGTTTGGCGATCGGTGCCGGTCACCTGAAAGTCCGTATTAGTAATATTTTGGTCATCCCCCGGCTCATTGGTGCCCGCTGGCGAACTGGGTTTCACTGGAGCCTGGCGCAGACTGGCCGGGGCACCACCGTAGATCGTCAGATAGCCGGAGGTAGCATCTTGGCTCAGCTTCCAAGGTAATGCTTTATCGATCGTGATGGCGATCGAGGCCCGGTCGCTGCCCAGTCCCTGAGATTTAACATCTTGCACCTGACCGGGAGCAGTAATTTGCAGTTGGTTACCACTAACTTGCCAACGCCAATTGGCCGCCAGCTTACTGATATCTAAATAACGATGCTGCCGATTGACCTTAGCAGCCAAGGTAACTTGCTGGCCGTTATAGCCGATCACGGGTTGCTGGCGGTAGTTGCTAGTACTCAGCAATTCGCCGCCCAGTTGGTAAAGCAAAGTAGTATCACCGACTTCTAGCTGGCGATCGGCTACCCGCCAATCTCCGGCGATCGGGCTACCGTTCACCACAATTTGTTTGCCCGCACTGGTTGCCCAACTGGTGGAGCTAGTGAGTAGAACAATACCGATGGCGCTAGCCTGAGCGCTAGCTCGTATCGCGAGCACAATAGATTTCATGAGGATTGACGAGAAGAAAGAGCGAGATTGCGGGGCAGACTGATTTTAATCCAGCCTCCACCATTGGGATGGTTGGCAGCCGTAATAGTTCCCTGGTGAGCACGGATAATTTGGCGGACGATCGCCAAACCCAGTCCATTACCAGCCGTAACTGCCTTGCCATCATTTTCATGCTGGCGGGAGCGATCACCTCGAAACAGTCGATCGAATACATAGGGCAAGTCATTGGGCGCAAAGCCCTGACCACTGTCGATCATCTCCAGTTCCAAGCCTGCCGGGGTGGCCCGACTAATCAAACGAATGGAACTGCCAATCGGACTATAGCGAATGGCATTGTCGAACAAATTGATCGCTACTTGGGTCAGGCGACCGGGATCCGCAGCGATCTCCACATCCAGATCGCCCTCCGCTAATAGCTGCACTTGCTGTTTGCGGGCAACGGCTTCTACGCTTTGCCAAGCTTGGTCGATCGTTTCACCCACGTGCACTAATCGAGGAGAAATCTGTTGACTTTCTTCGAGATTGCTCAAATCCAAAAAGTCTTGAATTAAACGAGTCAACCGTTCCACCTCCAGCAGCATCCGATCGAGCCAACGCATGGCACCGGGTTCCACTTTGTTTTGCAGGGTTTCGGCCGCCAAGCGAATCGAAGTCAGGGGTGTGCGTAGTTCGTGGGCCAAATCGCTGGCCCAGCGCTCCCGCACTTGGTTGAATTCCAGCGCGAGCTGACGATTTTCTAGAAAAACGCCTACTTCTTTGTTGGACATGGGCACCAAAGACGCCTTGAGAGCTACGGCGGGATTTCCTGGCCCATCGGTGTAGCTAGGATGGAGCTGCCACTCTAGCTGGCTTTCCACGTTGCGATTGCGAGTTTGCTGAATGGCTTGGTCTAGCTCATAGGAGCGGACTAAATCCAGCAATACCCGCTGACGCTCGGGCGGCCAATCGCTAATTTTCAGGAGGACGCGGGCTTGGGCGTTGCACCAGAGAATCTGGTTGTTAGAACCCAGATGTAGATAGCCGATCGGCGACATTTCTAAAATTTTTTCCCAGGTTTGGAGCTGATTTTTCAGCTCCTGCTGCTCCTGGGCTAAACCCATGGCCGTCCGCCGGAGCTGTGATTCCAACGGCAGCGCCACCCGATCCTGTTCGCCATAGTCCAAAATCCCCAGAATGGCCCGTAGGTTAGTAGAGTTCTTGGCCTTACTCCAACTCACTCCCCCCACGGCTCCCACAAAAGCACCCACTGCCAACAAAATAAATTCCAAAGTTACCTATCCCCGCGAAATAATACCAGACCATTGGACGCGCTTGAGTTTTTCACGCCGGTAGGAATAAAAGTTCTCCGGTTCCTGAAATGTGCAGTGGGGAGCGATTGAAATCTGATCATCCGGCAACCCCAACAATTCCAACTGCCCTCTGTTCGCCCGCCGCACATCTAAACGAATCCGATCAGGTCGTTCGTCTGGCAACAGGGGAGAATTTTCTAGCGCCAAGGCCGCTGCCACAATCTCGCTGGGGTCCTGACCTTGTAGACGGGGGAGCATCGGCAAGCAAACTTCCGCGCCGACCTGGATGGTGACCTGATAAACTTCGCCATCAATCGCTGGCCCAATGGCCACCACCAGGTTTTCGATCTGACTGCCCGCTGCTAAAAATTTTTTGACCGTATGAGTGACTATCCCCTGGGCCGTGCCCCGCCAGCCCGCATGAACTGCGGCTACGCGGCCAGTTTGCCGATCGCCAATTAAGACTGGATTGCAATCCGCACTGGCTACCCAAAGACCCTGGGTGGGCCCATCGGAAATCGCCCCATCGGCTCTGGCCAAGTTATTATCGGGGTCTCGATCGACCGTGCTAGCAATTTCCTGGGGAGTCAAAACCACCGAGCCGTGGACTTGCTTGAGCTGATAGCCGATCGCCTGGAGCTGAAACAGCGGAGTGATTTCAGCGGGTTCCAACGGGGAAAAATGTCTAGTCAAAAAGCCATGGGACCATTCCTGCAATAGGTCGCAGGTTAGATAGGGATGCCCATTCAGGGTTTGCCAATGCCAATTTGTCATGGAATTTCTATGCTTGCCAACAGATCACCAGTCTAACAGCTATCCCCAAAAGCTAGCGCCGGATGAGTTCGGCGATCGACAGTGAAAGTCGATGGCCAGAACCCATCCGGCGCTGGTAGTTAGAGAGACTATTCATACCAATGTGTTTTTCAAGTCGGAACAAGTCCATGGCTCACTAGGCTGAAATGTTCCGACGGCAAACGCAACTCGATACTACCAGCCTTTTTCGGACTGAGCCAGAACGTAGGTAGCTACATCTTCGATTTGAGCAGCGCTCAGACGACCACCAAAAGCAGGCATGGCGTTCTTGCCATTAGTTACTTGAGTGGTGATGGCGGCGATCGAGTTCATGCCATATTGAGCCAAGGCTTCCTTTTTCAGGGTCTTGTTGGCCATGATCACATTGTTGCCACCGGCATGACAAGCAGCACAGTTAGCGCTGAAGATTTTTCCACCACTAGCAGCATCACCTGCAAAAGCGGGAGCGGAAAAGGTCATAAATACTACCGCAATCGCAACGGTAAAGATCGAAATCAGTTTCTTCAAAATAGTTCTCCTCTATAAAGTGGCACTGTTAAACAGCAATTTATTTCTACCAAGACATTTTAACGGTGAATTCCCTTGACTAGGCTTCTGTATCGAAACCTTAACAATTCTCCCCGTTAAAGCAATACATCTAGCGCACGGTCTTGCCACCGCCCCATTGCTCGCCCATAATTTTGGGTTGCATCAGGATGTGACCAGCAATAGCAGTTAGATCGCTGTCCGAAAGGTTTTTCATCTCCGTGAAGATGTCGGCACTTTCTAGGGAAGGGTGCAGCTCGGCGATCGAAGTTTCGCCATCGTAAGTAGTGGGGTGCTTCAGGTAGTCAACAAGGGCATTGACATTGTCCCTGGCTGGCGTAGCACCAGCTAGATCTACGGGGCTGAGTCCAACGTTGAAGTCGGTTTTAGTTACGCCACCAGCATGACACTGGGCACAGGTGCTACTGAAAAGTTGACGACCTTTGACCACCTGTTTCATGTTCATGGTGACGGTCTCCCCTTCGGCATTGAGAGGCACGGTGCGGATCGTAGCGTCTAGTTCGACGGCACTGGCAGCAGGTACCAAAGATTGAAATGCGAACATGAAGATCGCTACAGTCAGTATTAGAAGTCGCTTAAGCGTGGTTCTCATAGAAAAGTCCGACATGTAAGAATGAATAGACGACAAGGTAGTATTTACGTATTACAAGTATATCTAGATGCTCTCTATCATCCCACTATCCGTTATTCGATCGCAGTCTTGGCCGGGGCCATGTTAAAAAAACTTAACATTTCACGCAGCTGATGGGCCGCTCTCTCCAAACCGCGAAATCCGTAAATAAACCTTAACCTCGGATCTAGGTAAATTGGTTCAGAATGGTTACAAACTGCCCATTAACATCAGCGAATTTTATGATCTTTTCTAATTGGCGCAAAGGACTGATTCCGATCGTTCTCTCTCTGGTACTGCTGCTTTCTGGCTGCTTCCAGAAGGAACCTTCCAGATTTGCTCAGGCGCAGAAGGACACAACAGCCCGCGGTGCTACACCAGCGGTGGTCAAAGATGCAGAGCAAGGCAGTAGCTTCAACAAGTTTTTCCCCAAAGATGCGGATGGTTACGATCGGGTATTCTCCCAGGAGAAAAAGGGCTTCGCCGAAGCCAAGCTGAACAAAGGTGGCAAGAACGTGGCCGTGCTCTCGGTCAGCGATACGTCTAGCCTGCCAGCAGCAGCCAAGAAGTATGAAAAGAGCACGGAGAAACTCAACGGGTTCCCGCTGCTAGAAGAAAAGCCGCTGAAGAGCACGGGCGTATTAGTGAAGAAATTCCAGGTCAAGGTGGCCTCGCGGGATGCTTCCTTCACGGCAGCAAATCGCTTGGAATGGCTGAAAAAGTTCAACCTAACTGGCTTGAGTAATCTCAAGTAACTAGTTAGCAATGGTTTCCTGAACTTTCTCTCAGGAAATCATCTATTTTATTTCAGATAAGTAATCATAGGAGTCTACTGTGAGCAAACCAATTTTTGAAGCGGTGGATCAGTTAGCCACCGGCGGCATTACTGTAATGGCCCTGAATTCCTTGGACTTTGTGATTCCAGGACAGTGGCAGAATATTGTGGGTTTCGATAACACGATTATTGCGGTGACTGGCACCGACGACCAAGAATATATCCAGGCGATCGGCGAGCGAGCCGTAGCCCTATATAACGACAAGTCTCAGGGTTACCAGACTGCTATGTGGCTATATAACACGGTGGACGCTGGTTCCAGTGCCCTCGGTGCGGCAGCCATGGCCAACAAGGTTGGTAGTAGTATTCCGCTCTTGGGCTTTTTGGGGAACATCACTCCCAAAGCCGAAACGGCTCAAACGCTCGATCTCAGCGTTAAGCTGGTAGCCGAAATCGTCGCCTTCTGCCAAATCAACGGCATTCCTGGCGACAGCATCGGCGATTTTCTGGCAGCTTTGGGCGACTACGGCGGCGAATCTCTGATGCGGATGGCGGCCCTAATTTGCTTCGATGGTCTGGTGCCCCTGGGGCCAGATTTTCTGACGATGGTGATGGATAAGCTGACGGGTATGGGCCCCGATGAACTGGAAGGCAACAAAACTTTCCAAGGCATTAAGGATCAAATTCCTGGAGGCGATTCCGCCGGTCAACTCGGCTTCATCGGCCAGAGCTTTGACTCCGTACGCGGCTGGATGAGCGATTTTGTCAGCTCCCGCGGGGTTTCTCCAGAGGATGTGGTGGGCAATCTGCGGAACTTCATTGAAGTCACCGACGATAAACTAGACTATTTGGCGGCATTCCTGGATATGTCTACAAACTACTACTCCCATACCGGCACCCAGACGCTGGCGCGGAGATTGATCGAGCGAGCTGCTGCGGAACTCTAAGGTTTTGAGTTCCTAACTATAGGAATAGGGGAGGACTTCAATTCCTCCTCTATTGTTTTGTTATAATCCCTAGGAAAGAGCAACAGACTTTTCATGGTAACCCTGCAACTGCGACAACTCGATGTTCCTCCTGGCCAGCGGCTGCTAGTCCATGGAGTCGATTGGGCTGAATTCGAGGAAATCCTGTTGGAGCTAGGCGAAAAACGTATTACTCGGATTGCTTACCACAAAAGCACACTGGAACTCAGAATGCCCCTACCCGAACATGAGGTTGACAAGGAAATAATTAGTGACATTGTCAAAATCTTACTGGAAGAATTGGAGATTGATTGTGAGTGTTTTGGCTCCACGACTTTCAAGCTACAAAATATGGCCAGTGGCATTGAGCCAGACCAATGTTTCTATATTCAAAACCATGCTCAAGTACGCGGAAAAAGAAGGTTGGATTTAGAGATCGACCCTCCCCCAGATTTAGCGATAGAAGTTGACGTTACCTCTAAAACCCAAACAGATGCCTATGTGAGCTTGGGAGTAACCGAACTATGGATCTATCAGGGAGGGGAATTAAAAATATACATTCTAGAGAATGGAAAGTATCAACAAATTTCCACCAGTCCAACATTTTCCACCATACCATTGCTGAACTTGGTGAATGAGGTTCTGGTGCAAAGCCAAGATATTGGCAGAAGTCCAGCTTTGCGCAACCTGCGCAGTCAGTTGCAGAGGCAGCGAAGCAATCCGAGGGAGATGCCTACTGCCCAGAACCAACCCAAAGATTAGAAAGCGTAAGAAATGCCGATCGATAATACGGGGTAAACGGTGAACCCGGCAATATCTCTATTGGTAGTAGCTTCTTGTTGGCGAGTTTGCTGAATAATTTGGTTTGCGGTCGCCTGGGGCACCAGTGGCGAAACCGTCGGAGTCAATCGAACCGAGGGCGATCCTGGAAACATGACTCCCAATTCTGCATTAAAACTCAGGCCGGGACTAATCGGGGTGCCATAACCGATGCCCAGATAGGGCGCAACACCACTGCCATAAGATGCCTCGGCAGCAATATTGCTCACCTGTCCCGCTGCTCCCAAGGTATAGGTTTGTCCATCGAGAGTGACCGTTCCATTGCTAGATGTTTTAGCATTACCAGTCACTCGATTATTTTGAAGAATCAAGCCACCAGTTAGCCGCAAACCACCACCAAAGGGAAAATAGTCACCTAACAGGTGGATATTGGAAAGACTAGCAGTGGCATCATAATCCACTCCAGAATTGGTGGTGTTGTAGCCAAACCCACCTACATCGAAGCCCAGCCTGGCATGGAAGCGATCGCTAAACATGTAGCCAGCATCCACACCAAAAAGCCCCAGCGTACTAGCTTGAGCCCGCACACCCACGCCCCACTTCTTCGGTTCGGTGGTAGTTGTAGAGTCTGGTGCCGGGGCAGCAGCGATCGATGAATTATCCCGGCCTAAAGCCTCGGCCACAGACTGACTGGCTTCCACCGCTTTCAGGGGGGAATAGGCATCCAAGGATACTACACTCGGCCTCAGAACTTCTGTGGATTCGGCCCCAGAGAAATTAGGCGCTGGTGTATCTAAAGTTTCCGCTGGAAATCCAACTTCAGACTGCTTTCCAGCCTCCAGTGACTCGGGTTCCAGGCCCGTCTGGATCGTTGACGAAGCATGAGCATCCGGCAGCGGCAATATTGCCGCTGACTCCAGATTGATCATGGCTGGCTCAGCCGTCAGGTTATTTGCAGAAGCGACGGTGGCTAAAGCCAGCACCGCGCATCCCGCCACTGCCAAAGCACCGGGTATTCTGTAAAAGTTACTAGCCAGCGCCGAATTACTCGCACCGAAATTGTTGGTAGAAAAAGTCATTTGTTGCACCAAATTAAAAGTTGGACGTACTAAGTAGGTAAGCCTAATTAACGTCAGTTCGGGTTAAGAAACCGACAGGATAAGCTTGCAGTCTACAACCTTTCTAAACTGATCCCTCTAAAATTCTCATTCTTCTCCGGTTCCCCCCAGAATTGGGGGGTTAGGGGGGCGAAGTTGACCGGATACAA
>JANMHS010000087.1:0-38807 GCA_031375385.1 Synechococcales cyanobacterium OTE_70_metabat_200 | reverse complement strand
GAAATATTATGGCGATTCATAAAATATGAGTGGATTGAACTATCGGCTTATAAGAGCTTGAAAACCCTCAACGAATACCTTGACAAAGTGATCATAGGCTTTGGAGAGAAATATGTAATTAATTTTGCGTGACTACTTATATTTAAGCTAGTAAGTTTTGAAATTCCCGGCGGCATCACGACCCCTTCTGAGTTTGCCACAGCAGCAGAATCCATTGAAACCAATCTGACCGGCAACTTGCCAATATTAATTAATGGCCGAGGGCCAATTTGGGGCTACGGGATGTTGTTGCATCTGGCCCATGCCACGCCCGCGATCGCCGTCCATGATCCACGGTTAGGCTACGTCATCGTCCAATCCCACGATCCGCGTTTCCGAGTGGGGGAGATTTTGATGTGCTGAAGCAATTTGATAGACATCATTGAAAAAACTAATGGAAATAGTTATAAATAGATTTTGCTAAGTTTTCGCCAACGCCGGGGACTTTTTGGAGAGATTGCAGGTCGGCAGCGCGGATATAGTCGATCGAATGAAAATGGGCCAGCAATTGTTTCTGCTTTTGGGCACCGAGACCGGGAATTTCTTCTAGGTAAGAACGGGTCATCCGCTTGCTGCGCTGCTGGCGATGGAAACTGAGGGCAAAGCGGTGGGATTCGTCGCGCAGGCGGCGGAGCAGTTGGACTCCCGGTTGCTCCGCTGCGGTGGGCAGCGCTTTGCTTTCCCCAGGGCGGAAAATTTCTTCCTGCTGTTTGGCGAGGCTAATCAGGCAGAGCCGATCGAGTAGTTCCATATCGGCTAGGACTTTGACCACCGCAGACAGCTGGCCTTTGCCACCATCAATAATCACCACATCTGGGAAGTCCGAATCCTGGAGATTAATGCCACCTTGGTACTTGCGGAAGCGCCGACCGATCACCTCCGCATGGCTGGCGAAGTCGTCGGAGCGACCGATGTGGATATCGGGATTCTTGATTTTGTAGTGGCGGTAATATTGCTTGGCCGGTAAGCCATCGATGAAAACCACCTGGGAGGCCACCGCATCGGAGCCTTGGATATGGGAGATATCGTAGCATTCCACCCGATGGGGCAGTTCCGGGAGGTCGAGGATCTCGGCCAGGTCTTGGAGGCTGGCTGCTTCTCGTTCGGTCTGTTTGGTCAGGCGGGCCAGCTCATATTCAGCATTCTTGGCCACCATTTCGATCGTCTCGGCCTTCACTTGGCGCTGGGGCACTTCGATCGCCACTTTGCGGCCCCGTTTATCGCTGAGGTAGCTGGCCAGCATTTCGCCCTCGGGAAGTTCGTGCTGCACCAGGATTTCCGGAGGAATCTCCACGGCGTCGGCATAGTGGTAGTGCTCTTCCAGAACTCTTTGCAAAATCGCACCCAGGTCTGCACTCCCAGCCCCTTGGGGCACGTCGGCAATAAAGCCCAGCCGACCCACCAGTTTCCCGGCCCGAATTTGGAAAAGCTGGACGCTGGCCGTCCGGTCATTAGCGGCCAGGGCGACGGCATCGCGACTGACGGTGTCGTCGGGGAGCGAAACCTTCTGGCCGCCATGAAGGGACTTCAGTCCTTGAATTCGATCGCGCAAGGCCGCTGCCACCTCGAATTCCAGATTCTCCGCTGCCACCTCCATCTGGTTGCTGAGGCTATCGATCAGCTCGTTGCTGCGTCCCTGAAAGACCATGGCAATCTTCTCGATCGTCCGGTGGTAGTCCTCGGGGGTAATCTTTTGCTGACAAACACCAGGACAGCGCCCAATATCGTAGTTCAAGCAAGTCCGATCCTTATGGAGGGCTTGGGGCCGCTGCCGGATCGGGAATATCCGCCGCACCATGTGCAGAGTATCGCGCAGCGATCGGGAATCCGTATAAGGCCCGTAGTATTTGTCCTTAGCTTTGCCCAACCGCCGGTTGCGGGTAATAAAGATGCGCGGATAGTTTTCGCCCCAAGTAATCAGGACGTAGGGATATTTTTTGTCGTCCTTCAGCAGCACGTTGAAGTGAGGCTGGTGCAGCTTGATCAGGTTGGCCTCCAGGGCCAGAGCCTCTGCTTCCGTATCGGTGACAATGAACTCAATCTCCACCACCTGTCGCACCATCAGTGCAATCCGGGGGGAATGGGGCTGGGCTTCCCGAAAATAGGAGCGCACCCGCGATCGCAGTTTCTTGGATTTCCCGATATATAGGATGTGGTCTCGATCGTCCCGCATCAAGTAGACCCCCGGCTCCGGCGGAATCTCCTTTAACCGAGTCTCTAATTTCTCTGGATCCGCCAACAATGTACCCATGGTTTTCATTCCCCGATCGAACACCTCAAGATCCGCAAAACCCCAAGCCCTTTGAATAGCCTTGGCTTGATCAATTCCCCAAAAACTAATGCTCTTAGTTTTCTCCAGCAGCCCGGATCAATTCCACCCCATCGCGGCCATCGGTCTCTTGAAAATACACTTTAACCTGTTCTTCCTGAGAAGTCGGCAACACCTTCCCCACAAAGTCCGGTTGGATTGGCACCTGCCGATGACCTCGATCGACCAAAGCCGCCAACAAAATTCCAGCGGGTCGCCCATATTCACCCACAGCATTTAAAGCTGCCCGCGATGTTCGCCCTTTGTAGATCACATCGTCCACCAACACCACCAATTTATCACCCACGTCTACCTTCATCTCGGTCTTGGCTGGCGTTCTGACCTTGATCGTATCGAGGTCATCTCGGTAGAAGGTGATATCCAAGGCGGAGACTGGCAGTTCGATCCCTTCGAGCAGGGCAATTTGTTGACTGAGCACCTTGGCCAAAGGCACCCCACGGGTATGAATGCCGACGATCGCGACTCGGGATAGATCCCGGCAGCGCTCTACAATCTCCGAGGCCATCCGGTTAATAGTCCGGCGCATTTCTTCGGCAGAGAGGATTTCAATCGTGCTAGTGGTCATACTTCATTGCCCAAGATGTGGCCGTTTCAATAGTACCAAGTCCGTGGGCGAGTTCACAAAGTGAACGCGACCCGATGTTCACAAAGTGAACGCGACCCGATCGGGACGAGGACAGCAGGTGTATCTCCAACCTGCGAATTCTTTTCGCTAAGATCACAAAAAAGCCCCGCCCCAAACATGTCTCTCTTTCTCTCCAAGCTGTTTCCGCTGATTTTTATTTATCCCCTAGGGGTAATCAGTATTTTGTTGATCGCTGCCCTTGTGATGATCTGGCGCAAATCTCGGTGGGCCTATGTACCAGTCTCGATCGCCCTCGTCACCCTGTTCCTTTCCAGCAATATCTGGACGACTAACCTGATGTTGCAATCCCTAGAGTGGCAAAATATTCCCCCAGGTGAACTGCCTACCGCCGAGGCGATCGTCATGCTGGGCGGAGCTACCAGTTCCCAATCCTATCCGCGCCCCAATGTGGATCTGAGCGAAAGGGGCGATCGGGTTTTCTACACGGCCCAGCTCTATAAAAAAGGCAAAGCGCCCTTGGTGATTATCAGTGGTGGTCGGGTGGATTGGATGGAATCGGGACCGGCGGAATCTACGGATGTCAAGAACATGCTAGTCCAAGATTTTGGGCTGCCCCCGGAGGCGATCGTCGAAGATCCCAGTTCCTTAAATACCTACGAGAATGCGGTCAATGTCAAAAAAATCCTAGACCAGCGCCAAATTAAGCAGGTGCTATTGGTGACCTCCGCCTTCCACATGCCTCGCTCCCTGCGGATTTTTCGCAAGCTCAAAATGGATGTGATTGCTGCTCCCAGCGATTACCTAACCACTAAAGCTCTGCTGGAAGAACCCTTCCGCACGCCCGAAGCTCTGATCCTGGGGATGCTACCCAGCTCCGAAAAACTGGAGAAGTTCACGATCGCCCTCAAGGAGCGGTTTGGTACCTGGACTTACATCCTAAAAGGCTGGGCTTGATTGGCTCTGGGTGCCTACCAACGGTATACTGAACAGGGAGATTTTTGGTCTCTACCCTAAGTCCGACTGCGAGGAACACAATGAATTCTGGGATCGATTTACAGGGAACTTTTATTGAATCGCTTAGCGATTTTGGCATTTCTGGCGAACTGGCTAAGGTGCTGTGGATGCCTTTTCCGATGCTGCTGATGCTAATTGGCGCTGTTCTGGGCGTATTTGTCAATGTGTGGCTGGAGCGGAAGGTTTCCGCCGCCGCGCAGCAGCGGATTGGCCCGGAGTATGCTGGGCCGTTGGGCGTGTTGCAGCCGGTGGCCGATGGCTTGAAGCTGCTGTTTAAGGAGGATATTTTGCCCGCCAATGCGGATCCTTACCTGTTTACGATCGGCCCGATCTTGGTAGTATTGCCAGTATTCCTCTCCTATTTGATCGTGCCCTTCGGTCAGAATTTGGTGGTGACCAATCTCAACACTGGGGTGTTTTTGTGGATTGCTTTGTCTAGCATTGCGCCGATCGGGCTGTTGATGTCTGGCTATTCTTCGAACAACAAGTATTCACTGTTGGGTGGCCTGCGGGCGGCGGCTCAGTCGATCAGCTATGAAATTCCGTTGGCCCTGGCGGTGCTGGCGGTGGTGTTGATGTCCAACAGTCTCAGCACGATCGATATTGTGGACCAACAGTCCGGTCTGGGGATCTTGTCTTGGAATATCTGGCGGCAGCCTTTGGGCTTTGTGATTTTCTGGATTGCCGCGCTGGCGGAGTGCGAACGATTACCCTTTGACTTGCCGGAGGCAGAGGAAGAGTTGGTAGCGGGTTACCAGACCGAGTATTCCGGGATGAAGTTTGCACTGTTCTACATTGCTTCCTATGTAAACCTGGTACTTTCGGCTCTGTTCGTAGCTATTCTCTACTTGGGTGGCTGGTCTAGCCCAATTCCGATCGAGCTAATCGGCAATCTGCTCCATGTGGATCCGAGCAGCTCTTGGCTCCAAGTGGTGGATGCTTCTTTGGGGATTACGATGACGGTGCTGAAAGCTTACATGTTGGTCTTTTTGGCGGTATTGACGCGCTGGACTGTGCCCCGGGTGCGCATCGACCAGTTGTTGAATCTGGGCTGGAAGTTCTTGTTGCCGGTGTCTTTGGCGAACTTGCTGATCACCGCAGCTCTCAAGATTTCTTTCCCTGCTTTCTTTGGTGGCTAGGAACTGGGAGTCTATTGTTGGTAATTGAGGGCGATCGAAATGAGCTGTTTCGATCGCCCTCACCGATTTATCGCCCCTCACCAGTTTTTGTAGCGCCCTCGAACTGAATTCCAGACATGATTAGTTACCAAATGCGGCTCATACTGAGAACAAAACCGGGCATTACCTCACCACAATCTACTTCACTCGGTGTATCCAACACCACCGCATCCAGTCCAGGACAATAGACCTCAACCTGTTGACTCTGTGGATTGATTAACAATCCCAATCTCACCCCCAGCCGTCGATACTCTGCCATCTTCTCCTGCAACGGCTTCAGGCTATCCATCGCCGATCGTAACTCGACCACAAAATCGGGCACGATCGGAATAAATCCAACTATGTTCACACCCTCCAGCCGCGACTTCTGGATCCAAGACACATCTGGCGACATCTTCCCACCGCTGTTGGCAATGCTTCCCAGAATGGGAATCGCCGTAAAATCATAGCCAGTCGATGAGTCAAAGACTTCGCCCAGATTAGTCTGGCGATTCCAAATACCAATTTCAATCACCAAGTTTGAATTTCTTCTACCACTTTCACCACCGGTCGGAGGCATCACAATCAACTCCCCATTTTTCGTTAATTCCAGGCGCAAATCTGGGTTGTCCAAACAAAGCTGATCAAAATGTTCTGGGGTTACCATGAGCTGGGCATGGCTAACATTGAGTAACACTACATCAGCCGATGAGGTCGGAGCCGCGAGAATGGTCATACAGCCTCCAAATATTTTTGAGAGTAAGATGATCGCAAACCTATACTATCATTTCAGCAACCATTTTTTTAGATACAAGATTTGCAAGGATTTCACAACCCTGCTTCAGGGGGGAGAATGGAGTGTTATGCTGAAATAGTTCCGTCTAATGCAACGATTGAGGGTGTTAGGTAGAATTGATTCAGTCTAATAAGTAGTTATCCGACTGAAGACTTAAACACCAGTTAACGGCACAAGTTATGATCGCACCAATCCAATGACTGAAGAGTACACACCGGGATATACGCAAACGGCCAGTAACTTCATGGCGCAACGATCTGCCGTTTCCAGACTCATCATTCAATGTCGTCTTTGCTCACGCAATTTTTGAACACATCTCTGCCCCTAAAAAGGCTCTTGCCGAGATGTTACGGGTGTTAGAGCCAGGAGGTTTGGTGGCGATCCGCAGCCCAGATTGGGGCGGTTTTATCGTTGGGCCAGAAATATCCGGTCTTCAGAATGCGATCAATAGTTATGCCGACCTTCAACTCGCTAATGGTGGAGACACACATATCGGTCGGGAATTACCGCGTCTGCTATGAACATCTGGTTTTGACACCATCCAATTTTCTGCCACCTATGATTGCTCTCAATCTCCATCGCTAATTGCCGATGTAATGGCTAGACATCCGTTGCCGATACTGGTGGCACAATGGTAGGAAAGACCCCAATTGTCACTAGAGCGATTACCGAGAGCGAGGTGTATGCTGCTCAAAGAGCTTGGGGAGAAGCATTAGTAGCTATTTCCACGACATACGATACAAAGGACAAAAAGGCAGCCAACACTCACTGTGGCTCCTCCGACGTTCCGAACTACACGTGCAGGAGCTTTGTCTTATTTCGTAGGGGATGATTCTGCATTTCCAATGGATACTGGATTTGCGTTGAAGGGCTGGCGAAAAGTAGACATCAAGAATGCAGCGGTTTTCATTTCTGGGAATATGGCTACGACGATGGGCAATGTGGTGTTCACCGATAAGAATGGCAAGGTTACCACAGTAGATAAGACGTGGCAGTTCTTCAAGGATGATCGCGGCAAGCTGCGCATCATTCTGCACCACTCCTCACTGCCTTATACAAAAAAATAAGTTCCCAGTAGTGGATGATGCCACTGGTGAAAGCTCTCTAAAAAGCACTTGCACCGCAACGGAGTTATGCAATTGATGAGAAGATGGGGGAAATTTCGCATCTGAAGCCGTGGCCGAAGTCATCCTGCAAAACATCTACAAAACCTACAGTGCTCGCGGTACCGATAGTACCGCAGTGCTGAAACGCATCGAACTCTCCATTAAAGACGGGGAATTCATGGTGTTGGTAGGGCCATCGGGTTGCGGCAAGAGCACCCTGCTCCGATCGATTGCCGGTCTAGAGCAAGTCACCGCTGGCACCATCCAAATCGGCGATCGACTAGTCAACGATCTACCTCCCAAGGCCCGTAACATTGCCATGGTCTTTCAGAGCTATGCCCTCTATCCCCACATGCGGGTCTACGACAACATCGCCTTCGGCCTGCGTCGCCGCTCCCTAGTGGGCGATCGGCCCCAGCCCCTCCAGAACTTCTTGGTAGAAATCACCCGTAATCTACCAGCTAGACTGCGCTACGAGACCGATCGAGAGCGGCGGATCCGCCAGCAGGTCTATAAAGTAGCCGAAATGCTGCAAATCGAAGGATTGCTGCAACGGTTACCCAAGCAGCTCTCCGGCGGTCAGAAACAAAGGGTAGCACTGGGTCGGGCGATCGCCAGAGATGCGGAAGTGTTCTTGATGGACGAGCCACTTTCCAACCTGGATGCCAAGCTACGGGCCGAAACCCGCAGTCAGATCGTGCAGCTCCAGCGGCAACTGGGCAAGACCACCATCTATGTCACCCACGACCAGACCGAAGCCATGACCATGGGCGATCGGATTGCGGTGATGTATCAGGGTCAAATCCAACAAGTAGCTACGCCCCTAGAAATCTATCATCATCCAGCGAATACCTTTGTCGCTCAGTTTATCGGTTCGCCACCCATGAATTTTTTGCCGGTGCGGATCCAGTCCAATCTATTACGCCGTGGCGATTGGGAACTATCCATGATTCCCCGGCAGCTAGCGGCCCTGAGCAGTTATATTAAGCGCGATCTGCTCTTGGGGATACGGCCAGAGCATTTAACGCTCTCTACACCAGCTCTCCAACATTTACGGGGCCGCGTGGAGCTAGTGGAAGCATTGGGCACCGATACATATATTGCAGTGGAGCTGACCGGTCTAGAGAAACCCGGTCAACGAGTACAGGTCAGGGTACCAGCCGATCGATCCGTGAGTATCAATCAAGAAGTACATTTAGCCGTGGCGATCGATAAAATTCATCTGTTCGACCCCGAAACAACCCTAGCAATCCAGCAATAACTATCTGGTTGGCATTGGCTATTCGACAATTTTCAGTAACGACAAAACTACAACGGTAGCGATCGTGGCAACCAACAAAAGCTGCCAGAGACCGCAAGCTGCTAGCACGCCTAAACTCGCCGTCACCCAAATTGAAGCCGCCGAAGTCAAGCCCTTGACCCCATTTTCCGCCCGCTTGCCATTGCCATGAATGATTTCCCCGGCTCCCAGAAAACCTACCCCAGTGGCTACGCCCTGGATGCTGCGGCTCAGACTATCAGCAGTCGTGCTGCCCATCGCCATCGGCACCAACGTAAACAGGGCCGCGCCCAGACTGACCAACATGTGGGTACGCAGACCACCGGGCTTGTGGCGGAGATGTCGATCGAGGCCCACGACGCCACCGGCACCGATCGCCAAACCCAATCGCCCCGTAATATCCAGCCAGTCTTGAGGATTGAAAGTCGGTACAGCCATAAAGTCGATAAAACCCCAGTATTGGTCACTGGGGTAAATATAAGGTGAAGTCAATATTTCTAATCAAACCAAGGGAAGGGTCGATCTAGCCCTCTCCCCGGCCCTCTCCCAATTTTGGGAGAGGGAGCTGGAGACTTCGCTTTTGGCTCCGGTTCCCCTTCCCCCAAACTTGGAAGGGGCTAGGGGATGAGGGCTATTAATATCCATTGGTTTCACCCCATCCTAGGCTTCATCAAGCGCCGCGATACCGGGCAGCACCTTGCCTTCCAGCAATTCCAAAGAAGCACCACCACCAGTAGAGATATGGCTCATCTTGTCTGCTAGGCCCACCTTTTCTACGGCCGCTACGGAGTCACCACCGCCGATGATCGTAATGGCACCCTTGGCCGAAATATCTGCCAGAGTATGGGCGATCGCCTCCGTACCAGCCGCAAATTTGTCGAACTCAAATACACCCATGGGTCCGTTCCAAATTACGGATTTACAGTCAGCCAAAGCTGCTTGGAAAGCCTTGATAGAATCGGGCCCGATATCCAAGCCCATCCAGCCATCGGGAATATTGTTGATGTCTACGATTTGAGCGTTGGCATCGGGAGAAAAGTTATCGGCAACTACCACGTCCGTAGGCAGCAACAGTTGCACGCCTTTTTCCTGAGCCTTAGCTTCCAGCGTGCGGGCCAGCTCCAGCTTGTCTTCTTCCACCAAAGATTTACCAACGTTTAGACCCCGAGCCTTGTAGAAGGTGAAGATCATGCCGCCGCCCAGGAACAGCTTGTCGCACTTATCCAAAAGAGTTTCGATCACGCCGATCTTGCTGGAGACCTTGGAGCCACCCACGATCGCCGCCAAAGGCCGCTGGGGAGTTTCGATCGCCGTTTGCAGATACTTCAGTTCGCTTTCGATCAGGTAGCCAGCTACGGAAGGGCGCAGGTACTTGGTCACGCCTTCCGTAGAAGCGTGGGCTCGGTGGGCGGTGCCAAAGGCATCGTTGACGTAGAGATCAGCGATCGAGGCCAGTTTCTTGGCGAATTCGGGATCGTTCTTTTCTTCTTCAGGGTAGAAGCGGACGTTTTCCAGCAAGGCCACTTGACCGTTGGACATCGCTCCAATTTGCGCGGCTACTTCGTCACCGATGCAGTCATTGCATTTCACCACGGTTTGGCCGAGTAGTTCGGAGAGGCGGATGGCGACGGGGGTCAGACGCAGCTTTTCGTCTACACCTTTGGGCCGACCGAAGTGGCTGCAAAGAATCACGATCGCGCCTTTGCCGGTTAAGTCTTTGATGGTGGGCAAGGCAGCCCGGATGCGAGTATCGTCCGTAATGGCACCATTGTCGTCTACGGGGACGTTGAAGTCGGCGCGCACCAAAACTTTTTTGCCCGTAAGATCGGCAGCGGTGAGACTGGCTATAGATTTTTTAGTCATTGAGTTTTATCTTCCTATAATTAATTAGCTTAGTTTGGGCGTTTTTTAAGTACCGCATCCCTGGGCCTTGCCGGGGATTGTCGCGAGCGCTACAGCACTCCAGCAACAATTCTACATATAAACCGGCAGCACCGATCCCCGATCGGCAAAGAATCCGCCAGGAGTCTCTCTCAGCCAGCTGGCGGCCCCTAAGTCATCTGCGGGTACAGCAGGATCTTGTAGGTGTCCGCCGTGGGTTTGACCGCCTGGGCCACCGCCTTGTCCAGGTCTTTCAGGTGGTATCGATCGCTAATCAGCGCATCCACATCAATCCGCCGATCGAACACAATATCCTGAGCCAGACTCTGCACTCGGAAAGAAGAACTATAGCTGCCCATCAAATCGATCTCCCGCCGGTAGAGCACATTGGGATTAATCGGAATGGTCAGCTCATCGGGGAACTCCGCAAAAAACAGAATCTTGCCGCCCTTCCGCGTACAATCCAGCGCCTGAAAGAAAGCCTTGTCGCTAGGCACCGCCAGAATACTAGTATCTACCCCCAGCCCACCGGTCAGGTCCTGAATCTTCGCCACCAAATCTGGGTCCGTCGCCAAGAAAGCCGCATCGGCCCCGATCGCCAAAGCCTTCTCCACCCGACTCGGCAACAAATCCGTCGTAATCGCCCGCCCGCCAAAATACTTCACCAGCATTGCAAACATCAGCCCGATCGGCCCCGCCCCCGTAATCAGCACCGTCTCCCCAGCTTGCACATTGGCCTTCTTCACCGCCTTCAGGCAGCAATTCGTCGGTTCCACAAAACTGGCTTGCTCGAAAGAAACCCGATCGGGAATCGGAATCAAGCCCCCATTGCGCACAATGTGCCCAGGCACCTTCACATAGTCCGCAAAGCCGCCCCCACTGGGCGCAAAGCCCGCCGTCGTCGTCACTTGCTTGTACACATCGCACATCGAAAAATTCTCGTGCAAGCAGTAGCTACAGTGCATACAGGGAATATGGTGCATTACCACCACCCGCTGTCCCACCTGCCATTTTTCCACGGCGGAGCCGACTTGGGCGATCGTGCCCGCTGTTTCATGACCAAAGATCCGGGGGGGCTCTAGCAGCGGATAGAGAATCTTTTTGATATCCGACTGACAGAGACCCACAACTTTGACGGCCACCAATACTTCATCGGCAGCCAACGCGGGAACTGGCACCTCTTCGTAGCTGAGGTTGTTAACTCCCCGGAACACTTGGGCTTTCATCATGGTTGGGTAAAAAAATTGGGCGAGGGCAATGCCAAAATTTTACCAGGTCGATTAGCACCCGGAGAATTCCGCGATCGATCGCCTTCTTTACACAGATTCCCCAGTTAGGGTATGATGTTAAACTTGCAGTAATGGCCCCCTTTGTCATGAAAGTTAGAGCATCAGTAAAAAAGATCTGTGAAAAGTGCAGCGTCATTAAGCGACGTGGCCGGGTAATGGTCATCTGTACCAACCCCAAACACAAACAGCGCCAAGGCTAGACCGCCCATGGCGGTGTTTTTTTGTCGATCAATCAGCAGCGCAGAACCCAAGATGTTACTAAACTAACATCTACCCTTCCAGCGAGCGAAAGACAGCTTATTTAACAACAACTTTCACTTAAGGAGAGTATCAGTGTGGCACGGATAGCAGGTGTAGACCTTCCCCGCGACAAGCGGATCGAAATTGGTCTCACATACATCTATGGAATCGGCCCAACCCGCGCAAAGGCAGTGATCGCAAAGACAGGAGTCAATCCTGACACTCGCGTGAAAGACCTCAGCGATGCGGATGTGGCAACCCTGCGGGAGACCGTCGAAAAGGATTACCAGATCGAAGGTGACCTCCGCCGTTGGGAGCAAATGAACATCAAGCGCCTAGTAGACATCGGCACCTATCGGGGTCGTCGTCACCGCATGGGCTTGCCCGTACGTGGCCAACGCACCCGCACCAACGCTCGCACCCGTCGGGGACGTCGCGCAACGGTTGCTGGTAAGAAGAAAGCTCCAGGCAAGAAGTAATCTACTCCCTCAATCCTTCGCTGTGGTCGATAGCGCCTTTGCGCCTATTGACCTTTGGTTGTGGATGGGAATATTTTGCAGCATCACGACTTCATCAGTTGAATTCAAAAATCGATCACCTAGTTAAATTTAGTCTCGAATATTATGGCCCGACAACCCGGCAAGAAAGCTGGTAGCAAGAAGACAAAACGCAACGTACCAAGTGGCGTAGCCTTCATCAGCTCTACCTTCAACAATACGATCGTCACGATCGCCGACAACAATGGTGATGTCATCTCCTGGTCTTCCAGCGGTGCTAGCGGCTTCAAAGGTGCGAAGAAAGGCACTCCCTTTGCGGCCCAAACCGCTGCCGAAAGCGCCGCCAAGCGAGCGATGGATCAAGGCATGCGCCAAGTAGAAGTAATGGTCAGCGGACCCGGTTCTGGCCGTGAAACAGCCATCCGCGCTCTCCAGGGAGCTGGCCTCGAAATTACGCTGATTCGTGACGTGACCCCAGTTCCACACAACGGTTGTCGCTCTCCCAAGCGCCGTCGAGTCTAAGGTTAGCTAAATAAACTGCTTAAGGAGGTATTGGTAGATGCAGTTTCAGATCGATTGTATAGAGTCTAAGAGCGAACCGAACCAAACTCAGTATAGTAAGTTCGTCATGGAAGCCTTAGACAGAGGCCAAGGCACCACGATCGGCAATGCCCTTCGGCGCGTCTTGCTCTCTAACCTCGAAGGTACCGCCATCACTGCTGTGCGGATTGCCGGATTGGTTCGATCGGAGAATATCCGAGGAGAAAAGGGCGAAACCAAGTTCACCACGGTCAACCACGAATTCGCCACCCTGGTGGGCGTTCGTCAAGATGTGCTCGAACTACTGCTGAATATGAAGGACGTGGTGCTAAAAAGCCACAGCTCCCAGCCGCAAATCGGTCGCTTGAACGTCACCGGGCCGGCTAAAGTCACCGCTGGCCTGTTCGAGTTGCCCTCGGAAGTGGAAGTGGTAGACCAAAACCAGTACGTCGCTACCGTTGCCGAAGGCGGCAAACTGGAAATGGAGTTTCGGATCGAAAAAGGCAAGGGCTATCGTTCCGTAGACAAATTCCGCGAACAGGGATTGGCGATCGACCTGCTGCAAATTGATGCGGTATTCATGCCCGTCATCAAAGTCAACTACATTGTCGAAGACGTACGTGTAGATGGCTGTCCAGAAAGGGATCGGCTGATCCTAGAAGTTTGGACTAACGGCAGCATCACCCCCCAAGAAGCCCTCAGCGAATCGGCCAAAATCTTGGTAGATCTGCTGAATCCTTTGAAGGACATCAGTCTGGAATCTTTCCAAGAGGAATTCTCCTCCGAAGAAGACCCGGCCAGCCAAGTGCCGATCGAGGAACTGAACCTGTCCGTACGGGCCTACAACTGTCTAAAGCGGGCGCAAATCAACTCCGTCTCGGATTTGATGGGCTACACCCAAGAAGACCTGTTGGAAATCAAGAACTTCGGCCAGAAATCGGCGGAAGAAGTGATCGAGGCATTGCAGCGCCGTCTGGGCATCATGCTCCCCCACGATAAAAGCCCCAAGGCTTAATCCCACCCATTCACCATTAGTTTCCAGGAGAACATTATGCGTCACGGTTGCCGCGTGCCCAAGCTGGGCAAACCAGCCGACCAAAGAAAAGCTCTACTCCGCAGTTTGACTACGGAAGTATTGCGCCATGGTCGGATTACTACTACCAAAGTGCGGGCCAAAGCGGTGCGCAGCGAAGTCGATCGGATGATCACTTTGGCCAAATCCGGTACCCTCTCCGATTTGCGACGGGCTTTGGGCTATGTCTACGACAAAGCAACCGTCCACAACCTGTTTGAAGAAGCGCCCAAGCGCTACGCCGATCGGAAAGGTGGTTATACCCGCATCACCACCACCCTCCGGCGGCGTGGTGACAGCACCGAAATGGCCATTCTGGAGCTGATGTAAATCTGTGACCGACAAGTTGGTGCTGCCCGCTGGTGAAAAACAACGAATAGCCTTAGCTATTCAATACGTTGGTACTAACATGTGTGGTTGGCAACGCCAGCCAAACAAGCGCAGCGTCCAGGGGGAAATCGAAGGAATCCTCAGTCAGCTTTCCCATCAGGAAGTCCGACTCTATGGAGCGGGTCGTACGGATAGCGGCGTTCATGCTGCTGCCCAAGTCGCCCACTTCGATATCCATAGCACGGTGCCCGCAGACAAGTGGCAAGCCATTTTGAATGCGCGCCTCGGTCAGGACATTTTGGTACGTGGTGCGGCGGCGGTGCCGGCCGATTGGCACGCTCGGTTCTCCGCCATCTGGCGGCGCTACCGCTACACCATCTACCTGGATTCTCTGCCCAACTTGTTCCTGGCTCCCTTTTGCTGGCATCACTATAGCCAGCCCTTGGATGCCGATCGGATGGAACAAGCCATGCTCCCCCTACTGGGTCGTCACCATTTCAGCGCCTTCCATCTGGCCAATTCCAGCCGCTCCCATTCTTGGGTAGAGGTGCAAGCCGTCAGCTGTCGGCGCTCTGGCCCGCTGATCGAGATCGAAATCCAAGCCAACAGCTTCTTGTATGGCATGGTGCGCCTGCTGGTGGGGATGCTAGTCCGGGTCGGACGCGGCGAAATCACCAGCACGGAGTTCACAGAGATTTGGCAAGGAGAAGACCGCAATGCTGTCAAGCATTCCGCTCCAGCCAAGGGACTCTGCCTCCTGCGGGTCGGCTACCCCCAGATCCCTTTCGACTCGGAAGTCTGGTTCGATACCCAGCCCCACTGGGCGATAGCTTCCACAAAGTTTCCCAACTCTTAGAGATAATTCTATGCAAAAGACCATATTACCCAACCCCAAAGAGATCGCCGCTGAAGCCAAGTGGTACATCGTTGATGCCGAAAACCAGCGTCTGGGCCGTTTAGCTACCCAAATCGCCATGGTGCTACGGGGCAAGAATAAGCCTACCTTCACTCCCCACATTGATACCGGCGATTTCGTCGTGGTGATCAATGCCGAAAAAATCCAAGTTACGGGCAAAAAGGGCAGCCAAAAGCTGTACCGCCGCCACTCGGGTCGTCCGGGTGGGATGAAGACCGAAACCTTTGACAAGTTGCTGGTACGCATTCCAGAGCGGATTATTGAAACCGCTGTTAAGGGCATGCTCCCGAAGAACAGCATGGGTCGCCACCTGTTCACTAAAATGAAGGTATATGCGGGTACGGATCATCCCCACGAGGCCCAAAAACCTGAAGTTATGATTGTCAATACTATTCCTGGAGCTAAATAATGGAGACTACTACTAAGAGCGGCAAAGCCATTTATTGGGGCACTGGCCGTCGGAAATCTTCGATCGCCCGCGTGCGCCTAGTGCCCGGCGAAGGCAACCTGATTGTCAATGGCAAGAAGGGGGAAGAATACTTCCAGTTCAATACTGGCTATCTTTCTGCTACCAAGGCTCCATTGGAAACTCTCGGCTTGGAAGGCGAATATGACATTCTGGTAAATGCCCATGGTGGCGGATTGACCGGTCAATCCGATGCGGTGCGCCTAGGCGTAGCTCGGGCCCTGTGCGAACTAAACCCCGAAAATCGGAAGCCTTTGAAAGTAGAAGGTTACCTCACTCGGGATCCCCGCTGTAAGGAACGGAAAAAGTACGGTCTGCACAAGGCCCGCAAAGCTCCTCAGTACTCCAAGCGCTAATTTATTCTTTCTGGAACCTTTAATATCATGGCTAAAGCTGACATTCACCCCACCTGGTACCCCGAAGCCAAGGTTTTCTGCAACGGCAAGGAAATCATGACTGTGGGTGCTACCCAACCAGAACTACACGTCGATGTGTGGTCTGGCAACCATCCTTTCTACACCGGTAACCAAAAGATTATCGATACGGAAGGGCGCGTAGAACGTTTCCGCAGCAAGTACGGTTTGGAAGAAGCCGAGTAAGCTGCCCCCACAAACCCGCGTCCTCTTGATCGATGGCGCGGGTTTGTTTTGACAGCTAGTCAATGGCTCTGTGGCCGTGGCATGATGGTATTTATGGAGTCGATCGATTCGATCAGGAAAGATATGTTTTTGTCTAGTTCTGGGAAATTTGCTGCATTGGGAAGGAACCGCGAGTTATAGCCGGTTTTAGTCCTGAAATTACCATGCAAACATTTTTACCAGAATATACATAGAGGACAAAATCATGGCAGAATCCTATCTCATCTCCAAGCTAGACTCCGTCGAACAAACTTTCCACGAACTCACCCGCAAGCTGGCCGACCCAGACATATCCAAGAATCCGCCGGAACTGCAACGGGTGGCTAAGGCCCGCGCCGATCTGGAAACGGTGGTGAATACCTACGAAGACTGGAAGAAATCGACCGCAGACCACGCCAGCGCTCGGCAAATGGTCAAAGAATCTGGTGGCGATCTAGAAATGCAGGAACTGGCAGCGTTGGAAGCGGAGGAACTAGAGGAGAAAATCGGGCAACTAGAAACTCGTTTAAAGGTGCTGTTGTTACCCACCGATCCCAACGACGAGCGCAACATCATGCTAGAAATCCGGGCCGGTACCGGTGGTGACGAAGCCAGCATCTGGGCCGGAGACTTGCTGCGGATGTACAGTCGCTACGCCGAGACCAAGCGCTGGAAGGTAGCTCTGGTCAGCGAATCCCTGGGAGAAATGGGCGGCTTTAAGGAAGTTGTCCTAGAAATCCAAGGGGAGATGGTCTATAGCGAACTGAAGTTCGAGGCGGGAGTCCATCGGGTGCAACGGGTGCCAGCGACGGAATCCGGTGGCCGGGTGCATACCTCTACGGCGACGGTGGCGATCATGCCCGAAGTGGACGAAGTGGAAATCTACATCGACCCCAAGGATATCGAAATGAGCACGGCTCGATCGGGCGGTGCGGGCGGCCAGAACGTCAACAAAGTAGAAACAGCAGCTGACCTGTTCCACAAACCCACGGGCATCCGCATTTTCTGTACAGAAGAGCGATCGCAGCGCCAAAACAAGGAGCGGGCCATGCAGATTCTGCGGGCCAAGCTCTACGATATCAAGCTGCAAGAGCAGCAGGCGGAGGTGACTTCTCTGCGGCGCAGCCAAGTGGGTTCCGGTTCTCGATCGGAGAAAATCCGCACCTACAATTACAAAGACAGCCGCGCTACGGATCACCGGTTGAATCATAATTTCAATCTGTCATCGGTGCTGGCTGGTGATTTGGAGGACGTGATCCAAAGCTGTATTTCCCAGGATCAACAGGAGCGCCTAGCAGAGCTGGCGGCTTCCACAGGTGAAGGGTAAACCATGAGTCCTATTACTCCATCAGAATGGCAACAGTACCATGGTCGGATGAGCCAGAGGCTGTCGTAAATATTGTCTAGTAAAAACTCTATATTAGCGACCAGTCTTCACTGGTTAATTCGCTGATTTGCCCAAAGTCTGAAATGTTGCGGGTTAGTAAGGTGGCACTGTTGGTAATGGCAATAGCAGCAATTCTAAGATCCATATTGCCTAAGCGGGGGTTTCTATTACTGACAATCTAGCTAAAATTCTTTGCCCTTCTTGTCCATTCCTTTGGATCAAACTTAGGTGGTCGGTATCCAATATGTACATGTTTACTTGGCGCTATTACGCCATTCTTCTCCAAGGAGGATGGCTTCATCAAAATCAGGATCGTCTTCACAACTACCAGCTACTTGTAGCCACCAAGCAGAGACTGGTTCAGATGGCAAAAAGTTAGCCATCACTTCTCTCCACTGGGCTAGTTCTATCTCTAGGGCAGTGACACGACTTTCTAGTTGTGGCTGTTCTTGAAGTTGCTGGGGAGTCATGGTGGCTTGGCCATGGGGTGACATATTTACAAGTTTAACGAAGGATCGCATTTTTGCCAAAAAGATGAGATTTCAAGTCAAAATTTCTCCCAAAAGTTGTGAAATCCGAACTACCAGCCTGAGCTTTTCTGTGGACATTTCTGCACAATAGAAAAGTTGCCGATTAACTTGGCCGGACAAAATTTTTCGGATGCGGCGATGATAGCCGACCAAACAATGATCGCAGATTTCCTACAACAGCCCCAAGCACCCTTGTTTGTCTCTCGGCAATTCATGGCTACTTTTGGCACCAAGCTAGCCGTTACTGGGCCGGGACAGCTGCCCAAGAATAGCGCAGTGCTGATTGTCAGCAACCATCGGAGCTTCATGGATGCGGCTCTGCTGATGACCGTACTGAACTTGCCAATTCACTTTGCTTGCCACCGTTATATGGGTCAAGTGCCCGTGATGAAAGATGTCGTCGATCGCCTCGGCTTTCTCCCCCTGGATGAACCACAGCAGAGCTACAAAACCTTCTTCGATCGAGCCAGCCTACTGCTCCAGAACAAGGCAGCGATCGGTATTTTCCCAGAAGGAGCGATGCCGATGGTCCAAGACACCGATCCGCGCTCGATCGGCAAGTTCCAGCGCGGCTTTGCCCACCTAGCCCTGCGTGCTCCCGTCGAAAATCTGGTGGTACTACCAGTGGCGATCGCTGCCCACCGAGAGCTGAAGGCCAGTTTGTTTCCAGTCCGCTGGTTGCAAATGCTAGATCCCTTAGAGCCATTATTCGATCGGCCAGATTGGCATCCGATGGTACTTTACCAGCAGGTACAGGTGGCCGTGGGCCAGCCGATTAATGTTTCCATGACAGAGAAACAAGACTATCATGGAAGGCAGGCGCTCGAATGGGTGCGAGCGCTAACCGAGCAATGCCAACAGGAAATTCGCAGCCTCCTGCAAACCGCTTTATAGATCGACAACTTTCCATGCAATTTTTATCATCTCCATCGCCCCAACCCGCTTTACCCCTGTTCATATATTTACCTGGTATGGATGGCAGCGGCCAGTTATTGCGATCGCAGTTGGCCAATTTGGAGCAATCTTTTGATGTGCGGCGGTTATCGATACCAGTGGACGATCTCAGCGATTGGTCGGCCTTAGTAACTAAGTTAAAGCGCTTGATTAACAGCGAATTAGCCGAGTGTCAAAATCGATCGATATATATCTGCGGCGAATCCTTTGGGGGCTGTCTGGCCATGAAATTGGCGATCGCCGCGCCGGATTTGTGCGATCGACTGATCCTGATCAATCCAGCTTCTTCTTTTAGGCAACAAGCCTGGATGCGCTTCGGCGCTAACTTTACCCAACTTTTGCCGCCCAGCCTATATCGCCTTTCCTGTCTGGCTCTTCTGCCTTTTTTGGCAGCCCTGGAACGCATACCGGTAAAACAGCGCAACGATCTACTAGCAGCGATGCAGGCAGTGGATTACCGGAGTGCCATGTGGCGCGTAGCATTACTGAATCAATTCGATGTCACCATGGAGCAGCTGCGGGGCATCGGACAACCCACCTTGGTGATTAGTAGCGGTTGCGATCGGTTACTCCCTTCGGCCATAGAAGGAAAAATATTGGCAGCACAGCTGCCCCAAGCTACCGCTCATTTCATTCCAGATAGCGGCCATGCGGTGCTCTTGGAACAGCAAGTAAATCTCCATACAATTCTGGGCGATCGGGGTTTTCTGGCCCAGCCAGTGGAGGCTCCCACCCCTCAATGGGTCTAGGGATCAGATCGTTCCCGAGCGGAGCCTGGTGAATCTTCTGCTAGAATGCCACCAAACCAATTCACTCCAGAGAACAGCCATGATCGTCACCAGCGGCAACGAAGTATCGGGGAAGTCTATTAGCTCTTACATCGGCATCGTGCGCGGCATTGTCGTTCGATCTCCCAGCATTGCCCAAGGAGTGATGG
This sequence comes from Synechococcales cyanobacterium OTE_70_metabat_200, assembly GCA_031375385.1. Lineage (GTDB taxonomy): Bacteria > Cyanobacteriota > Cyanobacteriia > Cyanobacteriales > Chamaesiphonaceae > JAAFHZ01. The sequence goes on along the minus strand of JANMHS010000087.1, from coordinate 18,845 downwards.
GGGGACTCAAACAAATTGTGGGCGGGAATATTGAATCCTATGCCAAGGTTTGTGAAACTGCCCGCGAGGAAGCCTATGTGCGGATGGTGGACCATGCCAAGGCTAGAGGAGCGGACGCCATTATTGCCATGCGTTACGATGCCACGGAGTTCTCCGAAGGCGTCACAGAAGTGTTGGTTTACGGTACCGCCGTCAAACTAAATCCGTGACATTTGGTAATATTGCGATCGTCACTAATCGATGATAGCGATCGGCAGACTCAGAAAACCGCCAAGTCCCATGTCAATCACGGCATCAGGTCATCTTAGCAATCATCACCATTGCTATAAACTACAAATTTCTTAGAAACCAATCTCAACTTTCCGGAGCCACCTCTGACCGTCAGATATTGGGCACGGACAATATCCACCTTCTTGAGACAAGGTCAGCCTTCAACTTCAATATCAAAGTGCAAGACATCTTCGCGTTTTCCAAGCTTTGTGTACAGCTCAATGGCAGGTTGGTCTTCAACGCCAGTATCAGCCTGAACAAAAATTACATAAGCCCCACGGGCAAACGCGATTTTCTTGAGTTCCTCGATCATCATAGTTGCGATTCCTTCACGCCGGTGCGCTGAGGCAACAGCCAGATCATAAATGTAGATCTCACTGCGCTCTTGTTCAAATTTTATCAATTCATAAGCTGCAATCCCACCAATAATCTCATTGTTCTTTAAGGCCACTAGCGCGATGAAGCAATCACTTGCCAACAGTCGTCGCAGGTAATCCACTTGTGGGCGCTTCCTCGTGTACGTATCCAGATCATCAAAAGCTGTACCGAAAACAACCAACAGTTCTTGAAGTAAGGCCACATCTTCTGGGCAAATCTGGCGAATAATGACGGACATAAAACAGACATAGATTGGCATCGACTACAATCGATACAGTCATTGACGACCTTGCTGTCGCAACTGACGGAATTCACTAACCAGATCATCTTCCGTCAGCCCATGCTCTCGTAACAACAAATCTAGGCGCGCCCCCGACTGTTTCAATTTCTCTATTTTAGAGGCTACATCCACGATCCCGTCTGCTGCTTGCAGACGCTGTAAACCGGCCTGCAAAACATCAACTGGGCTTTGGTACGCACCAGTCAGCAAATATTCTTGTACGATCTTAGCTAATTTTGGCGGTAGTACAACTTCCATAGGTAAAAAGTCAAAAGACTATAAGTTCAAAACCCACATCACCCACTAGCCCTCAACACTTGTTCAGCCGTCAATTTCAGCCCTGGGAAGGTGGGAGAGTCGATCATCTGATTGCCTCGCAGCTGCTTAATTTCGTACTCGCCATCCACTAGCGTACAAATAGATAGAGTAGGTTGCTTGGGCTTCCCAATATGTCGAGTCCCACCCAACCCGGCGTAGTCTACAATCCAATATTCCAGGATTCCCAAAGCCGCGTAGTCTTCAACCTTACGGGCATAATCGTTTTGCCAGTTACTACTCACAACTTCTGCCACAAATTTAATCGAACTACCCAGGGTCAAAATCGACTGGCTAGACCACAGAAGTTCGTTGGTAAGTTCATCTCGATCGACAACAGCAACATCCGGCAGGTCGCAATGCTGTCATAGCACTATCAGAGGGGTGCAATAGTCCTCGCTGAAGGACAAACCAAGGTAAGCCAGCACCGTCGATCTGAACACAGACCTTTGTGGTGATCAAAGCTACAACTTGCTCATGTAGACCAACCGGCTCCAAGTCGAATACCTCTCCGTCAATAAGCTCATAGCGGTTATCATCACCATGACGGGCGATAAACTCGTCAAAGCTGAGTGCCTTCTGTTGTATTGTTTGGTCAATCGCAAGAGTCATAGGTCAACCTAACCCAATCAATGCCTTAAGGAATGAGAATCAAATAACATAAGTGATCCGGCTCCCTCTCCCTTAATGGGAGAGGGCTGGGGTGAGGGTGATCGATGGAGTTATTAAATTCTTGTTCCTAAGTTTAGCATGATCGCCAATCCATCATTATCCATTAGACATAATTACTGCCTGGACTAGTCAAGGCTCTAGCCAGCACCCAAACTTCCAACGACACACACTACCCATCAACCCCCAAATAATCTAGGATGACCATAGTCCATAATTTTATTTTGGGAGACCGTTGGTGGTTAGAGTTCTGCGGCTGGCAAACTTGCAAAAAGACGAATTGACTAAGCTTCATCGGCGATCGGAAACGAACATCGCCGAAGCTTTGGCCGTGGCCCAGCAGGTAATCGATCAGATTCAGCAGCGGGGCGATGAAGCCCTGATCGAATACGTGCGCAAGTTTGACTGTCCCACGGCCACCCTAGAAAGCCTCAAGGTCACCGCAGCGGAGTTTGCGGCGGCCCACCAGGCGATCGACCCAGCCATCAAACAAGCCATTCACCACGCTCACCAGAACATTCGCACCGTCCATGAGCGTCAAATGCCCGAGCAGATGCACATGGCCGAGGTGGAACCAGGCGTGTTTGCCGGTGAGAAAGTATCGCCGATCGACAGTGCCGGTCTTTATGTCCCACGCGGCAAGGGCGCTTTTCCTTCGGTGATGCTCATGCTGGCGGTACCCGCCACCGTGGCTAAAGTTAAAAGAGTAATGGTCTGTACACCACCGGACAAGGAAGGTAACGTAGAACCAGCTTCCTTGGTGGCAGCGGAGTTAGCTGGGGTGAAGGATATCTATAAGCTGGGCGGCATCCAGGCGATTACGGCCATGGCGCTGGGCACACCGACGGTACCCAGAGTTAGCAAAATCACTGGCCCTTGTAATGCCTATGGTTCCGCTGCCAAGCGATTGCTGTTTGGCAAGGTGGATGTGGGTCTGCCCGCTGGCCCGAGCGAATCGGTGATTCTGGCCGATGAGTATGCCAATCCGCATATTGCAGCGATGGATTTGCTGATTGAAGCGGAGCATGGCCCAGATTCGGCGGCTTTGTTAGTGACACACTCGGCGGAGTTAGCGGCTCAGGTGGAGCAGTTGTTACCACAGTATTTGCAGAATCTGCCCACTTGGCGGCGGGAGTTCTGTGAGACGGGCTTGGCCAACTATGGTGGTATCCTGCTGACCGAAAGTCTGGAGCAATCAATTCAGTTTGTGAATGACTATGGGCCAGAGCACTTGGAGGTACTGATTAAGGATCCTTGGTCGGTGATCGGAGCTTTGGAACATGTGGGCGAAATATTGCTGGGCGAGAATACACCGATTACCTTGGGTAACTATTGCATTGGGGTGAATGCGATTCTGCCCACGGGGAGCTTTGCCAAGTCCTATTCGGCGGTGTCTGTCCATGACTTTTTGAAGCGATCGGGAATTGGCTATGTGACCAGGGCCGGGTTCGATCGATTGCAGGAAACCGCTTATACCTTGGCAGATTATGAGGGTTTCCCGGCCCATGCCCAGGCAGTGAAGTTACGGAAGGAGTTTTTGGCCTAAGATGCCGAATTACTATATTGCTCCGACCTTTTTAGACAAACTGGCCGTCCACATTACCAAGAATTTCTTAGATCTGCCCGATGTGAAAATACCGCTGATTTTGGGGATTCATGGGCGGAAGGGAGAGGGGAAGACTTTTCAGTGCGAGTTGGTCTACGACCGGATGCAAATCCTGGTGGTACACATCAGCGCCGGTGAGCTAGAAAGCCCCGATGCGGGGGATCCCAGTCGGCTAATTCGGCTGCGCTACCGGGAGGCAGCAGAGCTGGTGAAGGTGCGGGGAAAGATGTGTGTGTTGATGATTAACGATCTAGATGCGGGTGCGGGTCGCTTCGATAGTGGCACCCAGTACACCGTCAACACCCAGATGGTCAATGCGACGCTGATGAACATTGCAGATAATCCCACCAATGTGCAGCTGCCCGGTAGCTATGATGCTACGCCATTGCCTCGGATTCCGATCATTGTGACTGGTAATGATTTTTCGACCCTCTATGCGCCCCTGATTCGGGATGGGCGCATGGAAAAATACTATTGGAATCCCAGTCGTGAAGACAAGATTGGCATCGTTAGTGGCATTTTTGCCCCCGATGGTCTGGCCGATCAGGACATTGTGGAATTGGTGGATAGCTTTGCTGGTCAGGCTGTAGATTTTTATGGAGCCATTCGATCGCGGGTCTATGATGAAGAAGTGCGCAAGTATATCGAGAAGGTGGGCATCGATCGGGTTTCGCCTTTGGTGGTGAACAGTGGTGGCCACAAACCCACTTTCCCCAAGCCATTCTTCAGTTTTGATCGACTCTTACAATTGGGCGATGACTTGCTGTTAGAGCAAAAAACCGTGGAAAGTGGCCACTTGGTGGAGGAGTATAATCCACGCTCTCGGTACAATGCCTAGACAGTCCGGTGGATGGTATAAGTAGAGAAAATTGCGACCTCTATTGCCATGCCTTGGTTTGTAAAAATTGAGAAGGGCATCGTGCCCAAAACAGAATTCGATATGCATGTTGCGGCGCACCGGGCCTACGTGCAATCCTTAATCGATCGAGGCCACCAAGCCCAAACAGGCTATTGGCGAGAACGCGGCGGTGGCATGATGCTATTTCAGGCCGAATCCTTAGCAGAGGCCGAAAAGCTAGTGGCCATCGACCCCTTGGTGCAGAATAATTGTGTCTCCTACGATCTCCATGAATGGTGTGTGGTAGTCCCGGAGAGCATGTTATAGTGGGAAGTGACTCGGACCTACGCAGTTGTAACACTCAAATCTTGTCAGGACTTGAACGTAGCAGCAATACGAGATGCTTATAACAGGCGTGGACTTCGAGTCATTAAAGATTTTTTTCTAGCGCAACCCTTCATTCCTATGGCTGGTTTAGGCGACTTTGTACAAAAAGCATTCTACCTCGGGGTAGGCATTGCGGCTTCTGCTGGTGAGAAGATTGGCGACGTGCGCGAGCAGGCCCAGAAGTTGGCGGACGAAATGGTAGCCAGGGGTGAAATCACCACCGAAGAAGCCCGAAAAATGGTGGATGGGATGCTGAAATCTGCCCAGCAGGCCCAGGTACCGGGTCAGCCGCCCCAGACTCCCGAGCGATCAGCAGAACCTCGTCGCATTGAAATAGAAGAAGAACCAACCCCCAACAAATCCGCCGAAATGCGCCGCCAAGTAGAGGAACTACAGGCCGAGCTGGAGCGACTGAAGAAGCAATAACCCACAGTGGGGATAAGTGGTATGTTCGATTGGCAAAAGGATCTGATAGAACTCTGGGAATCGCTGGTTCTAGAACTACCCTTGGCGATCACTCAGCTCGTCGATGAGGTTGGCACCGGGATTGCAGAAGTTGTAGAGGAGATAGCTGTAGCCGTAACCGAAGAAATAGAATTCATCAGCAACGAACTCAAGGAGCTGCCACCGTACTGGCAAGGCTACGATTGGCTGGCAGGCTTTATAGAAGAGCAGCCTATTGACGATGAATCGACAATCGACTACGGACTACGAGATGATGATGAAGACCAATTTTCATCCCTAGCAGCCAGCGACGAAGAATGGCCCATTTACTACGAGCCGAAGCGAGCGGCTACGCCCCAGCATCAACCGGCTTGCATCGGCTGCCGCAACTACAGTGGCACCACCTTTGGTGGCAATCTGTTGGTCTGTGGTTTTCATCCCTATGGTTGCCAGGAAGAGACCTGTCCGGATTGGGAAGCGGAGTAGCCTTGGAGCAATAATCCCGCTAACATGGGCATTGAAACTGCATAGATATATCTCAGAATGAGCGAAGAAGTCCTCGTTAAAACCCCGCCAGAAATGAAATATGGTGAGCGGGCGATCGTAGAAGGTTCCCTGACTACCTTTCCCAACCCCCGGCCCGGTCGCAAATATAATATCGACATTACCCTGCCGGAATTTACCTGCAAATGCCCCTTTTCTGGCTATCCAGACTTTGCCACCATCTATGTGACCTATAGTCCTGATACCAAGGTAGTGGAGCTGAAGGCGTTGAAGTTGTACATCAATAGCTATCGCGATCGATCCATCTCCCATGAGGAATCGGCCAACCAAATCCTCGATGACCTAGTAGCAGCCATGGATCCACTAGCGATTACGGTGAAGGCCGACTATTCGCCCAGAGGCAACGTGCATACGGTGGTGGAAGTCTCCCATACTCAAGGCGATTGAGCTGCTATCAACAAAAAGCGGCCCACCCTATGGTGGGCCGCTTTTTCACTGGCTAATTACTTAGCTTCGGATTTAATCAACACTGGTGCGGAACGGGCCAACATCAGCCAGCTATTGCTTTCGCTGACGTAACCAATTTCCACCAAGTACTGGCGATCGGCCTTGGGCACTGGGAGGTGCAGATCCCAAGCCAACTCATCGCACTCAAACTCTTGGAAGTTGCTGGGCAGGTGTTGGCTGATATCTAGGTCGGTCACATCATACATCCGCACCGCTAGCTTCTTGCCACCCTGTTGGCGCAGTTGGCGCTTCAGTTTCACCGGTACATCCCAATGTACGTAAGCTTGGGCGGGGTTCGGCGAAACCAAAGTGATTTGGCCTTCGCTATAGAGACCACCTTCAGCAGCATCTCCCTTGTTCTGGTCTTCACCACTCAAGAAAGACTTCGCTGCAGCACCAGCTCCGGCGGCCATGCCCACCGCAGCAGCAGCGCCACCAGCCAAAGCTGCGCCACCGCTACCGGCCAGATCTTGAGCCTTGTCCAGAGCACGGTCTTTAAACTCACCGATTACATCCAGCGGATTGAAGCCTTCCTTCGCCGGAGCGGGCGGAGGCGGAGCCAAGGCGGCACTCGGTTCCGACAGAATGGAGTCATCAAAGGGATCGGCGTTGGGGTTGTTCAAGGCCGAGATGGGGGTCTCGAATTCAGCATTTTCGAGGCTGAGTTCGCCGGACTGGTCGTCATCACTGCCACCACCAAAGAAGGACTGCACACCTCGATTGGTTGCTGCCGCAGCACCACCAACAACTGCTGCACCGCCAGCTAGGGCCGCACTACCGGCATCCTTACCACCTTGGAGCAAATCTCCAGCCTTGTCTTTCAGGCCCTCAATGGGGTTACCAAAAGCATCGAAGGGACTTTTGCTTTCCGTTGCCGGGATATTGGGTGTTTGCAGAGACTCGGCTTCTTCTTTTTTGCCAAAGACTCCACCAGCCATAGCTGCACCACCAGCGACCACCCCGGCACCAGCAATACCTAAACCTTTTAGGAGGTCGCTACCTTTATCGGCGGCACCAGCGATCGGGTTACCCAAGTCGGGCAGATTGCCACTGACTTCGCCAACCTTATTCTTGAAGCCTTCCAGCGGATTGCCGAAGTCCGGCGTCAGGTCACCGACTTTCTCCTTGATGCCAGCCAACGGATTATCCAGGCTTACATCCGGAACTACGCCAGATACCTTGTTCTTCAAACCTTCCAAGGGATTGCCCACATCAATTCTGGGCAGTTCGCCGCTCAGATCGCCACTGAGGGTAGAGGAGTTGTCACCGGATTCGGAGCCTCTGCCCTTTAGACCCATGCCACCGGCGATCGCTGCGCCACCGGCCAGAGCCGCTCCACCAACTACACCAGCACCTTTCAGTAGGTCACCCGATCGATCTTTAACCGTATCTACTGCACTATTGATGGTGCCACTCAGGTCTCCAGACATCGGCACACTGGGAATGCCACCAGTCTTGGCTCCAAAGCCAGTGGTACCGGTAGTCGGTGGTGCATCATCTGGATAGAGAGGCTTCAAGCGGCGTGGTTCCGTTTCTTCTTCTTCATCCTTCTTGCCGCCCAAGAGCATCCAAGCTCCGGCACCAGCACCGATCAGACCGAGGGGAATTAGCCACCAGGGCCAACCACCTTTGCCGCTGTCCGCAGCACCAGCTGATTCAGTGGTAGTTGTGCCCGCCGCCGGTGCGGTGCTAGCAGTGCCATCATTACTGCCAGCTGGTGCGGCAGCAGCACCGCCAGTAGCAGGAGTAAAGCCAGCAGCACTAATCGCCGCCGCCGCTTCGGGGGTACCGGCATAACCCAAGAAAGCCTTAGCACCCTCGCTAGCTCCGTCCTTTTTGTAGATGTAGGACATGGGCTGGGAGAAAGGATACTTGGGATTATCCGGCTGGGTTTTGTGCATGGACAGAGCCTGAACACCACTCAATCCCTTCAGTTCCGAGGCTGGCATGTAACCGACTCCATCGTTACCGAGCTTCGCACTGATAGCTTTGGCACTATCTTCGGTCAGCTTGACGGCATTACTACCGGTCTTCACACCACTCTTAAATACTGGGTACCGGCCAAAGGCTTGGCGAGTATCGCTGGTCTCTGGCAGATCGACCACTCGGATCTTTCCCTTGACCTTAGAACCCTTGATCTGAGACCAGTTGGTTATTTCACCACGATAGATCTTGGCAAACTGGTCGAAGGTAATGTCGCCTTTCGCATAGGGGTTGTTGGCACCAACCACGATCGCGATCTTCCTGGAACCTAGGGACTTGACCCCCAATCCCTTTGCTTGCTCGGCGCTAGTCAACGGTCGGCCGATGCCAGCAATATCTACCTTGCCCTGTTCTACAGCCTCAATTCCCTTTTGGGAGTTGGTGTAGGTGGGAGCTGGGATCTCCGATCCGGGAAACTTTTTCGTAAAGCCATCTTGCATTCCCTTATTGATGGCTTCTAAGCTCTGGGACCCACCCACAGAGACTTTGGTACCAGCCGGCAGGGAAGCTGGCAGAGGAAATGTAGCTTCTTGTGCTAAAACCATCGGTGTGGCTGTCACAAGCCCTGCAAGGAGGGATAGTGTTACTACCGAATTTGTTGTTGTTTTCATTGTAGTAATAACAAGGTTATGTGGATATTGTCATTAATAACAGCTTTACTATCTGCTAACTGAACTATTATTTTTCGATGAGACTAAAGATAGACTATAGAGCTGCTACTTTGCAACAGTCGAGCGGTTCACTGTTTGACTAGACTCTTGCACCTTATGGGGAATGATTATACTTCGAGACTGCGAGAGACTTGTTCCCAATGAAACAATTGGTTAGATTTTTTTGTGATAATTGTATCCAATGGTGCACCTAAAAATGTCACCTCACGCACAGAAATTCCGTCAGCAAAGAGTTGTAGAGCTAGCTGGCGCTGACAAATTTTATTTTATTTTTTGCAAAGATTTATGTGACAGGCGGGCCGAATTTTAACAATGTTTTTATATTTTCCGCAACAAGTCCATCATTCCGCACGATAGCCCAGCTCGGCTAGTCGCAACCGTGAATGTCTCCATTTTGGCTGCACTTTCACAAAGATTTCCAAATAAACCTTACCGGAAATTAGCTTCTGCATCTCGCTGCGGGCTTCACTGCCAATGGTCTTCAACATACTGCCGCCTTTCCCGATCAAAATTCCTTTTTGGGAATCTCTTTCCACGTAGATTGTGGCCAAAACCCTAGTGATTTTGGCATCTTCCTGGACCCGATCGATAGTTACAGCCACCGCATGGGGCACTTCTTCCTTGGTCAACAGCAGAATCTGCTCCCGAATCAGCTCGCCCATAATGAACCGCTCCGGTCGATCGGTCACCAAATCCGGTGGATAGTAAAATGGCCCTGGCTCCAGCCGTTCAATCAGTTTTTCTTGTAGTTCGCCAATGCCATCACCATTTAAAGCCGAAAATTCCACCAAAGCCCAGTCCTGCTCTCCGGCCAATTCCTGATAGCTGCCTTGGATTTTATCAACCCATTGGTCTGGTTTCCGGTTGTCGATCTTGTTCAGGCCCAAGACCACGGGAGTGATGGTCTCAGCCAATAGCTCCGCAATAAAGCGATCGCCTCCCCCGGCCCGCTCGCTGCCATCCACCACGAACAGCACCACATCCACCGCTTCGATCGCCGATCGAGCATTGTGCACCAAGACTTCCCCCAGCTGATGGTGGGGCTTATGGATCCCCGGCGTATCCACCAAAATGATCTGCGCTTCATCGGTAGTCAGGATTCCCTGGAGCCGATTGCGGGTAGTCTGAGCTACCGGCGAAGTAATGGCCACCTTCTGACCCACCAACTGGTTGAGCAATGTAGACTTCCCCACATTGGGCCGACCAATAATCCCCACAAATCCAGACCGAAAGTTCGGCGGGGCGATCGGTAAAAGTTCTACCCCACCTAGATCTAATGGGGGTAAGGTCTCTGCAAATTCATTTTGATCGGACATGATCGGACACCGGAGTGAACAACTGTAGGCACCTAGCCTAGCATGGAGAACGATCGATCTTGGTGATGTGAGGAATTCCAATAATCCGAAGGCCACAGGTCAATCAACCGTGCGCAGACCCATGGCGATCTTGCTATGAGACTCAATCTGCCCCATCACCTGCCGGGCTCGATCGATCACCACTCCCGGCAACCCCGCCAACCGCCCCGCCTCAATCCCATAGGATTTACTGGCTCCTCCAGGCTTCACCTGATGCAGAAAAATAATCTCATTGGGTAGCTCCTTCACGGTCACTTGGTAATTCGCCACATTCTCCAGAATCGAAGCCAACTCATTCAACTCGTGATAGTGAGTCGCAAAGATCGTCCGCGCTCCCAGCGTAGCTGCCAAGTATTCCGAGACTGCCCAAGCGATCGACAACCCATCGAAAGTCGCCGTCCCCCGCCCAATTTCATCCAGCAACACCAAAGACTGGGGCGTAGCGTGGTTCAAAATATTTGCCGTCTCGTTCATCTCCACCATAAAAGTGGATTGGCCCGTGGCCAAATCATCCACTGCCCCTACCCGCGTAAAAATCCGATCACAAATGCCCATGGTGGCCGATCGAGCTGGCACATAGCTACCGATCTGAGCCATTAACTGGAGCAGGCCAATTTGGCGGAGGTAACAGCTTTTACCGCTGGCGTTGGGTCCCGTGAGAACCACCAGATCCGTACCCGCCGCTCCGGCCAGCTCCGTGGAATTGGGCACGAAGAAGCCCGCTGGCAGGGTTTGCTCCACCACCGGATGACGACCGTTGATGATGTGAATCTGCCGATCATCGGCGATCTCCGGACAGCAATAGCCCTGCTGCACCGCCACATCGGCCAGACCACAGAGTACATCCACCGCTGCCACCCGTTGGGCCATGGCCCGGATCCGATCGCCATAGAAAGAGAGTTCCTGCCGCAGCTCGCAGAAAATATCGTGTTCTAGTTGGTTCACCTCGTCCTTAGCATTCAAGATCCGCGCTTCTCGCTCTTTCAGCTCCGGCGTAATGTAGCGTTCTTCGTTAGTGAGGGTCTGCTTGCGCAAATAGTCATCGGGCACCAGGTCGGCCTTGGAACGATTGATGCTCAGATAGTAACCAAAGGATTTGTTAAAGCCGACCTTCAGGTTGCTAATGCCCGTCCGCTCCCGTTCGCTGGTTTCCAAGTTAGCTAGCCACTGGTGGTCTTCCACGGAGGAGGCTTTTAATTCATCCAGATGGCGATGGATGTTGGGGCGGATCAGTCCGCCTTCGGTCAGCAGCAGTGGGGGACTCTCTATTAAGGTCGATCGAATTTTTTGGCCGATATCCATTAGCTCCACCGGATAGTGCTGGAGTTGTTGGAGGAAGACCGCTTGGCAATTCTTGGTCAATTCGGCCAACTCTGGCATGCGACCGAGGGATTCGGCCAGAGACAGTAGTTCGCGGCCATTGATCCGGCCAGCTGCCGCCTTGGCCGTAGCCCGCTCTAGGTCATAGATCTGCTTCAGCAGCTTTTGCAGGTCTTGGCGCAGGAAGGTATCTTGGGCTAGCTCACCGATCGCTTCCTGACGAGCCCCGATTTGCTTTTTGTTCAACAGGGGCTGGGACAGCCAGCGGCGCAGCATCCGGCCCCCCATGGCCGTGGCAGTGCGATCCAAGGCCCAGAGCAAAGAGCCCCGCAGACTACCATCTCGGGAGGTCTGGAAAATTTCTAGGTTGCGGCGGGATTGGTAATCCAGCACCAAATAATCGGTCAGGGAATAGGAGCGCAGCAGTTGCAGATCGATCGGGTTACCCCGTTGGGTATCGGCTAAATATTCTAACAATCCGCCAGCGGCCCGCACCGCCAGCGGGATCTGGTCGCAGCCGGTGGCCTCTAAGGATTTCAGATGAAAGTAGTCCAGTAGCCGCTCTTGGGCTTCCACCGCACTGAAGGGCGTCTGCGATCGGAGGGCGTAGCAAAACTGGCTGGGTAAGCCGCTGGGCAACTGGTCGCTCTTCTCCCCAGCCCGCAGCAATCGATTCAAGTCCGGCGCGGCCACGGGTACTAATACTTCGGCGGGCTGGAGCCGCAGCAATTCCTGACTCAGTAGCTCCAGACCACCACTTTGGGTCGCCGTGAATTCGCCCGTGGAAATATCCGTGTAGGCCAGTCCCCATTTGTCGCCGCTGATCAGGATTGCCACCAAGAAGTTATTGCGCCGCGCCGTCAGCATCCCTTCTTCCATAATGGTGCCGGGGGTCAGCACTCTGGTGACTTCCCGCCGCACTAGCCCGACGCTGGCTGAGGCATCTTCCATCTGGTCGCAGATGGCCACCGCATAGCCTTTTTCTACCAAGCTGGCCGAGTAGCGTTCTACTGCATGATGGGGCACGCCGGTCATGGGTACCCGCCCCACTTTCTGACCGCCTTCTTTGCTGGTGATCACCAGTTCTAGCTCCCGGGCGATTGTGATGGCATCCTGAAAGAAGGTCTCGAAGAAGTCTCCTACCCGATAGAGCAGCAGGGCATGGGGATACTGCTCTTTGACTTCCACAAAGTGCTGGAACATGGGGGACAGCAAATTGAGGTCGATCGCCCGATAGTCTGCATTACCAATTTCGCTCTGGGTGCTGCGCAGGCCGGTGAGATCTACGGTGTTTTCGGTTTCAGACATCGTCTAAATGTACTATTTAGCGGGACGAAAAGCAGTATAGCCCACGCTGACCCCGACAGCGATAATACAAATGACTGTGATAATTATGTTCCAAAGGCTGAGTTCGCCACCCTCGAAGTCTTCGTCCAGGTCGTCATCGATCGCCGGATACTGAACTTTCGCTGGTTGGGTTTTGACGGTTTTGGAACCCTGGGTGGCGGGCTGAACGGCCAAGGCCACGCTGGCTTCTTCTTTTTCTTTGGCTACTGTGGGGACGCGCTGCTGAAAGGTCTGCACGGCTCCTACTACTTTGGCCATTTCTTGCTGGAGCTGCTGGTTTTGCTGCCACAGCTCGCGGTTTTGGATTTCCAGATTGCGCGCTAGGGCCTGGGTTTCTTTTAACTCGGTCACTAGGTCTTGGTAGACATCAACGGGAACTACGGTTTGGTAGGAGTCCTGATAGGAATCACCGGAGAAAACTGCTTGCACCATGGAAAAACTCTGGGTAATGAAATTTCACTGAAGCTACATAATGAAATTCAGAACGCACACCACGTTTGAATTATAGGGCACGATCGAGCAGCAGGTGCTAAAGCCAATCTGGAGTTTTTGGTAGGGTTTACCGTAGCTCTGTAGTTCTGCGATCGGCCGCAGCTGCTTTTGCCGGTACGAAGCTTTGCTGCTGCCATAGAATTGACTGTGGGGCGATCGCTAATGTTCTCCTTCACCTGCTGCCAAAGGCTTTTTAGGATTGTTGGCTCAATTTGATCAGGATGTACTGGGTTTGTTATCTGCGATCGCTGATTCTCATAGTTTCTTGATCGTGCTCTTTGCCAAACCCAAATTTCACCATCCTCTGGATTGATTTTACTCCCCTCTCATAAATCAATTCTTTTCGCATAATGGTAGCACCTGAGTTAATCCATTTTGGAAGGTATCTAAATTCGATCGTTCGCACAGCCTTAAAGCCCAATCGTTCGTATAAACGACGAGCATCGGGGTTTGTATTAGCGACATCCAGCACTATGGAATGACATTGATTTTGTTGTGCAATCTCAGAAGCAGCTTGCATGAGCAAGCTGCCAATACCCTTTCCACGCATAGAAACGTCAACAACCAGGACAGCGATATACATTTCATCGGAGAGAGGTTTGGCGGGAGATATGTTGTTCAAGACCAGAAAAGCCAGCAATCCACGTAGAAGCCCCAATTCTCTGATGCAATGAGATCGCTCAAACTGAAAGAAAGGACGATTTTCGTATTTAAGTCCGACAAATCCTACAAGTTCTCCTTGCATCTGGGCAGCCAAACCCAGCTCAGCATTAAAGCTAGACTCTAAGAGCGCAACACCTTTTTGCTGGGAACCGATGAGAAATTCTATCTGAGAGCGAAATCCCTCGTAGCAAATAGTTGCGGCTTGGTGGCGAAGTTCCTCTGGGATGCCCAGCTTGATTTCTATACGACTATCTAGATTGTCCATAGGTGAGTCCTTTTGGTTGACTACCTGACTAGTAGGTTCAATACAAACAATCTAAGCAGGTTAGCTTTATTTTTGCAAGGAGAATAGCGCGATGGCAAGAAGGTGACAGTTTCATTAGCATAAGCGATGTATGCCATGTGTTAATATCTGACCAGTTTTCACCCAAATAGTATTTCACCTGAACAGCACAAGCGGTCTAACGGCTGAATTAACTGGCTACGCAAGGAGATCGCAATAAAGAAAGAGTTCCATACAATCCAGTTGAATGATTGGTCAGGCATCAACCACTAGAATTCCTAAGTAACCAAACGGCTAATCATATCTATTTACAAACTAAATTTTTTGACCCAATTACAGGAGCGCTTGTGCTATTCCCGAGTTGAACCCAAAACTGCCCCTGATGTTTTTCTCCGATGATTTTTAGTTCGAGAAATATTGATGAAACATTGGTGCGTTCTTTAATTAAAATCTCCTTTGCTTTAAATTCATAGGTAGCTTCCTTACTTGGAACATAATCTCTCAGGTGAAATAGGACATTCTTCTTATGATCACTCAGCACAACATTAAAATAACGTTCAACACCAATTTTGGAGCCACTTTCTATCATGATGGAAACTATTTTTTCATTGTCACTTACAGAAAGGCCCTGACAGTTAATATACCAGCTCGGTCTATGACCACCCCCTGCGTCAGCTTTCATGGGAATGAATAACAATAGGATCAATATAATTATCTTCTTCATGATTTTTCTTTTCGATTTTGATTATTGGGGTCAGTTCACCGAAAAGCCTAACTACTAGTTAGACCGAGAGGATTCTGCCTAATCTCCTCGCGAGGTGTTTAGATGAAAAACTTCCGCCGATACCCGGTAAAAAGGGTGATTAGCCCAAAAATTTTCCATCCAAGTCTTCTAAATTAGGTTTTTAGACTGAACCTACCCAGCCTAAACGCTGCTGCGATCGATCAGTATAACTTTTAACATCATGTTACATAATTCACTTTTACCACAGTCTAGCAGCATAGAACAGTTGATCTTCCCAACTCCACCTTAACTTATCGAAAGGTTCTAGAACTTAATTGTTCCACTGATTCTCCTAGTTTCTTTATCGCACTCTGCGCCAAACCCAAACTTCACCGTCCTCAGAATCGATTTTACTTCCCTCTCTCATAAATTGATTCTTCTCCAAGACCCTCCCAGATGCTGAATCCATTGGCACCGTACAAGCCTCAATTATTTGAATTTCAGCCTTCGAAAATCCTTCTTGAACCAACAAATCCACAGCTTGAGTCGCAAATCCCTGTCCTTGTTGAGAAGGTACAATTCCATATCCAATTTCAACGGTTCCGTTACTGTTTGGAAGACTCTTGAATCCTATCATCCCCACTATTTGCCCATCGACTATGATCGATCGCGGAGACCACCAAAAAATGTTGTCGGGGTCTCGATTCAATTGGTCATTAACAAACTCGATCCAGAACCTGGGGGCAACCTCTTCACCCTTAGGAAGCATCAATCCATCTAGGTCAGGGCGTTCAGGTTGCTCAAGGAGTGCAGATAGCTGATTGCTTGTGGCTTGATGAAGAGTTAACATATGCAAAACATTGTGCGTTGGAGTAGTCCAATCAGCTTAGCTAGAGTGTAATAGGTTTACTAGACTGCATTCACGGACAGCTATTGCGCGAAATCACAGTTCTTCTATTTTGACGATACCACCCTCCACATTATCAACCTGCAATCGATATCCACGAAGCATAGCCAATCCTAGCAAGGGTTCCGTTTCTGATTCAGCAATATCGATTGTACGGTATTGGCCATCCCAGATCACGGTTCCGGTATAAAAGTCAAACAGCGTTTGACTGCCATCGCCCAAGGAAGCCATATTGGAGGTTCGCCAAGATAAACCGAGGCGAGCAATTATTTCAGAGGGTAAAGATAGAAACCCATCAAATCCTGTGTCAATCACAGTATTAACAAACTCCCGTTGCCCATTCAAGTTCCCAACCACAATGGGAAGAGTTAGTTCATAGCGAAAATTTACAACTCCGTGAATCATTGATACTTTTTCAGACTCCTGGAACCAAAATGATAAACAGCATTATGTCCAATCCGAATCGTCCAAGGTTGAGCATCGGGCTGACGATCGAATAGTCGATCGGTTGCACCCATTAAAGTTTCATCGACCTCAAAATCCCCTGTTTCAATGTCGATCGCCACAATCCTGCCCTCATTTCCGGCCTCAACTTGTTGCTGAATGCTGGACTCATAGAGCTCTTGCCCTCGTCGGGCTAACTCTTCTTTGCTATAACGTCTTTGGCGAAACCTCTCCTCTGGAGAAACTCTCATTGGCTTAACCCTACTACGAACTAACCTTTCCATTGTAGCCCAAGGAAATGACCTCTGGCTTCATAAGAATTCTCACCAGCGTTGAAGAACACGAGCGTAATGAAGGTCTCATGAGCACCTACTTCCTCAGCGATTAATGCTACTCATGTCAGGATAGCGATCGCCTACAGCCACACCCTGGGGAGCAACAGCTTCAATCCGGCTCAAATCTTCAGCCGTCAGCACGATCACTGCTGCCGCCACATTTTCTTCTAGATAAGTGCGGCGTTTCGTCCCTGGAATCGGGACAATATCCTCACCCTGAGCAAGCAACCAGGCCAACGCCAACTGACTTGGGGTTACTTGCTTTTCAGCGGCAATCAGCTTAATCTGCTCGACCACTGCGAGATTTTTCCCAAAGTTTTCGCCTTGGAAGCGTGGTGCGCGCCGCCGATAATCATCCGCAGCGAAATCTTCAATACAAGTAAAATTTCCCGATAGAAAGCCACGACCGAGGGAACTGTAAGCCACAAAACCAATCCCCAGCTCGCGCACCGTCGGCAAAATTCGGTCTTCTGGATCGCGGCTCCACAGGGAATATTCCGTTTGCAGCGCCGTAATCGGATGCACTGCATGGGCACGGCGAATCGTTTCTGGAGCGGCTTCGGACATGCCCAGATAGCGCACCTTACCCTGCTGCACCAGCGCGGCCATCGCCCTGATCGTCTCCTCGATACGGGAGTACCCGTCCTACGGGATCGGCACCGTCGGATCGACACGATGCTGATAGTAAAGATCGATCGTATCAACACCTAACCGCTGTAAAGAAGCATCACAGCACTGCTGCACATAGCCCGGCTGGCCATTAATACCCAGCCAGCCACCCTTAGCCGTCCGCACATTGCCGAATTTGGTAGCAATAATCACTTTGTCGCGACGCCCTTGAATCGCTTTGCCTACCAAAGTTTCATTCGTGAATGGGCCATACATATCGGCGGTATCGAGAAAAGTGACCCCCAGATCGATCGCCCGGTGCAGCGTAGCCATAGATTCGGCATCATCGCGTCCACTGTAAAACTCCGACATGCCCATGCAGCCGAGTCCGAGTTCCGAAACGATCAGCCCCTGATTACCCAGTTTGCGAGTCTTCATGATTCATGCTCCATTAAAGTACTGTTATAGACTAAATCGATTGACCGCCGGAGACTTCGATGCGCTGGGCATTGACCCATTGATTGTCATCGGATAGGAGAGATGAAATCGCACCGCCAATATCATCCGGCAGGCCAACCCGTCCCAGCGCAGTTTGCGAGGCGAGGTATTGATTTAACTCCGAATTGTCGCGCACACCACCCCCACCAAAATCCGTTTCGATCGCCCCTGGAGCCACGATATTGACCGAGATCCGTCTCGCCCCTAGTTCCTTGGCCATGTATTTGGTTAAGGTTTCCATGGCTCCCTTCAGGCTGGCATAGGCCGCATAACCGGGCAGAATAATCCGGGTGAGACCAGTGGAAAGATTGACAATTCGCCCACCGTCATTAATTAGTGGCAATAATTTCTGAGTTAGGAAGAAAACACCTTTGACGTGGATATTCATCAGATGGTCAAAATCTTCCTCCGTCGTCTCAGCAAATGATGAATGAATACCCGTTCCAGCATTATTCACCAGAAAGTCAAAATGCTCAGTTTTCCAGTGTTCCTGGAGAGTCTGTTGGACTTGCCCGACAAACTCATCAAAGGTTTTGGTATCAGAACTGTCGAGTTGCAGCGCTACAGCCTTTGCCCCCAGCGCCACAATTTCAGAAACCACGTTGGCGGCTTCCAACTTATTGCGATGATAAGTGACAATGACATCAACCCCTTTTTGGGCCAGGTTTAAAGCGGTACTTTTGCCCAGTCCTCGGCTCGATCCAGTCACTAATGCGATTTTAGTCATTGACTTATTTCTCCAGCGATTAGCTTCGACCCATTTATCCTATGCTGATGTCTTGGGGGTTTCAATACACAAACCTCGTCAGTTATTGCCTAATTCTCCAAATGAATGCACTCGGGGTCAACTGGCCATGCATTACAATAGACGCTCATTGACACTCTCAGCTCTAAAGAGACTGAGATTCTGCTGACAAAAAAGGCTTTGGAAGAATCCAAAGTCTAATTCTCGCTACGGTCGTCAAACACCGTCTACCCAGTCTGCATAGATCTAAGTCTAAGTTTCTGGCTACTTT
>JANMHS010000028.1:0-44448 GCA_031375385.1 Synechococcales cyanobacterium OTE_70_metabat_200 | reverse complement strand
ATCTCCAGCAGTGGTTCGTTTCTGGTAGCCGACTCTCATTTTTCTGGCCCCTAAACTAAGTTGCAATAGATAATTGTAATTCCTAATGGCTCCAGCATCAATGCCAGTAAATCTGTTTCACTCAAACTAGAGGAGAACTAGTCATATTTATCAGGTTTAATAGCTACAGCTCGGTCATAGGAGGCGATCGCCTCTTCATATCTTCCTTCGAAGAATAAACTATTACCCCGATCAAACCACATCCCAGCATCGTCACTACTAATATCAATATTATTCTGCTGAGACTCAGGCACAACCGCAGAATCCGCCCGCCATATCTCCTCCGCCACTATCGCCAAATCTCCTCGCCGCAAACCTGCCAACCATCCCAACCTTGCCCGCAGATCTTCATCAATTCGTCCCGCCGCCCCCCGCAACCAAACCGCCAACTCCCGCTCCTTCACTCCGCGCAAAATCTCCCAAGCCTCCAACGTCCCATAATCCTGCTTTATCGCCAACCGCTCCAACAAATCTGTCAACAACAGCAAATACTCTTCATCAGACCGCACCACCGGCACTGTCCGCTGTACCACCGGCTGCCGCCGCCATCGCCGCCACAAGTCACCCAGCCATCGCTTCAACCAATGCCACATAGCATCACCACCAAACCAGAGATATCTCCTATCCTAGCCAAGCTAGGCATTCTTCGTCAAATAAGTCAAAATCCTTAACACTCCCAGGCGACTAGAAACAGGGCTGGGAATGTGACTCTGGAACCATGCCAGCTCAGGCGGGGGTGACAGGTAGGATGGGTCTTAGTAACTTCCATCAAACCTTGGCCTGGTAACTACTTCAAGCTTTTTGTCCCGCCCGGAGGGGATTTCGAGGTAAAATAACTCAGATCCACCACGAGGAATAGTAGATGCCGATTAGCAAGAAAATTGGCAACAAGAAATTAATCGGTATTTCAGCTTTGGCCATCGTGATAGTGGCGATCGCCAAATTCATCATATGGGACAACGAGAATAATCGCTGGTTGATCCAAGATGCTATTGCGCGGCCAGACCAAAACTACAAATCCACCGTAGCCAGTCCCCTGAATTCAACTTCAGGAGTCCACAGGATCGATGATGCCAGCAAACTCAATTCAGCCACACCCACGCAGCTAGTGCTAGTCAAATCCAAGCAAGATATTCTGAATGCTGTGGCCCAGGCTAGATTGCAGCAGCGGAGTATTTCGGTCTCTGGTGCCAGGCACAGTATGGGTGGTCAGAATCTGGGGGAACAAATCCATCTGGATATGAATGGCTATGACAAAATTTTGGATTTCGAGGCTAGTTCTAATAGTGTCACGGTGGAAAGCGGCATTACTTGGAAACAGCTACAAACTTTCTTGGCCACTAAAAACAGAGCTGTGCGAGTCATGCAAGATTCTAATATTTTTACGATTGGTGGCTCGATCGGCAGTAATGTCCATGGCAAAGATGTCCGCTATGGCTCATTCATTGAAAGTATCAATTGGTTCAAGATGATCGATAGCTCGGGCCAAGAAATCAGAGTGGATAGGGACTCTAACCAAGAGCTATTTGCAAGTGTGATCGGCGGCTTTGGATTATTTGGAATTATCACCGAAGTCAATCTCAAGACTGAACCTAATACTAACTATCAGTATACGATTACTCACCAACCGGCTGAAACCCTCGTTGCCAAGTTCAATGACTATGCTGCCCAAGGTGCTCAACAGATCGAAGGGCATTTTTCCGTTGACAACGATCGGCTGCTCCAAGATTTACAGATCTATTATTTCGAGCCTACCAATAAACAATCAACGGATGATGTTTCTGGGGAAAATAGCATTTGGCTGCGTAAGTTAGTTTACCGATCTTCCCGAGATAGCAACCTTGGTAAGCAATTCAAGTGGTTCATGCAAACTCAAGTTAGTCCGATCGTGGATCCTAGCTACACTACTCGGAATGGCTCCCAAGCAGCTCCTTTTCGGGTACTGGAACTCAACGATCCAAGCACCACCGATGTTCTGCAAGAATATTTTGTGCCCAGCCGGAAAATCGCTGAGTTTTTGCCAAAATACCGGGAGCTGCTCAAAAAACACAAAATGAACCTCATTAACTGTGGAGTGCGCCGGGTGCAAGCAGACCAAGCAGCCCTAGTCAGCTATGCTACCGAAGAGATGTACGGATTTGTTTGCTACTACAATATCTCTAGGGACAATGCCAAGAATCAAGATTTTCACAGCTTTACCGGTGAGGTTTTGGATCATCTGTTGGCGATCGATGCAAAATATTACCTGGCCTATAACTTTATGGATTACCAAGACAAAATCTACCAGATGTATCCCAGCATCAGAGAGCTGTTGCAACGCAAGCGCAAGTATGATCCCAGCAATATTTTTTGGAACAAATGGGTGGAGAAATTCCAGAGCCGATCGAAGTAATAAGATATTATTGTGCATTAATAGGAACTTTGGGGCCGTCGATCAACACATTGGACTTACCCATACCCAAGCCTGACAAAACCCTTTGTCAGGCTCAGAACCATCAAATGCTGCCGTTGCAAAAGCAGGATTTATCAGGTAGGTAAAATCGAGATATGGGGGTGAAACTCTTTCACGGCAGGGAAATCCAGTGCTGGCTCGGTCAAATGCTTTACGTAATTCAAAAAGGTGTAAAGACCAATTACCCCAACAATCTCTAGGATTGCTTTATCACTGAGTCCCTGTTCTCGAAGGGCATTAACTAATGACGGATCGACCTGACCTCGATTATTAACAACTGCTCTCGTAAAATTGAGCACTGCTTGAGATTTTGGATTGTTGGACTCACCCTGAAGATTGCAAATCAATTCGTCACGGCTGAGTCCAATTTGTTGTCCGACATGAACATGAACCGCAACACAATATTCACATTGGTTGATTCCTGATGCGAGCAAAGCAACTTGCTCCACCAAAGAGGTTTCGAGTTCGCCACCAGTGACTGCCTGATTGAATACCATGACGCCCTTGAGTACATTGGGAGCGATCGCCAACATTTTCATCAAATTAGGAATTTCGCCAAAAGCAGACTGCACAAGTTCGAAGGCAGCCTTTGTATTAGGATCAGCAGTTTTAGGATCTACCGGATTAAAGATGGACATAATTGATCTCCAATAAATTAAACAAACCAGTTGGTTCAAGGTGATCATAAAAAATGATCGGCCTCTTCAGCAGATCGAATCTTGAACTGGACAAGTCAAAACACAAGTGCAGACGCAGACTTAGCAAAATCTTTGATGAACTGAGGATCGTTGTGCGTCTTAGACAGCAAAATTGCTCCTTGAAGGTAAGCGATTATCGATCGAGAAACCTTTTGAGTATCAACGCCTTCGTTGATAACTAATTCCTGCACAATCGGTTCAATCGCCTCTGCCCAAGTCTGAAAAACCTGTGCTAGATAGGTTCTAACTCGTTCCTCTTTGCCAGCAAGCTCAAGTGAAATATTGCCAACAAAGCAACCTTTAACATTCCCAAGCTGTTGCTTGAGATCCTGATTTGCCCGAAAGGGTGTCTCAAAAATTTGTTCGAGCTTTAGCTCGGCAGGTGCTTTGGATTTAGCAATCTGTATGAACTTTTTAGTAATGTCGCTTGCGTACACTTCAAGTGCTGCCAAAACCATATCTACTTTTGAGGGGAAAAGGTGGTAGAGCGTACTCTTATTCACTTTTGCTTCAGAACAAATTAGGTTTGTTCCTACCGCATGAAAACCCTCAGTGTAGAACAGATATAGAGCAACTTGGATCACTCGCTCACGAGGAGACAGTGAAGATGTCATAATTAAACCAACTGAACCAACTAGTTAGTTTGTAACATGCCTCAATGAATTTTGTCAACTTCTCGACACTAATTGCCGATCTCTTGATCTAGCCATGTGATTTTTGGTTTGTGGCAACTTCACTATGAAGTACAACCGAATTCTGGGCTGACTTGGCAACGAGAACTGGAAGTTTGCCGAAAATGGTTTGATGATGAAGCAGTTTCCGAGGCTGATCGCAAGTTTCTCTGGGAACGTACTTAATTTTAGCTTTTTTTCACCCAATTAATGACTGTGTTGTGGTTCACCCCCGTCTGGCGCTCGATCGCGCGGAAGCTTAAACCCTGTTGATGTAAGTCGAGGCATTGCTGCCTAGTTTCTGGGGGATAACCTCGATCAACATAGTCTCCCATGAACTGTCGCTTGCATTCCCTGCAAATATGACGTTGCTTACCTTGATGATGACCATTTTTGGCTATCCGATCGCTTTGACAGTCTGGACAGATCATCACTTTGCTATGCACTGGCAATAAATGATCGCCAATGTGGGGATTAAGATAGCTGTACAGGACTTCTTTAACCTCCATGTATAGTTCCTGGCGATGTTGTTCATCATTGCGGAAAGCGACCAGAAACAAGCTATTGAATATATGGTGAGCAACTTCCGAGAGCAGTTCACTTTTAGCTTCCCCCAAGTTAGGATTGCGCTGCCGATAAAATTCGGCATGTTTTTTAATCGAAATTGAGAGTCGCTCAGGTATACCCGACATCTCTTCTAGTAAGTCAGATAATCCGGCGATCGGCTGTAAATAATCCTGCAAAAGCACACAGCGGGACAAGGGCTGATTAAGGTAGGAAGCATAGGTGTCAACATATTCGCTAATAGTTTGTTGGAGTGGACGATGCAACTCAGCAGCAAAAAAAGCTGCTTCTAAGCTCTCGATTTGTTGCAGATGCTCAGATAGCAGAGTCCGAAAAATGGTGAGCTTATCTGGAAAAAATTGGTAAATAGAACCAACGGCGGTATTGGCTCGATCGGCTATTTGCTGAATGGTAGCCGCTGCAAATCCAGCCTCAGCAAAGACTTCCGCCGCAGCCAACAAAATCTTCTCGACTCGCTGTTGCCCACGTTTTTGCTGGGGTTGACGACGCACATGACGATCGCTTGACAAAGATGAGGATTTGCTCATAAACTTAATAGTGTCACAATTTGGGATAAATTGCTATGACCGAACTAAAACCTGCTGACAAAATGCCAAGTAGCTTCAGCTTACCGTTTCTCGGCAATACGATCGACGTCATCGTTAAACAAGAACTATTTTATTGGCAACAGTACCAAAAACACGGCTCCGTTTTTCAGGTGTCCTTTCCAGCCGCGCTGGGCTATGGCAAAGTAGCTTGCTTAGTAGGGCCAGAAGCAAACCGGCTGGTCTTAAAAGATCAGGCCGACAAGTTATCCTCCCGAATTGGCAACAGAGCATTAGAACCGATTGTCAGTAACGATTTAGTGCTGCTCCAAGATGGCGAAGAACATCGAGCCAGCCGCAAGCTGATTTTGCCCATCTTTCACCATCAGGCGATCGCTACCTACTTTGATACCATTCAAGCCGTAGTTACGGAGACAGCCAGCAGTTGGGGTACCCAAGGAACGATCGATCTCAGTAAGGAAATGCGTAATCTCACTCTAGCAATTGCGATTAGGACTTTTTTGGGCAGTAATAAGACAGCAGAAGTCGATCGCATCTCTAATTACTACACCACCTTAATGAATGGTCTCAACGGCTTGCTCAAGTGGGATATTCCCCTCACTCTCCATGGCCGAGGCCAAGCAGCCCGGCGCAAATTAGTTGACTATATTAGACAAATTATCCAAGAAAGAATTGCCCTGAACAACATAGATCAGTCTAAAGATGTCATTGGTCTATTGATGAGCATTATGGATGAAGATGGCCAGAAGTTCACCGAAACCCAAATTATTAATCAGGCGATCGGTTTTCTGTTTGCCGCTCACGAAACTACTTCTAGCCTAACGAGTTGGCTGATGTTTGAGCTAGGTAACCGTCCTGAATGGCGGCAAAAGTTGCGTGAGGAACAGCAGCAAGTGCTGGGTAATGAACCCTTAAAGCTCCAAAACCTGCGCCAGTTGCCCCAAATGAGCAATGTGCTCAAGGAAGGCGAACGCCTCTATCCACCGGCTTCTGCCCTGAGTCGCGCGGTGCTAGAAGATATTGAATATGCTGGCTACAACATTCCGGCTGGTTGGTACATAGCGATTTTTCCTTCATTGACCCATCTATTGCCAGAAATTTATCGAGAACCTGATCTTTTTGACCCCGACAGATTTTCTCCGCCTCGTGAAGAAGATAAGAAACAGCCATTTTCTTTGATCGGCTTTGGCGGAGGTGTCCATGGCTGTTTGGGGATCGAATTTGCCAATATGGAGATGAAGATCATTCTCTCTACATTGCTGCAAAAATATGATTGGACAGTGACCCCAACGACTGCCGAAATTTCTCCAGTGCGTCGCCCATTTACGATGCAGCATAAATTAAAAGCAACGTTCGTGCCATTAAATCCTTTGCAGGGAGGAACAGCAGAAAGAATGATAGACAAATCTTCGCTTGTCATTAATCTTTGAATTCTAAAGTTTATGTCTGAAAATTACCTCGATCAAGATTGTCAGGGCAATTGGTTGGTGATTTTCACCAATCAATTAGCATCCTCAAGCCAATGGCCAAATTCTTCCAGGAATCGATCGGCCAAAATAGCTTCCCGAATCCTAGTCGTGAAACCCACTAACTCCGTAATATTATGCAGAGCCAGCAGCGTAAATCCCGTCACCTCACCGCAGCGAATTAGATGGCAGAGGTAGGCGCGGCTGAAGTTTTGGCAGGTGTAGCAAGGGCAGCGATCGTCCAGAGGTGTAAAGTCTTTTTTGAAAGGCGCATTCTTCAGGTTCCAGCGTTCACCGCGCACAAAGGCTGCCCCATGGCGCGCTACGCGGGTGGGAATCACACAGTCGAACAAATCGATGCCAGCGGCGATCGCGATCGCCATTTCTTTGTAGGTACCGATGCCCATCAGGTAGCGGGGTTTGTGCTCTGGAAGTAAGGGTGCCGTGGCCCGCACAATTTGATGGATGAAGGGGGCCGGTTCGCCGACGCTGACCCCGCCGATCGCGTAACCGGGCATGTCGTATTGGCTGAGAGCTTGGGCGGCGGCAGCTCGTAAATCTAGATGAACACCCCCTTGGACGATCGGAAACAGGGCTTGGTCGTGGGGTCTTTGGTGGGCTGCAATGCAGCGTTCTAGCCAGCGTTGGGTGCGATCGGTGGCTTCGGCAACTTCTTCGCGGGTGGCCGGATAGGGCGGACACTCATCGAAGGCCATGATGACATCAGCCCCCAGGGCGTTCTGGATTTGGATGGATTTTTCTGGGGAGATGAAGATCGTGCGGCCATCCAAGGGCGATTTGAAAGTAACGCCTTTTTCTTCTATTTTGCGAGTTTTGCTGAGGCTGAAGACCTGAAAGCCACCGGAATCCGTTAGCATTGGCCCTTTCCAATTCATGAATTTATGCAGACCGCCAGCCGCCTCAATAATTTCTTCACCGGGTCGGAGGTGCAGGTGGTAGGTGTTGGCCAGTACCATCTGGGCGTTGGTTTGCTCTAGTTGGTCCGAGGTGATGGTTTTGACGGTGGCTTGGGTGCCGACGGGCATGAAGCGAGGGGTTTCGACGATGCCGTGGGGGGTGACGAAGGTGCCAGCTCGGGCTTTGGTGTGGCTACATTTGCCCTGACATGTAAAAGTAAAGTTGTTGCTAGGGAGAAGGGTGTCGTTCACGGAATATTTTGCTAGCACATCGATGAGAACTGTCGGATCTTAGCACTTTGCTGATGCCTGTCTGAAAGCTGTACGGGACAAGTTCCGAGTACCACTTCGGGTTGGATATCCCAAATGCTAGAACTCTTGCTTGGTTGTACTCTTGAACAGCCCCTGCGAGGTGATCTGCTCCGCCGCGCAGGAGGATAGAACAGACTTCCCTATTGCCACTCTTGCAGCCGATCGAGCCAGCCACTAATAGCCGTATAAATCTGCTCCCGGCGGCGTTCAAAGTTGCCAGCGATCGCAATAATCAGCACCCCGGCGATCAAACCCACCACCCATTTGGTGAAAGAGTACTCCGTAATCAAAATAACTAGCTGATAACTGGCTGTCAGCAAAAAAGTAATGGTACCAACATACAGGAATGCTCGAATACTCAGGGCAATTCCACCCAATACCAAGAACAGGCTGATCCCAGCAGGTAGCAGCGGTAGATTCTGATGGAATACCAATGCCACCATGGCGATTGTGCCACTGGCCCAGAGTCTGGCTAAATGACGACTCTGCCGCTGTTCCCGCGGGCGAAAATGGGGATCGAAGTGGACGCTGATCAGTAGAGAGATCCCTAGAATAGTTGCAAACCACAGTGGATCCTGCAATTCGTAGAGGGCCAGAACTCGGAAAGCCGCCCAGTTCAAGAAGATCAAACTGGCATAGATCCAGACAAACCGCTTTTGCCGTTTGGCGATCGCCCCATAAAAGCTCGCGATCAACAACAAATTCCAGATCGAAATCTCCTCGGTCACAAATATTACTCGCAGCAGCGGTAAAACAATTGCAATATTTTGCCAAGGCCGATCGCGCCAACCCCATTCGGACCATGGCGTCAGCATCATCATGAGTCCCCCCAGACAAGCCATCAGAATCAGCAATTCATCAAAGAACCCCAGACTGCTGAAGATCGATCGCGCATACATTCCTGTCCCCAAAATCTCTACCATCCCCACATATACCCACCAATCATCTCGCGCTGACTGGGATTGCCGCGCCGCAGCCCTACCCTGCACCACCGCATAGACTCCCAACAGCACACTGGTCAACAAATGAACCGACGTCAACTGAGGCACTGGTAATGGTGGAACCAAAGCCGCTGCCAGCTTCCAGCCACTGGCCGCCGCCCAATGCAGATGGGCAACGCTTTGCACCCGCGCCACCGGAATAGTTAGCCAATGCTCGTGGCCTCGCCGTTCCCACCACAAAATCCACAGCCGATAGCCGAGGGCTAGGAGCGCAGTGACCACCCCAAAAATCGTACAAGCATCGGCAATATTACCGCCAGCCGGAGCTTTAAGCACTTGGTAGGCCACCAATTCATAGCAGCCCAAAGCGATCGCTATGAACCCAAAATAGGAAACTATTAAGCCCCGTAACCCGCGGCCCACCAATAAACTGACAATTCCCAACCCAATTATGAGCAGCCCTGTATAAGCATTGAAATATGGCAAACGCAAGCATAGCCCCCAACAGCCATAGACCCAAGGCAGCATGGCATTAGTCGCAGATGCATTCAGCCAGCCTCGGAGCTTCCCGGTACTCCACAGCAAAGCAAAAGCGATGGCTACATTGACGATCGCTAAAGTCAAAGCATCTCCACCACCAAGATGGACGATCGCCGATAGCCCCAGTTGCAGAGTTATATTAATTGCCCAAACATTCCAAGACTGAGAGAACAGGCGCTGGTGGTAGCAGAGACCGATCGCTAAAATCAATGACCCAATGGCAATGTTTTGCTGCTGGAAAGATGTCACGGGAGTCATTCCCCAGAACCAGCCCAGGTTATTATTGGCACTATAGTCCATCGATCCGATGGCCACGCCTACCAACCCCAATCCCAAAGCCCAGCTGTCGCTGGCCTGGGCGTAGAGCAAGGCCAGCTCCCCCGATCTGCGCCGCAATTGACCTACGGCTATCCAGAGCGCCACACAACTGATTGAACCCACCACAAACCAATGGGAACCAATGATTACTCGCTCTAATAAACTAGCTATCAAGGCCAATCCAAAACCCACATGAATTGCCGCTGCGGCTAAATTCTGCAATCTACGGACATTGAAAAACATTAAGCCTACCGCCAGACCCAAACCCCAACAGCGCCAGTCCCAATGCTCCAAAGCTAATCCTTGAGCTACGAGTAAACCACCGGTACTACCGATAGCTGCCGTATATTGGCGATCGATTTGCCAAGGTCTAATCCTCGGAATCTCTAACTGCAACGCAGCACTCCGGCTGCCTAGCCAAGTCAAAGCGATCGGCAACAAAAACCAGCCCCAAGTCCAGCCAGAGTTATAGGCCCAACCATAGGCCCCATAGCTAATCGCCCCGATGCCCAAACCATAATGCCAAGCACTGCGGTACCAAAGATCCCGCTTACTGCCAGGCACCGCCACCAAAGTAGAAACCAGCCATTCCCCGATCGCCAAGATCGTTAGGAGCAAACCGATCGCTCCCAGTACCTGATTTCTGGGCCGACCGGGCAAGGTGGGCCACAGTTGATGGTGTAATGCTTGCAAGGCCGGGAAAGCATATTGAATACCAGCGGCGATCGTCGCCCAGCCATAGCCATGAGTCACATAAATCAAGGCAGTGTTAGGAAGAGAATGACGCTGGGTGATATAGATCAGGGCCAAGGTGGAAATCAATAGATTCAGCAGCAACCCCAGATGATTGGGGGTACTGAGTACATTCAAAACCAATCCACCAATAAAAATCAGGTTTATGCTAGTTCCAGCCAACCCATATACCTGTTGTTTCAGCAACCAACTCCAGATCCCAACCCACAGCAACAGATAGGGTATTAGGATCAAAGTCGAGGCCCACAGGGCATGTTCACCAAAAATTGGTTGCAGCTGCGCCCAAATATTCCACTTCACCACATTGGCCAGGAAATCTGCCCCGAGCGTAAAACTAACCCCATAGGTCTGCAAACCAACGATAAACATGGAAATGATATCGGCAGCTCTGCGGCGTAGCCACAATCTCTGACCCAACCGAGCTAATATCAGCACATCTACAGCAAAGGGTTGCCAAGAAGAACCACTGAAGAAATTGCTGCCCCATTGGCTCATCGCAATCAGCCATCCACAACCTAGGAAGATCGTAGCGATCGCCTGATACTCGCGGCCTAGACTTTCAGCAGTCCCTCGTTGTCTGGTCAACTCATCGATGCGCTGCTGCGTAACCCCTGAGCCATAGCTAATGTTGTCTATGCGATCGACTCTGCGCCATGCCTGTAATTCCCATTGAGCCACCAGCCAACCCATGATCCCGATCGCCAAGCCAAAATTGTAGAAGGGCAAGTGGGCGACAAATAAAGCCCGCAGCAACAAAATCGTGAGGCTATAAACCCCCAAGCTGGCCCATTGCCAAGATCGATTACGGAAAAAATATCGCCGGCGCTGCCAAATTCCCACGGCTCCGATTGCCGCCACATAAACAGCAATGGTGGCCCAGCTAGGGAGCTGCCAACCCAGTTGGAGGTAGCTGCTACACAAATAGACAATGGCGATCGCCCTGAAACGTCCTTGCTGTTGCCGGTGTCCGCTATCTACAAAAACTAGTAGAGATAGGGAAAGCACAGCCCAGCCAGTGGTGACCCAGCCGAATGGCTGCTGCCAGAGCCGGAAAGAGTCGATTGCCCAGAAATTGACCGGCACCAGGAGTAGGGCGACAATTTTGAGGGTATTGGCGGTGAGTGCCAGCCCCGGTTGACTGCTGGCCCAGAAGCCTACGGCCCAAAAGACGATCGTGTAGGCCCAGAGCACTCCATATTGGCCCCAGGCCGGGAAGGATTGCCATTGGGTAGCGGCGAGGACACCGGA
Source organism: Synechococcales cyanobacterium OTE_70_metabat_200 (assembly GCA_031375385.1). Taxonomy (GTDB): domain Bacteria; phylum Cyanobacteriota; class Cyanobacteriia; order Cyanobacteriales; family Chamaesiphonaceae; genus JAAFHZ01. The sequence goes on along the minus strand of JANMHS010000028.1, from coordinate 32,963 downwards.
GGAAAGAATGACTAGAAAAACACCAAGGAATAGCAACCAGCGTACGCTGAGTTCGTCTTTGAAGGCCGTCCAAATGTTTCTAGCTAAGGAAGGTTGCAATACTACTGGGGCTGCTGGCACAGTGGTATCCACTGGCAGTACCGCTGGAATCTGGGCAACGATCGGTAATTTGACCGGACAAGTCAAATGGATCTGACAGAGATTGCGGACTTGTCGATCGTCGATGAGTCCTAAGGCCAGTAGGCTATCTAAGCCAGTCAGGAAATTTGGATTATGCGGATTGATGGCAATATTCAGCCACAGATCGCGGTTCTCTTGCTCTGCCATAAATTGCCCCACTCCCACAGTTCGTGCTAACAATCGAGCTATCCCCATGAGTACAGGAGCGCTTTGCCGATTTCCTCATAGTAGGGTGGTTTCTCAAATGCACAAGGGGCTGGTGGTCAGTTACTGGATCGTCCACTTGGGTTCATGTGTGCTCCAGCTGTGCAGAGTGAATTGCTCGGCGGCGCAGTTCTAAAATTTGGCCAATTTATCGGGCAAAAGTGGGCTGTCGTTCGATCATTTGGTTGACGATCACTGCCGGAATCATCAGCACCTCCAGATCGTTCACCAGAAAAGTGTGGGAAGCCTGGAAGCTCTATCGCTATTGGTGACCCGATGCCCCAATGCGACCAGCTGCCCCGCTAACGCAGAACCCACTTGTCCGATGCCAATAAATGCGATATTCATGATTTCCCCAATTCCAAAAGTTGCATCACTAATTTAGCTGTCTCGGTGCCAGAGTTTTGCTGTTGGCCGGTCACCAGATGGCCATCCCGAACCGCGTGGGGAGCAAAAGCCGCCGCCGTCACAAAATGAGCACCCAGTTTTCTCGCTTCATCTTCAATGCGGAAGGGCATCACCTTCTGACCCACAACTTCATCGGCGTAATCTTCTTCGCTATTCGCAAAACCCGTCATGGTTTTCCCTTGAATCAGTAGCGAACCATCTGCTAACCGAGTTTCCAGGAGCAAGCAAGTGCCATGACAAAGGGCCGCACTGGGTTTATGGGCATTGTAGAACTGCATAAACAAATCGGCCAATGCTTGATTTTGGCGAAAAGTGAACATGGGCGACTGTCCGCCACAGACCACGATTGCCGCAAAATCTGCTGGATCGATCGCCGAAATAGCCGTCGTATGATCCAGCAGTTCCATGAATTCCGGTTGATTGATGTAAGACAAAGATATGGTGTCGTCTTTGGAATAGCCCGAGGCATCACGGGGATCGCTAAAGCCATCAAATTCCACCTTGCCCCCAACGGGACTGGCGATTGTCACAGACAATCCAGCTGCGGTAAATGCATCGTAGGGGTGAATCAATTCCGATGCCCAAAAGCCCACGGGAAATCCCAGCGTAGTAGAAATAGCTGGATTGGCCACGATCATTAAAATTTGCTGACTCATTTGCGGTTGCCCTTAAATTTGTACAAGTCCATTGTGGATCTGGTACCATTCATTTGTCCAATGGATAATCAATATGACTAATATTCATCATATCAATTTAGCTGCGATCGATCTGAACTTGTTGGTGGTGTTTGATGCCTTGATGATCGAGCGGAGTGTGACCCGTGCGGGAAAACGAGTTGGTCTGAGCCAGCCTGCTACCAGCAATGCCCTAGCTAGATTGCGCAGCTTGATCGATGATGAATTATTCCTTAGAACTGCTGCTGGCCTGCGCCCCACTCCCACCGCGGTCGCTCTACACCTCCAGTTGCACCCGGCCCTCCAACAAATCCAAGGAGCACTTTTGGAGCAATCCACGTTCGACCCGGCCACCAGCGATCGGGTCTTTGCGATCGGCATGTCCGATTATATGGAGTTTGTTTTGTTGCCCCGTTTGATGCAGACAATCCAGAGCCTTGCACCTCGGGTAATTGTGCAAATCAGATCGGGTGATCGCCCGAAGTTACTGGCTTTGCTAGATAGTGGTGAAATCGATCTCATCTGCGGAGTTTTCCCCGAAAACATTTCTTGGCATCGGGAAAAATTTCTACTCAAAGAGAACTATGTTTGTGTTTGCCGCCGGGATCATCCCGTGATCGGTGATTCTCTCTCTTTGGAAGAGTACCTAGCGGCCTCTCATCTACTGGTCTCCGTACAGGAAGATCGCATCGGACGAGTAGACATGCTGCTGGCCGGACAAAGCCTCAAACGACATATTGCCCTCTCAATCCCCCATTTTTTGATGGCTCCTTTTATTTTGGCGCAGACAGATTTAGTGGCAGCCTTAGCCGAACGGATCGCTGTTAGTTTTGCTCGACATCAAGATTTGAAATTGTTGCCAATGCCATTTTTGAGTGAAGGCTTTTCGGTATTTATGCGTTGGCACCATACTACTGAAACTTCTGCGGCCTGCCGGTGGTTACGATCGGTAGTTTTAGAGTCAATCTAAGCCGATCTAAGATCGATCGCCGCCCTCATCGTTGGTAAAAGTTGCGTAGATCCCTGCCACCATGGGCATAATTTACAATGTGGGCTAGAAGTCCGCTGCTGCTATTGAAGATCGAGACCATCCATGAACCCCACCGCCACCCTCCTTGTTTCCTGCCCAGACCAACGCGGTCTCGTAGCCAAGATCTCTAACTTCATCTACGCCAACGGCGGCAACATTCTCAGCTGCGACCACCACACGGACATCAATGCCAACATCTTTCTCAGTCGGGTGGAATGGTTTCTGGAAGACTTCAATCTCCCCCGCGACATCATCGCCGCCGCCTTCGGATCGATCGCTCAATCCTGGCAAGCCACCTACGAACTGCATTTTTCCGACGATCGGCCTCGTCTGGCCATTTGGGTCAGCAAACAGAATCATTGCCTGCTAGATCTGCTCTGGCGCTGGAAAGCCAACGAATTCCCCGCTGAAATTCCTTTGATAATTAGCAATCACGCAGATTTACAACCGATCGCCGCCCAGTTCGGCATTGATTTTCATCATCTACCAATTACCAAAGAAAACAAAACAGAGCAACAGCAGCGGCAGTTAGAATTACTCCAAGAATACAATATCGATTTAGTTATTCTAGCTAAGTACATGCAGATTTTGGGTGCTGCGATCGTCGATGAATTTGGCAGCCGACGGATGATCAACATTCACCATTCCTTTCTTCCCGCCTTCGTTGGTGCCCAGCCCTATCATCAAGCCTACGATCGCGGCGTAAAAATCATTGGAGCCACCAGCCACTACGTCACATCCGAGCTGGATGCCGGGCCGATCATCGAACAAGATGTAGCCCACATCACCCACCGTCACGGTGTTGCCGATCTAGTCCGGAAGGGCAAAGACCTAGAGCGTATGGTACTAGCCCGCGCCGTCCGTCTCCACCTCCAAAACCGGGTGCTAGTATATGAAAACAAGACCGTTGTGTTTGAGTAAAGATTGTTCGGGAATCCCCCTGCATGGCCGGAGCTAGTGGGTGAGAGGATCGGGGAGATTCCAAGCCCCGTTTATTTTGTGAGGTACCATGCCAGTTCGCCATTTGATCCTGATGGGATGTCTGTTGACTGCCCTAACTCTCACCGCCTGTAATAGTACTACCACCGCCAATAATTCCACTGCTGCCAACAGTTCGTCGGGAGCTAGCCTCGCACCCGCAGCGGCTTCCTATGAAACCAGTACGGAACAAAAAGGAGCGAAACCAGCAGCACCTGCCAATAGTGCGGTGGCTAAACCGGTGGAAAATGCTGATACTAAAGGCGGAGCCAAGCCCTATGCGGATTTACCCAGGCTTCAAGGTAAGGCTACGGTAGTAATGGTCATTGGGGGTAAACCGGTCACTATGGAATTGGATGGCGATCGGGCACCAATTACCGCTGGTAACTTTGAGGATTTAATCAAGAAAGGCTTCTACAACGGACTGAATTTCCACCGGGTAGAAAAGGGTTTCGTGGTCCAGGGTGGCGACCCCAATGGTAATGGCACTGGTGGCTACAAACCCAAGGGCAAAAATACCGAGCGGCGGATTCCGTTGGAAATCAAAATCAAGGGTTCCCCAGCACCGACCTATAGCCAAGTTTTTGAAGACTCCAAAATCATCGACCAGCCACCGGAATTGACTCACAAGCGAGGAGCCTTAGCCATGGCTCGTTCCCAGGATCCTGATAGTGCTTCCTCGCAGTTTTATGTCACCCTAGCCGATGCTGGATTCTTAGATGGCAAGTATGCGGTGTTTGGCAAGGTGACTAAAGGCATGGAAGTCATCGACGGGATCAAAGTTGGCGATAAAATCACCTCCATTAAAATCACTGGCAAAACCTCTAGTGCGCCCGCACCCAAAAAGTAAGGTTTATGACTTTCCACAAAACCTTGGTTTGTCAGGTCTTGGCCATCGCTCTGTGTTTGGGGAGCAGCTTGATCGCTGCTCCAGCCGATGGTCTAGTGCGCCGCAACCCCACAATTCCGGTGGTTTCGATTCAGCAATTACCGATCGAGGCCCAGCAAACCGTCAAGCTCATCAATCGGGGTGGGCCTTATCCCTTTCGGCAAGACGATACGATTTTTGGTAACCGGGAGCGTCGTTTACCAGTGGCTCCCCGAGGCACCTATCGAGAATATACGGTAATTACCCCCGGTCGGCGCGATCGAGGGCCACGCCGGATCGTTACTGGGCCGCAGGTTAAGTACTATACTCCCGACCACTATCGCTCTTTTCAGCAAGTGCAGGAATAGATGACTAATATCCAATCGATCCTAGCGGGCCAGGGTGCACCTCTGGTTTACTACTGGCCCACTCCACTAGCGGCGGAGCAGCTTGCCAAATCCGTGGCTGAGCAAGGTGGTCGTGGTTTTGTGCTGGATGGCGAACGGATGACCGAGCCATCCTTGCTGATGCAGGAATTTGCTCGATCGCTAGAGTTTCCAGATTACTTTGGGCACAACTGGGATGCACTGGCAGACTGTCTGGGCGACCTCGGCTGGTTAGATGAGGGCTTGACTCACTTTGTGATTTGGATCGATCGCTGGGAGCGCTGTGCCAGCCCGATGCTCCTAGAAGTTCTCGCCCAAGCCGTGACACTGTGGGCCGATACGGCAACTCTCATGTATGTGCTGCTCAGCGGCGATCCTCAAGGCTTAACCACGCTGCCCCAAATTCAATAATCTCCCAACATTTTCCAAATGCTCTTACTCGGTGGCGTTGAGCCTCCGAAGTTGCCGGAGGGCATCTTTTAATTCTTCTGCTTTATTCTGTTGGCGAGCGAGCTTGGCGACCATCCGGAAGTCGGTGATCGCGCCATTCGGATCGTTGAGCTTGAGCTTTTTCAGCACCCCTCGATTGTAGTAAGCATTAACTAAGTTGGGATCCAGGGCGATCGCTCGATCATGATCTGCCAGTGCCCCTTGGAAATCCTTGAGATGCTCGGCCTTCAGGTTGCCCCGATTGACGTAAATAGTGGCTTTTTTCGGATTGAGAGCGATGGCTCGATCGTAGTCAGCTAAGGCTCCTTTAAAATCGCGAATGCGTTCGGCGTTAAGAAAGGCGCGGTTGTAATAGGCCGTTCCATAATTAGGATTGAGGGCAATCGCCTGATTGTAGTCCCCGAGTCCACCATAGGTATCGTCTAAATACCTAGCCTTGAGGGTGCCGCGACTACAGTAAGCCTCGGCGTATTTGGGGTCGATCGCGATCGCTCGATCGAAGTCAGCTAAAGCACCTGGGTAGTCCCCAGCTTCTTTTTTGTTATTGGCAGATATATAATAATCATCGGCTCTGGGTGTAGTCACCGCCGGTGCTCGGGCAATTTCTAGCTGCACGCCCATTCCGGCGGATACCTCGCCAAAGCGGCTAATGGGAATTCCTAAGTTAAAATCTGTTTTCTGTTTGTCTGCTGAGCGATCGCCCTGACCGTGAATAGCAACTAGTTCGCCAGCTTTGTTCAGCACTGCGCCACCACTCATTCCGGGCAACGTGCTGTTGCTATAGACCAGGGAATAGCCTTTGCTAAAAGCCCGATCGGCATTGGCCGTCACGCGACCTTCCCGAAACACAAAGACACTGCGTGTAATGGTCGCTGTGGGTGCTGGGTAACCGGCAACATACAACTCCATGCCCTGCTGTAAAAGATTGGAATTGCCAATTTTGGCGACTGCGTAGTTTTTGTCGCTCCGAAACTGGACTACGGCCAGATCGATGTCGGTCGTTGACCGTTTGATGGAAGTTGCCATAACAGTGTGGCTTTGATTGTCGATCGCCGTTGTCAGATTAAAAGCATTTCCGCCCTTCACCACATGGGCTGCAGTCAACACGGTGTAAAGATTTCCCTGCTTTTGCAGAACCACCCCGGAGCCCTGTATGGCTTTGTCTCCGCTCTCAATCTTGACCGAAATTGCCGTAGCCACCTTGGCCACATCTTCTACGGATTGGGCCTGGAGAGAGCTTTGTACCAGTGCCAGACTGGTACCACAAAGAACAGCAGAGAACGTGAACCATTGGCGGAACATAGATAATAATTGGCTGGAGTTATGTATTCCATCTTAGCAGTAGTACCAAAGTTCACCAGCACCGTAGGCCCAATACTTGCGATAGCTCGGCTCTGGCGACTACATGTTAGAAACGGATCTGATTTTATCCAACTTCAGTTGATCCAGGCCCACCAAGTCATCCATGGTGAGCCAACCATCGTGGAGAAGCGTGGCGAACACAAAGACCAATGCTGGTTCGCGATAATCGTACTTCCCTTCAATTTCGTGACGCTTCGAGTTCAAAAAGTCATTGAGCTTCCAGACCTGATCCAGCTCTGCAATCTCTCCACATTGGTGGATCACCGTCTCCATCAGGGCCTCGATCTCGCGCTTGTAGGCAACCTCAAAAGCAGTTTGCGCGATGGTATGTTCGGCAGGCGACCATTCGGTTTCAGTTAAGAGCATCTGGCTAAAGTAGTTTGTATAAGAATTCGAGTAGAGGATACTCTAGCTCGGTTGACAAAAGAAAGTGATTATTTCTCAGCTCTTTTTAAGACTTTTAATGAGCTATTTGAGAGAAAAAACTAGGGGATTCCCAATCTCAGAATATTAATAAAGATTAACAATCATATCCATTATTACGATATGACGCAGAAAAAGCAAGGGTAACCTAACCTAAAAACAGCTGATACCCTGGATTCTCTGTTTCATTCCAGTACAGATACTCCGATCGATCCAAGAATGTCTGCCATTCTCCCCGCTCCGCCAAAGGCACCTCTACCCCAATCAGAATCCGCCCATAGTCTGCACCATGATTACGATAGTGGAACAAACTAATGTTCCAATCTGGATGCATAGCTACCAAAAAACGAGTTAATTCGCCAGGTCGCTCCGGAAACTCAAAACGGTACAACAACTCCTCCCGCGCGATCGATGATCGGCCCCCTACCAAGTGACGCAAATGCAACTTGGCCATTTCATCCTCGGTTAAATCCAAGGTGTCAAAGCCTTCCCCTCTCAGCTTGGCCATCAGTTGGGCCGTATCCGATCGATCGCGCACCTGGAATCCCACAAAAATATGGGCCGCACTGTCGTTGGCCATCCGGTAATTGAACTCGGTCAAGTTATAGTCGCCCAGCGCCTTACAGAAACGCCGGAAGCTGCCTCGCTCCTCCGGAATGGTCACGGCCAAAATGGCCTCCCGGCCTTCCCCCACCTCCGCCCGCTCCGCCACAAACCGCAGCCGATTGAAGTTCATATTGGCCCCACAGGCGATCGCCACCAAGGTCTGGCCCTGAATTTGTTCCCGCTCTACATAGGCTTTGGCTCCGGCAATGGCCAAGGCTCCTGCTGGTTCTAGGATCGATCGAGTATCTTCAAATACATCTTTGATCGCCGCACAAATATCGTCGGTGCTCACTAGCAGCACCTCATCCACATATTCCTGGCAGAGGCGAAAGGTCTCGACCCCCACTTCCTTGACGGCTACGCCATCGGCGAATAGACCTACTTGGGATAGCTTGACGCGGTGGCCCGCTGCCAGGGACTGCTTCATGGCATCTGCATCCACTGGCTCGACGCCGATGATTTTAATCTCTGGATACAAGCGCTTTACGTAGGCCGCTACTCCGGCGATCAGGCCGCCACCGCCGATCGCCACAAAGATGGCATGGATGGGCTTTTGATGCTGGCGTAAAATTTCCATGCCGATCGTTCCCTGTCCGGCGATCACATCCGGGTCATCGAAGGGATGAATAAAGGTCAGGCCCAGTTCCTGCTCGATTTCGCGCGCTTTCGCCGAGGCATCATCGAAGCTATTGCCATAGAGCACTACTTCGCCTTCCCTCGATCGCACTGCATCGATTTTTACCTGGGGCGTGGTGGTGGGCATCACAATTACCGCCTTAGTCCCGAGCTTCTTGGCTCCTAGGGCTACCCCTTGGGCATGGTTGCCGGCGGAGGCCGTGACTACGCCCTTGGCTAACTGTGCCGGCGAGAGCTGGGCCATTTTGTTGTAGGCTCCCCGCAGCTTGAAGGAAAACACCGACTGCATATCTTCGCGCTTCAGGAGGAGCTGGTTATTTAAACGGCGAGACAGGTTGGGAGCTAGTTCGAGGGGGCTTTCTTGGGCTACGTCGTAAACGCGGGCAGTCAAAATCCGGGCAAGGTAGTCGGTCATAGCGATCCAATGGCAATCCAGCATTCATTATTGTGCATCTTGCCGAACACTGGATCGATCCATGAAAAACATTGTTGATCGGGGAATCACCACCCGCTCCCTAGGACTGCCAGCGCTGGGTGGCCTTTGCTAACCTTTGGCCGTATAGAACGGATGTAGCCCGATCTCCATCCCCGATCGACACTGCTGCCCCACTATAATCTGGCATCGATTTTTTGTCGCCAGATGTCGATTTTGACTACACCGCTCATCCGTTCCACAATCTTGCCCTTATCGAACAAAATCATCGTAGGAATGCCCGTGATGTTATATTGGCTGGCCAGGGTGGGTTGTTCGTCCACATTGACCTTCAGCACAAGCACCCGATCGGCGTATTGCTCGGCCAATTCTTCCACGATCGGAGCTAGCAAGCGGCAAGGGCCACACCAGGGGGCCCAAAAATCCACCAGCACCGGCTGGGTGCTCTGGGCGACCATTTCTTGGAAGGTAATTTCTCGAGGAGCTGCCATAATTTAAATCTCCTTGTTTCTAAAGTTCGAGAATCTCGAATGATCAAACTATAACCTTTCCCATGTCATAATGCAAGTAGTTGCAGATCCATAAAAATCAGCCATGCGCCTGCTTTATCACCCTCATAGTTCGGATATCTCCCTAGCTGGAGTGCTCTATGCGCTGGGCGATCCGCTGCGCCTCAAGATTGTGGCCCGGTTAGCAATGGCAGGCGAACTGGGCTGTGCCGAATTAGAATGTTCGATCGCCCGTTCCACCATGTCTCACCATTTCAAGATTCTCCGGGAATCTGGCGTAGTTCTGACCCGCAAAGAAGGCACTCAACACCTCAATAGTCTGAGGCGAGAAGAGATCGATCGACGTTTTCCTGGTCTCTTGGCTGCCGTGCTGCAAGCGCAAGCTAGTGAAACACCGATGGTCAATTGCTAGCATCAAGCTTGTTCGAAGACCGGACAAACGCCCGTCAGAGTCACTTTGAAGCCATAGAGCGATGATTCTTCACTGGCACAACGTTGGCTGCGCAAATAGCGACAGTTTGCACAGCAGGCCAAATCGGCAGCAATTCGTTCTCGATCGACCCGATGCAACAACTGTCTTGCGGAAATTCCCTTTAGCACCAGCTCTTCTCCTTGCCAGCGGGCTTCCACCAATCCCGTATCTGCAAAGTTTAACCAACGGGAGTCATCCGCCAGCCCCGCAGGCAAAGTTACATAAACCCCAGCTGGTGTTTCTTCCAACTCCCCCTCATAGCTATTTTCGCTAGGCGTTGGCGGCTGCATAAAAGTATCACCAATTGGTAGCTCTACCAGGGAACCCGCCGAAGGCAAATGCAGCTTATAACGACTATTCAGCTCATCTAGGCCCGTCAAATCTGCTAGATAGGTGGGTGAGCCATGTACCAATACCAAATGCTGGGGCCGGAGATTGTGAATCAGCTGAGTGGTGCCGGCACCATCGGCACAGTCGATCAAAACATAGCCAGTAGCATCGGGCCATTGATCAAGCCAGGCCGCTGGTACCAATTTATGAATTGGTAAATCCAGTGGCCGACTGGCCAAAATAATTTCTTGACCTCCATCAGGCTGACCTCGATTGCTTTGAATTCGATCGCCCAAAGGGCGCACCTGGGGCTGCACTCGCTCGTCCCAAAACAAAGACTGGTTGCGCGCAAAATTCTGCACCGCAACTGGTAGATCAGCCAGACAACGTTGGTATCGATCGCAGTCCGCCGCAATTTCCTCATCCAACCAGAGCGTCATTGATCGACCGCCAAACAGGTGATGGCTGCGCAGTAACAAGACGATCTCTGGGCCGATGCCTAGCTCTGGAGCTAAGAGCAGAATAGAGCCGTGGTTTTGCAGGGCCCGATCGATCTGCTCTACCACAACCTGCTCTTGGCGACGGCGATGGGGATAGCGAACGGTGCCTTGGCTGCCGCCGACAATGACCACATCCGGACGATAGTTGCGGAGATCTTCTAGGGCCAGCCCTTCCGTGCAGCGGGTATTAGAAAGAAAGAAATCGCTAACATACAGCAGACTCTGGCAGCGCTGCATGCCCTGGTAAGTCAGAAAAATCGCTGCTGCTCCAGGCAAATGGCCCGCCCTGAAAATTCGAGCCCGTAAATTCGGGCGCAATTCGAAGTTTTCAGCCTCCGGCAATCCCCGCAAAAAATCTGCCCCTAGTAGTTCTCTAGTAGCAGAACTGCTATAGATCGGCAGATTGGGACGCAGCTGATGAAGCTGGGCTAGACCCCGAGCACTATGGGCGTGGGCATGACTACACCAGGCCAAATCCAGATCAACATCCGTAAGACCAGTAAGGTCGGACAGGCCACAATCCAACAAAATTTTGTAAGGACCCATGCTCACTAGCAAGCACAGTTCCTCACCCTGGCCCGGTGCGGCCACATCGTGACCAACAGCCAGGGCTAGACAAGACATTTCTTCGCTACTGGGCTCGTTGGCGATCGGCTGTTCTCCTAGGGTTCCGGACGGAACTTCGTTAGCTCGCATCGGACTTTTTAATGTGAACTAGTGAGCAGAACCATTGCCATGATAGTTTTCTGAATCGTAGAAGCCATTTCTGGTACCAAAAAAGAGGCAACCACAAACAAACACTACTGCCAACAACGGCAAAATCAACTTGATGTCCATAAAACTTCCCTGAGGTATCCAACCCCAGTATGGCGAAGTTCGCGGGCAGCGGTAGTTTTCCTTAAGGATTATTTAAGTACTTATTTTATGGCTGGGGGTCAGGCAACACATGTAGTACATTGACACCGCCGGGGAACATGATGCTGTTACAGTGGTGTCAACCAAACGAGCATCTACCAAGAATAGTTACGAAAATTACAGTTTAGTAAAGCTCCCCATTGACCTATGGCTCAACCTACTGCCAAAGACCAAGAAATGTTGGAATTGGTCAATAGAATGCGACAGAATCCCGCTGGGGAATTAGATCTGTTGCTCAATTCTTCCGACCAAAAAATCAATCAAGCCTTAAACTTCTTTCAAGTAAACCGTGATGTGCTACGCCAACAGTGGCAACAGTTACAGCCCACAGCACCCGTAGCCTGGTCCAGTGAACTAGACCAAGCTGCCAGCACCCACAATCAGCTCATGATTACCAACGATTTGCAATCCCACAATCTCCCCGGTGAGGTAGGACTGATCCAGCGGAATGTGAATGCTGGTTATACCGGTGGTAATCGGTTTGCCGAAAATGTCTATGCCTTCTCCGATTCTGTGGAGTTTGGCCACGCCAGCATGGCGATCGACTGGGGCAGCGGCCCTAATGGTATTCAAAATCCTGCTGGCCACCGGGATGCACTGCTCTCTCCCCTATATCGGGAAGTGGGCATCGCGATCGACGATGAAGCCAACCCCAATACCACCGTTGGCCCGAGCGTAGTCACCCAAGAATTTGCCAATCGCACGACTCTGAATGGTAAGGCTTGGCTCTTGGGTGTAGCTTTTGCCGATGGCAATGGCAACAAGTTCTACAACGCAGGCGAAGGGGTCAAAGGCCTGACCGTGCGGGTGACTAAGACCAATAGCGATCTGGTGACGAATGTGCAAACTGCCGATGCTGGTGGTTATCAGGTGTTGCTAGATCCAGGGTCCTATCAGCTCCAGTTTTTGCGCGGCGCTGAGGTACTAGATACCCAATCCTTCTCGATCGATCCCACCAACCCTAGCAATATCAAACGAGATATTGTGGTTGGTGCTGCACCAGTGGTGACTCCTCCGGTCCCAGTGGCTCCAGCTCCAGCGGTGATACCGGTTGCCACAAATCCCTCTGCAACACCAACGCCGGTGGTGGCTGTGATCGATCCAACTCCAACATCCCCAACTCCTCCACTAGTCACTCCAACGCCCGAGGTTCCACCGGTAGCAACAACACCTACACCAGTGCCGGTGGCGACTCCAGCTCCTGCGGTTCCACCGGTAGCAGCAACACCCACAGCAGTTCCAGTGGCGACTCCAACGCCCGAAGTTCTACCGGTAGCAACAACACCCCCTCCAGTTCCAGTGGTTCTGCCGGTAGCGACGACACCTACACCAGGACAAGCGACAGAGAATGCTGACAGATTGGAGGGCACCGGTGGCAAGGACAATATCCGGGGTCTGGGTGGTGATGACACCATCCTCGGTGGGGCTGGGGACGATCGGCTCTACGGTAATAATGGCAATGACTACCTAGCTGGCAGTTTTGGCCGCGATCGGCTCTATGGCAATAGTGGTAACGACACGATCTTTGGCGAACAGGACGACGATCTGGTGGCGGGCGGCAACGGCAACGATCGACTCTGGGGCAACGATGGCAATGATACTTTGCTGGGTGGCAACGGCAGCGATCGGCTAGTTGGCAATGCTGGCAACGATTTGCTCGTTGGCGGCGGGGGCAGTGACCTCTTTGTATTGGAATCTTTCCGCGCTTTCCAAGCTCCGGATTTTGGCTTGGATACCATCGATGATTTCCAGTCCGGTCGGGACAAAATCCAATTGGGTGGTGCCGGCTTTGCCGCGCTCCAGAGTGTTTTTGGCAATGGTTTCAGCCAAGCCACGGAGTTTGCAGCGGTAGCCGATGATAACGTAGTAGCTTGCAGCGCGGCGGCGATCGTCTATAGCAAGGGCAGCGGCAAGCTGTTCTACAATGCCAATGGCAGTGCCGATGGCCTCGGTGACGGTGCCGCAATTGGCCAAATCACTGGCAAGCCAGATATCACCGCCAACGATTTTATCCTGGCCCCACACACGACTCTGTAATATATGAAACACCACTTAAAATCGATGGTTCTATTCTACCCAATACGGTACGGTTAAAAAAAACTGTAAGATTTTTCAACGAGAGAATGCGATGTTCAGACTACAAACTAGGGTCTTTTAGGGCTTAACCGTACTGTATTGAGAATCGTCCGGTAAGGCAAAACCCCGAAAAACAAAGTGACGGGCGGTGCGATGCAATCAAAAACTTAACGATAGTAGTCTCGCAACTGTGGTTAAGTTTTTGATTGCATCGCACCGCCCAACATTCAGACTAGGCGAGATCGAAACGATCGAGGTTCATCACCTTATCCCAAGCCGCCACAAAGTCCCGAACAAATCTCGGCTGGGAATCCCCGCATCCATAGACCTCCGCGAGCGCGCGGAGCTGAGAATTGGAACCGAAAATCAGATCAACGCGGGTGCCTGTCCACTTGAGTGCGCCAGTTTGGCGATCGCGCCCCTCAAACAGAGTTCCCGCCTCAGAAGTCGCTTTCCAAGTAGTATTCAGATCCAGCAAATTCACAAAGAAATCATTGGTCAACATCTCTGGTCGTTTGGTGAAAACACCGTGCTGCACCTGATTGAAATTGGTATTCAAGACCCGTAGACCGCCAACTAGCACCGTCATTTCCGGCGCGCTGAGCGTCAACAACTGGGACTTGTCCACCAACAGCTCCTCCGCCGATAAGGGATGGCCGCCTTGGAGGTAGTTGCGGAACCCATCGACTCTCGGTTCCAGTTGGGCAAAGGATTCCACATCGGTTTTTTCTGGAGATGCATCCACCCGACCCGGCTTAAAGGGCACTGTCACACTGTGACCGGCATTCTTCGCTGCCAGCTCCACCCCAGCACAGCCACCCAACACGATCAGATCCGCGAGGGAAACTCCTTTCCCGCCAGACTGGGCGCTATTGAATTCCTGTTGAATCGTCTCTAGACGTTGCAGAACCCCGGCCAGTTGGGCCGGCTGGTTCACAGCCCAATCCTTTTGGGGGGCCAGCCGAATCCGCGCTCCGTTGGCTCCACCGCGCATATCGGAACCCCGGAAAGTCGAGGCCGAGGCCCAGGCCGTGGAGACCAGTTGGGAAATAGACAGTCCGGAAGCGAAGATTTTAGCCTTGAGCGCTGTCACGTCCTGGGCATCGATCACCCCATGGGTAGCCGTGGGCAGCGGATCCTGCCAGAGGAACTCGGTGACGGGGAGTTCTGGGCCGAGATAGCGCGATCGGGGGCCCATATCCCGATGAGTCAGCTTAAACCAGGCCCGAGCGAAGGCATCCGCAAACCGATCGGGATTCTCCATGAAACTCCGGGCAATTGGCTCATAGATGGGATCCATCCGCATCGCCATGTCCGCTGTGGTCATGATTGGTGCGTGGCGCTTGGTTGGATCGTGGGCATCCGGGACTGTATCCGCACCGGCACCGCCTGCGGGAGTCCACTGATGGGCACCGGCTGGACTTTTTACTAGCTCCCACTCATAGCCAAACAGATTTTCAAAGTAGTTATTATCCCATTTGACCGGGTTGGTAGTCCAAGCCCCCTCGATACCGCTGGTAATGGTATGAGTGCCTTTGCCAGTGCCGAAGCTACTCTTCCAGCCCATTCCTTGCTCCTCGATGCTGGCTCCTTCGGGTTCCCGTCCGACCAGCGAATCATCCCCCGCGCCGTGACATTTGCCAAAGGTATGGCCACCAGCCACCAATGCCACCGTCTCCTCGTCGTTCATCGCCATCCGTCCGAAGGTTTCCCGAATATCTTTGCCCGAGGCCACGGGATCCGGATGGCCGTTGGGGCCTTGGGGATTCACATAGATCAGACCCATTTGCACCGCGCCGAGAGGACTTTCTAGCTCCCGATCGCCAGTGTAGCGCTTGTCGCCCAGCCATTCGGCCTCCGCACCCCAGTAAATATCTTCTTCCGGCTCCCAAATATCCGCCCGTCCGCCTGCGAAACCAGCGGTTTTCAGTCCCATGGATTCCAAGGCACAATTGCCAGCCAGAAGCATTAAGTCTGCCCAAGAGATTTTTTGGCCGTATTTTTGCTTGAGCGGCCACAGCAGCATCCGCGCTTTATCGAGGTTGGCATTGTCTGGCCAACTGTTGAGTGGTGCAAACCGTTGGTTGCCCGTGCCCGCACCGCCGCGACCATCGCCAATCCGGTAGGTACCCGCACTGTGCCAAGCCATCCGAATAAATAGGGGGCCATAGTGACCATAGTCAGCTGGCCACCAGTCCTGAGACTTGGTCATCAGCTCAAAAATATCTGCCTTGAGGGCAGGGTAGTCGAGGCTCTTAAATGCCTCGGCGTAGTTAAATGCCTCACCCATGGGATTGACTTGGGGGGAATGCTGGTGGAGGATCCTCAGGTTCAATTGATTTGGCCACCAGTCTCGGTTAGCGGTGCCATGGCCCGCTGTGAACTTTGGAACTCCGCCCATAAAGGGGCATTTGCTTTCGCCGCTCATAATCTCACCTATCGTTTGTTTTAATATATTTTTCTTTTCTTTGTCCATGCCGCCTTTTGATCGGCAGCAAGCCTGCTCCGCTACAGATGCATCACAGCTCTCTGCCCGGGTCCCTGGTTGGATGGATGGATGTATTTCAACATCGTTTCGGCATTTGTAACTATAGGCATCACCTCAAAACCATCTTGTTCGATAAACATTTTTTCGATCATCCCATCCTTTACGAGCATGGAATAGCGCCAAGACCGTTGTCCCATACCTCGATCGGAGAGATTCACCAGCATCCCCATCTCTCGGGTAAAGTCCCCTTCTACATCGGGAATTAAGCGCACCCGATGGCCTAAGGCCGGTCGAAGACCATCGGCTCCTTCGGCTTGCGCCCATTGCGCTAAGGAAAAGGGGTCGTTGATCGAAATGCAGAGAATTTCATCGATGCTGTTGGCTCGAAATGCCTCGGCATACTTGTTATAGCCTAATAGTTGGAGGGACGAAGAGGGATAAATAAAGGCTCCCGGCACTGCAAATACCACTACAGCCTTGTCTGCAAAGAGATCCGTCGTCGAAAGATTGTACCAACAGACCTCCCCACAGATGCGGATAAACATCCGAAAGGTTACTTCGGGAACGCGCCGACCTTCGTGATTGCATAGCATTTGCTCGGCTCCTGGCTGGAATTGAACATCAGAGAGACTTCCACGAACTACAAAATCTAAATAAGCGAAGACAAAAATGGCTAGAACAACGACGTTGCCATATCGCAAGTTTAATCAATCTAGCTTGCTAAAATGCGACCTTTTACAACACTTAATTTCTCTACGGAATGAAATCTGTCGATCCGGAGGCGCAGGATCGTTTCAGGTCAAAATGTTTGTCGATTTATTGAATCCGGTAAGACTGCAACACTAGCGATAATATGACCGCAACCAATTTTTCCTAAAAGTTGCCGCTTGCCCTCCAAATCACTATGGAATTCTCGTGATTCAAAACGACATCAAATCCCCATGTCGATCGGCGAATTCCAAGAGGATTTTTTGGTGCACTGGCCCGATCGGTCGAGCTTCTCCAGCTTTGGCAGAGTAGGCTTGGCCGCTTTTTATTTCTTCGATGCTTAGTAAACCGAGATCCCAGCCTTCTAGCAGCGTGAGTTGTTCGATCGGCACCGTCAACCGGGCATGAAAAATATGACGATGAACTACATCATCTCCATAGATCCCAAATTTCTGAAAATCCCTAGGCAGATCGTAGACAATTTCTTCGGCGATCTCTCTTACTACCGCAATTTCCGGAGTTTCTCCAGCTTCGATATGGCCACCAAACAATCCCCACAAACCAGGATAAAGAATGGTTGGAATGTTGTCGCGGAGCTGCATCAGCAGTTTATTTTCGCGGTAGAGCAGGCAGATCGCTACGGGGTTAGGAGCCATGATTTTCCAAGAAAGAATGTTGACTAGCATGTTACCAGCCAGTACTAATCACAGCCCACAAACGCGATTGCTTTTATGTAACATTTGCCACATTAGAAACGTTGCGGCCTAAAAGAATGTTCCACCGGGTCACAAAAAGTATTTTTTCTAGAGGTTCTTCAAATTTCCTTCATCTTTTGAGGCTAGTCTTTGGGGGTGAGAAGGCATTCTAAAGTCTTTAGTTTATGTGGTAGCTACCTCCTATCAATCGGCTCTGAGCCGAGCTGCCAAAAATTTAACAAACGCAATATTTTAGGAAACTTTAAAATCATGGCCATCTGCCCCTGCTGCTCCGATCTACTCCTCAGCCAGTTCCGCCAAGGCTCTCTTTCCCTATGGTGCCGCTCTTGCTACTCCGAAATGCCCGATCTATCTCAATATCGCCCTGCTCCTATGGTTGCCATGGTTCCCGCCCAGCCACGGGTTCGAGTTCTTCAGTCGGTTCAGGCTGTGGCGGTTCGGGCTGTGGCGGTTCAGAAACCACCACGAATGATTAATAATGTCTCTGTAATCGCTCGGCGTAATCTTAAGCAAAGCGTAGCTTGATCGAGGATCCAAAGCAGAAATTTTTCAGGGAGAAAAGCTGCATAAAACCGATCGCTAGTATCACCTTTGAGCAGTACATTGCAATTAGGAATCCCGCAAGGGATAATGGGATCTACAGTGTTGTTTTGTACGACTGAGATCCATGACAGTAGGGGATAGTACTACATCTTCTTTGCCCATCGAGAACCTTCAGGGAGTCGTCGAGCGCCTTACTTTCCATTCCCAGGAAAGTGGGTACACGGTGGCGCGGGTCAAAGCCCCCAAAGTTCAGGATCTAGTCACCGTCGTTGGTAACTTTGCCAACATTGAGGCAGGCCAAACGCTGCAGATGTCTGGGATCTGGCGCGATCATCCCAAATTCGGTCAACAGTTTCAAGTCAAAACCTATCGGGAAACTAAGCCCGCTACCCTGACCGGCATCGAAAAATATTTAGGCAGCGGCCTGATCAAAGGAGTTGGCCCGGTCACTGCGAAGCGGATAGTGGAGCATTTTGGCCTGGAAACCTTAGATATTATTGAAAACCAGATTGATCGCCTGCTCGAAGTTCCGGGCATCGCAAAAAAGCGCATCACAATGATCCAAGACACTTGGGTCAAACAAAAAGCCATCAAAGAGGTGATGGTCTTTCTGCAAGGTCATGGGGTCTCCACCACCTATGCCGTCAAAATCTACAAACAATATGGTGATGAGGCGATCGCCACCGTTACGGATAACCCATATCAACTGGCCACCGATATCTATGGCATTGGCTTCATCACCGCCGATAGCATTGCTCGGAACATTGGGATCGGACCCGGCTCAGAATATCGCTATCGCAGTGGTTTATTACACGTATTGGGCGAAGCCTCCGATGAGGGTCATTGCTTCTTGCCGGCAGGGGAACTAGTCGAACGATCAATCAAACTTCTTACCTTGAATGATCATCATCCCGCAACCAAGCAGGTCGAGGATTGTATCAATGGAATGATCGCCATTGGGGAATTAGTGGGGCAAAAAAACGCCGAACTCTATGATGGCCAAAATCTTTACTATGCGCCCTCCTTCTTTCAGGCAGAATATCGGCTCAGTCAACGCCTGCGCGAGTTGCTATTAAAGCCGGTGGTGGTGGATCTGGAGCGGGTATCCAACTGGATCGATCGATTCGTGGAGAAAACCGGGATGTCTCTCTCCGCCCAGCAGCGCCAAGCGGTGGAAATGTCCGCCAGTCAGCGCGTCCTGATTTTAACCGGCGGGCCCGGTACGGGCAAGACTTTTACCACCCGCACCATTGTGGCCCTCTGGAAAGCCATGGGCAAAGAAATCGCTTTAGCCTCGCCGACTGGTCGCGCCGCCCAGCGGCTGAGCGAAATGACTGGCGGCGAAGCCAAGACTATCCATCGGTTGCTGGAATTCGACCCTAAAACCATGAAATTCAAGCGCGATTTGGAGAATCCGCTGCCAGCCCAGGCGATCGTGATAGATGAATCATCCATGATGGATTTATTTTTGGCTAATTCGGTAATTAAGGCTTGCGACCTAAACGCCCAGTTACTGCTGGTTGGCGATACGGATCAACTACCCAGCGTCGGCCCTGGTAATGTGCTGGGTGACTTGATCACCTCTGGTGTAGTGCCCTTAGTGAAGCTGACGGAGGTCTTTCGTCAAGCCGCTGCTAGCCAAGTTGTGAGCAATGCCCACCGGATCAATCAGGGAATGTTTCCTAATTTAGAGCCGGTTTCTAGCCAACCCCAGAGTGATTGTCTGTGGCTGGATTGTCCGGAGCCGGTGCAGGGAGTACCGGCTATCCAAGATTTGGTGAATAGAGTAATTCCAGCATTGGGCTTCGATCCAGCTCGGGATGTGCAGGTGCTCTGTCCGATGACCCGAGGCGAGATGGGCACCCGCAATCTCAATCAGGTAATCCAGGCGTTGGTGAATCCGGCCCATCCCAGCAAGCCGGAGATGCTACGGGGCGGGACGATGTTGCGGGTGGGCGATCGGGTCATCCAAAAGGTTAATGACTATAACCGTGAAGTATTTAATGGCGATCTGGGGGTCATTGAAGATATTGATCTGGAGGAGCTGGAAATCAAGGTGCGCTTCGATCAACGGCTGGTTACTTACGATCTGGCGGATCTCAATGAAATTGGTTTGGCTTGGGCCGTGACGATTCACAAATCCCAGGGTAGCGAATATCCAGTGGTGATTCTACCGATTTTTATGCAGCATTATATGATGCTGAGCCGCAATCTGATTTACACCGGCTTGACGCGGGCCAGGCAGTTGGCGATCGTGGTGGGATCCCAGAAGGCGATCGGTCTATCAGTGAGACAAATCAAGGATCGGGAACGATACACTTTGCTCGATCGCGCTTTGCACGTCCCGTAGGGATTTCGCGCTTTGCACGTCCCGGAGTTATCATGCCGTTTTTTTGCCTGCTAAGTAGAGCGATGCTAATAATGAACACCTGGGGTAAAATATTCTCATTCAGCCATTGGAGCCACGGCTATGCCTTCGCCCTTTCCAGGAATGGATCCTTATCTTGAGTCGCCAGAGTTGTGGTCGGAACTACACAACCGGCTGATGGTAGCGATCGCTGATGACTTAGCTCCCAAGTTGCGACCTCGATATCGAGTCGCTATCGAACAGCGCGTATACTTCAGCAGTACCAATGGAGAGCGATCGCTGGTTGGAATTCCAGATGTGACGGTGAGCGACCGAGGAAATCCAGGTCGATCTATGGCAGTGGTAGCATCTCCCAGCAGTAAACCAATCACGATTTTCTTACCATTACCGGAGGAAATCCGTGAGAGCTATCTAGAAGTCCGCGCAGTCGATAGCGGCCAAGTCATCACCGTAGTCGAGCTGTTGTCCCCGAAAAACAAAAAATCCGGGGAAGGACGAGTGGCCTATGATCGCAAACGGCAACAGGTGCTGGCTAGTACCACCCATTTGATAGAAGTAGACCTCTTGCGCCAGGGTAGAAAGTTTCCATTGGATACAATGGTGGCTGTGCCTCAATATTATGTTTTGGTGGCTAGAGGAGATCGGAGACCCGCTGCCGATCTATATCCTTTTACGTTGCGAGAGCCACTGCCAACTTTTCCATTGCCTTTGACTGGGTCGGAGTCAGAGCCAGCGATCGAGTTACAACAGATTTTTGATGGGGTCTACGATCGAGCGGGATTCGATTTGGCCATTGATTATAAAAATCCCCCATCGCCAAAGCTGAATGATGCCGATACTCAGTGGGCTTTGCCGTTTTTGAAGAGTTGATTTTTCAGGAAGTTTGCAGCCATTGCCTCAAGCTTTGGATATCCTGGAAGTTCAGTAATGCTTTAGTCAGCTCTGTTAGTCGATCAGCATCTAAGCTATTGACCTTGCGCCGATCCTGGGCCGGTAGACTACCCAGATTGTGCTCTAGCAGAATAATTACCGTTTCTCGCTGTCCTTCTATTCGCCCTACTGTCCGACCTTCTGCAAGTCCTTCGGTACGGCCTTCTACAAGTCCTTCGGCTTTAGCTTCCTGATAGACCCTGGTTTCTTCTAATTTGATGCCTAGCATAGTATTCACCTCTTCTCGACTCAGTTGGTTGAACTTGTAAACAACGATCTCAGCTACCATCCCAATTATGGCACTTTCTTCGGCCAGTCCACGGGATCGAGCAATGAGATTTTTTGCACCAGCCACGGCTTCGCTATCCTTGATAATGGTCAAAACCATCAAACCCAGACCCATGGGCAACTCTGGAATACTTCCTAGTTCGTCTAAGTAGATGGGGAGGAACCGGCCACTGTGAAAGAGTTCGGCTGGCACTTTTGTTCTGGTTTGCTCTGTGGCCCGGTTGGGGTAGATGGCTAAGACTTGCCAGTCGCTGAAGGATTCGTGGTTTTGGCGCATGAAGAGACCCACTTCGCTGAAGAATCGCTCGTAGAGTTCGTTGTCTTTCTGCATTTGCACTTCAGCAAAAAAGACGGGCTGGCTGGGATCTGGTGGAGCAAAGACTCCATCGATCCGAAAGGCGGTCTCTTTGACTTCTATGGAAAGAAATTGGTAGATATTGGGGTTGGTTGGTAGGGGAACTGGCAATTGCCCTAGTTCCACAACGGCAGCAATTAGCTCAAAGAGGCGATCTGGCGATTGTTGAAAAATTTTGTAGAAGATGGTGTCGCGTTTCATTAGCAGGTGGGTGGCAGATGGAAAGAAATGAGGATTTTTGTTTGGGCGGGGCAGGCTTCCAGAGAATAGAGTGTTGTAGATATTCCTGTTGAGGGACGAATCCGGGATGATTTTCTCTTTGGAAGTCCCTGACCTAACCTGTCAGCGATCGCGTTACAGCGAATTTTTGATGAGGTCTATGATCGAGTCATGATGGCTATAAAATCTACGAAACCCTTGGCTAGCTGGGGCTTGAGGTGGATAGCGAGTCGCCACAGTAGAGATTACAGATCCCCGAATTCTTCATGGTGTCTGATTCTTATCAACTATTGGCACGAGTTTGAATTGCTCGGGCCTTGATAAATCAAGTAAATTCTTATCAAGGGTTACCTGCTGGTATCCTTCTTTTTTGATGGTGATCTTGATTCCCTTGGCAGATTTCTTAACAGGAAAACTAGCCATCCCATCAGTACTCGTGTATTTGGTGATAACTGAAGTATCTCCCGAAAACACTTGGATTACTGCATCTTCGACGGCCTTCCCTTCATCCTCACTTACAACCTTGAATAAAATATCTTCATGTGCAGGAGAAAGCTTGAACTCTTTTTGTTGCAGTGATGAGTCGGATATGTCTATGTTGCGAATATTGATTTTATAGTCCGCCTTCTCAACAAGTATTTTTAATTCACGCTGATTCTTTTTGACGGGAATTTTTGCGATGCCATTTGTATCTGTGTACACATTGGTTGACAATATCTCAACTCTTGCATTAGCTATAGAACTGTTATCTCTTGTTTCATTAATCATTTCCCTTAAACTTATCCACAATCTTATCCTGCAAACCCTTCGTACAGCAATTACAAATTCAGGTAGTGACTTTTTGTAAAGGATAGAGGAAAATAGACTACCCAAATTCAAAGCTCTTAGAGGCTAGACCCCCCATTCTCTCGTCATGATCTACCCGCTTCTTTGGTGGCTGAGTCTGCGTGGCAGAGGCTGTGCCAACGGCTAAGGTGGTGGAAAGTCGTTTTGAATTTGTAATTGCTGCCCTTCGTAAGTTCGAGTCCCATTCACAGTTATTTTTACCGCCTTACTAGTTCTAGACTGCCAGCAAGAGTTCTGGCTCCTGGGTATCCTTTGATCGCTACATAAATCTGCCAGGGCAGTCAACCAATCACACCCGAGATCGCGGTGCAACTCGCCCAAGTCTTCGAGGCAACAGTGGAATTCCAGATTAACCTAGAAAACAAGCTCAAATTTACCTTGTGAGCAAAAGAAGAGATTTGGGAAAAATGTCTAGTGATTACCTGACTATTCAATAATAGCAGCACATTAGGGTGGTTGGAACCTGAAAATCTTAGCACAAACGTCCTATAATGAGGCTAGCTCACTTCCCCCGCAACTAGTCATGGCTGGCGTATTCATCAACCCCAAAACCGACTTTGCCTTCAAGAAAATCTTCGGATCCCAGGAGAGCAAAGACATCCTGATTGGATTCCTGAACTCGATCGTCTACGAAGGACAACCAACCATCCAAGACCTCCAGATCATCGATCCCTATCAAGCTCCTCGCCTCAAAGGCAACAAAACCTCCTACCTAGACGTAAAAGCCACCCTCACCGACGGCACCATGGTAGTCATCGAAATGCAGGTGCTCAGTGTCATTGGCTTCGAGAAGCGCGTCTTGTACAACGCCGCCAAAGCCTTCTCCATCCAGTTGGAAGTTGGCGAAGACTACGCCCAACTGAACTCCGTCATCGCCCTCACCATCACGGATTTCGAGATGTTTCCAGGCAGCGATCGAATCGTCTCTCGCTACCGCTTTAAAGAAAGAGATGACCTCACTGACTACAGTGACGACCTCGAACTGATTTTCGTCGAACTACCAAAATTCACCAAGGAATTGGATGGATTAACCGATGAATTAGATAAATGGCTGTATTTTCTCAAAACCGCCGATCGGTTAGCAGCAGTGCCACCCACCATGGAACAAGTACCCGAAATCAATCATGCCTTTGAGATCGCCAAACAAAGTCTTCTCAGCAAAGATGAGCTAGAGATCTTTGAAAAGCAGCAAATGTTTATCCATGACAATCGCAATGCTCTGCTGAAAGCCGAGCAAGATGGACGGCAGAAAGGATTACAGCAAGGCAAGCGAGAAATTGCCCAGTCACTCCTAAATGTTCTAGAGCCAGAACTCATTGCTCAAAGCACCGGACTCTCCCTCGCAGAAATCCAACAACTACAAGTAGAACAAAGACCATGATCCCTACAACCGAGGATCGATCGGCTCGCTCTCCAGGGCTAACACCCCAAACACACATTCATGCACCTGCCGCAGCGGAGCTTGAGCCACAAAACGCTCCAGGGCTTCCACTCCCAAAGCAAACTCCCGCAGAGCTAAAGACCGTTTGCCATTCAATGATCGCTGGCGCAGCCGCGTTAGATACTCCGGCCGATCGTACTCCGGCCCATAGATAATCCGCAGATATTCCGGGCCACGACACTTCACCGCCGGTTGTAATAGCCCATTAGCACCGATCGGCGTAAACTCGCTGGGCTTTACTACCATCCCCTCACCACCAGCGGTAGTCATCGTCTCCCACCAGTTGGTAGCCGCTGCCACCGAGGATTCATCTGCTAAATCCACCCAGCGGTGCTGAGTCGCCAACAGCAGCTGCGGATTGGCCCTACAGAGATCGGCAATATGTTCCATGTGCCATTGATGATTTTGGTTGGTATGCAGTCCACCCTCCGTTGCCATAATGTGGAAGGGAGCTAGCTTCAGGTCGTCGATCGATTCCACTGGCCAGCAATATTGGCGATAGGCCGCCACGTATTTATCGGCCATCTGCGATCGGCTTTGATACTGCCCCTGAATTGTCGTAACATCGATGCCCCGCGCCGCGGTCTGTTGCAGCAACTGATTAGCCACGGCCAAACCATGGCGCGCCGCTGCACCCACCGCTGCATATTGGCCTTGCAGCAGCTCTTGAGCCTTCGCCGACCAAGGCATTAACTCACAATCCAAACAGACCCAATCCGTATCGAATTTCCGCCAGAAATCGCTGCTAGTCAAAGCAGCCTGCAATCTAGTCAAAAACTCTGTTTCCAGAGATTCATCATTAAAAAAACGCCGACCGGTGCGGGTATAGCAGATGCCAATGCCCTCATCACCGATCCCAAACCGTTTGGCGATCGCCGCCTGGGAATTTCCGACAATGACCACCGCCCGCGAACCCATGTGCTTTTCTTCGCAAATCACCCGATCGATTCCCTGTTTTCGATAATAATCAAAGGCTTGGGTCGGATATTCTAAATAGCGCTCCAGACTAGCCGTGGCCACTGGCGACATGGTTGGCGGTAGATAAATCAACCACTTCGGATTGGCCGCAAAGCGACTGAGCACCTCCAAAGCCGCGATCGAGCGTTCTGCGGAAATGGTGATGCGGGGCTGCAGCCGCGTATCGATGCGCCGTTTGCCAAGCACATCAGCTAGGTCCAACATATCATCGGCTTGCTGTTGCCCCGTCATGCCCGATAGATGGCCCAAGGGCTTGATTGGTTCGTAGTAAACCTGCGCTGCCGGAATTTCGACCAACTGCCGTTCTGGATAGCGCAGGGCCGTTAGCTTGCCCCCGAAAACACAGCCCGTATCGATATCGATCGAGTTATTTAGCCATTCGGCCTGCAGCACCGGAACATGACCGTAGACCACCGTAGCAGCCCCCCGATAGTTCTTAGCCCAGTTAGCACGCACGGGCAAGCCGAATTCATCCACCTCGCCAGTGGTTTCGCCATACATGGCAAAGGAGCGAACTACCCCAGAACTGCGTCCATGCATTTCCTCCTTGAGGCCCGCATGGGCAATCACCAGCTGGCCATCGTCTAAAACATAGTGGCTGAGCAATCCATCCAGGAAAGCTGTCAGCTCTTGGCGATAGGCTTCCTGTTGGGCAGTGGGGATCCCATCGATTTCGGCAACAGTTCGATCGAGACCATGGTTGATCTGAACTTTTTTACCGCGCAGGTACCGGAGCAGCTTGAACTCATGGTTACCACAAACACAGAGGGCACTACCAGCCACCGTCATATTGCGCACCAGCTTGACCGCATCTAGATTGCGCGGGCCGCGATCGACCAAGTCACCTACGAACAACACCCGCCGCCCCAAGGGATGGCGATAGGTCGGAAAATCCCAAAAACCTTGTTGTTCGCCATTATTAGCCTCATAGCCCAGTTGGGCTAGCAACAATTCCAGCTCCGAGGCACAGCCATGAATATCACCAATAATATCGAAAGGCCCATGTTCGCTGCGGCGATTATTCCATAGGGGTTTACGAGATATTTCAGCTTGATCTACATCCGCCGGATGGCTAAAGCGATAGACATAGCGAAACTCCCGTTCGAGATTTCGTAGGGATTTGCGTAAATTATCGCTATGGCGCTTGACCACATGGATCCCAAAGTTCCTGGTGCCTGCTGTGCGCTCTTGGTTGCGATCGAAACAGAGCTGCACCGGCAAATCGAAGACGATCGCCGTGGCCAAACAGTGATATTCCTTAGCCAGTTGGAGTAAATGTCTGCGGTCTTCGGGCTTTACATTGGTGGCATCGACCACCGTCAGTCGGCCCGCCTGCAAGCGCTTGGCCACAATAAAATGCAACAAAGCAAAGGCATCTTCGGTCGCCGCCTGATTATTTTCATCATCGGAAACCACCCCTCGGCAATGGTCGGAAGAAACAATCTCCGTGGCCAAAAAGTGTTTGTGAGCGAAGGTGGATTTGCCGGAGCCAGAGGCTCCGATCAGCACTACCAAAGAAAGTTCAGGAATATTTAGCTGCATGATTCTATGCTGAAGCGGTAAAGATGGCCATTTGAGTGGGTGCGCCGCGGCTGGGATCGAGATCGCCAATCGGCTGGAAACTAACGTGGTAATTATATCGATCGACTATCCCGGCAGCCCAGGTTTCAAACTCTGCCCGCGTCCATTCAAAGCGGTGGTCACGGTGGCGCAGTTTGCCCGGTGGCAGGGCCGGGAAGTTGGCATTGTATTCCACGTTGGGGGTGGTGATGATCACCAATCGCGGTTTGGCAAATTCAAATAATACTCGCTCTAAAGCCCCTAACCGATTCAGATCCATGTGCTCGATTACTTCGATCACCGTAGCTGCATCGTAGCCAGCAATCCGATCGTCCCGATAGGTCAAAGATCCCTGAATCAAGCTCAGGCGATCATTGGGAAATCGGTCTGTTTTCAACCGCCGCTGGGCAATCTCCAGCGATCGATAGGTCACATCCATGCCCAATATTTCCTGGAAGCTCGCATCGGCTAGCAACAGCTTCAGCAGCTTGCCTTCGCCACAACCCAGATCCACAACCCGTTTTGCACCTCGTTGTTTTAAGATTTCGACGACTGCGAGCATCCGTTGCTGATTGAGGCTCAGGGGTTTTTCAATCGCTGCTTCGGATTCCTCCGATATTTCCGTGTTTACTGGCAATACTTCGGCATCAGTACCGGCCATTTGGGACAATGCCTCTTCGGCTAGGCCGCGTTGTCGCTTCAGGTAACGGCGGGTGATCTCTTCCCGCTGGGGGTGATCGCTCAACCAGCCGGTGCCATGGCGGAGTAGTTTAGCGATTTCTTCTTCGTTGACGAAGTAATGCTTGGCATCATCCAGCACGGGCATCAGCACATAGAGGTGGCTCAATAGCTCCGCTAGGGTAATGGTCTGACTCAGTTCCAGATCAAAATATTTACTCTGGCCCCACTCCGGAAACTGTTCATCCAAGGCCAATCGCTGGGTCTGAATTTCGTAGCCCAGAGGGACAAACAAACTATGCAGAAACTTTTCGCCACCGCGACTGGGCAAAACGGGAATATGTACCCGGAAGGGCAATGGTTTGCTGGGTAGTGCTGGGCGCTGATTGCAGGTACCAGACATGGCGGTGCCGAAGATCTTAGATAGAGCCACGCTCATGAAGGAAGATGCCACGTATGGTCGATCGCTCACATAGTCCGCAATGCTCGGTTGGTTGCTGCCCTGTTTACCTCGGGTTAGATCTACGGCGTTCACGTCTAGCAACAAGGCCATGGTACATTCGCTATCAGTCGCCACTGGATAGAAGACTTGGGCGATGCCGAAGGGCAGCTCGAAGGATTGCAGTCGATCGGGGTGCTTGTGTAACAAATATCCCAGGTCGGTGGCGGGCTGGTGCGTGGTGGTCAGGGTCAGTAGCATGGTTCTCTTGTGCTCGAACTTATCATTGTAGGCGACAGAACTTCGAGCTGCTTGGTATTCCTTGCCAAGTGCCTCAGGAGCTCTGCAAGGAATGCTACGTCGCGCCATCTGGCATAATAGGGTCGATTCTTGTCCGCCCTCGCACTTTTTTGTAGACCCATGCAGCCGATCGTCGTTCTGAAAATTGGTACCTCTAGCCTGACCCGTGGCGATGGCAAGCTGGCCTTGGCCGCGATCGCTAACTTGGTGGAATCGATCGTCGATCTGAAGGCCCAAGGCTATGGGTTAGTACTGGTTTCCTCGGGCGCAGTGGGCGTGGGGAGCGCCCGCCTGGGTTTGACCGAGCGTCCCCAAACTATTGCCCTGAAGCAGGCTGCTGCTGCTGTGGGGCAGGGCAGATTGGTGAGAGTTTATGATGATCTATTCGGTCAGTATGGGGTGACCGTGGCCCAGATTCTCTTGACCCGTAGTGATTTAGAGAAGCGCCAGAGCTACAAAAATATCTATAACACGCTTCAGCAGTTGCTCAAGCTAGGCGTGATTCCGATCATTAATGAAAACGATACGGTGGCCGTGGAAGAACTGCGTTTTGGCGATAATGATACGCTGTCAGCTAGGGTGGCCAGTGCGATCGAGGCCAATTGGCTATTTTTGTTGACCGATGTGGATCGACTCTATTCAGCGGATCCCCGCTCTAACCCAGAGGCTCAGCCGATCGCGATCGTCGAAAATATCGATGACTTGGTAGTGGAGAGCGGCGGTCAAGGCTCTGCCTGGGGAACTGGCGGCATGGCCACGAAGATTGCGGCGGCGCGGATTGCGACGAGTGCGGGGGTGCAAACGGTGATTACCAATGGTAGTCGGCCTGGGGATGTCCAAAAAATTCTGAATGGGGAATCGATCGGCACAGTCTTTAGGGCCCAACGGACGATCGACAATGCTCGCAAACGCTGGCTGGCTCATGGGACGGTGCCAGCAGGGCAGATTTTGTTAGATGCGGGGGCCGTAAGGGCAATTCGGGAGCAGGGTAAGTCTTTGCTGCCCGCTGGGGTGACGGCGGTGACCGGGGAGTTCAATGAGTCGGATACGGTGCAGCTTTGTGATGGCGCGGAGCGGGAAATTGCGATCGGTTCCGTCAACTACAGCAGCTCGGAGTTGCGCCGGATTGCTGGCCAACAGTCGGCGGCGATCGCTGAAATTCTTGGTCATGCCGGTGAACAGACGGTGGTACACCGAGATAACTTGGTGTTAACTAGCAGTTAAGCCATATCGATAACTATTGCGAACTGATTTTAAATGAGACTCTATAAATAAATATTTTCCCCTTAGTACCATTGGGATTTTCTCTGCGTCTTTTTTGATAGGCTTCTCGGGTTTTTCTTTCAGAAGCTTCCGATAAATCAGTAGCTTGTTGGGGTCCTAGCAAAGCTAGGATTGATGGATCGGCTGGAATGCGACCAATATGTTCATCTTCTTCGTTGCCATAAATATAGGCCATTTCAAAATATTTTGTGGCACCCCCGAGTTTTGATGTCACAGCTGATCGGTTGCCAACAACAACCGGAAGTTTCTCTGCAACTATTTGTTGATTAGGATATTGTGACCGCAGAGCATTGGTTGTAATCGATACCTTTGCTTCAAATGACTTGTCGATATTTGGTCTATCAGAAGTGGGGGTGGGACTACTGGGCAGAGGAGATGGAGTAGGAGTGGATGATGAGCCGCTATTAGTACCAGGAGAGGAATTGGGCCGAGTGCCTCCCGAAGAAGAATTACTACGGTCAGGAACAGGTTTCTTCGTAGGTTTGAGATTGCCGTCAGAGCGGGGGTCTCTCGGCATGGTAGAAAATTGATTGTTGCGATCGAAGGGATCACTTGAGGATCTACGCGGAGTGGATTTTGTTGGTGTCGGCCGACTGCTCGGAGCAGAACTAGGGCTACTGGGGTTATTGGATGGAGCCATTGTGGTATCTGGCCTGGGCTGAGCAGAAGATGGTTTAGAAGTAGGACTTGTCGGATTGGCAGTTCGATTTGTGGGCGGAACAGCGGGAATAGTGGGAATAGCAGAAAACCCGGAGAAGTTGCGGGTCGCTGGTGCCGGGTTGAGAGGATTCTGATCAATCGGCAAAGGATTAGATTTAACGGCTTCCGGTACTCTAGCTTGCTCCGCAGGCGTCAGACTAACTACTTTGACCGTACCACCACCAGATTTCAGTTTGAGCGGTGTAAAAGAGCCAAAGATCCCTAAATTACTGGCTATTAAGTAATGTGCCCCGATCGATAAAACAATCGTCAGGGTTTTAGCTGCCAGGGGATGGGAGGTTTTGCGGAGAAAAAGGAGAGAAGTTTGCTGCATAGCAGGGTCAATGGTACCAAGGTCGTCAGAGCGCGACGGGCGAAGTTACGAATTCTGTAACCATCGGCAAGAAATCTAGGAGAATGGAAGGAGTTTTTTTCCCTTGGCGAACTAGCAAGAATTGTATGCTGCCCACTGTCATCTTACCCGGATACCTCGAAAGTGCCCCGGTCTATTTTCCCCTAGCCCAACAGTTGATCGATCGGGGTTCGCCGACGCGGGTAGTACCACTGAAGCTGCGGCACTGGTTGCCGACCATTGGGGGTCGATCGATGCTGCCGATCCTGCGGCTCCTCCATCGGACGGTGATGAGTACCCTAGAAGAAAATGGCTCCGATCGGATCAACTTGATCGGTCACTCCGCTGGTGGCTGGATTTCGCGGATCTATCTGGGTGAGCAACCCTACAATATCCATGGGGACGTGGCTGCCGACGCGGAATATTGGAATGCTCGATCGCGCATCGCTACCTTAATCTGCTTGGGCACTCCGCAGTTTAGCGAAGAAAAGTGGACAAAGAAGAACCTGAACTTTGTGAACGACAACTATCCGGGGGCCTTCTATCCAGATGTGGACTACGTTTGCTTGGCAGGTAAGACTATTTTTGGCGATCGGCCTTGGGGCTTGGCCCACCAGAGCTATAAGATCACCTGCGGCCAGGGAAAAACCTGGGGAGATGGGATTACGCCGATCGAAGCTGCTTATTTGGATGGAGCCAAGAACCTAGAAATTGCCGGAGTCAAGCATTCACCGCGATCGGACTTTTGGTATGGTTCGCCAGCGGCTTTAGAGCAATGGATGGGTTTTCTGCGTTAGTTGCTGCGGACAAAATCCTTTGCTAAACTGGACGTTCTTTGCTACTACTGGAGACGCCATGGGCGGCTACTTGAAAATTTCAGGAGTAAGTCATTGATTCCTACTTTAATGCAACAAATTTTTATGTCCGCAGAGTCCCTAGAGACTCCTTTCGATCGGGATGCCTTCAATGAAAATGTGATGACCACTTACGGGCGGTTCGATCTTGCTCTAGTGCGGGGTGAAGGCTGTCGGGTGTGGAGCGCTCAAGGTGATGAATATTTAGACTTCGTAGCGGGCATTGCCACCTGTACCCTCGGTCATGGTCATCCTGCTATGGTGATGGCAGCAACCCAGCAGATGCAGCGACTGGCCCATGTTTCCAATCTCTACTACATTCCCGTCCAAGGCGAGCTAGCCCAATGGCTGGTGAACCATTCCTGTGCCGATCGGGTGTTTTTCTGCAACTCCGGTGCTGAGGCTAACGAGGGAGCGATTAAGCTGGCGCGGAAATACGGCCATACTAAGCTAAACATTGCGGAGCCGGTAATTGTGACGGCTCTGGCGAGCTTCCACGGTCGGACGATGGCCACGGTGACAGCCACCGGCCAGCCGAAGTACCAGAAGGACTTTAGTCCGCTGGTACCGGGATTCCACTATGTGCCTTATAACGATTTCGGGGCGATCGAGCAAGCCTTAGCCGAGCTGGATGGCCGGGTGGCCGCGATTATGCTGGAGCCCTTGCAGGGAGAAGGTGGCGTCAATCCCGGCCAGGTGGAATACTTCCAAAAGGTGCGGCAGCTCTGCGATGCCCAGGGTATTTTGTTGATACTCGATGAAGTCCAGACGGGCATGGGCCGGACGGGTAAATACTGGGGGTACGAACAGCTGGGCATCGAGCCAGATGTGTTCACCAGTGCGAAGGGCTTGGGTGGCGGTGTGCCGATCGGGGCTTTGCTCTGCAAAAAAACCTGCGATGTGTTCCAGCCCGGCGACCATGCTAGTACCTTTGGGGGCAATCCCTTCGCCTGTGCGATCGCCCTAGCGGTCTGTCAGACAGTAGAGCAGGAAAATCTACCGGCGGCAGCGGAGCAACGGGGACAACAACTGCGGGCGGCTTTGGGCGGACTAGCTACCAAATATCCTCAAGATATCGCGGAGGTGCGGGGCTGGGGATTAATCGACGGTCTGGAGCTTCGGGCGGAGAGTAAGCTGGGCGCTGGAGATGTGGTGAAAGCTGCGATGGCCAAAGGTCTGTTGCTGGTGCCTGCTGGGCCGAAGGTGGTGCGGTTCGTACCGCCTTTGATCGTGACGGAAGCGGAAATCGATCGGGCGGTGGCGATCGTTGATGGGGTCTTCGGTGAATTGGTGCGGATCGGAAATTAATGGAAAGCCCTCATCCCCCAGCCCCTGCTCCCAAGTTTGGGAGCAGGGGAGCCGGAGCCAAAAGCGAAGTCTCTTGTCTTGAAAAAGTCCTCCACTTGCGGAGTTGATGCGGTCGGGTTTCCCGACCATGCAATCAACCCAAGCAGGGGAGACCCCAAGACCGGATTTT
>JANMHS010000131.1:0-1755 GCA_031375385.1 Synechococcales cyanobacterium OTE_70_metabat_200 | reverse complement strand
GTTGACGGCGATTGTCAGCAGGTACCTGAGCTGATTCATAATTACCCTCCAGTGGTCTATCTCCACCTCGCTGAAGCTGTTTTTCTACTCCTGATACTATCTCCTCAATCTTTTCCCCTTGCTCGGTAATATCTACCACGATCGCCTTCCGATGGTCGATCCATAGTCCTACTTTGGTACTCATTGATTATCTCCTTAATATTCTGCTAAAAAGGGAACTTATCCCTCTGGTATAATTTTAAAAAAGCTTTAATTATTGGTAGTAATTTTTGCTATGGTTTCCAGCACTGAGTATATTAGAAAATGCGCCACCGATAAACTATCAGAATGTAGATATTGGCTTTTAATTTATAGTCATAATCTCCTCCTATTGAGGGAGGTAAAACGAGCAGATTAAATTTCGCAAAATTCTAAAAATATAATTTAGTCATTGATCGCGTAGCGTCTGCTTTGCGGCATCGAGATCTCGGCTGACTAATGCTAGAATATCGGTTCGTAATCCAGTGATTTCTGCTTGCAATGCTTTAATCGATTTTGCACTCGCTAATTCTGCGTCATCACTTTCGGCATCTCTGTCGATAAAAAATGTGGCTAATGTTGCCGTCAAATATCCAAATACCACCACCGCATACAACGCTAGAAAAAAGCAGAGGATTCGCCCTTCTGCTGTTTTTGGAAAGTAGTCAGATCCAATTGTTGTCATCACCATTGCTGTCCACCACAACGCAATGCCATAGTCAGTAATAATCCCATTGGGAACTTCGCGCTCGAACGCATACATACCAGCCGATCCAATCAGGGTGACGATTACAGTTAATCCCGCCACATAGCCAAATCCGCGCCGCTGAAAGCTGGCACCGAATAAGCGCATTCCTCGGTTGGTGCCGATCGTGATGCGGAGTAATTGAAATCCTCGCACCGCATGAACCGATCCCCAGGGCTGAATGACCCGCATTATCCGAAAGATTCGCAAGGCTGGAATCAGCAGTGAGAGGGCAATTAGCCAGTGATGTTTGATGTAGATAAGTTTGCGCGGAGCAAGGGTGAATTTGATGCTGAAGTCGAGGATAAAAGCGATCCAAATGGTCGTCCCAATGGCTTCCAAGATTGGAGTTAGTCCCCAAACTAGCTCGATAATAAACAATCCCAACCACGCAAAACTCAGCACTAGCATTGGCATTTCCGACCAATCTTCCCACTGTTGCAGGACTTCGCTGCACTCCCGCTCTAATACAGACTGTTGATGTGGATGTTTCATCATGAATTCGGTGGCTGCGATCGATATACCTCAAGCTGTGCCCGTAACTGAGCTACTTCTTGCGCCAGATCCAGCACGATCGCGGCTCCAACTAAGTTCACCCCCAAATCTTGCCGCAACCGCTGAATCTGAGCGATGCGGGCAATCTCGCGGGAATGTAGCATCGAGCCAGTCGGTTCGATCACACCCAACTGCACATAAACTTGTATTACCGCGATCGAAGTTTGGGCAGCATTGGCGGCATATTCAAAGGTGTATAAGCCATCTCCCTCTTCTGAAACTACGGTTGTTGATAGGCTGAAAGTCATAATGTCATCTCCTCTAAGTGGGCACGGGGGTTAAAAGTAGTATTTGCCTGGATTTTTTCGTAGCATTCCTGCTCGATCTCATTAAGGTCTTGCGGCGTAACGATCTGGAGTTTGGCGAATAAGTCACCGCGTCCCCCTTTGGGTAACGTCCAACCTTTACCGCGCAGTTTCAGCGATTGTCCCGATTTC
>JANMHS010000089.1:0-33650 GCA_031375385.1 Synechococcales cyanobacterium OTE_70_metabat_200 | reverse complement strand
TTCTTTATCCCAATTTGCTTTGACCATTCACCAAGATTGGTTATCTGTTTCTGTCTTAGTCTATTGGATGGGTTTTGGGTGCGATCTGAGTTCGGGTAGAGCGATCGCTCAATTCCCCCAGTACTCTCCAGGAAGATCCTTTCTTTTAACAGTAACCCTGCCAACTTTCTTACCTGACATTCTCAATAATTCATCACCTGAAAATTCAAAACCAAGCTTTAGTGCTATTTGTGCAACTTCATCTGCTGTTGATGAAGCAAGCACCTCATTTTTAAGTGCAGGTTCAGACTGCATTTTCTTTAAAAATGCCTCGAGTTGATCTAAAGCCATATTTGAAACTCCTATTCTCGCTCTTTGGTGTTGTGAACTTGTGATCAGACTTATATAGCAGTCCTAAATCATTTGTAAAAAATCTAACGACCGAAACCGTTGACCGATAAGCATTCCAGGATTGAAATGGGATCCCAAAATTCATGAATCATTTAGGATTGCTGTAATAGATCATCTTAAATGCTTTACGTTGAATATTCATGACCGCAAAATCTTAACCTCCACACTCCCTACTGCTCCTTCAAAAGTGCGATCGCAACCAGACAATCTCAACGGACTCAATCGGCGTATCGGTCACATATAAAAATTATTAGGTGGAAAGTTTCCATCTATTCTTCTATTTAAGAAGGATAGATGGAAACTTTCCACTGCTCGTAACATTATGCAACAACAACCAAAGAAGCTCCTAGACAGAGTTCAGGATGCAATTCGTCTTAAACACTACTCTTACCACACAGAAGAAATTTACATGCAGTGAGCAACGTTACGGCAGCTACCCAAAACCAAGCCCTAAACTCTCTCCTGTTCCTGTGCCGCCATGTTCTGCAAAAAGAACTCGATGTTCGCATTAACGCCATCCAAGCTAAGCGTCCTCAGCACCTACCCTCCTCAGAAATACTGCTTGCCAGCTTATAGTTTTTGATCATGTTTTTAGCTCCCAGTACCTTAACTACAATTTCTTGGCTCCTAATCCGAGCCGACAGAATTGGGATTGATCGCCTTTTCACTCTAAAAATCGCAGGCAAACCGCCATGGAATGGATCGGGTCAGTTCATTTCCTAAGGAGAATCACCAGCCAGCTCGGCCACCAAGACATCGACCCCGAACATCTCACAACAAACAGTTAATGATGACCTTTACCGCCTAACTAGGGAGCACTATCATTTAATCAGTCAGGGGTCTTTCACCTGAAACCGCATACTTGCGAGCCAAGTCTAGCGGCATCATTACCTCGTCGCTAATTTCATCATATTGAACATAATTACCTTTGCCCTTCGGAATTATGTCCGTGTCGAATGTTCCTGCACCAGGCCGCCGATAGTTATTGATACGCAGTGTTGTACGGTTGAGAATTCTGACTCGTGGGGGGTTATAGGTTCTGCCAGTGGCGACGTCGTAACGGGTTGTTTCTTCGAGCTTGACATGCTCCACAAGTATCTTAAAACTACAACCTTTCTCCATGGCTACAAAAGTCACTTCCTTGAGACTGGGTAAGTCCTTCAACAAAATTTTGCTCGGCACAACATGGCACTTTAGCACCCGCTGTAAATCAGCCTGGTTCTCCAGAGCAAAGAGTTTGGCCATCATCTTGCGATCCATCTTGTCGAAATTAGGTTTGAACAGTGTGTAAGCTTTGGGGTTTTGGTTGAGCAATGTGTGCAACCCAGCCGCATCGACTGTCGTTTCCCAGTAAGGAATGATGCCCCGCGTTAGCCGATAATAGAAAGATGATCCTCTAGGAGGTGTGCGGGCTTCTTCACTCATGCGTCTATCCAGAGCAGCAGAGGATTCTTGGCTAAGCTTGACTGCCCTCGCTTGGCTAATGCTACCAATCGCTAACGTGCTGCTAAAAAGCACACTGACCGCCAAACAAAACTTACGATTGAACATTTGGCCTTAAGATTTTTGAAAAAACTGTGGTCGGCGACTACAGTATCATAAAAATCCCCCATTGGTGCAATACCGAGCTAGCTGGCCTTGAGTGCATCTGGCAGCAATGGCTACTATCACCAACCCTTGGCCGGTTTGGCCGAAATCATCTGTATTTTGGGCACCGGGCTGTTCTTGGGCACTA
This sequence comes from Synechococcales cyanobacterium OTE_70_metabat_200, assembly GCA_031375385.1. Classification (GTDB taxonomy): domain Bacteria; phylum Cyanobacteriota; class Cyanobacteriia; order Cyanobacteriales; family Chamaesiphonaceae; genus JAAFHZ01. The sequence goes on along the minus strand of JANMHS010000089.1, from coordinate 31,525 downwards.
TTTCTGGCTGGGTTTTGCCCTAGGATATAACCAGGGATATAGAGTCAGCCATGTTAGCAACACCGACGAAGAAAGGAATCAACTTGTGGCGAGAGCGGGCCTTGGCTCTGTTGGCAGCGGCAAATTTGGGATTAGTAATATTTGACCTAACCTATGTATCTTGGCGGGGCTTTTATTTAGGGATGCTGCCGGGGGTAACCAAGACCTACGATCCAGTGAAGGGTATCCAGGCCCATCGGGATACCAGTAAGTATTTACAAACGGTGGATAAATTGCGCCAGCAAAATCTGCAATCTCCGGCGGCGGCGGTTTTAATGCAGGACTTAGTGGAGCAGAGTGTGCGCACGATCGAGACTAATCCTTTCCAACTAGCTGGCAAGACTGGCTCCCTGGAAAAGATCAAAAACCGGCTGCGCGATCGCATGGGCCAGGATTCGGCCAAGGAATCTTTTCGGCTGTTTTGGCGTCCGGCTAATTTCACTCCCGCCCGATCGGCCCAGGAGTTAGCTTTTTTCGATCAAGAAATCCGGCCGCTGATGGCAGCCAACTATTTCCGGGAGAGCGCGGAAAATGGCGACTTTGTGGATTGGTTTTGGGCGATCGATCTGGGCTTTATCGGAATCTTTAGTCTCGATTTTTTGCTGCGCGCCTGGGAGCGGCGAAGCCATTCTCCTCAGCGGCCTTGGCGCTCAATTTTTCTGGAGCGCTGGTACAATTTGCCGCTGTTGTTGCCAGTAGTGCGCTGGTTGCGGGTCATACCAGTAGCAATTCGTTGGCACCAGGCTGGGTGGATCGATCTATCCCAATGGCAAGAACAGGTCAATCGGATGTTTGTGGCGGGGTTTGCCGATGAAATGACCCAGACCGTGATAACTCAGGTGTTGGGGCAAGCGGAATCGGCGATCGCTAGCGGTACCGTGAGCCAGCTAGTGCGATCGCGGTTGCTGCGACCCCATGTGGATTTGAATGGGGTGAACGAAGTGGAGGCGATCGCCCAACTGGTGCTGGAAGTAATCATTTATCGGGTGTTACCCAAGATTCAGCCCGATCTAGAGCAGTTGGCGGCGCGCCTGTTGCAACAGGCAGTGGCGGAATCTCCGGCGCTGCAAAGCCTGAAGCTTTTTCCCGGCTTGACGGAGGCTCCCCAGCAGATCATCGACAACGTGGTGCGCCAAGTATCCGATGCGCTGTACTTAGGCTTGACCAAGGCGCTCAACGATCCGCAAAATGGCCGTCTGGCCAAACAACTGGCAGATCACCTAACGGCAGCGGTGGGCACGGAGCTACAAAAGGGACAGACAATCGACAAAATCGAAGCCCTGGTTGTGGATTTGCTGGCAGAAATGAGAGTGAGTTACGGCGAGCCTGAATACTAGTACTTACGGCTGGAAAGCCAGCTAACTCTTGCCACCGTTTCGGTTGGCAAGCTATTTTAGGCATACTGTATAACACGCAACTTATGGCCAAGCGGCGGCAAGTTCTTCAAATACTGCGGGGCCTGATCGGCACCCTCCTGATCAATACGATCGCGGGAGTTGCTTTTGTCATGCTCCACTCCGTATCGTTTTTATTCAATGTGTTGCTGTGGGCGATCGGTCTCACCCAGTTCATTTACCTAATTCCTTTGCTGGTGTTTTTAGGCTTTCAGGAGCGTTGGGGTCTAAGCAAAGGAGTTTGGCTGGGCGCGGTGCTCACGGCATTGGTCAATATTGGCTACTACGCCTATTCCCTATTTTTGGTCATGAAGCGTTGAAGGCTCCGCGGTGGAACTGGCACTGGCTAGGCGGCTGCTAGCATTGGAAGCTACAGCTAGCAAAATGCCCAATACCAAATAAACGGGCATGGGCAGTTGGACATTTTTGACCGATTGATAGAGTTCCACCGCAGCAAAGAGGCCGAAAAAAACCACGATCGACAGTTGCACCATGAAACCCTCGGAGTTGGTAGAAATAAAAACCTTGCGGCTATTATAGGGCGAAATCAAAGAACACAAAAATAATGAGGGGCTGGTTTAAAACCGGCCCCCCATTATTTTTGTGTTCTCATCGGATCCCGCTCAGCAGGAAACAATACTAGCCACTAAGCTGATGCGCCAGCGGTTTCAGCTTTCTTAGCTGTCAGCTTTTCGTAGGTAGCACGCATCTTCAGGCCCACCAGTACCTGGAACAGACCAGTACCATTGTTGGAGCCGGGGTATTCTTTGTGCTGCAACAGCAGCTTGGTCATTTCCCCTTCAAAGCGCGTGGAAATCTTGCTGAGGTGAGTTTCGATGTACTTAACTTCTTCTAGATTTTCCAGTTGACCATCGATTTCTAGGACAGAAACCTCATGGCCATAGTAGTCATCTGGGCCATAGAACATGGTGATACCGGGGTAGCCACAAGTGAGCTTCCGACCACAAGGCCGCCAGTTAATCGTGGAACCTTCATCGAACAAGTAGCAAGGCTCGGCCAGATTCGGCGAGCCTTCCCGTTGAACCAAGCGTACCCGGAGCAGCTCGCTCTTTTCGTCAGTAGGCAACAGTTGGGTAGGCAGTACCTGAATCACCACATCCGCATGACCGCGCTGGGGTTCGATGTAGGCGGAGAAGTCCGGACGACGGGCTTGCATGGCCGCGATTACTTCGTCGTAGCTGTGACCGCGCTCGGCCATATCCCGCTGAATCTTCCACGCAGCCTTCACTTCATCGCTAATATCTAGATAAACACTGAAATCCAGGAGGGCACGAACTCTTTCGTCATATAGCGGATGCAGACCTTCGACTACGATGACATGGTTCGGTTCGACGACTTCTGGCGGATCGATCAGACCAGTCTCGTGGTTGTAGATAGGCTTGTTGATGGACTTGCCTTCCTTGAGGGTCTTGATCTGTTCAGCCATCAGGTCGAAGTTGTTAGCCCGCGGATCCAGCGCCGTGATTCCAGTTTCTTTCCGCTGGTACCGATCGAGGCTGTGATAGTCGTCCAGGCAGATCACGGTGACAAAAGATTCTCCGAACAAGTCGGTGATCCGACGCAAGAAAGTCGATTTGCCACAACCGGAATCTCCGGCCACGCCAATAATTACTACGCGCTCTACCTGGCTAGTCATAAAAATCCTCTAAATTAGAAATATATATAGGTTGCGGGCGATACGGGCTTTCCGCCTAGGCTAATGCCAACGATCGGTCGGCTCAACCAATAGGTGTTTAAACCTAGAAAATGCCTCAGTCTAGGATCTTAGCAGAACCGAGGATCGGTCACAATAGCTACCGCAGAGAAATCATGCTAGCCAAGGATTTGCTGGATTGTATTGGATCGATCGAAAAGGTCTGAAGAAATTATCTACAATACCCCTCTATGCTAAAGACTTGTCCCGACTCGACTCGACTTCCAACCAGCTCCGGGGTAACCGTTGGCACAGCCTCTCGGTTGGCGTAGCCTCGCCTTTGGCGATAAGAGAATCACCCCTTGTGTTATCCTGCTGCAATCCGGTAAGCTGACGGGCGGAATCGTGCGTTGACCTTACAATTATTTTAGTTTTTTAGACTCGGAGATATTTAAGAAGATTATGTACAACCCCAGCATTGGAGCTGCCAACTCAGTAGCAGGCAGCCGTCTATACATCTATGAAGTGGTTGGACTCAAGAGCAACCCGCGCCGAGGTGGTAGTACCTTTCTAACCGTGGCCTACGACCGGATGACCAAAGAAACCCAGCGCATTCTGCGGGCGGGCGGCAAGATCGTGAGCATTCGGCCCCTTGGTAGTACAGCTCCAGCCCCAGTGGCGATCGCTAGCTCTTCCGCCAATCCTGCACCTACCCCTGCATCGACACCTGCTGCTGCGCCCACGGCCACATCGGCACCCAAGAAACACGCTGACGTGCCAGTAAATATCTACCGCCCGAACGACCCACTAAAGGCCAAGTGTGTTTCCAATGAATCCATTCTGGGTGAAGGCGGGATCGGCGTAGTTCAGCACATCAAGTTCAATATTGGTGGCAGCAAGCTGACCTACATGGAAGGTCAGAGTATCGGCATCATTCCACCCGGCAAAGATGCCAAAGGCAAGCCCCAAAAGCTGCGGTTGTACTCGATCGCTTCCACTCGCCACGGCGATGATGTGGATGATAAATCCGTTTCCCTCTGCGTGCGCCAATTGGAGTACAAGGATGATAAGGGCAAGAACATTCAAGGTGTTTGCTCAACTTTCCTCTGTAACATCAAGCCCGGTGCCGAAGTGCAGATTACTGGACCCACCGGTAAGGAAATGCTCTTGCCAGAAGATCCGGAAGCGAATGTGATCATGTTGGCAACGGGTACGGGCATTGCACCGTTCCGAGCCTACCTCTGGCGGATGTTCAAAGACAATGAGCGGGCGGCGAACCCCGACTATGTCTTTAAGGGCCTTGCTTGGTTGATCTTCGGGGTGGCCACTACTCCCGGTATTCTTTACCACCAAGAGCTAGAGGAACTAAAGGCTAAGTACCCCGAAAATCTGTGGATCGACTATGCCATCAGCCGGGAGCAAAAGAATGCTGAAGGCGGCAAGATGTACATCCAAGACCGGGTAGCCCAAAGCGCTGAAAAGCTGTGGGAAATGATCCAACAGGAAAAAACCCATGTTTATATCTGCGGTCTGAAAGGTATGGAAGGCGGCATTGATGCGGCTCTGACGATCGCTGCCGCAAAGACCAGTGTCACCTGGTCGGAATATCGCAGCCAAATGAAGAAAGCCGGTCGCTGGCACGTAGAGACTTACTAAAATCCGGGAAAGCCATCGCATCCCCCCACCCATCCTCAGGCAGGGAGATTACTTTCGGCTCCATAGATTTTAAGAAACCCCGAAGCTTCGGGGTTTTTTCGCGATCGCCTTCCCAACCCACAAATTCTTCGGGATCTGTGGGTTGCGAGAAATATGAGAGTTACGTTACATTTGATTAAGAAGAAATGTAAATATTCCTACCTAACACAAATTACTCTAATTACAAAGTCGTTTACTTCGCGAAGTTTCCACTTCGTGGCACGAAAATAATCCTCTATTTTTTAATCAAGGCAGACAACACATGAAATTTTCTTGGCGCGTGGCCCTGCTGTGGTCGATTCCCCTACTAGTGATTGGTTTCTTTCTGTGGCAAGGAGCCGCCCCCAGCCTAACCGGCGAAATGGGCAAAAACACTGCTAGTGCAAGAATGACCTACGGTCGCTTCATCGACTATCTAGATGCCAAACGGGTAGTGAGCGTAGACCTCTATGATGGCGGTAGAACAGCGATCGTCCAGGCCACCGATCCGGACTTGGAAAACCGGTTGCAGAGACTGCGCGTGGATCTGCCCAACAGTGCTCCAGACTTGATTCAGCGCCTGCGCACTTCGGACATTATTTTGGATAGTCACCCGATGCGCAATGATGGCGCAATTTGGGGATTCTTGGGCAATTTGCTCTTCCCCGTGCTGTTAGTAAGTGGATTGTTCTTGCTGTTCCGTCGCTCTAACAATATGCCCGGTGGCCCCGGACAGGCCATGAACTTTGGCAAATCCAAGGCCAAGTTCCAAATGGATGCCAAGACCGGCATCATGTTCGATGACGTGGCTGGTATCGACGAAGCTAAGGAAGAACTCCAAGAAGTGGTGACGTTCCTGAAGCAGCCCGAGAAATTCACAGCAGTAGGAGCCAAGATTCCCAAGGGCGTATTGCTGATTGGCCCGCCCGGTACCGGTAAGACTTTGCTAGCTAAGGCGATCGCGGGAGAAGCCGGCGTACCGTTCTTTTCCATCTCCGGTTCCGAATTCGTAGAAATGTTCGTAGGGGTGGGTGCTTCCCGCGTCCGCGACCTGTTCAAAAAAGCCAAAGAAAGCGCTCCTTGCTTGATCTTTATCGATGAAATTGATGCGGTCGGTCGCCAACGCGGCGCGGGCATTGGTGGCGGTAACGACGAACGGGAACAGACTTTGAACCAAATGCTGACCGAAATGGACGGCTTTGAAGGCAACACTGGCATTATCGTGATTGCGGCTACCAACCGTCCCGATGTATTGGATTCGGCGCTGCTCCGGCCCGGTCGTTTCGATCGCCAAATCACCGTCGATACTCCAGATATCAAGGGTCGCCTAGAAGTACTGCAAGTTCACTCCCGCAACAAGAAGCTGGGTACAGATATTTCCTTGGAAGTCATTGCCCGCCGGACCCCTGGCTTTAGCGGTGCGGATTTGGCCAACTTGCTGAACGAAGCGGCTATTTTGACTGCCCGGCGGCGCAAAGATGCCATCACCATGGCTGAAATCGATGATGCGGTCGATCGGGTAGTGGCTGGTATGGAAGGCACGCCATTGGTGGATGGTAAGAGCAAGCGGTTGATTGCCTATCATGAAGTGGGCCATGCGATCGTTGGTACCTTGCTGAAGGATCACGATCCTGTCCAGAAAGTCACCTTGATCCCCCGTGGTCAAGCCCTCGGTCTGACCTGGTTCACTCCCGATGAAGACCAAATGCTGATTTCCCGCTCTCAGCTCAAGGCCCGCATTGCCGGAGCCTTAGGTGGCCGCGCCGCCGAAGAAGTGGTCTTTGGGGATTCGGAAGTGACGACAGGGGCCGGTGGTGACCTACAACAAGTATCTTCCATGGCTCGCCAGATGGTTACTCGGTTTGGGATGTCTACCTTGGGTCCGCTATCCCTCGAAAGCCAGTCCGGTGAAGTCTTCTTGGGTGGTGGCTGGAGCAGCCGCTCAGAGTATTCCAACGAAATCGCGGCCCAGATCGACAGCCAAGTACGAGTGATCGTCGAAGAATCTCACCAATCGGCCCTAAAAATCGTCCGGGAATACCGGCAAGTGGTCGATCGCCTAGTGGATTTGCTGATCGAGAAGGAAACGATCGATGGTGATGAACTGCGACAAATCGTCGCCGAGTACACGGCAATCCCAGATAAGGATCGCTTCGTACCCGCGCTGTAGATTTTGATCGTTTTTCTAACCTTTGCAGAGAACCCGCTTCAGTACTGGAGCGGGTTCTCTGGTTGATTTCAGCTTTTTAGCCATGGTCATTGCTTCGCAAATGGCAGTATCCTAGGCGAAGAAGCCTGTAAAATCGCTTTGCAATTGGCCCTATTCTCAACCTTCCACAACCTATGATCGTTCCTGTAAACGTAGCTCCCCAAAGCCTGCAATCCCCCGTGCAGAATCAGCAAGTCGCTCGTCAGCAGTTCTCAGCTGGCACTAGCCCAGATCTGAACGCAGCCCCTAGCTTCAAGAAATCCACCGGCTTACAGGCGCGATTCCCGTTCCGGGAGGCTACACCAACGGTCACTGTCGATCTCGGTCAAGCAATAGTCGGCAAGGCCACAGTGGCCCAAAGTTTTTTGCCCCAAGCCCCACAACCAACCGCGATCACGATTTCTAGCGTTCCGGTAGCTTTGCCCACATCGGAGCAAAATCCCCCACAGCTGACGGCTCAAGCCGCGCCAGCAGCGCCTGCTGTCAATAACGGCATGCCCGCAGATATTCCACCTCTAGACCAAATTCCTACTCTTCAGCCCCAAACCCAGGAAATGCCTGCGGTGCCCACTTCGCGGCCAGAATCGGTGACACCACAGTCCGGTGATACGCCTGCGCCCAGCCCGCAACCAGAATCCGTGACACCTCAATCCGGCGGTACCCCCCAGGCTCAGCCACCCACCGATGGCACAGTCCAGACTTTTCCCCAGCCAAGTCAAGTCTTGCCCGACCCCAATCCCGCAACGCCTACCCAGCCCAACCAAAATCCTGCCCAGGAGCCTGGTAACTACCAAAACAACCGACCCAGTAACAATGCTCCTTACTACAACCAGAACTATATTGGGCCGGCGGTTTCCTTCGGTAGAGATACGGTAGTTGGTGCGGTCAGTCGTTTCGGCTTAGGCAAAAATATTTCTGTCCGCCCCAGTCTGTTCTTGGGTAACAATACGCGGATTGCGGTGCCCGTCACCTACGATTTTGGCTTTAATAACAACGAGCAGTTTGAACCCAATCCTTTGGTGGTTTTCCATGCTGGTGGTGGCTTAGACTATTCCTCCGGCGGCAGTGGCAATGGCAGTCGGCTGAATCCGCTGATTGTAGTCGGTGCTGATGTTTATTTTGGCGATGGTGCTTCGGTATTAATTCAATTGGGCAATGCCTTCGATTCAAATTTTGTCGGGGTGCTCGGTGTGGGCTTGCAATTCTAACCAAGCTGCATAGAGATCGGGCCGTTTTGCTTTCGTCCGTTGGAGCTGCTGTTCGTAGCGCCAACGGGCGATTTTTTGGTGATTGCCAGAGAGCAATACCTCTGGCACTTCCAGGTCGCGAAAAACTGGCGGACGGGTATAGTGGGGGTAGTCCAGCAGCCCAGATTCAAAGCTATCTTGCTTGAGCGAATCGACCTTACCGACCACCCCAGGAATCAGTCTAGTAATCCCGTTAATCAGCGTCAGAGCCGGGATTTCGCCACAGGTCAGCACGAAGTCTCCGAGGGAAATTTCTCGATCGACCACGGTCATCACCCGCTCATCCACTCCTTCGTAATGGCCGCAGATCACCACTAGCTGTTCGTAGTTGGCCACCAGATCCCAAAACATTGGTTGGCTCATGGTTTCGCCCTGGGGACTCATCATCAATACATGACGCTTGGGCAGAATCGGGATGGATTCGATCGCCGCAAACATCGGTTCGGGCTTGATCACCATACCCACACCGCCACCGTAGGATTCGTCGTCTACTTTGTGATGCCGATCAAAGGTGAAGTCGCGCGGATTGCAGGTGTGCACCGTGGCTAATTCCTTGGCGATCGCCTTGCCCATCAGTCCACAGGAGAGGGGCGAAGTGAAAAAATCCGGGAAGAGGGTGATGATGTCAAAGCGCACGGCAAGGGAGAGGAGGGAGAGCAATCCAACCATTGTATTGGAAGAGCTCCGATCCCGTAGGACGGGTACTCCCGTATCGAGCATTTTTCGCCCTAAAATGCCCGTTCGATGATAGTCTGTTAAAGGCATTTCAAAATGTTAAGACCTGACTTTTATTCTTAATACACCTTAGATAAATCGCAAATGGCTACCACCGCAGCAACAACCAACGTGGGTCGGATTACTCAAATCATCGGTCCCGTCCTAGATGTAGAATTTACTGGCGGCTCCATGCCCCAGATTTATAGTGCCTTGAAGATTGAAGGCAAGAATGAAGCTGGTGCGGATGTTTCCGTGACCTGTGAGGTACAGCAACTCCTCGGTGGCAATCAAGTGCGCGCCGTAGCCATGAGCACTACCGATGGTCTGGTCCGGGGGATGGAGGTAATCGATACGGGCGCTCCGATTCAAGTACCCGTTGGCCCTGCAACTTTGGGCCGTATTTTCAACGTCTTGGGCGAACCCGTAGACAACCGTGGCCCCGTGGGCAACACCGAAACTTTCCCCATCCACCGCCCAGCGCCCAAGCTGACGGACTTGGAAACCAAGCCTTCTGTATTTGAGACTGGCATCAAGGTACTAGACTTGCTCGCTCCCTACCGGCGTGGTGGCAAGATTGGACTCTTTGGTGGTGCTGGTGTAGGCAAAACCGTGATCATGATGGAATTGATCAACAACATCGCGATCAACCACGGTGGCGTATCCGTGTTCGGCGGGGTGGGCGAACGAACCCGCGAAGGTAACGACCTTTATAACGAAATGATGGAATCGGGTGTAATCAAAAAAGATAACCTGAACGATTCCAAGATTGCACTGGTATACGGTCAAATGAACGAGCCACCGGGTGCTAGAATGCGCGTTGGTCTATCGGCCTTGACTATGGCTGAGTATTTCCGCGATGTCTCCAAGCAAGACGTACTGCTGTTCATCGACAACATTTTCCGCTTCGTCCAAGCTGGTTCTGAAGTATCGGCCCTCCTCGGTCGGATGCCTTCAGCGGTAGGCTATCAGCCAACGCTAGGTACGGACATGGGTGACCTGCAAGAGCGGATCACTTCCACTACCGAAGGTTCGATCACTTCCATCCAAGCCGTATATGTACCGGCAGATGACTTGACCGACCCCGCTCCCGCTACCACCTTTGCTCACTTGGATGGTACTACCGTACTTTCTCGGAACTTAGCCGCTAAGGGGATCTATCCAGCGGTGGATCCTTTGGATTCTACTTCTACGATGCTTTCTGTAGCTGTAGTTGGTGCGGAGCACTACCGGGTAGCACGGGCCGTGCAGTCTACTCTACAACGCTATAAGGAGCTGCAAGATATCATTGCGATTCTGGGCTTGGATGAATTGTCTGAAGACGATCGCCAAATCGTATCCCGCGCCCGCAAGATCGAGCGCTTCCTGTCGCAGCCTTTCTTCGTAGCCGAAGTATTTACTGGCGCTCCTGGTAAGTATGTGAAGCTAGAAGACACTATCAAGGGCTTCCAAATGATCTTGAATGGCGAACTAGATGCTTTGCCCGAGCAAGCGTTCTACCTAGTTGGTGATATCAACGAAGCGATCGAAAAGGCCAAGAAGCTCCAAGGCTAATAGTTTCACTGGGCTGACGGTGGCATATGGGCAATCCCCCCACCCCCTGCTTCAGGGGGAAACGGGGGATGCCAATGCTGTCCGAGATCTCCTGGAATATCTCAATCAAATATTTAAAATTTACCAATATGTCTTTAACTGTACGTGTGATTGCACCGGACAAAACTGTCTGGGATGGCACCGCCGATGAAGTGATTTTGCCCAGCACCACCGGCCAGGTGGGAATTTTGACCGGCCATGCTCCGATCATTACGGCTCTAGATATCGCGGTGATGCAAGTGAAGTCCGGCAAGGACAAATGGACGAAGATTGCCTTGATGGGTGGTTTTGCAGAAGTTGACGAAAACGAAGTAACTGTTTTGGTGAACGGTGCGGAACTGGGCGAGCAGATCGATGCCCAGGCAGCCAAGGCGGCCTTGACGGCTGCGGAGCAGCAAGTGAGTAAGGCTGTCAGCAAAGAAGAACAAATCGAGGCCACCCAAGCTCTCAAGAGGGCGAAGGTGCGGTTACAGGCTGCTGGTTAATCTGACAGTAAGTAATTCAAAAGGCGGCAGGAAAATATTCCTGCCGCCTTTCTTTGCATTCAGCAAATTAATTGCTGCCGGTGAAAATAACTTCCGGAAACTTGGCAACCGCGTCGGCATAGGGGCGACCCTTACCTTCTTCTTGCCAGTAGTTAATGACTTCGGTGGCTTGGTTAAGAATGCCAACTCGATCGACATCGGCGATCCAGTGCTTTGCTTCCATTTCGGCCTTGAGCTGTTCCCAAGCATCATTGCGGGGCCAGAAAAAATAGGCGGTAAGCGGACTCAGTCCTTTGCCCACTACTTGATCTACGGCTAGGGCAACGTTTTCATCCAACCACAATACTTTTAAGATAAACTTCGACAAATACTACCTCCGAGTGGATACCCAGCAACATATATAACACGATCCCGAATTTTACCATGGATCGGTTGCGCATGACGGGGGAACTTGTGGCCAGTTTAATACCCCAGCTGGCAGATAATTTCTAAGGCCAAATTGGCCGTAAACTATCTTTTAAGTTGACTCCTCCCTAAATTCTCCATGAATATTCTGATCGTTGCCACCACCCCCTTTACCGACCAAAAGCCGGGCACCTCAGGCCTGCGGAAGTCGGTGCCAGATTTTCAGCAGCCTCATTACCTAGAGAACTTTGTCCAATCTATTTTCGATACGATTGGTGGCGGTCAGGGCAAATTGCTGGTGGTGGGTGGCGACGGTCGTTATTACAACCGGCAAGCGCTCCAAATTATTTTGAGAATGGCAGCAGCAGCAGGCTTTGCCAAGGTCAAGGTAGGCCAAGGGGGGATTCTATCGACTCCAGCGGCTTCTTGTATAATTCGCAAGTACGCAGCGGTGGGCGGCATTATTCTATCGGCTAGTCACAATCCGGGTGGGCCCGATGGAGATTTTGGGATTAAGTACAATACGAGCAATGGTGGGCCGGCACCGGAGAAGGTGACCGAGGCGATTTATGCCCGCACTAAGACTATTAGTGAATACCAGATTCTCAATGCTAGCGATGTGGATCTAGACCGCCTGGGCACCACCAACCTGGGGCCCATGGAAGTGGAAGTGATCGATGCGGTTACGGACTATCAGGAGCTGATGGAATCGCTGTTCGATTTTGATCGGATTCAATCCCTACTCACGGGCAATTTCCGGATGGTGATGGATTCCATGCACGCCGTTACAGGGCCCTATGCCAAGGCGATTTTTGAGCAGCGCTTGGGCGCAGCCGCGGGTACAGTCATGGCCGGGGTGCCGCTGGAAGATTTTGGCCAGGGTCACCCGGATCCCAATCTGGTCTATGCTCACGATTTGGTCAAGGTGCTGTTTGGCTCCAATGCCCCTGATTTTGGGGCGGCTTCCGATGGGGATGGCGATCGGAATATGATCTTGGGCCGCAACTTTTTTGTCACGCCCAGCGATAGTTTGGCGATTTTGGCAGCCAATGCCCAGTTAGTGCCAGCCTACAAAGATGGGTTGGCGGGGATTGCCCGATCGATGCCCACCAGCCAGGCTCCAGACCGGGTAGCGGCGAAGCTGGGGATCGATTGCTACGAAACACCCACGGGCTGGAAGTTCTTTGGCAACCTGATGGATGCAGGAAAGGTGACCCTCTGTGGGGAAGAAAGTTTTGGCACTGGCTCGAACCATATTCGGGAGAAGGATGGCCTCTGGGCGGTGTTGTTCTGGCTGAATATTTTGGCCGTGCGCGGAGAATCGGTGGAGGCGATCGTGCGGGAGCATTGGCGCACCTATGGCCGCAATTATTATTCCCGCCATGACTATGAGGGAGTGGCGGTCGATCGGGCCAATGACCTGGTAGCACTGGTGCAAGGAGCGATGCCCACCCTACCGGGCCGCAAGTTTGGGGCTTACGAAGTGGACTATGCGGATGACTTTAGCTACACCGACCCGATCGATGGCAGCGTCAGCAATCAGCAGGGGATGCGCATCGGCTTTACGGATGGGTCGCGGATTGTGATGCGGCTTTCGGGCACGGGAACCCAGGGGGCGACTTTGCGAGCCTATTTTGAAGGCTATGCAGCGGATCCGGCTTTGCATCACCAAGATGTGCAGGTGGCTTTGGCGGGGCCGATGGCGATCGCCGAGGAGCTAGCCCAAATCAAGGCCCATACGGGCATGGATCAACCAACGGTGATTACCTAGGTTTGCCCTCACCTCGCCAGATCCTCCGGCTCTGGCTCCCCTCTCCCAAGCTTGGGAGAGGGGTTGGGGGTGAGGGCAAATCATCACCACTCGCACTTAGAACCCAGTGTTGCGCTAGAATGACAAGCTCTAAAGGAAAATTCCTATGCAGTTTATCGATCGAGCCGAAGTACAAGTGGCCGCTGGCGACGGTGGTGATGGCATGGTGTCCTTTCGCCGGGAGAAGTTTGTGCCAGCTGGTGGGCCTTCCGGCGGCAATGGGGGCCATGGTGGCTCGGTGTATTTCAAGGCGGTGGAGAATTTGCAGACCCTGTTGGATTTCCAGTACCGGCGGCGGTTCAAGGCCGATAATGGGAAGAAAGGTGGGAATAAGAATTGCACGGGGGCTTCGGGCGACGATCTGGTCGTAGAGGTGCCCTGTGGCACGATGATTTATGACTTGGAGACCGAAGAGATCTTGGCGGATTTGACCGAGCCAGATGAAACCTTCTGTGTGGCGGCGGGCGGTAAGGGAGGGCTGGGGAACCAGTGCTTTTTGACCAATAGTAACCGGGCACCGGAACGGGCCATGCCGGGAAAACCGGGGGAAGTTCGATCAATCTACCTAGAACTGAAGCTGTTGGCAGAAGTTGGGATAGTTGGTTTGCCCAATGCGGGTAAGTCCACACTGATCTCCTCGCTGTCGGCGGCGAAGCCGAAGGTGGCCGATTATCCGTTTACCACCCTGGTGCCAAATCTAGGGGTAGTGCGGAAGCCCAGTGGCGATGGTACTTTGTTTGCAGATATTCCAGGTCTCATTGAGGGGGCGGCGATGGGGGCCGGTTTGGGCCATGAGTTTCTGCGCCATGTGGAGCGGACCAAGCTGCTGGTGCATTTGGTAGACTGCACGGGCATCGACCCGATCGCCGATTACCACACCATCCGTCAGGAACTAGTAGCCTACGACGTGGACTTGGCCTCCAAGCCAGAAATCTTGGCTTTGAATAAGGTGGATGCGATCGATGACGAAACGATCGCCCAACTCCAGCAAGATTTAGCGGCGGCAGCGGGCTGTGCGGTCATGACCATTTCGGCGGCAACTCGTCACCACCTAGACGATTTACTGAACCAGGTCTGGCAGAGTCTGGATCGGATCAACGATCAAGAAGAACTCTGGCCCGCTCCCCTCAAGATCCGCCGCCGAGTCCAGGAGTCCCTGACGGAGTTCGATGATGATTTGGAGCCAGAAGAAGCAGCGGAATTCATCTATGTCCGCGAATGATCACGCCGCTACTTAGCCTCCATCCAATTAGGCCCAGCACCCATTTCCACTAGTAATGGTACCGATAGCTGTACGGCATTCTCCATCGCTTGGGCAATCAAAGGTTTCAGCACCGGCCATTCCGCCGGGGGCATTTCAAACACCAATTCATCATGTACCTGCAATAATAATTGGGCCTCATAGCCCTGCAGCAGCTCGTGCAACTCAATCATCGCCAGCTTGATAATATCGGCACTGGAACCCTGAATCGGGGCATTGGCAGCCTGGCGGAGGGCGCTGGAATCATTCAGGCCCAGACCTTTAAGACTGTCTAGGTCGATTGCCTCCACATCCACCCCATGTAACTTGCGCAAACTGCTACCCTCAAATCTAAAGTAGCGCCGCCGCCCACAGACCGTTTCCACAAAGCCCTGGCTCACGGCCTGCCGTTTCACCCGCTCTAAATAGCGGAAAACTCCCGCATAGCGCTCGTAATACTTTTCGATAAACTCTTTACCTACGGCAGTAGAAACGCCCATCTCCCGCGCAAACTTTGCTGCACCCATGCCATAAATCACGCCGAAATTAATAATCTTACCCATCCGCCGCTCCTCGGATGTAATTTCTTCCTTATCCAGCAATAATTTCGCGGTCACCCCATGAATATCTAGCCCCTGCTGATAGGCATTGAGCAGCACTGGTTCCTGACTCAGATGGGCCAAGATCCGCAGCTCGATCTGGGAATAATCTGCCGTCACTAGGATCCAGCCGGCCCGAGGCATAAATGCTTTCCGTAGTTGCCGACTGAATTCTGTGCGAATAGGGATATTCTGCAAATTTGGATCCGAAGAAGATAGCCGCCCTGTGCTGGTCACCGCTTGATTGAAATCCGTATGGAGCCGATCGGTTTGAGGATGTACCAATTTCGGTAAGGCATCCGTATAAGTGGATTTCAGTTTCGCCAAAGTCCGATGTTGCAAGATCAGATCCACGATCGGATGCTGGCCCTGGAGCTTTTCTAAAGTCTGCACATCCGTTGAATAGCCGGTCTTAATCTTGCGGATGCTCTTTGTCGATAGACCCAAAGTCTCGAATAATAACTGACTCATCTGCTTTGGCGAAGCCATATTGAAATTGCTACCCGCTATCTCATAGGATTCTTGCTCGATCCGCTCTAGGTCGATCCCTAACTGGGCCGATAGCTCCCCTAAATAATCGCAATCTAACCGAATACCCACATCCTCAATATCCGCCAAGACCACTTCCAAGGGCTGCTCTACTTCCTGCCACAACTTCAGCAGTGTGGGTCTTTCGGGTTCACCAAATTTCAACCCACTCTGCAACATCAGTTCCGCCAACAACGGCTCATAGATGCCCCAGGTAGCAAATACATCCATGC
Organism: Synechococcales cyanobacterium OTE_70_metabat_200; assembly: GCA_031375385.1. GTDB lineage: Bacteria > Cyanobacteriota > Cyanobacteriia > Cyanobacteriales > Chamaesiphonaceae > JAAFHZ01. Next base: position 15,701 of record JANMHS010000089.1, on the reverse strand, counting down.
CGCAGTACTGGGCCACTTGCTCGATCGGCACATCGGCGATCGTCTGGCCCTTGGGCACCAGTTCCTTGTAGCTGGTAGAATCCAAGCCCAAATAGCGCTTGGCCAAATCCGTGAGGTTGTGGGTCGCCTCCGGGTCCAGTACGTAGCTCATCAACATAGTATCCGCCACCACCCCAGCCAATTCGATGCCCTGATGGCGAAGAATCAGTCGATCGAACTTAGCATTCTGCAACACCTTGGGATGCTCAGCGCTTTCGAGGAGCGGACGCAGATATTGCCAGACTAGCTCGATCGGTAGATTGATCCCGCTGCTATGACCGATGGGAATATAGGCCACTTCCGTAGTCTCTGCGCCCCAACAACAACCCAGACCCACCAGGGTAGCATCTCGGGCGACCAAAGCCGTGGTCTCCGTGTCCCAAGCCACCGGATCCTGCCGCTGGCCATCCAAAATCTGCACCAGTTCTTGTAATTGGGCCTCGGTCTGCACCAACATCAGCGGAAATTCTAGCTTCGGCAAGATCTTGGCTTCATCCTCTGCGGAAAAGAACCATACGTCATCCCCCTCTTCCTCCTTGGCCACCACTGCTCCTACCGACTTCGCCACCTTAGCCACAGCTGGACCACCCAAGGTTTGGTGAATGGCATCGATCCGCTTCAGAAATTTTTGCAGCTCCAATTTCTCCAAAATTGGCACCACCTTGTCCAGCTCGAAACCCTGGAGGGTAGTAGCTGCTAATTCCAGCTCTAAAGGCACATCGGTGACAATTCTGGCCAGATGCTGGGAATGGAAAGCATCATCTTTACCATCGCGGAGCTTGGTCTGTTTGGCACCGGGTACTTTGTCTAGGGAATCATAAACGCCCTGCAAGGTCTGAAATTCCCCCAGGAGCTGGACAGCGGTTTTCTCACCTATACCCCGTACGCCGGGAATACAATCGGATTTATCGCCGCAGAGGGCTTTGTAGTCCACAATTTGGTCGGGCCGCACTTCCAGTTTGTCCCAGACGGCCTGCTCGTTGAAGGGTTGCAGGCCACCGCTGCGCTGGTAAGGCCCGCTGGATAAATAAAGGACACTGACTCCCGTTTGATCGTTGACCAACTGGAAAAGATCTCGATCGCCCGTCACGATTTTTACCTGATAACCCTGCTGGCTGGCCCGGGTGGCCAAGGTACCCAACACATCGTCGGCCTCAAAGCCGGGGGCTGTGACCGTGGGAATGTTCAGGGCCTGCAGCAGTTCGTAGAGGTTCAGGATATCTGGAATAAAGTCTGCGGGGGTCTCGGCCCGATTGCCCTTGTAGTTGGCATCGGCCTCGTGGCGGAAGGTGGGGGCCGGCAGGTCAAAGGCGATCGCCAAATGCTGAGGCTGGTGGCTGTCAATCACTTCCAGCAAGGACTTGAGGAAGCCAAAGCAAATGCTGGTGGGAATGCCATCTGCGGTCTTCAATCCGCCATCTTTGCCCTTGGCATGGGCATAGAAGGAGCGAAAAGCCAAGGAATGACCATCGACGAGCAGCAACTGAGGGGTATCCATGGAAGCATTTGATAGAACCGCTGTATCAGTCTACCAAAAGTCCTGCCACAATGTCGATGCGCTGGCGAGACGCGATGCCAATACAATCCCATAAAAGCCACGAAAACCAATGGTAGGGTGCAAACACTGCACCCCTACACATTGGTTTTGATTGGATTCGATATTTTTATTAGAATATTTATTGTTCGGAGCGATTCATCACCAAACCCCAGAGGAAGATAGCGATAATTGCACCAACGACGGCTACGCCAATGCTCCCAAGACTGAGAATTTGGCCATTCTTAGATGGACTCATCAAAGACTGGTACTTAATGAGATTATGCAGCGCACCACCAATAAAAGAACCAGCAATCCCCAAGGCTGCTGTGGCCAAGAAACCGCCACCTTGGCGACCGGGCACAATCATTTTGGCGATCGCACCAGCAATTACACCGAGAATAATCCAAGCGATGATTCCAAACATGATTTTTCTCCACGAAGTTACTATTCCTAACCAGGATAGCGATTACTGACAAATTTGGCGATTCCATGTAAGAAAACATCACACAAAGCTCCTCGATAGCGCAAAGCGCTCCAAAAGGAGACGCTGGCTGCGGTGTTTTGATAGAGAATACAAGCAAGGACTCACTAGAACACATATGGCAATCTCGATCGACTTTGGCACCAGCAACACGGTGGTGGCACGCTGGAACCGGGCTAGCAACCAAGCAGAAACCATTAGGCTGCCCAGTCTGTCTTCGATCGCCAGTGGCCAGCCGCCGCTGATTCCCAGCCTGATCTATGTGGATCGGGCCGCCCCCTTGGAGCTAACGGTGGGCCAGCAGGTGCTCGATCGAGGACTGGATCTCAGTGGGGATCCGCGCTACTTTGCGGGCTTCAAGCGGGGCATTGGGGCACCGATCCAAGGCTTTGCGCCGGAGCTGGATGGCACCAATGTCACTTACGAACTAGTGGGGGAATGGTTTCTCGCACAACTATTAGCGGTGCTGCCCGATGAACCGACGGAGTTGGTCGTGACGGTGCCGGTGGATAGCTTCGATACCTACCGGGCTTGGTTGCACAATACCTGCCAGCAGCTGCCCTGGCAGAAGGTTTCCTTGGTAGATGAATCCACCGCAGCGGCCCTGGGCTATGGGCTAACGGCGGGCCATGTGTTGGTTATTGACTTTGGGGGTGGCACGGTAGATTTTTCTTTGGTGCGCTTGGCTAGTACGACGGATACTAGTAAACCCCTGGGTTTCCTGATGAAGTTCGGCGGCAAGACGTTGCCGGAATCCGGCCAGAAGCCCAATTTGGCCAAGGTTTTAGCGAAGGCTGGTCAGAATTTAGGCGGAACGGATCTCGATCGCTGGATTGCGGAACATCTGGCGGCCCAACAGGGGCTGCGGGTGACGCCCTCAATTTTGCGGATCGCCGAAAAGCTGAAAATCCAGCTCTCCCTTAGTACTACCGCTACCGAGGTATTTTTCGACGATCGCAGCTTCGAGACTTACGAATTCCACCTGACGCGGGCCACTTTAGCGGAGATTTTGGCCCAGAACCGCTTGTTTGAGCAGCTAGACGAACTATTAAGTGGAGTCAAACACCAGGCCCAAAGACAGGAAATGGATCTATCCCAAGTGGATGCGGTGCTGCTGGTGGGTGGCACTTCGCAAATGCCGGCGATTATAAATTGGCTGGGTCAACATTTTACCCCAGAGCAAATTCGCCAATTCAAGCCCTTTGAGGCGATCGCTCATGGGGCATTGGAAATCACCCAGGGTTTGGAGGTCACGGATTTTTTGTATCATAGCTATGGCATTCGTTATTGGGATCGCCGCCAAAATTGTCACAGTTGGCACCGGGTAATTAATGCCGGTCAGCCCTATCCGATGACGAAGCCGGTGGAACTGATTTTGGGTGCTTCCCAAACGAATCAACAAACCATTGAATTATTATTGGGCGAACTGGGTTCCGATCGAAATAATACCGAAATATATTTCGATGGAGATCGCCTGGTCACTCGTAGTCTGGCCGCTGGCACCACGGCAGTAACGATGCTCAATCAGGGCGCAGAGAATATCGCTACTCTGGATCCGCCCGGTGCGCCGGGGAGTGATCGGCTGCGGGTGGAGTTTCAGATCGATCACCAGCGCTGTCTGCGCCTCACGGTTTACGATCTGCTGACTAACCGCTATATCACCGAAGATCAAGTGGTCGCAGAATTAAGCTGACAACCAAAAAAATCCTATGGAGTTTTGTGATTAATGATGATGCAGCACTCCAGCAACAATATGGCCCACCACATGACCAATGCCCTGGACTGTGCCATGAAATGCTTCGGGATGGGCGGCAGCTTCCCCAACCACTTGGATGGTAGCGTTGGTGACATCCGCTACGGTTTCACAGGCTTTGTCGCTGTCGATCGGCAGATCCTCTGGCAACATGGTGACTGACGTAGCAAGGTTATGGGCCTGCTGACGGGCATTCCGGATATCGCAGTAAATATAAAATGCCGCGAATACTAAACTGATACAGACCGCAGGGATGGTGATGTTCTCCATAGGAATTCAGCCTACTTTTTAGGGGATAAGCTGATTCTAACTCAGTAGTCCTTTGGCAAACAATCGGCTAACCGATCTCAGCCCCGGCTAAAGGCCACAGTGGCAATGTTAGAACTTGACGGGAATAGCTTTCATTCCCCTAGTAACCACATTAGATTGCCACTGGAGATCTTCGGCAGCAACTGCCAGTCGAATATTCGGCAATCGCTCGAACAAGACCCGAAAAGCAATACTGGCTTCCAGTCGGGCCAAGGGTGCGCCCAGGCAGTAGTGGATCCCTGACCCAAAGCCGAGGTGTTTATTATTTTGTCGATCGAGTATCAGAGCTTCCGGTCGCTCGAATTTAGATTCATCATGGTTCGCCGAACCCAGGGCAGCCACTACCAAATCACCCTGGGGAATATTGGTACCCGCGATCGTCAGGTCTGTGCGGGCATAGCGTTGGGTAGAGAATAGGACGGGCGGCGTGTAGCGCATTAATTCTTCGATCGCCGATTTCATCAGGTCGGGTTCCGTCCGTAAGCGATCAAGCGCCTCTGGATGCGTTAATAAAGCCATTGCCCCATTCCCAATTAAATTAACAGTGGTTTCATGGCCAGCGGACAACAACAGTGCTACCATGCCAATTAATTCATCTTCGGATAATTTAGATTGATCGGCTTCAGCTTGCAACAGGGCGCTGGTCAAGTCATCTTGGGGCTGGAGACGATGTTCACGAAATAGACGGCGCAGAAACTTTACCATTTGATACAAATTGGGAATAGCTAAGATTCCATCGATCGGCCGCGCCACATTCACTATTGCATTAGACCACCGTTGAAAGGCTGGTCGATCGGCTGCGGCCACCCCGAGCATTTCGCTAATGATGGTGACTGGAATGGGCAGTGCAAAGTCTTTGATCAGATCCATTTCGCCGCTGGCCAGCACCCGGTCGATCGATTCATGGGCCAGACGCTCGATGCGAGCTTGCATTTGGGCAATCAGGCGCGGCATGAAGGCCTGATGCACCAGTGACTTCAAGCGGGCATGGTCGGGAGGATCGGAGTCGATCATACTCCGGCGCAGTGGCTCGATGAATCCCGGCATCCACATTTCTCTGGTGCGCCGATTGGGATCTTGGGCGTTGCGACGGTCTTTGACTAGCCGTTCGTCCGTGAGGCTGGCCAAAACATCATCATAGCGAGTGACGAGCCAAGCCCGTTCGCCAAAGGCTTTGACTAGAACAACGGGGCGATCAGCACGCCATTGTCGGAAGGTTGGGAATGGATTGGCACGAAAACTGGGTGCAGCAACGTTAATTGGTTCGAGCTTAATCTTAGCCATGTTGGTTGTGTCTGGTGATTTAGTAGGGTTTGATGGATGTCGCCTTAAAATAACTGACTAGTTAGTTATTTTAAGATTAAAAAAAAGCGGCGGCGGTTGATCAATCGGGAGCTAGACTGCGCCAAAGTAGATCGACAAAATCTTCCAGAAAAATGCTGGTATCTGAAGGAATCATTCGCTCTTGTAAGGTTTGGCTCATCGTAAAGCCGACGATCGTATGCAAGAGGGTCATGGCGGGGATCATGGGGTCGCCACACACAATCCGCCCGAGAGTCATCTCCCCTTCGAGATAGGCGACGATCGCCGCTAGGTCGGGTTCGAGTCCCGGTGGTTTGACGATCTCGCCCGGTTGGCGCACGGACCAAGCCAGCATCATCTGAGGCAATAGGTCGCCAGTATATGCGGCAATCCGGTGGGCAATTTTGAGTAGATCCGATCGCGGATTGCCGAGGCCGATTTCTGTGGCGAGTTCGGTGATCCAGAGGCGATCGTGGGTCGTGGCGGTGACAGACATTGCCGCAAAGAAGAGGGCTTCTTTGGTGGGGAAATGCTTGAAGATGCTGGCGCTGGAGATGCCAGCTCGATCGGCGATATCAACCACTGTGGCACTAAATCCCAGTTCCAGGAATACTACGCGGGCAGCTTCCAGGATTTTGGTGGGGGTAATAGTTGGGGTTCTAGCCATTCCCCAATAGTAACTGGCGAGTTATTTATTTGTCAACTAGTCGATCGATGGCACCAAGACTTTCAACCTTTTTCCGGTAAAGAATACTAATTGCTCGCAGCCATACCAGCTCTTATAGCCGCAGCCTGTTAGTCAAGATTTCCCGAGCTTACCTTTGATTTTAGCTAACTTAGATTGCCACCACAGAGCCTGAATAGACCAACTAGTCAGCGGTAAGATATCTGAGGGGTGTTTTTCTTGGTAGTCAAAAAACTCATTGATTTCCAGCAAAATAGATTGCCAACGCTGGACGATCGCTGCTTCTCGATAAAACTGCAAAAATTCCGCTGGCAGCGGTGCGGGTAGCTTAGTCAAACTATGCAGAATTCGCTGTACATCGTAGCCCGTATTATAAACAGCAATTTTTTGGCAGTTAAACCCCGGATCCAAATGATCTGCCAGAGCACTGTTCACACTAGAAAATACCTGACAACCACAGGCAATCGCCTCTAATGGCGGCAGACCAAAGCCCTCCGTCACACCCTGGACGGCCCAATATTCCGCCGAATCGTAGAGATAAACTTTCGATCGATTAAAGAGGTCAGCCAAGTCCTCCACAAAACCAGCCAAAACCTGCAACTGACAACGCTCACTCAAGGCTGGAATCAGTGATTTACGCAGATAACCAGAAGTCTTCCGCACCTGCACCAACACATCAATATCGCGGTCTTGGTGCCGATCCATGAACTCTGGCGAAATCTCATTGGGCAGATAATACAACGGCGAATGAGGAGCCTGCTGCCCCCAATAACCCAGGGTATTTCGGCTCACGGTCACGATCGGAACATGGTTCCCTAACCGAAAGCCATAGTTGGCGCTGTGGGCATGATAAATCACATGATGCCCTTGCAGTTGCTTGACCAACTTAGGCACATCAAAACCCCAGCTCACCACAAAAATTTGGTTTGATCGGGGCCCTGCCGCTAGCAAATCTGGTAAAAACAGTTTGTCTGGCTCCCGCTGCCGATAAGTGACGATCGCCGCTTCCATTACTTGTTGCGCCAATTTCATGGCTTTCATCTCTGCCACCAAGCCACCACAAAAATAATTCGGGGTAGTACCAGGAAGTAAAAATAGCAATTTACGGTTGCCAGAAGTCATGAGTAGCTAAGCCGAGAGAAGAGTCTCGCCATTATATAACAGCAATCATTGATCTTCACCTCGAAATTCAGATTGGCTTAGCCTACGGCAAAATCACACCAGCGAGCTAGCATTTTGTGTGCCACAGCTTAATCGTACCGTCAATACTGCTGCTAGCAAGGATTTGGCCATCAGGACTAAAGGCCAAAGAAATAACTAGACCTCTGTGGCCAGTCAGAGATTGCAGCAATTTCCCCGTGGACATCCGCCATACCTTAACAGTATTGTCTGCGCCGCTACTAGCAATTATTTGACCATCAGGGCTAACTGCCACACTGTAGATGGCTCCTTCATGCCCGGCCAGTGACTGAACAACCTGGCCTGTTTGCATATTCCAAATCTTCACCATTTGATCACTGCTACCACTGACCAACAAATTTCCAGAGGGATGAAAAGCGATCGACATTATGGCCCCACGATGGCCACTCAGCGTGCGAACTACCGTGCCACGATCTGCCTGCCAGAGCTTAATTTGATGATCTTCGCTGCCGCTGGCTAATAGTTTTTGATCAGGACTAAAAGCTACAGTATAAATGAATTTGTTATGGGCCTTAATTTGTCGATCGAGCTTACCCGTAGCCAAATCCCATAGAATAACTTGACCATCAAAGCCAGCAGTAGCTAACTTTCGACTGTCAGCAGCGATCGATACCCCATAGACAGTTGTCTGATGTGCTTGCAGATCATGTATTAATTTACCCGTGCCGAAATCCCATACTTTAACATGGTGGTCATCGCTACCTGTAACTAAATAGCGACTATCTTTGCTAATTGCCATGCCATAGATCAGGCTGCGGTGAGCAATCCAGGATTTGTCGAATGTGGCAGTAGGCAAATGCCAAGTTTTGACTGAACCATCGGCATTAGTACTAGCAATTAACTTACCATCAGGGCTGATGGCGATCGCATAAACAGATTTAAGAAAGCGCGTAATTGGGCGGGGGCTAGGATCACAACCACTGGCTGAATTCGCAGCGGTGGATCTTGGTACTTGCTGCTGGCAGCCACCCATCAAAAGCAAAAGCACAATACAGACTACTCTCCAGCACTGCTGTCTAACCATCACGCAGAGATCGACTAGTCAAACTCAATTTTTTCAACCACAGAGGCTGCAAATACAAACTACCGACAGTTACCAAGAAAGATACATAACAGATCGCCTGCACCAAATACAACCGCTGGACATAGCCCAACAAAGTATTAAAAATCACCCCAGGAAAATGCTCCTCCGGTAGTACCTTACTCAAGTTCCAAACCATCGGGCCTAGGATACAGTCTTTGTCGGCTGGCTTGGCAAAGCGTTCGTAGAAGAAGCACATACTCTGAGATTCACGGCTAGAATTAGCCAGGGCAGCTACCGCCTGATCAAATCTGGCCAGAGAAGTCACTACCAAACCACCGATAATTAGCAGCAACAAAACGCCCATGATCCCAAAGAACTTACGAATATTGAGGCGGACACCCCACTTAAACATCAGCATCCCAATCAGGGTAGCTACTGCAATGCCAGCGCTCGCCCCCAGAGCCGGAAAAATCCCTTGTTGGAGCTTAGCAGCAATAAACAATACTGTCTCGAAGCCTTCACGCATGATCGCAAAAAACACCAAACCAAAGATTCGCCAGCCGTTCTTAGCTTGAGCATGTACGGCCTGATCTACCGCGCCCTCAACTTCTTGCTTCAGAGTTTTGGCATGTTTAGTCATCCAAAGCAGCATCCAGCTCAACATAATGATCGCCAACACACTAAAACCACCTTCCAGGGCTGGTTCGATCGAGCTAGCATACTGCTGATTTGCGGCCCCCAGGTTCTGAATCATCCACTGAAAAGCTACCCCAGTCGCCGCACTGAGGGCAATGCCAATCCCGATCGCCCAATACACCCAGGATCTCAAATAAGACTGCCCCGATTTTTTCAGGTAAGCCATGACAATTCCCACCACCAAAGCAGCTTCCACTCCTTCGCGGAGGGTAAGAATAAACGTAGGTAAGGCGGCAAGTAAGTCCATAGTAGTTTGAATGTAAATTAGCGAAAGTTAAGCTACCACATCGAAAATCCCCATGCAGCCAGCGCTGGCCATATAGTCTTGATGTGGATGAAACATATATTGGCCAGGATACTTGTAGCTGAATTCCAAGATATGCCGCTCGGCAGGCCCCATCGTGATTATATCAGTCTCGTAAGCAGGCTGCAAAGTGCGCCCAGTGGGGTACACCTGAAACATATTAGCGTGCAGATGGAAGGATGCCGCTACATCGAACTCAATCATATTTTGCACGTACAAACGCACCAGTCGATCTTTTCGGATCGGGATCGGGTGGTGCATGTAGTAATGTGGTAATCCATTAAAGGCGTACAGATTATTTTGGCGATCTTCATCAACATCATAAGCTCCCATGATCAACACTAGCTCATCCGCTGGGGGGCGAGGCTGGGGTGGATCGACAATCAACATGCCATATAAACCTTTACCAATATGGCGAGTCACTGGCTCTACATGGCAATGATAAGGGTATACACCATAGGGTTCCGCATCAAATTCATAGATAAATACTTTGCTCTGTTTGATCGGCTTAATGCCATCCATGCTGGCCGGGTGGGTACCATGAAAGTGTAAAGAATGAGCATGGCCAGCTTGGTTATAGAACACAATCCGAATCCGATCGCCCTGTCTTGCCCTTAAAGTCGGAGCCGGTACTTGACCATTGATATTCCAAGTAACAAAGCTGGTGGCCTTGTCCAATTGAACTGGCGTAGTTTTGGCATTGAGCGTAAATTCTCTGACCGTGCGACCATTTTCTTGCACAATCTTGCCATAGTCAAAGCTCCGCAAAAATTTCACCGGCAAAAAGCCCGGACTTTCCGCATCCAAGTCGCGCATGGGCGGCGGTGTAATAATCGACTGACGATTGAGGGTTTGCAACCCCACCGCACTTGCCACCAAACCTAGTCCGGCTATACCGCCCCACTGCAACAACTGCCGCCGGGACCAAGCAGAGTTTGTCGGCCCATCGCTAGACATGACTGTAAGAGCCTGAGCTGGTTATACCAGCTTTGGCGATTGGTGATTTGGGCCGCAGCTTTCGCCATATTTTTCCGACTAAATCCACGGCTGCTACTGGAGATAAATGATTGTATTTGCGGCCATCAATCTTGACTGCGGGAGCGTTTTTGCAGTTTCCCATACAGCCAACTTTGTTCAGGGCAATTCCAATATTCCCATCGAGCTGGAGCTGTTCGAGAGACTGGTAAATATCTTTGCTGCCATTTTTGCAGCAATGCCGGCTAGTACAAACCTTGACTTCGATCGGTTTAGGAATCAAAGCTCGATCAACGGCTAAGTCACAACGAGGCATCAGCACCACAAACTTAGCGATCAGCTGCTGCTTCTTGACCTTTACCTGCAACGATATCGAGATATTAGGAGTCAATAAGTCTGTTAACAGCGCTCGGAGATCCCTATCGATACGTACTGACTGAATAATATTACCTGTCTGGATCTGGATGGTTTTAAGTTTGCCAGATTTGGATTTTTGCCAGCGCAAAAAAGTTCCTTCTAGTTTCTGGAGCATAGTTAGCTAAAATCCCTTAGCATTTTTTTGATCTCAATATTATGTAGTTCCTCAGTACCAATCATTGTTCTCGCGAACTCTTCTAGATAAACACTAGAATCTTGAACGATATCTAGTAGTTCCTTATAAAGATTGAGCGCTTTCTTTTCATGGGAAAGACTTTCTTCCAAAATATCTTTGACCGTGTGTTTGTAAGTTTCTTCCATGGGCGCGATACTGAGAGAAGGGTGACCTTCCAAGCCAGTCAAGATTTCACCGACTTGCTGAGCATGAGCAAGCGACTCGATCGCCTGGGCTTTAAAAAAATCGACAATCGGAATCCGGTTAGGGCCGGTCACCATCAAAGAGTAGTGAGTATAGCGGACTACTCCAGCTAGCTCAAATTCCATGATAGTACGCAGAGTATCGATCGTCTTGTCTGAATTTAGGTCTTGCATGAAGTGAGAGGTTTTGATCAGGCTGGCTTGTTCATCTTAGCAGATTCGCTTTCGATCGACTTCACCAATTTAGTTACTTCAGCAGGCAATAAAACCGGTGCAGCAGGAGGAATTGCCGCAGGCCAAGCCTTGGCTAAATCCGTTAAGGACTTGTTAATACTAGTAGCTGCTGAGGCATTACTTTTCGTGAGTTGTGGCTCGATCACCTTGTATAGTTCCTGGCTATAGCGCACAAAACCACGAGAGTCTTGATATTCGACAGCTTGGGATATCTTACCACCAGCGATCGCCGCAGTATATTCAGAGTTAGCACTATCCAACAAGCCAGCGATTACTTGAAGAACAAAATTTGGCGAAGTCCGCTGAGCCGCTGGTAACCCAGCAATTGCGTCATCCACTGATTTCATTGAAGTAGCAAAGTCGGCACCAAGCTTAGCCGCATCCTTGCCACCAGCTTTCACCTGATCATGGAGGGCAATGAGAGGGGTTTTAAACTCTTTCACTTTCCGTTCATTGAGTTGTTCTTCTACATCCGCATATATTTCTTCCACAGGGTGTCCAATGTGCGGTTCAGCTTGGTCAATCTTCTTCAGATCAATAAGTTCCTTGGCCACTAATAAGTGTCCTTTCATTAGACCCAGCTTCACCATATAATCCACATCCTTAGCTTCGCCAGTGAGCTTAATGTCCTCGATCGTCACCAGATCTTTAATTTGGTCAAATTGGGCTTGGTCAATCACTTTTTTGCTGACCAAATCTTCTGGCTTAGTGTAAGGGCGGCTAGATTGAATTTTGTTAGAGAGTGCTGGAACGCCCAATTTACCCTCCAGTTTATCTAGCTCCGAAAGAATTGCGTTATTAATATTAATTTTTTTGCCCATGCTATGGCCACCCTCATGGGTAGGACTAGCCGAAGCCACCGACGATCCTGCTGCTGGCTTGTCAGTAACAGCCGTATCCGGCGCAGACGTAGTATTAGAGCATGCCACCACCATGCCAAAAACCAACGCCAGCAAAAAGTAAGATATTCTTTTATATAGTCGGCTTAGTCGTTTCATATTAGTTTATTGAGTAAATTAGTGAAGTGAGGCTTTCTATAGTTCAACACACTCTAAGTTGGAATCACTGCTGTTGCATTGGCGACCAGCAGTGATTAATCGAGACATAAAAACCACTTAGAAGCTAAAAGTCGTGCGGATTGTGCCAATTACAGCGCCGCCATTGGCGCTATTATGGTCGGGGGCTGTTAGGTAAATCAAGCCAGGGGTAATGCTGACATTATCACTCAGCTTAATTTGATAAAAGCCTTCTAAATGCAGAGAAGAGCCAGTATCAGCAATAGCGGTACCTGTTGCCCCAGTCACCCGTGGTTCTTGGCCAACCAATAAGCCCGCCAAGTTCCCCGTCCCACCCAGATCAGGAAAAGCAGCCGTAACTGCCCAGTTCAAGATATCTCGATCGCCGGCGGCATTACTGTTTTTGTTGTAGCCAACCCAGCCACCCAAAGCAACTTTGGGACTTATTTTCACCGATCCTTGTACCCCAAACATATTATTGGAGCCATCGGGGTTGGCATTGTTACTCCCAGTTCCTGGTGTTGAGTTATAAGCATTGACGTAGGTCAAACCCAACTTAGTATTTTCATTAGGATTAAAAGTAAGTTGGGCGATTGCTCCGTAGCTACCGCTAGTTAAACCACTGCCACTGGCTGGATTATTAGCATTACTGGCCAAATAACCTATACTGCCCTCGATAGTCGGGCTAAACTTGTGGCGAATTCCAGCCCCGGCACCGGAAACCAAGTAGTAAATAGAAGGCCGATTGCCAAAGCGAGAAATCGATCCACTGCCACCGTCACCATCAAAGTATGGATTGATCGAATCCGTAAAGTCATCAGCACCGGCAGCATTGGCCGCCACCATCAACTGAGTGTTTGGCCCGATCGGTAACTCATATTTCAATGAATCCAAGTTGACTTGGCTACTTGGCTCAGTCACCCCAAACGATGAAGCTCCTTCCGGAGTATCGATAGTTGTAGCTGGCACCGTAGAATTTGGAGTACCTATACCATCAATCTGCAGGCGGGTCGTTAATGTGCCCGGACCCAAACCCGTCACCAGTTCTAGACGAGTCCGATAGCCCAAGACAGCATTTCTACTAATGTCTCCGGACAGTCCACCGGTGAGGCCAAAAATGACCTGGCCTTGCAGCTTAGTTGTTTGAGAAAATTGGTTTGCAGCGGGAGCTTCAGCTGGTGTTTGAGCAATTCTTCGATTGAGATGCTCTTGGCTGGATGGCAGGATGTTCGACTCAGGTGCTGAGTTGACTGCCTTTGGATTGCTAGCTACAGGTAAATCCAATAAGGAGGAACGTTCTCCAGCGATCGCTCTGTCTACTACTGCCGCCGAGAAAATCGCTGTAATACAGGTGGCGGTGAAGATCGAGGTGAATGTCGACTTAAACATAGAAAGGCAACTGATAAAAATTCTATAACTATGGGTAGGATGTTAGCACGACTAATTGAGAATTACAATTATTTGCTTTGGGATGATCAACAGATTCAAAAAAGATGGTGCCGCAGAATACCACCCCTCCTCGGCGGCCAAGCAGGTTATTGTTTCCCTACAAAGGTCGCTGTCAGAGAGTTCTGGTGACAATTGCTGTCTCAACAACAAGATCTGCAATGCTACCTGACTTCAGCCAAACTAATGATTCAGTGATCAAGCTAGAAGATAAAACTATCATTTTTTTTGATCTTAATGAGATCTATTTTCAATAAAGTGCTACATTCTAGTAGCTCCTTGCTGCTAGATATTAGCAATAGGTGTGCAAAGTCGTCACCCCATGGCAGTAGCACAACAAAATTTGGCCTTTACCTGAACATTTTCATGATTTGCGATTCTCCTTCCCAAACACTATGTGATCGACAGTTTCTATGGATCGGTACTAACCCCAGCTTGCAATGCTTTCACCGCCGCATTTTGGGCGTCCTCGATCAAGAATTCCCCCTCAAATACTGGGCCTACTCCCAAACGCCCGATGAACCTGGTTCCCTAGAGGTTGCCTTGGGGTTACTCCACGACTTCGTCGAAACCAGTGAGCAACCTGTCAATTTAATCGGACATGGGTTAGGCGGCACACTGGCCCTCAGTTACGCCCGTCGTCATCCGGGGCGAGTGGCTTCGGTGGTCTTAATTAGTGTGGCGATTCAGTCGAGCATTACTTGGCAAACCTACTACTACCAGCAGCTCGCCACCATCCACTGTCGGCGTAGCACCATATTACAGTTAGTGGCTAGCCGCATTTCCAAGATCTCTTGTCCTCGCTATGTGCAGCATTTAGCCGATCGACTCGATCGAGACTTGTTAGAAGCTCCTTCTGAGACATCTCTTTGGCAGCAAGATGCACCCTTAGCTCAAGGGAGTATTCCGCAACCCCTGCTGGTTTGTGGAGCAGTAGATGACCCCGTCCTGAGCGGTCACACTTTTTCCGATTGGTCACATCACCTCAAGCCAGGAGACCAGATCTGGCATCAGCCAGAGGGTGGACACTTTTTCCATCATCAGCATGCCGATCAAGTAGGAATGAAAGTACGAGATTTTTGGCGACAGCTTACGCCAAACATGTTGCGTTGCATCCTGCCCCAATCCTCTAGGATTACTCTATGAACTTATTTTGTCTCTTAGTTGCATGGAGCCTGTCGATCGGTACTTTAACTACGCTGATAGGCTATGGTCTCGTTGGCTTTAGACAAGTTCGCCAACTGCACAGTATTCCTTGCAGTAAATGTCAGTATTTTATTGATAGTCGCTATTTAAAATGCCCTGTCAATCCACATTCGGCCTGCTCCGTAGCAGCGATCGACTGTCAAGATTTCACCCCATTGCCCACTACTAACCGCTCAAGGCGCTCTCCAAATAGGGCTTTTGCACATACTCTGGATATCCAAACTAGATAGTAATCCGCCCAAAAGCATCAAATATGTTTCCGAGTCCAGCCTTCAGATCGACCGAATCATTCGGATTATCGCTGAAAAATAGTCAGACGTTTGGCGAGCTGCACTTGATTCACAAAATTGTAAACCAGAGCAACGCCATAGCCTGCTGCACATTATATTGCTCATCAGCAAGTATATAAAAAAAGCTGGCTAGATACTTGCAATAATCAACAAACAGTGCTAAAAGTGTGATTGATACAATATTGATTCTTTTAAAATCAATCTACAGAACTATTTATTGATCTTCACGCTAATGTTATGCAAGTTACAGATTCCAATTCCGAGTTACCAACTGGATAGTGCGGAGTTTTCATAGTACGTTGACACTATGGTTGAACAGTTGATGGCTGATGGATGAGCGGTTGAGAGCACTCTAATTTGGAAGTTAGCAATTTAATAAGAAGTAGATGGGGTCTGCTTCTGCTTAAAT
>JANMHS010000059.1:0-37398 GCA_031375385.1 Synechococcales cyanobacterium OTE_70_metabat_200 | reverse complement strand
ATTTAAGCAGAAGCAGACCCCATCTACTTCTTATTAAATTGCTAACTTCCAAATTAGAGTGCTCTCAACCGCTCATCCATCAGCCATCAACTGTTCAACCATAGTGTCAACGTACTATGAAAACTCCGCACTATCCAGTTGATAACATTCATGAAAAAATCTTTGTGATCATGATTCTTTTCAACATCTAAGCTGTATTGATAGAGAATACTTTTGCTATCGTCCTCTATCCACTGGTCACCTGTCAATAGATGGGTGTTTCCAACTAAAATGCTTCCGATTCCCATCTCAGACAGTTGCCTAAGGTCATTCTCAACTAGGCCATAAAAAGCGCTGGGATTGTCGAGTCTATCTAAGCCATCGAATAAAAAGAAAATATACTCATATTGATTGCGCAGGTGATTGCGCAGGGCTTGAACACTACTTTTTAAGTCATTGTTTACACCTTTTCTTTGAACAGGACTTAATATACCATCAAGATGGTCTGTTTTTGTAATTGTCTTCGGGGTGAGATAAGAAGCAATATCAGGAACGATAAGACTTTGTCGAAGTCCTCCGAGTCCTCTGAGCTCAAAAGATGGATCAAGAACCTCATATTCACGATGATATCCATGGGCGAGTTTGCGTATGACTTTAATGCTACTCTCTACAGCTTCTTGGTCGTCATTGCTGATGGAATTGGCTAAGAGCAACCCTACAATTACAATCAGTGTTCCATTCTTCATTTTAGTCAAGTCAGTATGAAGAGTGACATCGACATATCGAACATGAACTTTTTTAATCGATTTCTCGATTTTCTCAGCAGCCATTAAAACCTCAGTGGTTTTGCCAGAACCGATGCCTCCCAGGAGCAGATGGCTAGAGGCGGGTCGGAGCGCTAAGCGGCCAGCAATATTGTCAGAAACAGGCATTGTACCCAAAGGGACATAGTAGCCATGGGTAATCGCGTTGGACGGATCAGCAGATCCCTCAAAAGCAGCCATTTGTTGTCTAAAAAAGTCTAGCCGATTCTCCATTGTCCTCAATCCACAGTTGTATGGTCGTTAATAGAAGCTAGGGCACTTAAGTCTGCACCTTACAGGGTAATCCACACAGCTTAATTTTTGCAAACAGACTGTTGCTAGCTTGCAGCAATGTATGGTGCTCCCCTGCCAGCCTACAAGTCCGCGAGCCACCGACCATATGACGATTTGTCACCAGGGTGTAGAGTTCTCCTTGGCGGTGTACAATAAATGGTATTTCATAGTTTGTAGAATAGGTTTAATTCATCCCCATTCTACAAGATTCATTCAACGAACTGTCTTCAGCTCTGTCCGCCTACTTGCACTTGCCCATCGATCACCCTAGCGGCAAAGATCGGGATGCGAACCGTGGGGTCGTCCAGACATTCGCCGGTGAGGAGACTAAAGTTCTGCTTGTAGATCGGCGAGGCTACTTTGGGAATACCATTCCGATCGCCCACAATGCCCCGCGACAGTACATAGGCTTTGCTGAAGGGATCGAAATTGTCGATCGCATATACCTGATCACCTATTCGAAAAACGGCTACTTGCTGATCATTTAATAGGGCGCAGACTCCCGTATCCGGCAAAATGCGTTCCAATGGGCAAATGGTCGTCCATTGCTGAGTTGTGGGTTCAATTGATTCGGTTTGTGACATAGTGAATTTCAGGAGATATAACAGAGATGAGGATTAGCTTTGGAGCGATATCAACTGCCGCTCATGTTCGTAGGCTGGGCGGTTTTGGCCCCGTTCCTCCACCTGTATTACATTGGGATCCGGTGCATCACTATTCACAAAGTGTTGGAAGCGTTGGAGCTTGATCGGATCCTTCAGGGTCACATCCCATTCACAGGCATAGGTGGACACTTGGTGAGCCATTTCTGCTTCCAGTTCTAACCCAATGCCTAGGGAATCGTGAATCACTACCTGTTGCAGATATTCCATCCCACCTTCTAACTTATTGAACCAAGTAGCCGTCCGCTCTAGGCGGTTAGCCGTGCGGATATAGAACATCAGGAAGCGATCGATATAGCGAATCAATGTCTCCTTATCTAAATCTGCTGCTAATAGCTGGGCATGTTGGGGTTTCATGCCGCCATTGCCGCAGACATAGAGGTTCCAGCCCTTCTCCGTGGCAATAATGCCAAAATCTTTACTCTGAGCTTCTGCACATTCGCGGGTACAGCCCGAGACGGCAGATTTGAGTTTATGGGGGGCCCGCAAACCGCGATAGCGCAGCTCTATTTCGATCGATAAGCTTACGGAATCCTGTACCCCAAAACGGCACCAAGTACTACCCACACAAGATTTCACCGTACGCAAGGCCTTGCCATAGGCATGACCCGATTCAAAGCCTGCCGCTACCAGCTGCTGCCAAATCAACGGCAACTGGTCTACCCGTGCCCCCAATAAATCAATGCGTTGGGCACCGGTGATTTTGGTATACAGTCCAAACTCTTTGGCCACTTCCCCCAATACAATCAATTTATCCGGGGTGATTTCGCCACCGGGAATGCGCGGAATCACCGAATAGGTACCATCGCGCTGAATATTAGCTAAGAAAGCATCATTGGTATCCTGTAAGCTAGCATGGGGCGGATCGAGAATTTGGTCATTCCAGGCCGAAGCCAAAATCGAAGCCACCGCAGGTTTGCAGATTTCACAGCCCCGGCCCGTGCCATAGCGATCGAGCAGGCCAGTAAAGCTATGAATCTGCTGGGAGCGCACCAAGCTATATAGTTCTTGGCGCGAGAAGGCAAAATGCTCGCAGAGATGATTCTTAACTTCGATGCCCGCTTTCTTTAGCTCGGACTTGAATAAATCGGTCACCAAGGGCATACAGCCACCGCAGCCGGTACCCGCATTGGTACAGCTCTTCACACTCCCCAGATCCCGCAGTTCCTGGTCTTGAATGGCCCCACAGATCTGACCTTTGGTGACGTTATTGCAGGAGCAGATTTGGGCCGTATCGGGCAATTGGTCAACGCCCATCGCCATCGTTGCACCACTGCGGGGCGGCAAAATCAGATCCTCGGGGTGGGGCGGTAGGGCCATTTGGTTCTGCATCAATTGCAGCAGGGTACCGTAGGCGGCGGCATCACCAACTAAGATTCCACCGAGTAACCGCTGACCTTGGGCATCTAGTACCAATTTTTTGTAGGTGCCTGCCACCGCATCGTCGATCACGATCGCCTGTGCTCCCGGTGTGGTGCCAAAGGCATCGCCAAAACTAGCCACATCGATGCCCAAGAGTTTCAGCTTGGTGGACATATCGGCTCCAGCAAAGCTGTTAGTCTGACCGGAAAGTCGATCGGCCACCACTTCGGCCATCCGGTAGCCGGGAGCCACTAAGCCGTAAGTCCGGCTGTCATAGAGTGCGCATTCGCCGATCGCATAGATATCCGGGTCGGAGGTCTGACAAAATTCGTCGATCACAATGCCGCCCCGATCTCCGATCGTCAGTCCGCATTGCCTAGCTAGCTCGTCCTGGGGGCGAATCCCGGCTGAGAAGACAATCATATCCGTCAGCAACTCAGTCCCATCGGCGAACTGCATCTTATGAACTCGTCCTTGTTCATCACCCAAAATCTCGGTGGTGGATTTGCCCGGATGGACATCGATCCCCAATGCTGCAATCTTCTTCCGCAGGGTCTCGCCACCGGCCTCATCCACCTGTACGGGCATCAGCCGGGGCATAAATTCTACTACATGGGTCTTCAGGCCCAGATTTTGCAGGGCATTGGCACATTCCAATCCCAGCAAGCCGCCACCAACGACTACGCCCACTTGGCAAGTCTTAGCATATTCCTGCATGGCTTCTAAGTCGCAGATCGTGCGGTACACGAAGGTTCCTATCCGATCGTTGCCGGCGATCGGGGGCACGAAAGGATAGGAGCCGGTGGCTAGCACCAGGGTGTCGTAGCTAATGGTTTGACCCTGGGCCGAAGTGACAGTTTTGTTTGCTCGATCGATGGCTACCGCTTTGTCACCCACATACACCTGAATGTTTTGCTCTTGGTAAAAGCCCGGTTGCACTAGGGATAAATCTGCGGCGCTCTTGCCCGCAAAGAAACCGCTGAGGTTGACTCGATCGTAAGCAACTCTTGGTTCCTCACAGAAGGAAATCAATTCCCAGTCGGATCCCTTGGGGGCCATCTGTTCTAGGAACCGATGACCGACCATGCCATTGCCGATGGTGACTAATCGCTTTGCCATACTGCTTATTTTGGGTACTAAAAGTCTGAGCCTAACTAGGTTACGCAGATTCTTGCACTTAATTTGTTACGGTGGATACGAAAATCTGGTTTTCATGCCGAAATTGCATGGGCCTCATCGGTTTCTGGAATTCAGCCGAACGGGGTTTTCCTGGGCCGCCTCTGCCCGTACATGAGGGTCGGGACAATGCCACCGGCATTGTGGATGAATTTCTGGAGATAGTCCCTGTTATTTCCAAGCTAATACTGGATTGGTCTAGGGACTATTCGCTTGTAAAGTAGGTTTGGGCTAACACATTCTATAAGATTAGTCAGAGAGCTGTCGCTGCCAGCCAATTCGTCAGCTCAGCAAGGCTCTTAAAATCCAGTAAGTCCAGTGCCAGTCGATCGAGCTGTTCAATAGACAGGGCACTAATTTGTTCGGAGGTTGCTGGAGTCAACACCCCAAACCGACGGGATAACTGTAGACTAACCAGCTCAGCCTTACCTTCAGCTTTGCCTTCAGCTTTGCCTTCGGCTTTGCCTTCGGCTTTGCCTTCGGCTTTGCCCATGCGTTCAATAGCAGAAATGTACGACATGTTTTTCTCTCGTTCGTAGGTTTTCAAGTCTTCTTGGAATGCTTCTTCTAGCTCCGGCGGTAGTGTTAAAACCCAATCTATGAAGCGGTACAGGTCAATAATTTCCTGTTTGCTCCAGCCTCGTTCGTACAACTCTGTAGTCAGCAGATATTTCATTTTCCGCCGCCGCTGCTGGCTATCCTTGTTTTTGGTGGCTTGGGCCACCAAGTGAGCTTGGACGACTATGGCGAAGGGATTGTCGTTAGCGGGCAACTCTTCTTTGCGCTGTTTATAGTCTAGCAGTTTGACGATGGGAAAGGAAAATTCGTGCTGAGAGCCAAGGGCTGCTTGATGAAAAGAGCTGGGTCGCCAGCTTTTACTGGTGTCCCCAAGGATCGCAAAGCTGGCTACTGGTTGGCGAAACTTGTCATAGAGGCGCACGGAATAAATGAAGACCCGCTCGCTAAAGTTGGCATCTTTTTGGTTTTGGATTTCGATATGTGTTAGGAGCCACTTTTCTTTTCCATTGCGCAGAAAGACTTTGACGAGTTTATCGACGATGCGCTTGCCCGTTTCGGCTTCTAGGGTGACCTGTTGCAATTCGCCATCGAGGAATTCAAAACCTTTTTTCCAGTTGATTTCTCTGTAGGCAGTGGGGAAAAAGAAGGCCATAAATTGGGGGAAGTAGCTTTCAAGAATTTGCTTCCAAGGGGTGTCGAGGGGGGTACTGGTGCTGTACATGGTTGTAGTGAGCGGGCTAAGGCTATTCTAAACCGAGTTAGTTAAAAGTGTATTAGTGCTTAATTGTGGAGCGTCCCTGCTGGAAAATCAGCTCTTGCAGAGTTTTGGAGATTTTGGCTACAACCGGCGATACACCAAGTTTGACGTTAGCCGCTCGGCATGGCAATGCACCAGCGATTACGGAGTTTTTAGATCGCGCCAAGGTGATTATTCCAGTGGTTCTTCTGCGAATCACAGGGATAGTGATGTTTGATTTAGCACTGGATTGACCTCGGGGTTATTCACTGACCCCGAGTTTGCGGAGGGCATCAAGAATTTGCTGTGCTTTTGCTGTGTTGCCTTGCGATTGATAGAGCTGAGCTGCGATGCGGAGGTCTGCAATGGCTCCAGGGCGATCGTTCAACCTCCTAAACTTCAGTCGCCCACGATTGTGGTAAGCTAATGCAAATTTGGGGTTGAGGGAGATCGCTTGGTCGTAGTCCTTCAAGGTTCCTTGAAGATCATTGAGGTCATCTTTCAAATTCCCGCGATTATAGTAGGCCTCTGCAAATTTGGGGTTGAGGGCGATCGCTTGGTTGTAGTCGGCCAAGGCTCCTTGGGGGTCTTTGAGTTTATCAACCTTCAAGATCGCGCGGTTGACATAGGCTCCTGCAAATTTGGGGTTGAGGGAGATCGCTTGGTTGTAGTCGACCAAGGCTCCTTGGGGGTCATTGAGTTTTTGATACTTCAAAATCCCACGATTGTTGTAGGTATCTGCATATTTAGGGCTGAGGGCAATCGCTTGATTGTAGTCGGCCAAGGCTCCTTGGGGGTCATTGAGTTCTTGATGCTTCAAAATCCCACGATTGATGTAGGATTCTGTCGATTTAGGTTTAAGGGCGATGACTTGGTTGTAGTCAGCTAGCGCTAAGGGGAAGTTACCCAGCAGTTCATTGACAATAGCCCTCGAAAAGTAGGCTACGGTATATTTGGGGTTAAGGGCGATCGCCCTACTAAACAGCTGCACAGCCTCCTCTTGTCCCAACTGTACATCTTCTCCCGGCTCCACAAGCTTGTTAAACCCAGCAATAAAAAACTCATCCGCCTTTGCTGCGACCACTGCTCCCTCTTGCACTGCGCGCGGTAGCCTCCGACTGCCCACCACAATTCCCCTCTCACCTAACCCCTGCACCACCCAACGAATCGGAATGCCTCGGTTATAACCAATTTTGCTATTTACTTCAGCTTTAGCGTAGCTAGCGCCAGTTTGGTTGTTTTCCTTGTATTTATCGCCATGACCATGAATGGCCACCAAGCGCCCTTCGCTGTTGAAGACACCGCCTCCACTCATCCCTGGTAAAGTCTTAGCATTATAGATTATCGTATAACCGCCCTGATCTTCCACCAACCGCTTATTCACCACTGCTATCGCTTTGCCTTGACCAATCAACCAGCCTTGTCCTTGGGGGAAGCCCGCCGTATACATTGCATCTTCCACCTTTAAGCTACCCGGTTCCGCCACCTGAGCTATAGCATAATTGCGGCTACTGCGAAACTGGACGATCGCCAGATCCAACTTATTCCCCCCGGCATCCTTCAATAACTTGATCGCCGACCTACCTACTTGATATTTCTGACCATCGGTCGTTTTCAACTGATAGCTATTGCGTACCTCCGGCTCGTCACATAGTTTCTTTTCCTTACAGACTACGTGGCGATTAGTAACTACGGTGTATAGATCTCCCTGGCGATGTACTAGTACCCCCGAACCAACGCTAGAGATCATTTCTACTGAGACCGATCGAGCGATTTGCTCAATCTCTGCCGGAGATTTAGCACTAACCGGCTGCACAACGGCCAATATGGCAGCAGAGCAACCAAGGAGGACAACGGGGTATTTCATCGTTTGTAGAGTAGGTTTGGGTTAAACCATTCTACAAGATTCAGTTATTGCTGAAGGTTGTTGTTTGGTTCTACCACTATGGGAGAATCCTGGTTCACCTGAGGCAAATTGACAGCTTGGTTACCGATTCTTTTCGCCAAGTCCATAAATTCCGACGGAATCATCACCAGCGTGGTGGTGTTGTTCTCAGCGCCAATTTCCGTGAGCATCTGCATCCGGCGGAGCTCTAAGGCCATGGGATGCTGTTCGATTTGCCGAGCGGCTTCGGACATTTGCAGGGATGCTTCCTTTTCGGCAGAAGCTTTGATGATCCGGGCGCGCTTTTCGCGCAGGGCTTCGGCTTCCTTGGCCATGGCTCGCTGCATAGTCGGGGGGATTTCCACGTCTTTGATGTCCACCCGCTCGATCGCTACTCCCCAGGGTTCCGTAACTTCATCGACGATTTCTTGCACCATCGCATTGATTTTGTCGCGGCTTTGCAGCACGTCGTCTAGCATGTTTTGGCCGACCACATTGCGGAGGGTGGTGAGAGCCGTCTGGTAAACTGCGTCCCGATAGCTTTCTACTTTGTTAATGGCTCTGGAGGGATCGATGATCCGGTAGTAGAGAACGGCGTTGACTTTGATAGTAACGCTATCGGCAGTGACTGTTTCCTGAGGTTCGATGTCGATCGTCTTGGTGCGAATATCTACCTGGACTTTCTGATCCACCAGGGGGATCACCCAATAAAGTCCGGGTCCCTTGACGGAGTTGTTGCGTCCCAGCCGAAAGATGATGCCTCGCTCGTATTCTCGATCGATCTTGAAGCCGGAAAGGACGAAGATGGTGGCGGCCACAAAGGGGGCTAGCAGAAAATCCATGGTTGCCTGATGGGGTAAGTGCCGAGTTGCGATGATTGGAGCAACTATGGCTTTACTCTTACATTATAGTTCTTGGCGGAGAGAGCTAGGTGGTGCCTTGCATGGCGCTCTCCGCCTCATTGATTTTTATGATAGGTCTGTTTTTCCTTTGGGTACTATGATCCAATAGCCTTTTTGGTTGACCTTTGGAGCATCCTCACCATGTACCGCAAAACGCTGCTTTTCAGCTTACTCACCTTGCTTAGTGCTAGCCCGATCGTGATTTGCGTTAAGGACAGTGCAGCTCAAGCGTCTAATGCGAATAGCTACGCGAATGATTGGCCGGTGCGTTGTCAACAACTGAAAAAAGAATTAGCCAAAGATCCAAGTATCAATGTTGTCTACCAGCCCCGTCCTAAAAGCAGTGATATTCAGTCTAGTTGGGAACTGACTTGGTTTGGTAAGCGTGTTCCCATCCCAGCGATTCAGTATTCTGAGGTATTAGTGGTTTACAATGGTCCGCAAGATCGTCTTCTTTCTTTGCGCGGCACTGTCAAGGGACAAAAAGTCAAGGTTTTGCTGGGTCTTAGTGCCGAGCTGCCTCCGATCGATGATGTTTTAAGCACTACGACTATTAGCGAAAAAAAACCGCAATCAACTCCAGCAGGCCAAGCTCTCACGAAACAACTTTTTGGTGGCCCTGTCTATGTATCCGAACTCATTGCTAACAGCTATAACTACAAAGTTACTGATCTTACTTGCCGCCGTGTTCGATGGAAACAAGAATTTCCGATCGCTATGGCCCTTGCTCTGAAATCAGTCAATTCAAATAATGCTGCTTATCGTCTAGATCAGGGTTTCATTACTTTTACTCAGGATAGATCCTGGCGGGCGTTCTGGGGCGATCGAGTTTCGGCTGCCGATGCCCAAATTCAATTGCCTGAAGGCCAAACCTATGGAAAACTGGGTATTGGTATTGGTCAATCTAATTGGCAATCTGCTAAAGATAGTCCCAAGTGGTTGGTTGCTTTGACGACCGCTCTGGAAAAACCAGAAAAGAGTAACTGGCAGGCTCTGGCTAAGGCTTTGGAGGAAGCTAAAATGTCTGAGAATAGCATCGAAAGTGTCAAAAAAATTATTAGTGCCAAATAGGTTGCTGGCTTTGGCGATCGAGGATCAAAACCAGCTCTTTGCGTTGTTTGAGGGGATGCAGGCAATCAAAATCCAAGCGGCCAAAGATAGTATTATCTAGATACCACTGGCCGCGTTGTCTATAACCTTGACCAAGTTGCCTTGGGAGCGGGAGGTTGCGGACATTTATTAGTCTGAGAATTCATAGCCCCGATCAACCCAATAATGCCAGTCTTCCAGCGTTTCTTTAGTTTTTTCATCAGCTTCTTTTACTTTTCGAGACATAATCCGCAATCTCACTTGACCATCATCTAGTTTAACAGGTAGCTCCATATTGGCTTAATAACTCGATCGCTGCTGCCGACTTGGCATAGTCCAAGGGCCGCTTGAGGCTATCGCTGAAATGATTGGGATCGGCCCCGGACTCCAGCAGCAACTTCATCACTGGTAGAGAGCCGCTTTCGATCCCATAGAACAAAGAAGTCCAACCCTGGGAAAATTCCGGAATATCGATGAATTTGGCCCGCTCCTCCATCAACAAAGCCTTTTCCGCCGACATCGATTGGGGTCGCTCCAGCACCACATTTAGATATTGACTGCGAAATAGTAGCACCTTAATACAGCTCGCCGAGCCAGCCGCTGCCGCACAATGCAAAGCCGTCCGGCCATGAAGTCCACGGGCCATCAGCCAGCGGTGGTCTTCGGCCAATAGGGAAGCTAGGGCAGCCGATCGACCGGCCAAAGCCATTTGATGAATCGGTAAATCCGCACCACCATCCGCAAACATCTTGCGTGATCGATTATTAAAGAATTTAGACAATTTAGCCTCCCGACAAAGCGATAGATATCAAGTATGCCAATGTATATGGAGTGTTGGGGGAATTTATCTAACTCTGGGACAAACGCTTGACCTCTGCCCCGGCCAGGATGAGATCGGCTTCTTTTAGATAGCCAGGAATTTCGGCGGCATAGGGACTGCAGCGCAAACATTCCGTTAAATCATAGCTATCCACCTCACTGGCCTTAGCCCCCGGAAACCAATGACCACCGTTTTCTAGCAAGTTATAGCGCATTTGGCCATACTCCGTCAGGTCGTAAGCTAAGGCTAAATTGCGCAACCACAGCACCGCTGGAATATTGATATTCCCCGGCGTTTCACCAGGCTCCGGCAAACCATCCCGCCAAGATTTATACCATTTTTCACCCAGCCGCTCGATCGCAGCTTGCTCCAGCCGGTGAATAATCGGCGGCAATATTTCAGCGGCCCGATCGCCTTCGGCGCAAGCGGAGCTATCAAGCAGATCCAAAGTCTTCAGATGCTCATCAAAATCCGTGGGCACCGCCGCCCCCAGGCTGAGGGTATGGACTTGGGGATGACTGAGACAGAACAGATCATTAAACACCATCGGGCTGAGGGGTTGGCACAGTTCCTGTAACTTGGCCGAAGGCTTATTCAGGAGACCGCCCTTATTAGTGGGACTGATGATAAAAACGCCCATATCTTGCTGGGTGGCCGCCTCGATCGCCGGCCAGTTGATTTGGTTTATGTAGTACCAATGGAGGTTTATATAGTCGAAGGCTCCGGTGTTGATGGCTGCACAAATCATCTCCGTGGTGCCATGGGTAGAGAAACCAATGTGGCGGACACGACCTGAAGCTTGGAGCTGCTTGGCAATATCTAAGCAGCCACCCGGTCTGATCGTCCAATCTAGCAGCTCCTCATTGTTGATCCCATGGATGCCTAACAGATCGACATAGTCTAGCTGGAGCAGACTCATGGATCGATCGAACTGGCTTAAAAATTGCT
Organism: Synechococcales cyanobacterium OTE_70_metabat_200; assembly: GCA_031375385.1. Lineage (GTDB taxonomy): Bacteria > Cyanobacteriota > Cyanobacteriia > Cyanobacteriales > Chamaesiphonaceae > JAAFHZ01. The sequence goes on along the minus strand of JANMHS010000059.1, from coordinate 26,223 downwards.
GAGGATCGGCGTTCGGCCCGATCTTGGTCTGGAAAATAAAGCTCTCCCGCGGAATCTTGGGCAAAATCTGGCCGAGCTGCACTTCGGAGGAACCGTAAAAGCGAGCAGTCTCAATGTGGTTAATGCCCAATTCTAGGGAGCGGCGGATCGTGGCTTCTAGGTTTTTTTGGCTCTCGTCAGGAATCTCGGCCATGCCCAGATCCTGCCATTTGTACTGATAGCGCATCCCCCCACAAGAAAAAACCGGCATAGGTATTTCTGTTCTGCCAAAGCGACGATATTCCATGTTTCCAACCTTTTCCAGCAAATTCTCTCTATATATTAGTCAAAACTAGCTAGTTCATGTCCTAACGAGACAAGCCAGTAAGATCTAGGATAGTAAAGTTAAAGTCGATTCTTTTTCAGAAACACTTCGTGAACGGCGGATGATCCTCTACCATGCACAATTTTCGGCGGCCACTTGGCTTTCTATTAGTTTTCAGTGGCCTGAGCGCTGCCATTGCCCCCGTAGCCCTCGCTCAGTTTAACGATCGAGGTGGATCTTCGATCGACCCTAGCGGCATCGATGCCCGTCGCCTGCACCGTGCGCCCTATAATCTTACGGGCAAAAAAATCGCCATCGGCCAAGTCGAACTGGGCCGCCCAGCATCTTTTCGTCTGGACAAAACCGCCTCCAACTTCAGCACTCTCCAGCTCGAACAAGTTTTTTTCCAGGAAGGCGACCCAGAATCTAACAGCAACGTCGATAAACATGCTTCCATGGTAGCCAATGTCATGATCAGCAAAGACAAAGCCCGGCCCGGCGTTGCTCCCGATGCCCGACTTTACTCTACCGCCGTGGGCTCGCCCCGCCAGACCAGCCAACAGCAAGAATGCGCTGCCAGTCAATTTTTAGCCCAACAAAACGGTGGCGACCTACGAGCGATCAACTATAGCTTTGGCGAACCCCTGAACCGAGATCAAAGAGCAAATGCGGTTTTAGATGGTAATTCCCTCCTCACCCAATGCTTAGATTGGTCTGCCAGGGTCAACAACGTCTTGCATTTGGTAGCTGGCAACCAGGGCCGAGGTGGCATCCCGATTCCCACGGACAATTACAACGGCCTAAATGTGGCCTACTCGACCATCCGGGATGGGGTCTTTCGGAAAGTGGACTTTGCGAACCTCAGCGAACAACCCGTGGGCACAGCCAAAAGAATTGCCAGCCGCGAGATCAATGTGGGGGATCGGCGATCGATCGGCATTCTCGCTCCCGGCGGCAGCTTTAGTCTCTACGATCTAGAGGGCAAACCAACCAACGTCAATGGCACCAGCTTTGCCACGCCCCACGTTACGGCCACCTTGGCCCTACTCCAGGAATTTGGCGATCGGCAACTGCGCACCGTCAGCAAAAAGCAGCGACTGAATCCCAATCCCCTAGCAGAGCCAGTGGAGCATTGGAGTCTGGCCGCCCGCCAGCACGAAGTAATGAAGGCCGTCATGATGAATTCCGCCGACAAGCTGCGGGATAACGGCAACGGCGATCGACTGGGCATGACTCGCGAGGTACTCACCAAGCGCAACCGTACTTGGCTCGAAGGCGAAGCTTATAACAACGCTCGGGTTCCCCTAGATTACCAACTAGGAGCCGGTCATCTCAATGCCTTCCGGGCTTACCAGCAGTTCCAGCCCGGTCAATGGCAGCCGACGGCTCCCGTAGCTGCGATCGGCTGGGACTATAACCAAGTCACCACTTACCAGGACTATGGGATCGATAAGCCCCTGAAGGCAGGTAGCTTTGTTTCCATTACCCTCACCTGGGATCGCTTGGTGGATTTGATCGATCGGAATGGCAATGGAGCCTACGATCGAGATGAAACCTTCCAAGACAAAGGACTGAACAACTTAGATCTTTACCTGATGAGAGCCGAAGAAACGGATGAGAGCAAGAGTGTCTGGTCTTCTACGAGCAATGTGGATAGTACGGAACATCTGTTTCAGCAGGTGCCCAGTGCTGGCCGCTACAAAATTCGGGTGCGTTTCCGCCAGCGTTACAACAATGCCAGCCAACCCTATGCCTTAGCTTGGTGGACAGTTCCCCAAAAATAGATTGGGCACTTTGCCAAATTGTTTGCTATGATGGCCCCATGGGTCATGGACTTTCCTAAAGTTCAACCAATGTGGCCTCGGGATGTAGCGCAGCTTGGTAGCGCGCCTGCTTTGGGAGCAGGATGTCGTCAGTTCGAATCTGGCCATCCCGATTTTTGTGATAAGAGTAACTAAAATTCATGGGCAATCCAGAAATAACTGGGTTGTCCATGAATCTATGTAACTGAAATCTGTATTTTTTGTGAGTATTCACTTAACTTAGATTAGATTTTTTTATACTCGGAGGCTTGCAACCGATCAAGTTATTGAAAAGTTCAGTGACAGTAAGGTCTGGAGCCACTTCTAGTAATTTTAAAGAAAATCTGAAGTTTTTGGCCCAAGGTGCCTATAATCTACTGAAGCCTTCTTTCTCGCGGAAAATCTCGTTTTGAATGTGATGAGCAATCCGTAATTTTCTCGGGAAGAATGGAAAAGATACAATGCCCATCAAGGTTTGGCAGTGAGATTTTAGAGCGATTTTCGCTCTCAGCCCCCCATAGGAAAATGTCTTGCCGATGGCTATTTTTTCCTCAAGATTTCCACACGAACTGCGAACCCCCTAGCCCCCTTGAGGTGAATCTATGTCCGCATCCAATATTGTCGATCTCGAAGGTAAAGTTTTTGTCCCTGCTACGGAGCTACCCATTCCAGAATGGGGCTGTGTAGTCAGCGATCGAGCCCAACCTACACTCACCCTGAAAGACGATGATCTATTTTTGATTGCCGATACCCTGGGCAACATCTCCGGCTGTAGCCGCGATGAAGCCATTACCAGCATGGGTCTATTCTGTCGGGATACCCGCTTCCTGAACCGACTGGAATTGCAGATCAATGGTCGATCACCCATTTTGCTGACCAGCAATGCCGACAAGGGCTTTGCCCTCTCGGTACTCTGTACCAACCCGATTCTTTGGGACGAAGACAAGCCCACAGAAATTAGCATTCCCGCCGAAACCGTCAGCATCCAACGAGAAATTGTCCTGAATGGCGGTTTGTTCGAGGAGCTAGTCTTGCACAACTACGGCCCAGAAACAGTCCGTTTCCAGCTCAGCCTGAGTTTCGATGCGGATTTTGCCGACTTGTTTGAAATTCGCGGCTTTACGCGCAAAGATCACGGCGGTCTGCTGCGCCGCGTGACCATGGACGAAGATAACAACCAGCAGGAAAATTACCTCACGGATCATCCCACGGAGCTGACCTTGGCCTATCGAGGATTGGATGGGGCCGTGATGGAATCGAACATCGAATTCACCCACCAGTTACCGGAATATCTCAAGGGCTACACTGCTGTTTGGAACGTGCGCCTCGCCTCCCATAGCGAACTGAAGCTGGGCTATCGGCTGGCCATGCTGATGAACAGCAAACAAGTTTCGCAGGTGCGCTTGCCCAGCGAACTGAACCAGGCCAAGGCTGCGGAACTACTGGAGGAAGAGCGCTGGCGCTCCCAGATTACCCAGATTAGATCGGACAACCCAGCGATCAACCAAATCATCGATCGAGCAGAGAAAGACATCTACCTATTGCGCCAGAGCTTCGAGCAAAACAAGGTGCTCTCCGCTGGCGTACCTTGGTTCTGTACACTGTTCGGTCGGGATAGCATCATTGCTGCTTCCCAAATTTTGATTCTGGATCCGACGATTGCGAAGGAAACGCTGACCGTTTTGGCCCAATATCAAGGCACCGACGAGAATGATTGGCGCGACGAGAAGCCCGGTAAAATTCTGCACGAAATTCGGTTGGGCGAAATGGCCCGCTGCAACGAAATTCCCCACACACCTTACTATGGCACCGTGGATGCTACGCCCCTATGGCTGATGCTCTATGCCGAGTACTATAGCTGGACTCATGATCGGGAAACTCTAGATCGGCTGTGGCCCCATGCTTTAGCTGCCATGGAATGGATCGATCAAGAATGCGAGCAGGGCAATGGCTACTTGGCCTACTATCAAAGGTCCGAGCGCGGTCTGCAAAACCAAGGCTGGAAGGATTCGGGCAATTGCATTGTGGATCGTCATGGCAAGATGGCCGAAGGGGCGATCGCCCTCTGCGAGGTGCAAGCCTACGTCTATGCAGCGAAGATGCGCTTGAGCGATATTGCCCGCAGTATTCGGAAGGAAGAAGAACTGGCCAATCGGTGGGAAAATTCGGCCCTAGATCTGAAGCATCGCTTCAATCGGGATTTCTGGATCGACGATCTGGATTACCTAGCCCTAGCTTTGGATGGCCAAGGCAATCAAGTGGATGGCATTAGCTCCAATCCTGGCCACTGTCTCCAGTTGGATATTCTGATGCCCGATAAAGCCAAGAGTGTGGCGGAACGGTTGATGGCTCCGGATATGTTTAGTGGCTGGGGTGTACGCACCCTCAGTAGCGATTCTCCGGCCTACAATCCGATGGGTTATCACACTGGCTCCGTTTGGCCCCACGATAATGGTCTGATTTCCATGGGGCTGCGCTCCACCGGTCATAGTGAATCGGCATTGGAAGTGGCTCAGGGTTTATTCGATATGATTGGCTTCCAGCCTTATCAGCGCCCGCCGGAGCTATTCTGTGGCTACAGTCGAGATAAGGGCAATCCGGTGCAGTATCCGGTGGCCTGTACGCCCCAGGCTTGGGCTACGGGTACGGTGTTCCAGTTGATTCAGATGATGATCAATTTGGTGCCGAATATGGAGAGCAATCAGATACGGATCATAGATCCAGCGCTGCCCGACTCTCTCCATCAGCTCTCGGTGAAGAATCTGCGGGTTGGCTCTACGGTGCTAGATGTGGAGTTTGTCCGGGAAAAAGTCCCGGATCATGGTGAAGCGATCGGGACTACTTCCTGTCGGGTAACCCGCAAACGCGGTAATCTGCGGGTGATGATCGAAGCCTAGAACAAAAAGAAAGCTCGACTTCTAATCGAAGTCGAGCTTTCTTTTGCCAGTATCAATCAAAATTCCTAGCAACTTCCGTCAAACCCCGGTGGACCCGAAGCCACCGCTGCCGCGTGGGGAATCTCCTAAGGCTTGAGATTCTTCGAATATGCCAGTCACCACCGCTGCTACTACTAACTGGGCAATCTTGTCGCCCACCTCGATCGCAAACGGCTCCGATCCATGGTTGATCAGAATCACCTTAATCTCGCCACGGTAGCCCGCATCGATCGTCCCCGGTGCATTCAACACCGTCACGCCTTTCTTGAAGGCCAGACCGCTGCGCGGACGGACTTGGAGTTCGTAGCCGATCGGAATCTCTGCGGACAACCCCGTAGGCACGGCCAGCCATGCACCAGCCGGGATCACACAGTCTACCACCGCCGCCAGATCGGCCCCGGCATCCCCCGGATGAGCATACTCCGGCACCCTGGCCTCCGGCACTAACCGCTGAATTTTTACAGAAAGACTAGAAGCAGACATCGCGCACAACCAAAGACAGTGCAGCAAATCCTACCCCATTCGGAGGGAATTGGATCCCTTTGGCTCTAAAATTGCCCCAGTACTGCCGCGAGAAGAATGTGAACGACATCCAAGCCCGCCCCACCTGGGATGAATACTTTATGATGATCGCCAAACTCTCGGCGGTGCGATCGACCTGCCTAGCTTTCCCCGTCGGAGCTGTCATCGTCAAAGACCGCCAGATTCTGGCCACCGGCTACAATGGCTCTCCGCCCGGTTCTCCCCACTGCACAGCCCAGGGCTACTGCTATGAAGGACTCCAAAAATGCACCGATAATAATCTGCCTTCTCGCTCCATCCATGCGGAAGCCAACGCGATCGCCCAGGCAGCCAAGCACGGCATCCGCACCGAAGGAGCCACCATCTACGTCACTCTAGAACCCTGCCTCTCTTGCCTGAAGCTGATCATCTCCTCGGGCATCAAGCATGTTTTTTACGAAACTATCTTTAACACGGGTGATCGAGTCACCGTCCGAGATTTCTTCGTCAACGACGGCTTGGTTAAGCTGACCCCCATCCAGCTTTCCGTCGCCGCTACCCTCCAAGCTGCGGAGTTTTTACAGAAACCTACATCGATCGCCAAGGAATGAGAATTTAATTTGACTGAAATTCAATGCATCCATTGGCAGCCCTCACCCCCAACCCCTCTCCCCGGTGGGGAGAGGGGAGCCGGAGCACAAGTGAAGTCTCTTCTCTTGAAAAAGTCCTCCACTTGCGGAGTTGATGCGGTCGGGTTTCCCGACCATGCAATCAACCCAAGCAGGGGAAACCCCAAGACCGGATTTTTCGCTTCTCCCTCTAGTGCTGCGAGGGCGAGGGCTGGGGTGAGGGTGATCGACAATGGGAACCGCCGCCCGCTAAAATGGTGCAGGGAAAACTTCCCGCTGTTGTTATTTTTGGAGACCTACCGTGGATTTAGCGCGGATTCCTGCCCAACCCAAACCGGGGCTGATTAACGTTCTGATCGAAATTCCTGCTGGCAGCAAGAATAAGTACGAATTCGACAAAGATCTGAACGCCTTCGCCCTCGATCGGGTTCTTTATTCTTCCGTGCAGTACCCCTGCGACTACGGATTCATCCCCAACACCCTCGGTGACGATGGCGATCCTCTGGATGGCATGGTGATCATGGATCAGCCCACCTTCCCCGGCTGCGTGATTGCCGCTCGGCCGATTGGGATGCTGGAAATGATCGATGGTGGAGATCGGGATGAAAAAATCCTGTGCGTTCCCGATAAAGATCCCCGCTACACCAACGTCAAATCGATTAAGGACATTGCTCCCCACCGTTTGGACGAGATCGTAGAATTCTTTAAGACTTACAAGAACTTAGAGAAAAAGGTCACCGAAATCCTCGGTTGGCAAGATGCCGACAAGGTATTAGCCTTAGTAGAAAAGGGTATCGCCGCAGACAAAAAGTAGTTAGTCTAAAGATGGGTGGTAACGTAAAGCGGTACAAAAACCCAATGCAAATCATTGGAAGCCCTCATCCCCCAACCCCTTCTCCCAAGTTTGGGAGAAGGGGAGCCGGAGCCAAAAGCGGAGTCTCTTGTCTTGAAAAAGTCCTCCACTTGGGGAGACCCCAAGACCGGATTTTCCGCTGCTCCCTCTCCCAAGCTTGGGAGAGGGCTGGGGTGAGGGCAACCTAAGGTATCCCGCATTAAATTAGTACCCATAAAGATCATCCAAGTCCAGAAGGTCGAACACCTTCTGGATCTTTCAGCCACCGCCAGTTCACCCCCTTCGAGGCATTCTATGCAACGTACTCTGCTCTCTGGCAAGATTCATAGCTGCACTATCACCGATGCCAATTTGCAATATATGGGCAGCATCAGCATCGACCAAGCTTTATTAGCAGCCGCCAATATCTGCCCCTACGAACAGGTGCAAGTGGTGAATGTCAACAACGGTCAGCGTTTCACTACCTATGCGATCGCGGCTCCGGCAGGTTCCGGGGCGATCGAACTAAATGGAGCCGCTGCGCGGTTAGGAGTGAAAGGAGATCGGCTAATCATCATGACCTATGGCCAATTCAGCCCCGCCGAAATATCTCATCACTGTCCCCAAGTAGTGATGGTCGATGACCAAAATCGTTTGCGCGAAGTATTACAATACGACGATCTATTGGCCGAAAGGATTACACCGATTACCGTCAGCAGTCTTTTGCAAGTCCACAACGAAATCGATATCAACCCTTAAAACCCCAATATATAGGAGTGTAACCCTTGCGCCCCTATATATTGGCTATTTGGGATAATTCGGCAGCGCTGCCAATATTGAGCAGAGCCATCTCCGGGCAGGTACGTTTCAGCAGTCCGGCTAGCACTTTACCGGGACCTACTTCGATCGACCTTTCCACACCCAGCGCTGTCAACTGCTCACTAATTTCCAGCCAGCGCACCGAGCCGGTCATTTGGCGGGAGAGGCGCTCCTTGAGGTCGTCAGCGGCGGTGGCCGGACTGGGGTCTACATTAGAAATCACCGGTACCTTGGCCGATCGGAAATCCACTTGTTGCAAGAGTCGATCGAATTCGGCGGCGGCGGTGGCCATCAGGGGCGAATGAAAAGCACCGGAAACCTTCAGGGGCATGGCTCGTTTGCTCTTAATCCCAGCTACTACCTGGTCAACGGCGGCGGGAGTGCCGGAGATGACTACTTGGGCGGCGCTGTTGTCGTTGGCTAGCACCACATCGGGGTCTTGGGCGATCGCTGCGGTCAATTCCGCTCGATCGAAGCCGATCAGGGCCACCATTTTGCCCCCAGCAGCCAGAGACATTAGCTCGGACCTTTTTTGGACTAACTTGAGACCGGTGGCAAAGTCGAATACACCAGCGGCATAGAGAGCCACATATTCACCCAGGCTGTGACCAGCAACCAGATCCGGTTGCTGGTTTTGCTGCTGCAATAGATCGGCCAAAATACTTTCAATGACGTACAAGCAAGGTTGGGTGTAGCGAGTTTCATTCAGCTGCTCCCCACCTTCCTGACAGATGGCTGCCACTGACCAGCCTAGGATGTCTTGGGCCTCGGCCCACCGGTCTGCGGCTAGATCCGTGAGGTCTGCCTCCATCCCCAAAGCCTGGGAACCCTGTCCCGGAAAGACCCATGCTGTTTTCATTGGCGATCGACTCTCAGAAATAACACTATTTTCCAGAATACAGGACGGTGCGAAACTTTTTGGGTAGTTTGTGGTTCTGAGAGAACAGTAAGTTCCTGCTAGCAGCTTGACGGAGCATTCCGACAATTGTAAGTTGGAGCTAGGGACAGATTTAGCGACCTTGAGCTAGGTATCAGCAGCTCAGCCCAGAATAATAAACAGAGATTTTTAAGCGATGATTAATTTCCCGAAACTGATGGCGGCGAGTGGTCTGGCTGGACTGCTACTAACTGTCACTATTTCCACGGCGGCAGCTCCTAAGAAAAAGCCCAAGCCCGCCGTCAAGCCTAATGTGCCAGCCCAGATCGCGCCTACCCCAGTGGCCAGTCCGATCGTGGCTCAGCCCGCCGAGAAAATTCTGTTTCCAATCTCTAAGGATGGTAAATACGGCTACATCGATGGCAGCGGCCAAGTGGCGATCGCCCCAGCTTTCGATGGTACCTTTATCTTCAAGCAAGGTCTGGGTCGGGTGAAGATCGGTAGAAAGTATGGCTACGTGGGACTCAATGGCAAAATAGCAATTCCGGCCCAGTTCGATCGAGCCAGCGAATTCACCGATGGTCTGGCCCTCATCTCCCGCAATGGCAAGCTGGGCTATGTGGATCGCAGTGGCAATGTCACCATCGAGCAGGCTAGCTTTACAGATGCCACGCCTTTTTCCCAGGGTCTAGCAGTGGTGCGGATCGGCAAGAAATATGGCTACATCGATCGCACTGGCAACCTCATTCTCCCAGCCAAATTCACTTACGCTCATCCTTTCCAAGCCGGTTTGGGGATGGTGCTGGAGGATGGAGAATGGCGGTTTATTAACAAGCAGGGTGAAACCAAAATCGACAAATTCACCCTACAGCAGCAGTTTACTGATGCCAACCAGCACTTCTTCAGTGTGTTCAGCAAAGACGGTCTGGCACGGATTGTGATCGATGGCAAGTCTGGCTACATGAACGCCAGGGGCAAGTCCGTCATTAAGCCCCAGTTTACAGAAGCCTACACCTTCACCGAAGGGATGGCTCCAGTGAAAGTCGGCGATTTATATGGATACATCGATGCCAAAGGCAAACTGGTGATCCCGGCTATCTACAAGGTTGTTTCCGAGTTTCAGTCTGGCTTGGCTGCGGTCAAAATAAACGGTAAGTATGGCTATATCGACAACACTGGCAAGATAGCGATCGAGCCCAAATTCGACACAGCCTATTCCTTCAACAACGAACTAGCGGCGGTGATTATCAACAAGCGCTTGGGCTATATCGATCGCACCGGGAAGCTAGTTTGGCAAGCCGGGAATAAGTAGGCCTCAGACCACGCAGGAATGGTCAACACAGAAGGTGCGGAGCAGGCGGCGGCTTGCTTCCAAATTGCGGTGGTAGCGGGCAGCGCGCATTTCCTCCAGAATTTCCAGCCGCACCGCACAGGCGCTAGAGGTTTCTCCTTGGAGGGAGCAGACTTCCACTGTCTCGGCCTTCATCTGCTCAATGCGTTCTTCCAAGCTAATTTCTTCACTCATGATTCGATCGTCCAGAGTTAGGGAATGTGGTAACTATTAGTCCTTGACATCCTCCCCACCCCATAGGCAGATGGGGTATCTCGGAAGTTTAGATCAACTGCCAGCTACCCCACCCATTCTAGTGCGCTCGATCGCTGACGGGGGGAAACAATTTGTTGCACGAAGTAAAAGATCCTTAAGCAGCCTGCTCGCCTGTAATGGAAAGACCTTCCACCCAAACTCTTGGACAGAAGCCACTGCCAGTGAACTCACCAGTAGCTTCCACATAGACAATCTGCTGGAGGAGAGTGAGGAAATCTCCGGCCACGGTGGCCGCATCGATGCTGACTTTTTGGCACTTGTTCACCAACCAGCCATCGAAGGGCAAAGAAAAGGATCCTTGGAGAGCCTGAACGCCCGCATGGAGGGCTTGGAGATCGTCGATGAAAATGACATTTTCGGCAGTGTCTAGGCTGTAGGTCTGGGCAGCTGGCTCCTCGCTAGCGAACACATGGTAGAAGTGGGGCGACACTGTTACCTTAGAACCCATATTGGCATGGCCAGTGGGCGTAGCCTGAAGGCGCTTGGCCGTACCGGCGCTATGGATGAAGTTCTTAACTACGCCTTTTTCTAACAGCAGCAGACGACGGGTGGGGGTGCCTTCCCCATCGAAGGTTTCGGCCCCAATGTTCTTGGGATGGAGCGCGTCATCGGCGATCGACAATAGGGGCGAAGCAAGCTGTTGTCCGATCGTCTCGGGAGTAGCCAAGCTCTGTTTATCTAAAATACTCTGGGCGTTGAAGATGTTCGAGAAAGCGCCGAGCAGCCCAAGAAAAGCTTCACCAGAGAAGACCACCAGGTATTTACCAGTAGGAATTTGGCGATAGTCCAGGTGACTGATGGTTTTCTGGGCCGCCTCGGCCACGCACTTCTGGGTAGATAATTCTTCAAAGCTGCTGCCCACCTCGAAAGCTCCGGCACTGCGAGGCTTTTTGCCCTCTTGTTCGGTCTTGGCATAGAGGTAGAGCGAAGCATAGGAACGCATTTCATGGCGGCGGGCACCACTGCTATTCAGGTAGAAATGTTCCACTTGGCGCTGGCTGAGACCGTTGTAGGGAACACTTTCGATCGCCTCATGGGCCGCCAACAAGTCCTTTTCGGCCCCAATCAAACTGGCCACCAGCGCTGGCACACCCGCGGGTTCGGCCACTTCTGCCACGACTTCTGCTAAGGTCGCCGTAGCTTCGGGACTGAAATCTGGCGCATGTTCCGTAATCCCGAAGGCACTAGCTTCATAGGCCGTCTTGAGGGCTAGCTCCAGGCCGATCGGGTCGAGATCCGTAGTGCTGGAGGTGCCGACGGTCTGCGCTGCATTCCAGACGCGCACAGTGACGCCCGATCGATTAGAAGCCTTAACTTGCTTGGGCTCGCCGCGATCGACCTGCACGCTAGTTTCATCCACGGTGGAGCCATAGATATCGAATTTGGCAATGCCCAGTTTGTCGGCGATGGTCCGGGCAGAGGTAGAGAGTTCGGCGATGTCTAGCATGGGTCGGGGGAAAGTCAGGTTATCTACTTTTACCCAGTCTATCGCCGCCCGCCAAGTTTTGCATCGGCAGGGGGGATTTCCACCATCGCTCTGGCAGTCCAAGCAAATGTTAGAATCCGGTGGTTACTTCTAGAGCGCCGATCGATTTTTCTTGATGAACCAGCGCATTACCACTATTCCTATTTTCTACCAGTCGATCTGGGCGATCGTTGGTTTGGCCGCGACCATCTGTGCCAATTTTTTGCTGGCTTACACCACCAATCCACCTTGGATGTGGCTACAAAAGGGCGTGGAAGTAATGCCCCTGAACATTAGCTGCCAAGTGGCGGCGGTGATGTTGGTAGCCTGCTTGGGCGGACGCAAGGCCAGTACATTAGTGCAAGTAGTATATTTGTTGGTGGGTTTGAGTGGCTGGTATGCGGTGTTTCACGATGGTGGCGGCTGGGGCTACTGGCGCAATCCCAGCTTTGGTTATCTGCTGGGTTTTGTACCTGCCAGTTGGCTCTGTGGCTCCTTAGCTTTTCGGCTGCGCCCGACGATCGAGAATATCAGCATGAGCTGTGCTAGTGGTTTAATTACCATTCACTTTTGCGGTCTGATATATCTATTGCTATTGCAGATATTTAATTGGTTTCAAGGAATGCCTTTTGCTTTCCAGACCCATGCTTTGCAGTATTCAGTCTATCCGCTACCCAGTCAGCTGATGCTGGCCTGTGCCACGGCTTTGATTGTTTCTATGCTACGGCGATTGTTGCTATATTAGTACCTATGATTCTCTCTAAAAATCGGGTCTTTTGGGTGGCAGCAGTGGTTAGTTTGGTCCTAGACCAAATGACTAAGTATGCGATCGTGCGAAATTTGCCGATCAATCAGTCTTGGCCGATTTGGCCCAATGTTTTTCACTTCACTCACAAAATCAATAACGGTGCAGCCTTTAGTTTGTTTTCCGGGCAGGGTTGGTTGCCTTGGCTATCCTTGGCAGTCAGCTTGTTGTTGATGGGGATGGCTCTGTTTGGGCCCAGGGGGACGAAGCTGGAACAGTTTTCCTATGGAATGATCTTGGCCGGGGCCTTAGGGAATGGCATCGAGCGTTTTGCCTTGGGGTATGTGACAGATTTCATCGATCTGCGACTGATCAATTTTGCGATTTTCAATTGGGCCGATATTTCGATCAATATTGGTATTATTGCTTACTTGATATATACCTTTGGATCTAGCAAAGAGAAATAGCGGAGCCTAGCAATGTGGCAAGAAATTGTCGATCGCATCACTAAATCCACCGGCCAACCCTTTCGGATGACCAATAGCCACCGGGTGGGCGGTGGTTGTATCAATCAGAGCTATGTGCTCGATGGGAACAATACCTATTTTGTAAAACTCAACCAACCGGCGCTGCTCTCGATGTTTGAGGCGGAAGCTTGGGGTCTGGCCGAAATGTCCGGTACCAAAACGATCGCCCTACCGGAGGTGATCTGTTGGGGGACTACGGAGCAACATAGTTATCTAGTGTTGGCCAATTTGGATTTGAGCGACGGAGGTAGTCCGGAGAGCTGGCGCAAAATGGGTGCAGATTTAGCTGGGATGCATCTTAGAGGTGGCTCGGAACGCTTTGGCTGGCAGCGCCCCAATCATATCGGTTCCACGCCCCAGATCAACAGTTGGAGCCATAGCTGGCCCGATTTCTTTGCAGAACATCGTCTGGGCTACCAGTTTCAGCTCGCCGGTCGCCGGGTCTTTCCCCAAGCTCAGCAACTGTTAGACTGTCTACCGCAGCTTTTGGCCCATCAACCAACCCCTTCCTTGGTGCATGGCGATCTCTGGAGCGGTAATGCCAGTTTTACCAAGGATGGTAGGCCAGTGATTTTCGATCCGGCCACCTACTGGGGCGATCGAGAAGTAGATCTAGCAATGACGGCACTCTTTGGTGGTTTCCCAGCAGCTTTTTATCAAGGTTACCAAGATATTTATCCCTTGGATGTTGGCTACGAGCAGCGCCAGGTTGTTTACAACCTCTACCACTTGCTGAATCACTACAATCTTTTTGGCGGCAGCTACCAAGGTCAGGCCCATCGAGCCATCGAGCAAGCGATCGATCTGGCAGCCAGGGTCTAAAATCCATGAAACTATTGTTTATCTGTGGCAAGAATCGACTACGCAGCCCCACTGCCGAAGCGATTTTTAGTGAATATCCAGGGATCGAAGCTGAATCGGCTGGGATCGATCGAGATGCAGAAGTGCCCGTGGGAACCGATGCGATCGAGTGGGCCGATCTGATTTTCGTCATGGAGAAAGCCCATCGACGGAAGCTGGCCGCGAAGTTCCAACATTGTCTCAAAGATAAGAAAGTAGTCTGTCTCGATATTCCAGACAACTACGACTGGATGGATCCAGATCTTGTGGACATGCTCGAACGCAAGGTGCCACCATTTCTGGATTTGGTTGCAGAGGAAAGCTGATATCTGTCGAGGAACTTCCTTCTTTTAGTGTTTTTATCTATCATTCATATCATGGGAACAGATTATCTCATCCAAGCCAAGTGAGTAACACGGCTGAAATCTTTTTGCTGACAATCTCAAAAAAATCAGTCTGGCTGGGTACCTTATAGAGATAACAGTCTTTGAAGATCGGCTCTCTATGCCAGACAAATTCGACGTCATCTACACCAGAGTTTTACCCACATTACGAGAGCTAATTCGGGGCTATCGAGCTTTTTATGAAGGCTCGACAGCGGATGTCCAGAAATTTGGTCTTAGCCTAGAACAATTCGACATTATTGCGGCCTTAGGTAACAACCAGCGGATGAACCTATTGCAACTCCATGAAAATACCCTGTTGGCCCATGCGGCCATCCAGGAAACCCTAGATGAGCTACAAACCCAGGAGGTGGTGAAGATCGAGCGGTCGGCGGAGTACCCAGTCCCCATTTTTCGGCTGACGCCGATCGGCGAGAAACTTTTTCAGATTTCCTTTGCCGTCCACATGCAGTATCTGACGGAGAAATTTGGCCAGCTCGAAGACTCCGAGTTGAAGTTTTTGCAGCAGGTACTAAAGCACGTCAGCCATTCTTTTCAGCAAGGTCACAGCTGAGAGAATTGGTCGGCAGCTTGCTATGATTGGGACATTAATTTCTAAAAATTAAAACTCTCGATTAAATTAAGTTGCAAGGAGTATCCACTATGTCTAAAGTCAAAATTGCTCGGGCAGAAGAAGTCAGCACCGATAAGGTGCTCAAAGTCAGCGCCGAAGGTAAAAAATTAATAGTTAGTAAGTCAGGCGATCGGTATTGCGCAATTGAAAACAAATGTTCGCACCTAGGATTACCCATAGCCAAAGGCAAGGTGAGTAATGGCCAGATCACTTGTCCTTTCCATGGTTCCAAATTCGATCTTTGTAGCGGCAAAAACGTTGATGGAGTGAATTCTGTAATGGGGATTCCCGCACCTGATTGGGCCAAAAAGGCGATCGCCATGGGCAAAGCGCCTGCAGATGTGGCTAGCTTTACGGTGAGCGAAGAAGGCGGCGAGCTTTTCGCAGAAATTTAGTCACCGATTGAATCCCATATCTGTGCCGCACTCGTTGGGCTGCGCCGAATTGCGATTCCTACTCCTTAGGTAATTACCCGACCTTGGCACAAAAGCACTGCCAAGAAGTCGGGTATTCTAAGGTATATTAACCTTGAAACTTTCCTGCTTTTTTGTCAGCGCTGCTGCTATCTATGAATGCCACCCTTGCGAGTCCGTCTCCAGCCAGTATCACTCCATATATCCTGGAGCAGCTTCCCGATATCCAATTTGACAAAACCGGATGTCCGAGGCGAGCCAAGCTGGAGATCGACCTGATGCTGATCGCCCTGGAAGCTTTGGAGCTGGGCAGTGCCGAACAAATGTTGGCCATGGCTCAAGAGCTGGGACTGGAAGGAATTATCAAAAATCGGCTCTCCCTATGGCGAATGCGCTCCACTAACCCCCTGCGCCGAGCCCACAATCGTCGAATTCTGAAACCGAACGAAGCTAAGGCGATGGTAACTATTGCCTGTCAGCTCTCCAAGCGGATGACCGGCACCATTCGGCAATTACTGATGGAGTACCAGCACCTGAATGCTAAGGCGCTGCCCCCAGAGTGCAACTTCCGGCTGTCCGAGTACCTGGATTTATTCCGTTCTCACTTCCGCAGCCGGATGAATCCCCGCCGATCGCTAGTAGTGACCTATGCGGACGACGATCGGCTGAACGATCTAGCGATGGATCTGCTGAGCAAGCTCCTGTTCTGTACTGGAACTTCTGGAATGCAAAGATTTTGGGTAAGTTTATTTGATGGGGAGCTGAAGTAACTATGACCATTAGACGCCAATATAGTCTACCTTCTTGCACCCTAATTCTAGATGGGTTGGGCAATGCCGCCGACGGCAACAGCAGTCGGCCAATGATGTCTAGTTTGGTCAATGCCGAATGTCATTTGGCCGGACAAGAGAGATCGATCTCCGGAGGTCGCGAATTCTTTCAGCAGCTGATCGCCACCGTTAGCAACTACACCCAAGGACTGCTCAGCAAGATTGCCCAGACACCTCCCAGCCAACAGGTGGGCCAGGTGAGCCTCGCACAAGGTGCTAGCGAAAGTCAGCACCGGCTAGTGGCTCCCGGTGAAGGTGGCTCCGTAGAGTGGAACATGACTACAGTGCAGTTATTTGACCTCGTGGAGGCGATCGACCAGTTTCTAGCCGATGGCTCAACTTTGCCAGATCTGCGGGTGGCTCTCCGGCCCGCACCCAAGACGACTAGCAATCAGTTAGCTCGGCAGGCCACCCCGATCGGTCTCGGTCTCTCCGGTCTGGCCGCAACAGCTTTGGCCTTTATGGTGATGCCCACGCCCACCAAGGTTTTACCTAACATTTCACCCACGCCAGTGACTAGTACTCAACCAGCTGCTAGCACCAAAGAAACTAAGCCACCAAGCAGTACCAAACCATCCGCCACTAAGCCCACGGCCAGCGCGCAGCCATCTACCAGCGCTAGCAGCAGTGCCGCTCCAACCACCAGTACTACACCATCAGCAGCTCCTAGCGCCAGCAGCAAGCCCAGCACTTCTCCGGTTTCCAGCAACCCGGAGATCAACAATAACACTACCCAAGTAGCATTTATTAAGCGTAAGCTCCGGCGGGAAATTAATCAGGAGTGGAAAGACCGCACAGGCATTACGGATAAGCTTGAATACAAGGTTTTCACTAATGCGGCTGGCGAAATCGTCAAATATGAGCCAAACAGCGAGCTAGCTAAGACCAAACAGGAGCTGACACCTTTTCCGAAATTAGTGTCCAGCCCAGCGCCCCAAGCCACCAAGAATTTGGCCGAATACACCGTGGGCTTTACACCCAATGGTGCGCTAGAAATCAACAAATTCCGGACCCTCAAGGCTGCGGAGACACTCGGTGCGGTCATCCAGGACAATGACAAAGTAAAAGGTCTGGTGGCCCAGGTCAATACCAAAGTCCAGCTCCAGGATAAGCCGACTTTCAAGGAAAACCTGACCTATCGAGTTGCAGCCAATGAGAGCGGCGAAATTGTAGACTATGAGCCAATAAACCAAGCAGCTTTCGACTACGAGCAAGAAACTCCCCTACCCAAGGAAGCCAAGTACGATGAAAAGTCGGCGGCTGGCGAAAAACCCTTGGCTCAGTACACGGTTACTTACCAGCCCAACGGCATAGTCAAGGTCGATCCTCGCAAGTAGAGCTCTGAATCTTGATCGGTCAGGGCGAATTGCAGTAGCCCCCCGATCAACCCAACCCGCCCGATCGCCTCATGTTCGGAGAGTGTCAAAAAAGAGCCAATGGTTTCCGGAGAAACCGCATTTCCCAACTCTCGTCCAAATAAATCCTTGAGGGCAGCAGCATAGGCGCGGCGGGTGGCTGGACTCAGAGGGATAAAATTCAAGCCGAAGTAGGTGCTTCGACAAGTTTTTGGGGAATGAGACGGTAGCCCATCGCATTCATGATTGCGTTCACGGTATCGAACTGTGGATTACCATTTTCCGAAAGCACTTTCTGTACTCCTTTTCGACTCAAGCCAGCCGCCCCTGCAATAGCAGTCACGCCCTTGATGCGACCCACTAAACGTAGCGATGACAAGAGCGCGGTGGTGTCACCACTTTCGGCATACTCATCAAACAGTACGGTAATGTAATCATCAATTTCTTCTGGATGGTTGCGAAGATATTCTTCCTCAACTTCTCTCAGGGTTCTATATGTCTTCTTCATGGCTTAGATACTCCTGCCAATAGGCTTTTACTTGTTGAATGTCTCTATCTTGGCTGTCCTTGTCCCCGCCACATAGCAGGATAACAATATCGTTGCCTTGTTCACCAAAGTAAACTCTGTAACCTGGACCGAAGAACATGCGTAACTCGCTAATTCCTTCTCCCACTGGCTCACAGTCTCCATAGTTTCCCTGTTCTAGTCGGGTAATACGGGCAAGGATGCGCTTTCGCCCCATGACATCGCGCAAGCTGTTTAGCCAGTTGGTAAATGGTTCTTCTTCGTTTGGGGTCGCATAGACAATCACCGACTTTGGTCTGGTCTCGTCTGCCACAACTGACTACTCTCTCATTTTATTTTATAACATTGCGAACTATAGTTCGCAATGTTATAAAATGCAATCCTCTTGGTGAGATTTTCGCAGCAATGAGTTATGAGACTAAAGTGATGCCCTTCAGATTACACCGCACTACAGCAAATGGTTGAGGGTTATCCCAACTTCAAAAAGCTGAGTGACATATAAAACTGTCGCCGCATCTCTACGACGATCATCAGCGGATGTGGCTGCAAACCTGCGGGGGTCAGAGGGATCGTTGAAAGAAGCATCCCTACCCAATGCCTCCGGCACGCGCAAGCGGGGTAGAGAGTATCAAAGCCAATATTAATTAATGGTGCCGGTTGTTGGGGAACTGGCGATCGCGATCGAGCGTACCGGAATTCGCCCCGCTTGGTAAGCCAAGCGACCAGCTTCCACCGCCAGACACATCGCTTTGGCCATGGCTGGCGCGTCTTGCGCCTGGGCGATCGCCGTATTGATCAGCACAGCATCAGCGCCCATTTCCATGGCCTGTGCCGCTTCGCTGGGCGTACCGATGCCCGCATCCACCACTACGGGTACGCAGGCATTTTCAATGATGATTTGGATGTTGGCGGTGTTCTGGATGCCTTGGCCGGAGCCGATCGGCGAACCCAAGGGCATGACCGTGGCGCAGCCCACTTCTTCGAGGCGCTTGGCCAATAGGGGATCGGCGTTGATGTAGGGGAGGACGGCGAAGCCTTCTTTGACCAGTTGGGTGGCAGCTTCCAGGGTGCCGATCGGGTCTGGCAACAAATATTTACCCTCGGGAATGACTTCGAGCTTGATGAAGTTGTTGTCTTCTTGGCCCAAGAGCTTGGCCATTTCTCGTCCCAGGCGGGCCACCCGAATGGCGTCTTCGGCGGTCTGGCAGCCCGCAGTGTTGGGGAGCATCCAGATTCTTTGCCAGTCGATCGCCTCGGCCAGTCCTTCGTGTCCCGGTGCCTTGGTCTGAACCCGGCGCACGGCAACGGTGACAATGTCGCAGTTGCTGGCAGCAATGCTGGCCTGCAGGTCGGCAATGCTCCGATATTTACCGGTACCGGTCATCAGCCGCGAGTTAAAGGTTTTTCCAGCAATGGTCAGAATCGGGGAAGACATAGATAGCAAGTTCTCAAGTTGCTAGATTCTAGCGCGTCGGCGGAACTTCTCCGCAAAAAAGCTGGCCCCTAAATTGCAGACAAAAGTCCTATCCATCAGTCACTATGGTTTAATGCTCGGCAAGTGAGGCTTCAGGAACCCCATCCGCCTATGCAGTGGGGTAGTTCATATATGACTTTTAGCAGCACAAGATCTATGAAGATATTTGGTCAAGGATTTTTTTGGTTGTTAATATTGACTACCCTATTCTTAAGTTCTTGGGTCGTCTTGCTCGCTCCGATCCGCCCGCTGTTGACATTGAGTGTGGGTGCGCCAGAAGTTAGTCCTAGCCTACTTTGTCTGAATGGGGTGTTGTTGATCGGATATATTATTTGGTATCGAAGACAGCGCTGGAAATCGACTCTGGCTCTTTTCTGCATTGTGCTATCGCTAGTCATGAGTTCCTGGCCGCTGCTGCAATTTGCTAGGACGCAACAGCAGGCAGAGAAATCCATTACAACTGTTTTGGGTCGAGATTATTTACAGAATATCTCCCCAGCAGTGCGCGGTCAAATGAGAGCACAGCCCTTGAGGATTGGTGACTTTTGGGGCGGGATTCCCAGTCCGGCAGTGCGGATCGATCGCCAGATCCCTTTTGCTAAACCCGCTGGGGTGTCTTTGACCATGAATATTTATCGGCCAGCACAAGTGGGTAAATATCCCGGCATTATTTCGATTTATGGGGGTGCTTGGCAGCATGGGAATCCCGATACAAATGAGGATTTCAATCGGTACATGGCAGCCCGTGGCTATGTGGTATGGGCGATCGACTATCGTCATGCCCCGACCCATCGCTTTCCGGCTCACATAGAGGATGTGCGATCGGCATTTAAATATATCCAGGAACAGGCAGCTAGTCAGGAAACAGATCTGAGCCGGATGGCAGTATTTGGTCGATCGGCTGGCGCTCATTTAGGTATGCTTGCGGCCTATAGCTGGACTGGTTTCCCGATCAAAGCGGTAGTGGATTATTACAGTCCCGTGGACTTGACGGTGGGCTATTACCAGCCGCCCTTCCCGGACCCGATCGATTCCAAAGCAGTGCTGTTGGCTTTCTTTGGTGGCGATCCGCAGCAGTTACGGTCACTCTACCGCCAAGGGTCTCCGATCAATTACGTAAAACCAGGCTTACCACCATCTTTGCTGGTCTATGGCGGTAAAGACCGTCTCGTGGAATCCAAATATGGTAAATATCTGGCCGATGCCCTGACGGCTCAAGGAAATAAAGCGGTTTTCATCGAAATCCCTTGGGCCGATCATGCTTTTGATGCAGTATTTTCGGGTGTGAGCAATCAATTGGCCCTCTATTATACGGAGCGATTTTTAGCTTGGGCGCTGCTGGGTTCAAGCTAGAACGATTGCTTTCACGGCCATCGCCGTTGCCGGAGCCAACAACACGCCATTGCGATAATGGCCCGTGGCAACCAACAATCCCGCACTCAATTGATCGATGATCGGAGCCGGTCGATCGATTGGCCGCGGGCGAAGTCCTGACCAGCTATCTATTTCTTGAGCTAGGGCCAGATCGGGGAAGTACTCGATCGCCCGTTGGCGCAGTTCATTGAGCTGCTGCGGGTCGGCCTGGACTTCTTGGTCCAGGGGAAACTCCACTGTGGCCCCGACCCAACATTCCCGATACGGGAGTACCCGTCCTGCGGGATCAGAGATGGGGACGAGGTGGATATCATTGCGGGTCAGGACGGGCTGAAATGTACGGGTGCCAACGGGTGATGGCAATTGATAGCGAATGGCTTGTCCTAGGACGGGGGCTAACTGAATTTTGGGATGGGCAGCGAGGGTGGTGCTGCCAAGTCCGGCAGCGATAATAATCCAGTCGGCGGTGAGGGTTTCGAGATCGGTGACTACTTGGTGGGGATGGATGGCGGTGACCGTTGGCGCTAGCCTGTGCGTTAGCACGCATCGATCCCACAGGCATTCCACACCCCGTTTGGTGGCGGCAGCGACGAGGGCTTTGGTCAGTTGGGGTGGATGAACTTGCCAATCAGCGGGGGAATAAACCGCGAAGGCGGCGGCTGATAATCGATCGCCACGCTCTTGAATTTTTTCTGGCTCCCATATTTCCAGGGGCCAGCCTTGGCTGTGTCGAATCTCAGCAAGGGTCTGCCATTTCTGCTGATCCGCTGGGTTGTCGATCAGTTTCAGGAGTCCTTGGGCGTTATAGGCTACGGGCAGGCCCGCTATTTCCGCTAGTTGGGGCAATAGTTGCTGATAATAGCGAATGCCTTGTTCCCGCCGCTGCCAAGCTTGACCTTTAGTTTTCTGGCTAATGATACCCATCAAGAGTCCCAGGGCTGCACCAGTGGAACCACTGGCTGGTCCCATAGCTTGATCGATCAGAGTAACTTGGCAATGGGCACTGAGTTCGTAGGCGATCGTCGCACCTACAATACCGGCCCCGATCACAATCACATTTGTCATCTTTAGAAAAGCTCTTCGGAGTTAGCCATGCCATCAATTTTTCTTTGCAGCATGGCAAACACAGCTTCTCCATCTTGAATTTGACCCTGTGCAATCTGCTGGGTACCAATGGCAATTTTTTCTCGTAATTCCTTCAGCCGATTTTCTCGTTGAAATAGCAACTTAAATGCTTCGCTAATTACCTCGTCGGGGTTGGTATACTGTCCCGTCTCAATTTGGGACTGAATGAAGTGTTCGTGCTCGGGCTTGAGTGAAATAGTCATTTTTTCTAAATTATCAGTATTTACTGATTGCCTTGCATGTAGTAGATCCTAACCCAAAATCATCCCGAGCAGTCAATGATTAAGAGAATCGCTTGCCTACCAGCAAGTATTTGTAAGAATTCTTACAGAAGCCCAACTTCTCATGAATTACTGGCAGATCGCGTGTAACCATAGAAGGTGTTTTGTGTCTGAGATCGATAAAGGCGATCTCTTCTGTAAGATGCTCCAAGCCATCTGGGTATCGAACAATGCTTAAACTTCCATGGGTTTCCAGATCGAATATGAAAGATCAACAACAAAAGAAATGGGCTTCTTTAGGACGCATCATCAGAACTAGTATTTGGATGGTTCTGCTGAACTTTGGAATAGTTTTAGCGATGGCCTTAGCTGCGCCAGCCAATCAGGTGAATTTTGCCATCAAGCCCCAGTTTGACGTGGCCGAGGACTTTGCCGATGGCTTGGCGAGGGTGGGATTGATCAAAAAGCCGGATGTGCCTAGCGAATTTCCTGATATCTATGGTTACAAGGATGTGGATCGCTATGGCTACATCGACAAGTCTGGGAAACTTGTGATTCCATTTCAGTACAAAAATGCCCAGAATTTCTCGGAGGGGCTAGCGGCAGTGGAGGGCGAAAAAGATGGGAATAGCAAGGCATTGGGTTATATCGACAAAACCGGCAAAATAGCGATCGCCCCCCAATTCCTAACTGCTGGTAAATTCTCTGGAGGACTGGCTCCAGTCACCACAGAGACCGATCAGGGTTATATCAACAAAGCTGGCAAAATGGTCTTAAAGCTCAAGTATACAGTCCTGTCTGAGTTCCAAGAAGATTTAGCACTGGTAGGCAGTGAGACCAAAGATCCACAGTATTCAGGAGGGAAATATGGCTATATCAACAGGCAAGGAAAACTTGTCATCCCCTTACAATTCACTCAAGCAAAAAAATTCTCCCAAGGATTAGCTGCTGTCATTACTCCCAAGCACCAAGGATATATTGATAAAAGGGGCAAGTTTATTTTCAAGAATCCCGCTCTGGATAATTACGTCGGCGGAGATTTTCAAGAAGGGGTAGCCGCCTCGGAATTGAGTAAGGGAGCTTGTTCTGCGGCTAATTATTGTAAATTTGTATATATCGATCGCCGAGGGAAAGTTGCCATCCGACCGACTACCAATCGGCTCTTTATTAGGGCTGGGAATTTTGCTGGCGGGCTGGCACCGGTTGCGACCGGTGGGGGTGGCCGAGATGCGGGCGGTTTCTTTCCGGCCACTGATTGGGGATTCATCGACAAGCGAGGGAGCTTGGCGATCGCCCCACAATTCGATGATGCCGGAAGCTTTTCAGAGGGTCTAGCGAGAGTCTCGGTCAAAGGTAAGTATGGATATATCACGCCTCCCTAGAGTCGATAATATCGATCAAAGTTACGCGGCCCTGAATCGATCGACCAAACCAAGGCGTATTGTAAGACAGAGATTTTAGACTATCGGCACCCACCACCCAAGATTCACCAGGATCGAACAGAATCAGCGCCTGGGGTGGCGGCATCCCCAGACAAGCCGCCGGGCCAGAACTCAGTGCGGCCCAGAGCTGCACAGCCGTCAACTGTCCCGCCCCAACCAAACTTTCCCAGAGCAACGGCAAAGCCAACTCCAGACCGATCGCCCCCACCGGAGCCGCCCCAAAAGCCACCGTCTTATCCTCATAACTATGGGCCTGGTGATCCACCGCGATCGCCCCCAATACTCCGGCAGCCACCCCTTGCACCAAAGCCAGCCGATCGCTTTCATTCCCCAGGGGCGGAGCCAACCGCCAATTCGGATCATAGTCGGCCAAAGTCGCTGTATTGCCCAATAAATGCAGCCAAGTCACACTAGCGGTCACGGGCAAACCTCGCTGCTGGGCGGCGGCAATCAACTCCACAGATCGAGCCGTAGATACCCGCATAATATGCACCGGAGTCCCCACAGCAGCCACCATCTCCAATATCGCCGCCAAGGCCGCCGTCTCACTCTCCACCGGACTACTCGGCAAACCCAAACGCAGCGCTTCACTGCCCTGTCTGGCAATTCCCCCATTCGCCAAAGACTTCTGCAAAGGCCAGAGCATCACCGGCTTGGCATAGGGCTGCAAATATTCCAGCAAGCGCCGGACTAACAAAAGATTATCGATCGGCTCGCTATCGCCAAAGCCCACCACCCCACTAGCCGCCAGCTCCTGCAAATCGGCCATCGCCTCGCCCCCCTGGGTCAAAGCCCCCCAGATCTCTAGTTGGGGCGCAGACTCCATCTGCGCCGCCGCCTGTCGATACAATTCCCGCAGGTGGGCCACGATCGCCCCATTGGCAATTGCCGGTACCGTATCCGGTAGGATCCCTAACTGCACAAAGCCCCCAGCCTGAGCAGATTGCAGCAAAGACAGTAGCGTCTCTCGCTCCTCATGGCCCGGTTCGCTGCTATGACTATACAAATCCACCAAACCGGGAGCCAGAATCTTGCCAGCCCCTTCCATGAGCAAGGTGCCATCGGGCCATGCCGCCAAGTGATCGGCGATTTTCTCAATCCGACCATCAGCCACAAACACATCCGCCACCCGGTCGAGGCAATCGGTCAGGCAGCGCACCTGTCGGAGCAGCACATCAGCCATGGTTACAATGCCCCTGCCGCAGTGCGATCGAGAATCCCGCCAGACAAATGGCTGGTGATATTCAAACATTGAATCATCGGCGGGCCGGCAATTCCCTTGGGATAGCTCACCACCGTCACCGCACCATTACCCTGCTTCACCTTCCAGAAATCCTCCATTTTCAGACCCATCAATTGACAGAGGAGCACCTTATTCGTCGCATCGTGGGCCACTACAATTCCGGTTTGGGGGACATTGCCCACTTTGCTAATAATGTCTTGCCAAGCCGCCCCGGCCCGCTGCCAAACATCATGAAGATTTTCGCCTTCGGGCATTTGCACTGTTTCCGGCTTAGTCCGCCAGTCCTCTAGCTCTTGGGCGTAGTCCACAGCGATTTCCGCTTCCAGCTTGCCTTCCCAGAGACCATGGCTAATTTCTTGTAAGTCTGCATTGGTCTGTAGTTTTACTGCGGGATGGGCTGTCAAAATGATTTCGGC
This sequence comes from Synechococcales cyanobacterium OTE_70_metabat_200, assembly GCA_031375385.1. Lineage (GTDB taxonomy): Bacteria > Cyanobacteriota > Cyanobacteriia > Cyanobacteriales > Chamaesiphonaceae > JAAFHZ01. The sequence continues at coordinate 904 of JANMHS010000059.1, read as the reverse complement.
AGTTTCCTTCGGGCGGAGCATCGGGCTAGTGAAGGCAAAGTCGATCGGTACATCCTTCAGAAAATCGCGCGCGCCTGCTGCTTGGGTACGACCGTGGTCGTTCAAGGGCACATCGATCTGGCCTTGGAAGCGACCAGCCCGGTTCCAGTCAGTTTCGCCATGGCGGACAATCAGAAAGCGCGGGCCTTGGGTGCTCTTGACTTCCGGCAGGGGTTGACCGAGGTGGGCCACTTGGTTCAAGGATTCCATCTGGACGGCTCCATCCTGGCCAAAGTTCAGCACAGAAACAGCACAGTTGGACTGTTGGACGGATTGGTAGTACTCCACAGGAATACCCACGGCGGTGCTAATCAAGGCCCGATTGATGCCATTGTGGGCGATGACTGCAATGGTCTGTCCTTCATGCTGAGGCAAGATGGCTTGCCAGAATTCTTGGGCTTGGGCATAGAGGGCCGGAATCGGTCGATGCTCTCGGCCAGCGACGGTCATGACTAGCTCGTGGGGGCGCTCCTGCCAGGTTTGATAATCCACCGGAAACTGGCTGGCAACTTCCGGAAAGAGCATGCCTTCCCAGAGGGGCAAATCCACTTCCCGCAGGCGATCGTCCGGGCTGAGTGCCGGTGCGCCGGTCACTTGAGCTACCACATTTTCGGCGGTGGCTGTGGCTCGTTGTAAGGGGCTGCAATAGATAGCGGCGAACTGAATGCCGGCGAGGGCTTGGCCGGTGGTAATGGCATCTGCTATGCCTTTATCAGTCAGGACGGAGTCGTTGCAGCGTCCTTGGATTCTTCCTTGACTGTTGTAACTGCTCTGCCCGTGACGCAGAATGATGACGCGAGTAGCCAAGGCTTTGTCCTCCCAGTGGATCGTTTATTTCACAGCAATTCTAGCAGGAGACGTATTC
>JANMHS010000047.1:0-8914 GCA_031375385.1 Synechococcales cyanobacterium OTE_70_metabat_200 | reverse complement strand
AGAATGGAATGAAGTTGCACATCCTTTCAATTGGACAAGCAAGTCGATTGCCAAAATCATGGCTAAGTGTGATGCCGCTAAATCAGCTCCTACAAAGGCTGCTTGATTTCCGCACCCTTTCTATGATGATGTGTACTAAGGCTCCTTGAGGATCTCCCAGTCTATAGTCCTTCAAACTTCCGCGATTGTAGTAGGCTATTGCATCTTGAGGATTGAGAGTGATTGCTTTATTGAAGTCAGCTAAGGCTCCTTGGGGGTCATTGAGCTTTTCATCCTTCAGATTCCCGCGATTGTTGTAGGCTTCTGCCAATTTAGGATTGAGAGAGATGGCTTGGTTGTAGTCGGCTAAGGCTCCTTGGGGGTCATTGAGCTTTACATACTTCAGATTCCCGCGATTGATGTAGGCTTCTGCTAATTTAGGATTAAGAGAGATAGCTTGGTCATAGTCAGCTAGAGCTCCTTTGGAGTCATTCATAGAGTTCTTCAGCAATCCACGATTGCTGTAGGCTTCTGCAAAGTATGGCTTGAGGGCGATCGCGCGGTTAAAGTCGGCTAAGGCTCCTTGAGTGTCATTCAGCTTCTGATACTTCAGAGTCCCGCGATTGTAGTAGACTATTGCAGATTGAGGATCAAGAGCAAGAGCTTGGTTGAAGTCGGCTAAAGCTCCTTGAGTGTCATTCAGCTTCTGATACTTCAGAAACCCGCGATTGCTGTAGGCTAATGCATATTTAGGATTGAGAGAGATGGATTGATTGTAGTCAGCTAAGGCTCCTTGGGAGTCATTAAGTTTCTCTTGCTTTAGATTTCCACGAAGAATGTAAATTGTGTAGACAGCAGCTTGAGGATTGAGTGAGATAGCTTTATCACAGTCAGCTAAGGCTCCTTGGGGGTCATTGAGCTGATCCTTAATATAAGCTCGAAAGAAATAGGCGATCACATAGCGAGGATTAATAGCCACAGCCCTACCCAACAGTTTCACAGCCTCCTTTTTGCCAGCCTGAACATCTTCACCCGGATCCACAAATTTATTAAACCCAGCAATAAAGAATTCATCAGCAGTGGCTTGGCCTGCATTTGTACTATTCGGTAAAGTTGATGCTGCGCGATCGATCGGCCTGCGCTCTCCCAATGAGATGCCATAATCACGCAACCCCTTCACCACCCAGCGGATTGGGATACCTCGATTGAGGCCAATTTTGCTTCCTAAGGATGCCTTGAGTGTATTAGATGTCTCCAGCTCGGCTTGGGTATTTTCTGTATATCTATCGCCATACCCATGCACGGCCACCAAGCGCCCATTACTGTCAAAAGCCCCACCCCCACTCATACCGGGCAAAGTCTCAGCATCATAAACAACCGTGTAGCCTCCCCGATCAATGTCGTTACCTTGATTGTCCCGCAGGCGCTTGTTCACCACCGCTTGCGCCTTGCCTGAACCAAATAACCAGCCTCGACCCCGGGGAAACCCTGCTGTGTGCACTACATCATCTGTCTTGAGAGTACCGGGATTGGCCACTTGCGCTACCGGGTAATTGCGGCTGCTGCGGAATTGGACGATCGCCAAATCCAAAAACTTACCCGCATCATCCTTCAGGAACTTAATATTCGATCTGGCCACCTGATGAATTTGACCATCGGGGGTCTTGAGGCGATAGGAAGAGTAGATATCGCGGTCTGTGCAGCGCTCTGGAGGAACCTTGCAAACCACATGCCTGTTGGTAATCACGCTGTAGAGAGCCCTTTGGCGGTGAATAATCACCCCGGAACCTACTCCTGTCAGCATTTCCACCGAAACGGCTTTGGCCCTTTGCTCGACCTCTGCCGGAGACAAAGCCATTGCCCCTGGTGCACAGCAGACCATAGCAGCAACGGCACCGAACAGTAGAAAAGACTTCATGGTTTGCAGAGTGGTAATAGTTCGCTATCATTCTACAGGCAATCGGTCGTCTATGCCCATGAGCATCTTTCTGATCTCTTTAGGTATAATAGAATCTGCGGCTGCGGGAATTAGGGATAGACTCGGATTCTTTGTCGGCAATGGAGGGGGACAGGAGTGTTGACATCAATACTATATTCCAACAATTCCTTAGCATTCTCATGCCAATGAAAGTCTATATTCTCAAAAACAAAAACAATGAATTCGCTAGCTTGAATGGTGCAGTGGCCTATGACAGTTTCTGGAAGATGGGTTGGGAGATAGTACCTTTTAGTCGTTTGGATGATCCTCGCCTGCCAGACCTGACTCCCGAAAACGTGGTGGTAGGGTTTATCGAGGATGTAAATGCCGCGTTGTTCCAACTGGGTTTCTCGGCAACCAATGAAATCAATTATCCCGAGGAATTGATGGGTTTCCTGGGCCGGAAGGTTTGGAAATCGCGGATCAATTATATTGCCAGTCATCCAGAGCTATGGCCGGTTTTTGTGAAGCCTGCGCACTTGGCTAAGAAATTCAAAGGGCGCTTGGTAAGCAGCACCAAGGACTTAATTAGTTGCGGCGATGAATTTGAAGACACGGAAGTTTGGTGTGCGGAGCCAGTGAAGTTCTTGGCAGAATGGCGCTGTTTTGTGCGCTATGGCGAAATCCTCGGCGTGCATTGGTACCATGGTGATTGGCGATCGCATTTTGACCCCAGCGTTATCGAGCGGACGATCGCCTCCTACAACTCTGCTCCGGCTGGCTATGCAGCGGACTTTGGTGTGACCGATCGGGGAGAAACCCTGTTGATCGAGGTGAATGATGGATATTCAATCGGCTCCTATGCCCAATTACTCTCATCCAGATGGGCACAGCTTACCAATTCCAAAGACTACACAATCTTTTGAGGGCTTGACCTTGCTGCTCACCCACTATCACCATCGAGACGAACCACCTTTGCGGAATTTATCGGCATTGACCAGAGCGGATGCCATAAAGGTGATGCTGGAGCTGAGAAATCGATCGGGCGCAGTTTATCATCGATTCCAAAATCCTCAAGAATACCTAGAAAATCGCCAGCGGGTGGAAGGCTGGATCAGGCAAGAATTTATCAACAAGGGTGGTAGACCTGTTAATGCATACCCCCATTATTTCGTGGTGGGTCGATCCTTGTGGATCGAGGAGGGATACCAAAATCAATGTCTCTCTATCCACTATCCAATAACAGCTTTCGACCCATCTCAGGTGAGCTTTACCTATCCTGATAGCATGATTAGCTATTGGCTGAAAAGTCAAGCCCAGCAAGTTTTTTATCGTCCCGAATATCACGGACAGGTTTTTACATTGAGCGAAATCCAAGAAATTATCGACCGGTTTGGAGTACCGATCGATGAATGGCGCAGTGATACAATGCGGAAGTTCGATCTATTCATTGAAGCTCAAGTCTGGTCTGGCATTCCAGCTCAAGATCATGGAGATTCGATAGTTACTGGGGAAAACCAGAACCCCATAGAACCCGTTTGATATCTTAGCTGTCTTTGTAACCCATCAAAGGCTGTTATCTAGCGTTTTCATAGGAGACTTGAATGTCTACGGATTTTTTTGAGGCCAATGAATTTAATGAAACCAATGGTAGGGGCACGATGCATCGTGCCCCTACCATTGGTTTGGTGGTTTGTTGTTGCGATGGTGGATTATGGATTTCATTCGATGTCTTGGCTGCAATCCTTGTATCTAGGGCATTTTAGATTGTATTCTTGAGAAAACTGAGCATCGAGTAAAAAATCTCCAATGTTTCTATCTGTAGTCTATGGAATCTGTGCTTCTTTGTTACTTTAGTCATGGAAGCTTATTACTAACGTGACTATTGATCCTAATTTGCTACGGGTTAAAATGAGAGCTGAATCCTCATCAGGGCATTTCTTTTCCATGAACAAGTTCTCATTGGGCCGTGCTATTTCTTTGCTGGCTTTAGTCTGCTGGTTTGCTTTGCTAGCCAACGATAGCAGCCTAGTCGCTAAAGCGCAAACTCCTCAGCTTAGTTCCAATCGGCCTACCACTGGAGCAGCAAAGTCAGGAACAACATTAGGAATTTTACGCCAAGTTAGTATCGAGATCTTGCCAACCGGCAGCAGTAGCATTATCAGTCAGCAGGATCTCGATCGACTGTTTGCGGATCGCTACAATGAGAGCATCAATGATGAATCCATCCAAGGAATTGTCGATCAACTCAATCAGCTCTACAAAGAACGAGGCTACGAACTAGCCCTAGTCAACGTTAAAAGCTTCGATGATGGCCGTTTGCGGCTAGTGGTGGCCGAGGGCGCGATCGAGGATGTGCAAGTGCGCTTCTTCACCAAAGATCTCACCACCGGTCAAGATCGCTATGTGGATGATCAAAACCAGCCGCTGCGGGGACTGACGCGACCTTTCATTATTACCCGTGAGATGGAAACCAAAGCTGGGGGTATTTTTAATCGGCGGACGATCGAACGAGATGCTCGGAGGGTCTACGGGCTCGGTCATTTTCAAGACCTCAAGCTGAATTTTCTACCCGGTCGAGTTGACCCTAGCAAAGTTATCGTATTTTTCGATGTGCAAGAGACTGGCAAGACCTCCAGCGTTAACGGTGGCGGCACATATAGCTCCAGTGGCTTGGGCGGCTTCGGGAGCTACCAACAGCTCAATCTGGGTGGTAATAATCAGACCTTAGGCGGACAGGTGAGCATTGGCAACAGAGGTACTACCTTCGATCTAAAGTTTACGGATCCTTGGATTGGTGGCGATCCGCATCGGACTGGCTACGATGTCAGCTTATTTCAGAATCGATCGACCACCAATATTTTTGATGGCGGCAGGCAGCCAGTATTTCTTGCTAGCAATCAAGAAGTACCAACTATTCTGCGCACTGGCGGCGGCATTACTTTCTCCAGGCCATTGAGCGGCAACCCTTACGAAGATCGCGGCTGGCGGAGTTCTCTAGGTGTGGAGTACCAAAAAGTATCCATCCAAAATTCCGCTGGTCAAACCACTCCTACGGATGCAGCAGGCAAGACCTTGAGCTTTAGTGGCAGCGGCCAGGATGATCTGCTGATGGTACAGCTAGGGTTGAGTAAAGACTCGCGCAATAATTTCTTCGATCCCAGCAACGGCGACGTGCTCCGCTTGGGTGTCGATCAATCGATTCCATTGGGCAATGCCAACATTGGGCTGACCAGATTGCGCGGTAGCTATACCACCTACGTTCCGGTACAGCTAGTCAATTTCGACAAAGGTGCTCAAGCACTGGTTTTCAATGTCCAAGGTGGTACTGTTTTAGGGGACTTGCCCCCCTATGAAGCTTTCAGTCTGGGTGGTGCGCGATCGGTGCGTGGCTACGAAGAAGGCGCTGTGGGGACGGGCCGCAGTTACCTGCAAGCCACCGCAGAATATCGGTTTCCACTCTTCTCGGTCCTCGGAGGATCGCTGTTCGCCGACTATGGTAGCGATTTGGGTACTGGGCGATCGGTGCCGGGCGACCCAGCAGGAACGCGGCTGAAGCCGGGGAGTGGCTTTGGCTATGGAGCGGGAGTCCGGATCAATACAGGGATCTTAGGTTCTCTACGCTTGGACTATGGTCGGAACAATTTGGGTGAAGAACGCATCCAGTTTGGTTTCGGAGACAGATTCTGAATAGGATCTAGAATTACAATACCTTCATTTCTCTAAAAATCATGAAACTATCTGCACCCTTGCTATATTTGACAATATCTCTGCTGACCGTTGGTAGCCTACATCCATGTTTTGTACAGCCCGCATCGGCTCTAGCAATATCCTCCCAAGCGGTAGATCTAAAAGGAGCCGTCGAGCAATTCTTTAAAAGAGGTACGCTGCGAGAAGGTTGGTTTGCTCCCATGAATTCGGAAAAGTTTGCTAAGTTTCGCAAACAGGCTTTAGCCGGTCGGCAGCAAGCCTTCAAAAAATATGGAGCATATAAATCGGTACGGAATGAGGGTAACGAATGCATAGTTACCTTTGCCAGAGGTGAAATGACCTTGGTGTTTCAGCTCGATGCCCAAGGTCGCATTGCTAGTTTTGGTCTTAAATAAATAGGGCAAGCCATGTCATCACCTGCACAGACAGCAATCGCTCTAGGCCCATTGCCTAAACCGATCGATTATTGGCGAACCTTGAAATTATTAGAGTGGTTCTTGATCGCCACTGTCATCATCTTCGAGGCCATTCATCCGAGTTTTTATAATTCACCTATTTCGGTTGTCAGCATTGGTCTGACAACCTCAATCATTTTCTTGCTGAGTCTCCATCCACCCATCCAGAAATCCTCAGGATATCGGCGCGTCTATATTTTACTGACTATAGTCGTAACGATCGTTGGTGATGTGGTGTATGGTGGTTTTCCAGTGCTGACCGCTTTCACCTTGCTGAAAGCTTGTTTACTTTTGCCTCGGCGCGATGTAATAGGCATGGCAATTGTCTCTGGCGTGTTCATACTGATTGGTACTATGCTCAGAATTCCGGCTGGTTTTGCAATGCTCCGCCAGCATGGTGTCGAACCGTTTTTGAATGTAGGGACTGTGCTCCTCGGTGTGTCTATTGCCCATTTTTCCAACTGCCTATTCGTAATTCTGCCAGGGTTTGTATGGATGGAAGAGCAGCGCAGTCGGCGCAGGGCCGAGCAACTTACTCAACAGGTAGAGACTCTGGCAGCGGACTTGGAGCGCAGTCGGATTGCGCGGGATATTCACGATGCACTGGGCCACTCACTGACCACCTTGGATGTGCAGCTGGAGTTGGCCCAAAGTCTTTACGACCAAGATCCCCAGAGGGCGGCAAAGTCGATCGATATTGCCAAACAGCTCTCTAGCAAATGCCTCCAAGATGTACGCTATGCCCTACATGCCATGCATCGATCGGATTTCGATCTCCATCAAGCCTCCCTCACACTCATCGAACAATTCAATCACAGTCAAAAATTGCGCATCCATCATTATTTTGAGTTTCCACCGCTACCCTTGCAAATTTCTTACCAGCTCTACTGTGTAGTCCAAGAAGCTCTGACCAATATCCAAAAACATGCCGATGCTTCCCATGTAAATATCAAAGGTTTTGCTACCATCGATGGAGTTTGTTTGGCTATTCAAGATAATGGCAAAGGCTTCGATCGACAATTATCTCATGCCGGTTTTGGCTTGCAAAATATGCGCGATCGAGTGCTTAGCTTAGGCGGACAGATCGATATTCACAGCCAGCTTCAAGCTGGAACACAACTGCGAATTTTCGTGCCAATCAGCTCTCCTCTGCAGCCATGATTCGAGTATTTTTGGTGGACGACCAACCCCTATTTCGGCAGGGTCTCGCTGGGTTAATATCATTGACGGGGGATCTGGAGATAGTGGGGGAAGCCAATCACGGCCAAGAAGCGATCGAACTAGTAGCCACCATCCAGCCCGATGTGATTCTGATGGATGTGCGGATGCCGGTCTGCGATGGGGTGGAGGCAACTAGAGTCATTCATCAGACCTATCCTTGGATCAAGATTATGGTGCTGACGACTTTTGATGAGGATGAGTATATTTGGCGATCGCTGCAAGCAGGAGCTTTAGGCTATATTCTCAAAAATACGCCTGCTGCTCAGGTCGCCAATGCAATTCGGACTTTGCACTTGGGCCATAGTCAGCTCGGCCCAACGATCGCTTCTAAGGTATTCGATCGACTCCACGGAATTCCATCGAATCCGGTGATATCCACCGCAACTAGCGGTCTGCTGGAAAGTCTGAATAGCCGAGAGCTGGAAATTTTGCGGCAGGTCAAGCTGGGCCACAGCAATCGAGAAATTGCTATGACTCTGCATCTCAGTGAGGGTACCGTGAAAAATTATGTAACTACGCTACTGGCCAAGCTGGGGATGCGCGATCGAACCCAAGCAGCTCTCTGGGCACAGCAACACCTTTGAATTTGGAGTTCCACGTAGAAATATACTTTCCCTTTATATAACTTCGCGTTGGGGAATTCCGCGAAATTAGTGGACAATAAAGTGGACAGAACTTTAGGAGTCACTCTCATGACTATTTCCATGCACCAAGCCTCAGTTCCATTGCTGACCCATGCGCTGCAGAACTTGGTGGGGATTCTAGAAAAAGGTGCGGCCTATGCAGAAGCTAAGAAGGTCGAGCAGTCCGTATTGCTCAATAGTCGCCTGTTTCCAGATATGTTTCCCCTAGCTCGCCAAGTACAAGTTGCCGCAGACATTGCCCGGCGTGGGGTGGCTAGGCTAGCTGGTACCGAGGCTCCACCCATGGAGGACAAGGAGGTGACCTTTGGGGAGTTGATCGATCGGCTCCAAAAAACCATTGCCTACCTGGAAACTTTTACCGCCGAGCAGATCGATGGTTCGGAAGAAAAGACCATTACGCTGCCCGTAGGTAAACAGACCATGACTTTCGCAGGCTTACCCTACCTCCAATCCTTTGTGCTACCCAATGTCTATTTCCACATTGCCACGGCTTATAACATCCTACGCCACTCTGGTGTAGAAGTAGGCAAAGGCGATTTTCTCGGCAAGTTTTGATCCTGATCAAATCTTCAAGGACCCAACAGGAACGATCTTAATTCCGCATCTGCTGGGTTCTTGAGACTGTTTCATTTCTCCTGGATCGCTAACTGGCTCGACCATCCTAGATCGTCCCATAAATCACTCTTTTACCACTAGGAGCAACGGCAGCACCTTTCTGCTCCACAGTTACAAACATCCCCGTAGCTCTTGTACCTGGCGGAGGAACCTGCGGCGGCTGAATCGGTCGCGAAACACTGGCCTTTTGATCGGTTTGGAATTCACCACAATAAATGGTTTGTTGATTATTTACTGGATAGTGCGGAGTTTTCATAGTACGTTGACACTATGGTTGAACAGTTGATGGCTGATGGATGAGCGGTTGAGAGCACTCTAATTTGGAAGTTAGCAATTTAATAAGAAGTAGATGGGGTCTGCTTCTGCTTAAA